>FZRE01000002.1 GCA_900199655.1 Prevotellaceae bacterium KH2P17
GTGGACCAGCCAGGGCTTGAACCTGGGACCTCCAGATTATGAGGCTATTTGGTATATATTCCATAAAATTACAAATAATTACAAATGCTTGAAAATAAATGAGTTATATTATTTGTATATTCCAAGAAATATCGTAAATTTGCAGCAGTTTTCAGATTTGAATTTCACGTGAATTTCACGCTTTTCTTTCTGAAATACTAGTAAATAAAGGATTTATTGCATTTATGAAGACAGTGAATTTCACGCAAAAGACGAAAAATGAAAGTAGAGGTTACACGAGTAGAGGTGACACGAGCCTCGATAAGTTTAATTCCTCTAATGGGCAAGTCTATGGTACACTGACTTTGGACACAAGGCGTTCTATAGATGGTGATATGTTCCCTGTTGCCGTTCGTGTTGCCTATGGCGGGAAAAGTATTTATCTGCGTATAGGCAAGAAATTCACAAAAGAAGATTGGATGAATCTTTGTGAATGTGAGAAGCAAGCCCGTAACAAAAGGGCAATAGAGCGTAAAGAGTTGAAGGCGCAGATGGATAAAGTTGCTTTAATCGTGAACCATCTAATTGAAGAAAACACATTCAGTTTACAAAAGGTAAAACAGATACACCAAGGGAGGAGGGAAGATGATAGTTCCATTTACTCAATCTGGGAATCTTTTATTGCGTCAAAGCGTGATGAGGGCAAGGCAGGAACAGCTCGGTGCAGTGAGGATATATTAAAGAGGTTTGTACGAGATATGGGAAAAGATGTGGCTTTAAGTGATATAAGTCATAACTTTATTCTGGATTGGGTAAAAGTAATGAAGAAGAATAGTCTTAGCACAACATCCATTGGAATATCATTGCGTACATTCCGCACCATTGTAAATATCTGCATTGACCGTGGCTTGATTAAAGGAAGTACCAAAGAAATGTTCAAAGACACGGGCTACAATAAGGTGTGTAGTCGCAAGCATGAGTTCATTGATGTTCCTACCATGAAAATGCTTTATGACTTTTGGGAAAGAGACGAAGCCAAAGACGAAACAGGCAAGGAGTTATTCTTTCCAAAAGAGAAACACGCTGTCTTTCGTGATTTAGGGCTGTTCCTATTTATGTATCTTGGTGATGGGCAAAATTTGGCAGACACCTTGCGACTTACTTATGACAGTTGGTATTTTGCCACTCGTGGTAAGCAACTCCGCTTCCTGCGTCATAAGACGAGAGACAGAAACGAGAGTGCCAGTGAGGTAATCTTCCCTATTACCCCAGAACTGCAAAAGATAATAGACAAGTATGGCAACGAGCCTAAACTTGATAAGCGAGTGTTCCCGATTATGAGCGAATGGATAACCCCAGACCAAGAAGTGTGGGTTATCCAACGATATAACCGCTATATTCGTGAGCACATGGCAAAGGTTGCAGAACTTCTTGGCATGGAACAGCGACCATCATCTACTTGGGCTCGACATAGTTTCGCCACCAATCTGAATAATTCTGGTCTAGTACCATACAAATATATTAGTGATAGTATGGGACACAGTGGCAATGGAGATATAACATCCAACTATATTGGTGCCTATCCTTTGGATAAGATGTTGGAATATAATTGGTACCTTTTGAACGAAGAAAGACAAAACAAAGCTACTGATAAGCAAATGGTCTTGGAACTATTGAAGAATATGAGCGAAAAGGATAGAAAAGAATTGCTTGCATCTTTGTAACGAACGAGTTGATTTGAAAAATATGCCACAGGTGGCACTTTTTTCAAATCGTATGTCTTGTTTTAAAATAAATAATGTATCTTTGCCATTAAAAAAGTGCCCCATGGGGCAGAAAATTAAAATATGAGAACAACAATTCCCAGAGATGTCTATTTGAAACAGTTGATTGACGGACGAGAAAATGGTTTTATTAAAGTAATCACAGGTATGCGAAGGTGTGGCAAGTCCACACTTTTACAAGTTCTTTTTCGTGATTATTTGATGAAACAGAACATACCTGCTGATCACATTATCTCTATTGCTTTGGATGACCGCATCAATCAAAAGCTAAGAAACCCTGACGTTTTGTTGGCATATATTCGCCAGCAAGTCAAGGATAACCAGTTGTATTTTATACTTATGGATGAAATACAGATGGTAGATGAGTTTATGGATGTTCTAAACAGCTTGTTGCATATTGAGAATGTGGATGTCTATGTAACAGGCAGCAATTCTCATTTCCTCTCTAATGACATAGTTACAGAGTTTCGGGATAGAAGCGATGAAATACACATGTATCCATTCTCTTTCCATGAGTATTATGCAGCCGTAGGCGGGGATAAGCAAGGGGCATGGAAAGACTATTATACCTACGGTGGATTACCTCACGTATTGACCTTAGTAGGTGATAAGAAGAAAAGCGACTACCTATATAATGTTTATCGCAAAACATACTTGACGGATATAAAAGAACGGCATGAAATTAAGGAACATGAGTTTCAGGAATTGGCAAAGATGCTGTCTTCTTTTATAGGTTCATCCTGCAATCCGAACAAATTGACCAATACCTTTAAAAGTAAAGAGAATGTTGATTTGTCCTATCCCACAGTAGTAAAGTACATTTCCTACCTAAAAGACTCCTTTCTGATAGAAGAAGCAGAACGTTATGATATCAAGGGACGTAAATACATTGGCTCCTTGTCCAAATATTATTTTTGTGATTTGGGGGTAAGAAATTCCATTTTGAATTTCCGTCAACAAGAAGAAAATCATATTATGGAGAATGTTCTCTATAATGAGTTGCGAACGAGAGGTTATAATGTAGATGTCGGCATGGTAGATGTTAAGCGAAAAATTGACGGGAAGAGCATCCGCAAGCAATACGAGGTTGATTTCGTGGTGAATGAGGGAAGCAACAGGTACTATATTCAGTCTGCTTTTGCCATGCCCAACATTGAAAAGGAGCGTCAGGAAAAGACTTCTTTTTCATTTATCAATGACTCCTTCAAGAAAATTATCGTCGTGAAAGATGATATTAAGCCTAAACGGGACGAACAAGGAATCGTAACCATAGGCTTGCTCGATTTTCTGTTGAATAAGGATAGCTTAAAACTATAACTTGATTATGGGAGCAGAACATAAAGGAGATTTGCTGATATGGTACCAAGCCAACAAGGTACCTGCAGACCGCATCATCAATGACCTGAAGAAGCAGTCGCTTGAGGCGGTGATGCACCTCTATGCCTATACTGCCAAATCATTGGAACTGGAACATATTGTGAGCCAGAGGAACTTCCCCTTTCTGTTTTCCAACAATTACACGAGAGTTGGTGATACTATTGTAACAGCGATAGTATTTCTGCTCAGTGAGGGGAACATGAATTTTCTTCGTCCAAACAGGATAAGGAATACATTAAAGTACTGGCTATTTTATGGCAATCTGTACGAAACGACTGTCTCAAAAATCATCGTCAAGACTGATGAAGCCCGTGAACGATTGGAGAAGAACTCCTATTCCGATTTACAGCAGCAATTGGTTGAGACCAGCGTCCAAAATGGAATTAAGACACAGCATGATTGGGACAAATTCTTTGGCATTGAAATTTCGGAAGATGACGAAGATGGCGCAGTAACAGAAAGAAAAGTTAAACAAATCCCAGCCGAACTTCAAACGGAAGCTGCCAGACAGATTCTTGACAAGGCAATTTCGTTGGGGTTATGTGATAATGAATATCACTGGCAAAAGACAAACTCCCTGTTGGCCTATTTCGCTGATTGTGCCTGTGAACATTTGAAGCTATCCAAAGCGGAGCAGGACGGCAAGAAGAAAACATATTGGAAGCCTTTTGAAACCTTGTTCGGTGTTTCCGGGCTGGCCAATTACAAGAACACCTATACCAACAAGACGGGTAAGCTGCCCATTGACCATGAAATTGTGGAATCTATATTCCGCTAAAAGAAGAAACCCATAGCCCGTGTAAGCCAATCTTGCATGGGCTTTTTTATCCATTTTCCTTACTATACAAGCATACCAATCCCATTTGGGAAGGATACACATATACCCATATAGGCATCATGTGATACCTATATGGGCATAATGCCATGTAATTCCATGATACTTTTGCAGCAAACTTTTAAAACCAAGAAACATGCAAGGAAATTTCATCATGCTGCAAAAGGAAGACCTCAAGGAGGCCATTGCAGAAGTATTGGAGACAATGGTGGGCAAGAATCTGCTGAAAGAGCCAACCCCGGTAGAATCCACCGAGTATTACACCCGTGACGAGCTGTGCGCCCGTCTGCACATTACCTATACCACATTGTGGCGCATGGAGAAACGTGGCGTCATCCATGTCCATAAGATTGGAAGGCGCAACCTGTATTCCAAGCAGGAAGTGGACGCACTGATAGCAAATGGACTTTCTTCTGATTCTGTAAGCAGGTAGTATGACCATGGCAGAACTTAGCAAGAACATCTCCAAACCGCCAGAGGTGGATTATATCCTTTCCTCTTTTCAGCAGTTGCAGGAACAGGGAGCTGTTGATGCCGGTGGCTTTCATGTGGCGGCCATGAACGACTGCCTGAAAGCGGCCAAATTGTTGCCGCCTCTTGTAGTCCTCTATCCCAACATTGTCCTCGAAGGTGATCTCTGCATCATCTTCGGACAGTCGGGTATCGGCAAGACCATCTTCGCCATGCAGGTGGCAAGGGATATTGCCGCACAGGGGAAGCGCGTGCTCTATGCCGACTTTGAAATGACGCTGCGTCAGCTGGCCCTGCGGTACGAGGTTCCGAACTTTCCTCCCACCTTCTTCCGTGCGGAGATGGACAGGGACAATCTCGTTGATGATGTATTGAAGGGAATAGAAAAAGCAGCCGTGGCGAATCTTGCGGAAGTGGTGTTCATCGACAACATTACCGCCCTCAGCCAGTCGCTCGACAAAAGCTCTGACGCGGGCTCGCTCATGGCCTCGCTGAACGCCTTGAAACGGAAGTATAACTGGACGCTGGTCGTCCTCAACCATGTGCCCAAGATGTTCTCCGGTTCGGTCCCTCTTTCCCTGTCGGCCATACAGGGCTCCGCAAAACTCAATCAGCTGATAGACGATGCCGTGGGGCTGGGACGGTCAAGCCGTGACAAGTCGCTGGTCTATGTGAAGCAGTGCAAGTGGCGCAACGGCGAAGTTGTGCTCGATGCCGACAATGTGGCTCTGTATGAGCGGGCCAAGAACAAGGACGGCAATCTTTGCTTTACCTTTCGTGGCTATGACACGGAGGCCGCCCATCTGGAAACGACATCTACCAGCGGGCGTGAGGAGCTGAAATCAAGGGTCAGGGATTTGTCCTCGCAGGGCATGAAGCAGCAGGACATAGCCAAGGAATGCGGTATCACCCAGAGCAAGGTGTCAAGGCTTCTGAAAGGCTGATTATTCACTTTATGCAGTTTATGCAATATGCATAAGTGCATAAACTGCATAAAACGCATGGCAGACATGGAAAATCAGGACTTGAAGGGAATGTCGGCGAGCAAGGCCGCGCCCAATGATCGGATGTTGATAGAGATACCCAGACAGGATATAGGATGCCATTATTCCTCCCTTACGGATTATCTGGATAAGATGGCTGGTTATGATTCCAGGCTGTTGTCGGCCATTGATCGCTTTGTGATGGGATTTCATCTTGGTGCCGTCACCAAACTTGTGAACGGACACTATGGCACGGTGCTGCCTCGGATTAACCGAAATAACAAGATTGTAGGAGGAAGTGTGCAGTACATTGATACGGTGAGTGGGGCGGTTCTAAAAAGAGAGCCCTTAGTAAAGCATCTTTATAGCTGGTACTGCTTCGACTATTACACGGATGATGAGGTATTCTTTGGCGAGCATCTGCTTTCAAACAAGCCTGTCGCCATTGTTACAGAAGAAAAGACGGCCTTGCTGGGTACGCTGGCGGAACCGTCCGTTGACTGGCTGGCGGTTGGCGAGGGCTGCAATCTCACCAAAGGAATGATGAGTAAACTGGCTGGCAAGCGAGTGGTTCTTTTCCCTGACGACATGAGTAGTGATTATTGGTCGGAGAAGTTTGGCAAACAATTCAAGGTGGACTGTGGCTTTGTCCATCGGGACATTAACCGATACCTTATCGATACAATAAGAGGTCGTGGCAGTCCTTGAACTCGGGGGGAAGAACAGGGCTCTGCCCTTGTTATAGCCCACTATAACTACCCGCTGCGCTTTCGTAGTTGTGGGCCCAAGGCCAGCCTTGGAGAACCGGCGGGGATGACTCTCCCCCTGCACCCTCCACTCATGGGCATCTGCCCCCAAGGCCCCTGACCAGAGCGTGACCCTCTCTCTGGACTCTCCGCTTAGGGAGTTTCCCTAAGAACCCTATGAAAAGAAAAACCAACAATCATTTAATTCTCTTTTATTATGACACAAATGACATCGGTACACATCAAACCCTGCAATATTGGGCAAAGTGAGGCGCACAATCAACGGACAAAGGCATATCTTGACCACATCAATGCAGAGAAACTTTATATCAGGAAAGACCTGATACCAGAGAATCAATCGTGGACATCGGAACTGCAAGGCGGTATGACCTTACGGCAGTATTATGATGCCATTAGCAGAATGGTAAAGGAAAAGACAGGCAGGGCTATGCAGACCAAGGAACGGGAGCGAATCAACAAGAAGACAGGCAAGGTAACCAAGATTGCCGGCTGTACTCCCTTGCGTGAGGGCGTCGTGGTGTGCAAGGCAGACACCACCATGGAACAGCTGCGTCATTTCGCCGACCTTTGCCGGCAGCGTTTCGGTATCACCGCCATACAGATACATCTCCATCGCGACGAGGGGCATTGTCTTGATCCGAATGACACATCCACATGGAAGTCTAACTATCACGCCCATGTCATCTGGGACTGGATGAACCACGAGACAGGCAAATCCTACAAACTGGACGCTGATGACATCAGTGTACTTCAGGATTTGGCAGCAGAAGCATTGGGCATGGAGCGAGGCGTGTCCAAGTCCGAAACCAACAAGCAGCATCTTGAACGGAATGATTATATCGTGGCCAAACAGAAACGTGAGTTGGAGGAAAGCAAGAAACAAGCGGAGAAGCTGGCAAAGGAACACGAGCAGAAAGCTCTCGCCTGTGAAAAGTTGGATAAGGAAATTCATGAGAAGCAGGCGAAAGCCAATCGGGAGAACGGCAGCGCCATCCTGTCGGGTTTGGCCAATCTTGCAGGCAAAGGCAAGTACGCCCAGTTGGAAGCGGAGAACATGGCCATGAAACAGCAGGTGGCATTGCTGTCCGAGAAGATAGCGCAAGGAGTGGCAGAGCGGACGGCTGAACTTGAAAAGGCCTGTGAAAGGGAAAGGCAGATTGCGGAGTTGCGTTTGGATGAATACAACAAACTCATCCAAAGTTACAACAGGTTGCTGAAGAAGTCGCAAAGCGATAAGAAATCGTATGAGACGGCTCTCTCGCAGAAGAATTGCATCATAGCCAATCTTATATCCGCTTTTCAGAAGGCTATAGAGTTATTGGACTCTGTATGTCGCAAGGCTCTGAAAGCCGTCATCGACTTTGCCAAAAAGCCGATTGCCAGACGGTTCACATACGAGCAAGCCTGTGCCGTCAACGAGTTTCTTGATACGGGTTCTGACAGGCGGGAGGCAGCCGATACGCTGATAACGCTTTCCCGGCCATTCCTCACCGAAAACGAATACACCAAGGGGAGGCAGGAGGTGCAGAATGTTGAAAATGACTTTCCCGCATACCAAAGAATGTTGCAAAGGCAAGAGGAGAGAATAGCAAGTCCACGCCACGGGAGAAGGTTGTAAAATAAATAAAATTATCCCGAACTCGCGCAGTATATCTAAGTTACGATGTTTGCCGGCGCTAACGCACATGTAAGACTGGTTGTTCATAGTTCTCGGGAGCTCTGATAACAAGAATACTCACTTCATATAAAACAAACATAGGAAGTGCAACCAGCAATAATGTAAAAACATCAGAGGTTGGTGTAATAGTGGCAGATATAACCAAAATTACCACGGCTGCCTTTTTCCTGTATTTCTTTAAAATACCAGATGAAACAACTCCTAAACGAGCTAAGAGCAAAGAAAGAATTGGCATTTCAAAAACAAAACCCATTGCAAAGCTTAACAACAAGAGCGTGTCTATATAAGACTTAATAGAAATAAAGCTCTCAACTTTGTTGCTTACTTGGTAGGTTCCTAAAAAACGGAATGTCAGCGGAAATATTAAGAAATAACTAATCAATATCCCGACCATGAACATAATATAACTACAGGATATCATTTTCAACGCATATCGCCGTTCATTTCCATATAAAGCTGGAGAAACAAAAAGGAATATCTGGTAAAGTATATAAGGTAAAGCACATACGATCCCAAACCACACTGCTATCTGAATATGCACCATAAACTGTTCCGTCAAGTTCGTATTAACCAACTTAACCAAGAAGGGAGCTGGGTCCGCTCCTGACACAAATCGGCTTACATGATTAAGTAACTGATAGGTAATAAATCCGTCATCTTTGGGCGCAAGAACAATCACAAATATCTGATCTTTAAGTAAGAAGGCCACGAATCCACATATTGCTGTTGCAACCAAAATCCGAATCAAGACGGATCTCAGGTCGTCAAGATGCTCCCAAAAGGTCAGCTCAATGGGTTTCTGTTCCATCGGCTTCAGTTGTATCAGAATCCTCTAAACCCTTTTCCATATCGTTCAGCCCATCCTTGAAAGAACGAATGCCCTTACCCATGCCTTTCATAAGTTCAGGGATTTTCTTGCCACCGAACAAAAGTAGTACTACGAAAGTTATCAATAGTATTTCCTGTAGTCCAATACCACCAATTAAAAGCAAACTATTCATTGCGTCTATATTTTAAATGTTTTATAAAAATCCTTCAAATCCTTGAAAATGCTATTTCCTGGCAACGCGATAATCCAAAGCTGGAGCTCTGTCGCCTAAGAGAGGAGTATATTTGAAATTCTTGCCGCGTTTCTTTTCAAACTCGTTTCGAATATTCTGTATTAGCTTTGGGTTGGAATAAAGGTCTATTGCCGTGAGCGAAAACACTTTAGCCGCATTGAGAAGTGCCTTTGTACCAATCGTTGTACCGCAGACCGCTACATTTTGCCAACTATGTAACGAGGTTCCAGGAACAAAGACCGATGTGCGGAAAGTAGTCGTGGGGACATTCCAACTCACATCTCCGACATCTGTAGAACCACTCCATGTAGAGAGAGTTTCTTCAACGAGCGGCAACACCTCTTTTACTTGACAGATATTAGTTGGATCTTGTCCAGAAACCTTCGCAATTTCTTCGGCAAAATGTTGTTCACGAGCATCATAGATTACCCCGCCGACAATTTCAAGATTTTTCTGTACTATTTTCGAAAGAGCTCTGTTATCAAGTTTCTCATAAAAGCCACAGATAATTTCCTTTTTCACTTGGGTTTGTGTTCCTTTTGCAGCACCTTCAGCAGCCTGGTCTACCCATTCTGCTATACTTCTTAGGACATCTCGTCTAGGGCTTCGGATATAATAAGAAACCTTGGCAGAGGTAGGAACCACATTAGGTGCTTCCCCACCATCTTGTATCACATAATGAATGCGTGTAGATGGCAGAACATGTTCACGCATCATGTTTACCATAAAGTCCATCGCTTCCACGGCATCCAGAGCAGAACGCCCCTTTTCTGGATTATTGGCTGCATGGGCAGCAATCCCCTTAAAAGTATAATCAACCATTAATACTGCGGTGCCGCTACCTACATTAACAAAATTATTGGTACCAGGATGCCAATCAAGCATTACATCTACATTATTAAATACTCCTTCACGAGCCATATAAACCTTGCCGCCCCCTCCTTCTTCC
The DNA here is from genome assembly GCA_900199655.1 of Prevotellaceae bacterium KH2P17. Lineage (GTDB taxonomy): Bacteria > Bacteroidota > Bacteroidia > Bacteroidales > Bacteroidaceae > Prevotella. The sequence goes on from FZRE01000002.1 coordinate 9,885, forward strand.
GCCGGAGTGCCAAAAAGTTTGATTGTTCCTTGACATCTGGTTTGGGCAAGCCAATGCTTGATTGCTATTGCTCCTGCCATAGAGCCGATGCCGAACACATTATGTCCACAACCGTGTCCACCACCACCCTCCACCAATGGTTTACGAAAACTCACCGTATCTTGAGACAAGCCTGGCAAGGCATCGAATTCTGCCAAAATGCCAATAACAGGACCACCAGAACCGTATGTTGCGACAAAGGCAGTAGGAATACCCGCCACCCCAGACTCAATTTTGAAGCCATTCTCTTTCAAATGTTGCTGTAGGAGTTCGGAACTCTTTACTTCCAAGAAACCTAATTCTGCATTTCTCCATATTGTTTTCTGTAACCGATCATATAGCTCGAATGAAAGATCTAAATGTTGTATGGCAACATTTTTTAAGATGGAAGTTCTATTTTGCGAATAAGTTTGCAAAGGGAAGCTGCATAGACATAAGAGGAATAATATATATCGACTTTTCATTTGAATGATATTAAATTTGTTTTGTTTAATTAGCTAATATTTTTAGGGGGCGAACATGAGCCGAGGCAGTACATTCCATGCACCACGAGTAAAGTCGGGGATTTCCACAGGAATATTTCCTCGTTGTATAGAAAGGCTCGTCAATTCCACCAAAGACGACCATTCTACCGCATCATAAACATCCATATCTAAAGGCAGACCCTGTTGTAAGCAATGAATCAGACGATAGTCCATCATAAAATCCATTCCCTCATGAGCTCCAATCCGTTGCGCCAATTCGCCATTAGACCTGTAAAAAGGGTGTTCATACTTAGCAAAAAACTCGTCCTGCACATTTATTTCCCCCCAACAGTCAACAAAATATTCCATCCTCCCCTGTTCACCTTTCTCTACAAAACCTTTCGTTCCGCTCAACAGATATCGCCTGTTATAAGGGCGAGGACTGGAAATATCATGCTGGACGACAATTGTTTTTCCCTTTAGGGTTCTGATGATTGTTGTATTCATGTTGCCTAATTGGCATTCATCGATTATGTTTCGACCCTCAACTTCTGGATAATTAAACTGCTCGTTGGAAACGGAAACCAGCCAAGACAGCCGATCTCCACGGTGGATATTCATGGCTTGACACAGGGGACCTAAGCCGTGAGTGGGGTAAGGATTACCTGTTGTCAACCAGTGGTCTACATAATCAGGGCGCTTCGCAAAATTAATTTTCCGTAAATCATGGATATAACTACCTTCTGCGTGAGTTACTTCACCGATAATTCCTTTTGAACAAAGGTTTAAGGCTGCCATCTCAAATCTTTCATAACAACAATTCTCAAGCATAATACAATGTCGCCTACACTTTTCTGCTGTGTCCACGACCCGCCAACACTCTTCTATTGTGTTTGCAATAGGCACCTCACAAGCAACATGTTTACCATGCTCCATTGCATAAATAGCTATCTCGGCATGCATCTTGATGTTCGTGCAAATATATACCAAATCAATATCGTTACGCAAACATATCTCTTTCCAGTCATCCGCACAACCATATTCATCAGGTATCGCCTTATGGTGAGCCTCTAAGGTCTGCTTTGCTTCGTCTCTATTTTCCTGATGTAAATCGCATATTACTCTAATATCGACCCCGTTAAGATGCATATAATTCTCCAAAGACTGCTTGCCGCGATGCCCAAGTCCTATGAATGCAATTCTGACTATGGGAATCGGAGCACACTGGAGCAACAGGGCATGAGGGGTTCTATGAGAAACCTGATTATCCATTGTAATTTATATAGTTATTTGAGTTATAATTCTTCTCTGCGAAAAGCTCTTTTACAAAATCTTTTGTCAGTTCACAGACTCTAAATATAAAACCATGCTCTGATAAACATTCTGTAGATTTGGATTTAGGCCAGCTTTTACAAGGAACTCACCTGAAATAGTTTCCCCCTCTGCCCAGAACATTGGAGAGGAATTATTCAGTTCTTTAACCGTATAAGACTTTCTTTCATCCAAACCTCTCAATTTCAAATTATTATAAAACATGGGGCCATTGTACTTTAGTGAGAACATATAGAAAACTGCCCGTTTTTTATCCTTGGATACATACATCAATGAATAGATGCCTGATTCGCTATATGGTGAGGATATTCTATACAAGTCGCCAAACTGGATGATATCTCTAATTTGTTTATACTCTCGAATTGACTTTTTCAACATCTCCGTTTCTTCATTAGTAAGATCAGAAAGCTTCATTTCAAACCCCAGGCGTCCTGTCATTGCCATGTCCATACGAAATTTTGCAGGAATAATTCTTTTGGTATGGCGATTAGGAACATGAGAGAAATGCGCTCCTGTAGCTATAGCTGGGTAGATAAAATTTGTGCCATATTGGATAAATGCCCTGCTAAATGCATCGGTATTGTCGCTTGTCCAGAAATCCTGATGATACCTTAAAGCACCATATTCAACCCTGCCGCCACCAGAGGCACATAACTGAATCATCACTTCTGGATATTTCTTACGAATACGATCATAAACACGATAGAGCCCCTTTATATAGTCTATGAAAAAATGAGACTGGCTGTTTGCATCCATATACGAGGAGCCTATAGACTCAAGATGCCTGTTAGCATCCCATTTCACATATGAGATATTTTTTGATTGACTGAGTACAGTATCAAATGTATGAAAGATGAAGTCTTGAACTGCCGGATTCGACACATCAAGAACCCACTGGTTCCTACGAGTAGGAATACTGCGTCCTTGCGCCTTTACAATCCAATCAGGGTGCAGCTTAGCCAACTCACTTTCTGGGTTGACCATCTCCGGCTCTATCCAGATTCCGAATTTCATTCCCTTGGTTGCAGCATATTCTGCCAAATTATCAAGACCATTAGGAAGTTTTTCTTTGTTAACCTGCCAGTCCCCCAACCCCATCTTTGCATTATTGCGGGGATACTTATTACCAAACCATCCATCGTCAAGGACAAAGATTTCTATGCCCAAATTCGAGGCCCCATCAATCATCTCTTTCAATTTAGCTTCCGTAAAGTCAAAATAAACCCCTTCCCAGCTATTCAGGACGATGGGGCGGATTTGGTCTGGCATATACAGGCCATCTCGCCTTGCCCAGTCATGTATATGCCTACTAATATTGCCTGCCCCATTATTACTATAAGTAAATATCATCATTGGCGTTTGAAATCGTTGCCCTTTCTTCAGATGATACTCTGACGCATACGGATTAATTCCTGCAGAGATATTTAGTACATTAAACTCATCCAACTCAAAGTTTAATTTAAAATTTCCACTCCAGGCCAAGGCTCCTCCTATCACTTCTCCATAATCTTCCGATATTGAATGATCTAATGAAATCAGGAATGACGGATTCTCGCCATGTGTCGTCCGGATACCTTTCTTTGTTTCTATGCTTTTTATCCCATGACTCAGCCTTATCTGATTCATAGACATTTCTGCAGTAGGCGTTCCATAAAAATGAGTAAGAAAATATTTATTAGCTTCAACAGGGAGATAAAACGAATAAAAACTATGTAAGACAATGTTGCCTTTTTCATTATTAATTATCTCGGACGACATCGCATAAACATTTTCCTTTTGATAAGCTTGATAAACAAGTCTCACCTCGAGAAGATGTTTTCTATCTCTCATTAAGATAGTCATCTCCTCTATTCCCTGTTCTTTTTTAATAACTCTCTTTGATTTTTCGTAATACAATTCTGTATTTAGATCGCCATCATAATGAGTAACTCTCAACGCAGGCTCTCTAAAGTTCTTGCCTCCCATAGTGGAATAAGCCTCATTTGGAGTTCCATAATCGGGTACTCTATATATTTCTTTTGATAAAAAAAATGAAGATGTAGATATTCGTTGTCCAAAATAACGATGCAGAAGAGTCCCTTCTTTATTAACTTCAAATATTAAAGATAAATCATTCGTATTTAAAATAAGCAAACTATCATCAGATGTTTGGGCGGGAGCAACTACTCCAAAGATGGAACATAGTAGCATTATTAAAAAAATCTTTGATTTCATAGTTTTTTTCTTATTTACTTTGCTTCTGATTCCTTGGATATATTCTTTCAAATGATGTTGTTGTGTCTTCCTTTAACCATTTATTAAACCACTCCAGATTTTTTGTAAGAATCCGCCTATAAAGCACAGGATCAGTAATACTATGTCCCATCCTCGGATATATTTCCAAAACCGTTGGTATCCCGTATGATTTCAAGGCTTTATAGAATAAAACTGCACCGCTGACTGGACAACGAGGATCTTTATCCCCATGCTGGATTAAAGTTGGAGTTGTTACTTTATTTGTATGATATAAAGGTGAATATTGCAAATGCATCGCCCCATTATCCCACGGATAATCTTCAAATGCCTTATGGAGGATTCTTTCTACTGTCCATAAATTGCCATACATGGCTTCTATACTTGGCAGTCCTGCACCAAATTGAGCAGCTTTGAATCTATTTGTCTTTGTGATGATAGATGGTGTCAAGAAGCCACCATAGCTCCAACCGCAAATTCCCATTTTGGTTTCATCTATATAATTTTGACTAATGAGATAATCTACTCCTCTCATAACATCCCTATAATCTTGTCCCCCCAAATCATAATGTGTCGTTTTGATAAAATCTGGGCCATAATTGGCACTACCACGGAAATTTGGGAACAAAAGAACATATCCTGCTGCGGAAAAAGCCTTCAAGGGGTATTGTTCCCAATCTGGTTGCCAGTCATTTAATTTATGCCAGTTGGGACCTCCGTGTACCACAACAATGAGTGGATATTTTTTCTTGGGGTTAAAACCTGGCGGTTTAATCAACAGGGCTTCTATATTCCACCCTTCACAGGAATATGATATAATCTCTCCATGTTCATTTGCATACTGCTCTACCCCTGGATTGATGTCTGTTATCTTACGAGGGTTCCACCGACAAAGTTCCGAAACATAAACATCAGGTTTTAAATTAACATTTTGCCGGATAAAAGAAACTTTTGTGATTTTTTTATCAAAGCTGGCAATATTATTGCAGTCTTTTCCACAGGTAACATGAGAGACCTTCCCATTTCCCACATCTACCCTAAATAAATTATATCCAACACCCTCTCCATTGACAAACCAAATTTGCTTATCATCTTTTGACCATGTAATATTCTCACCTCCCCGAAAAAAGTCCATTCCATCCGCTATGGTTTTTGACTTGCCATCAACGACAGAAATAATATACATATATAATTGCATATACCGATTATACTCTTTCGACACAGCCGTTTCTGGGGAACGGGCAATAAAGACAAGCTGCTTTCCATTATTTGCCCAAATAAGACTGGCAAGTTGCGGAAAAGCTTGTTCTGTGAGTTTTTTGTTTTTTTCTCCTGGAGAATAGAGCCAAATATTTGCCGGTAAGAAAGGAGTACTCTCATGATAATTTACATAAGCAGCTTGCTCTATACCAGAACAAATATAGGCTATCGTATTATTATTCGGAGCCCATGCAAAGAATCTTACACTATCCCCAAGATTGCTAATGATATGCGCACGCGCTTTTTGCTCTATACCCTTTTTATAGAGATGGGGTATTCCATCACTTCCTTCACTGATATAAGCTATTTCCCTACTATCGTGTGACCATTGAGGAGTTCCCATTAGTACTATACTATCTGTCAACTGGCTAACTAAGCCAGTCGACAGATTCTTTACCCAGACAATCTTTTTACGCGTCCATGTTCTTTCTTCTGGGGACAGTACCTCTCCCCATTCTCTCTTATAGTAATACTCTTCCTTAGAAATAGACAAATCTGTTACATATAGAATCTTGGATCCATCAGGAGCCCACGAATAAACAGTTATATTATTGTCAGAATTAGTTATCCTCTTTGGCTTTCCACCCTGTGGTGCTATTAGCCAAAGCTGACATTTCTTTTCCGAATTGGATAGCGGAGCTAAATAAGCTATATATTTAGAATCTGGCGACCATTGGATGAAACGAGCATTAGGATTTGGCGAACTAACAGCAGAGTGCATTTCTAACTCTATCGACTTTCTTTTCTCTATATTAATCGCATAAAAATGCGACGGCTTTACAGGATAATACCCGTCAGCAGTATAGCCAGTCTGATAAAACACATAATTGCCATCGGGAGATATCGTTGCGGAAACTATCCGCTCTGTATGTAAGATATCATCTATCGTCCATTTTTTTTGTGCAGCAGATGGAGAATTGAAAGACAATACTCCCCCAATAAGCATAAACATGCGATATTGATAATATAGTTTCATAAAATGTTAATACAGATAAAAAGATAGATTTATCGTACTACAAAAGTAGTAGACATCCACAAAACTGGACAAAGGAGATTACCAAAGTTGATGCTGCTATTGCTATCTCAACAAGCAGCTGACAACTACTGGTAATCTTTCCCTTCTATCCAATATGTGATTTTTTAAACTTTTTTTATTACAATCCAAACATGGGTTTACGCGTTTTCCATCTTTCTTTTGTAAAATCAGGGAAGAACTCTGGAGTACTTCCTTTGGCTAATGATGCCTCAGAGAGAGGAATTATCGAACTCCATGTAACTGCATCGTAAATATCAATTGGTGGATACGCACTCTCCCTTACGCTTCTAATATATTCTTTAATCGTGAAGTAGTCAATTCCGCCATGACCTGCATTCTGAGCCTTTGCATAAAAATCTTTCCACAAAGGGTGGTCATACTTTTCCATATAGGCATCATACTCCTTCTCTTTTTCCCACTTGTCTTTCGGTGATTTACCTTCGAAATAGATACCTCGCCCTAAATACAGACCACTCCATATGCCATTTGTTCCTTGAAGAGAATAATCTCTTGAGTAGGGGCGTGGAAGATAATTGTCATAGTTGACAACAATAGTTTCATCCTTGATTGTCTTGATCACTGTCGTTACGACATCCCCTTGCTTGAATTTGTAATTAGCATTAGGATTATTATGTTGTCTGGCAAACTCATTGATTGCTTGTGGCTTCGTAGCCGTCGAGGTCAAATATAAGAATCTGTTGCCCCTGTTAATATTGAACCAGTTGGCAACAGGGCCTATTCCATGCGTTGGGTATTGGTCTGCGTTGCGCAGTGCTGAATACTTCACGAAATGTTCGATTTTGGTTGTTGTATTAACCGGTTTTAACCATTTCTCACTTCCCCATGCGGAATGTCGATAACCACAAGTGGCATGCATAGGAATACCAAACATGCCGTCTCTCAACATCTGCAGGATTGCCATGCATTCTCTATCATAACAGCAGTTTTCCAAGAACATCACATTGGTATGGGTCTCTTCATAAACCTCTACCAACTTCCAACAATCCTCCATTGTCATCGCTGCCGGAACCTCTAATCCAACATATTTCTTTGCACGCATTGCGTCTATAGTCATTGGGACATGCCAATCCCAATTCGCAGCGATGATGACTCCGTCTATGTCTTTCCTGTTTAACAGATCTCTATAAGCATAATCGCTCCCCGTATAAGCCACAGCTTTTTTATGTCCTCCTTTCTCTAAGATTCCTTGTGCCAGATCTATTGCCGACTGACTTACATCGCATATAGCTGTTATAACGACATTCTCTTCTCGAGAGGCTAGATTCATCAGATGGCGGCCTCTCATTCCGACACCAATTACACCGATAGACAATCTTTCCTTGCGCGTAGGAGTTGCTATGTTTCTACTGAAAGCAAACTGCGGATTAAATGCCAATGCGGTTCCAGCAAAGGCTGCAGTCTTTAAAAAATCTCTACGATTTAATTTTTTGTTCATAATATAGTGATTTGTACTTGATGTCTGAAAATTATTTTATAATGACCTTCTTGGAGATATTACCGACTTTCACCAAATAGATACCTTTGGGGAGTTGCACCGATAGCTTATTACTATTAGCTCGTGCTTGATATATAATAGTACCTGCTGGCGAATAAACATAGACTGCGTTTCTTACCAAAGAATGTTTAGATACTACCAGATTTCCATTCTCCTGACCAACAAACAGTTCTTCTGCATTCTGGTCAACAATATTTGTGGCCGGTCCTTCATAATCCCTGACACAGCGAAGAGCATAGGCATTGCTTTTGATGTGAGTGTTGCTGATGAGTACACGGGTATCATTAAATGTTATCGTATGAGCCTTGTTTGCATCACTAGCTTCTCCCACCCAATAAAAGGCTTGTGAGTCCATAACAACGAGACGATCGCCAGTTCTCCGGAGACCTGTAGTCGGGAAATACCGAACGACGGCATCACCCCAATCTCCTATCGTCCAAGCCTTTATTTGATCAATAGTTGCACCATTTGATGGTTTTGCACGGATCTCAAAGGTGTTTATCTCTAAGCCTTCGGCATTATGAAAACTATAATAATAGGCCGTTTCATAAGGGGTTCCCTTAAATCGTAGAGCTACAACTGTAAGCTGATCAACAGACCGGTAATCAGACTTGTAGTTTTGTTTCTGCCCATTACCAAGGATGTCAACATCCGTTTCCGTAAAGTCTGATTCATTCACTTCTCCATATGTAATTTTAAAGGCTATCAGGGATTTTGCTTCTGCAAGTGATGGTAAGTGCCACCCTTTTGGTGCTGGCGATCCGCCATTATTACCCACATAACCATCAACCGTGTAATCATACCCCTCGAAAGTTCCAGCAGGAGGGGCACCATTAGCAACGGTTCTTGCTACCACATCTTCCCATTTCTCGGCTGCCAACCCTCCAGTACACCAATTACCTGCACCATTGAAGTTGTTAAGCAAATGAATATGCCACACTCTGTAGTTTTGTGGTGAACCATCCTCATAAGGACCACCTTGATTAGCCCAATAAAGGACCTCACCTTCGCTAGCTAAGGCTACATTACGACCAAACTGATAGTAATTTCCTCGAGTTATATCTTCATCTCCCGTAGTAAAAGTATTCAATTCACCAACATTATATTGAGCCCAACGCTCCAAAGGATTCACATATTGCTGAGCTTGTCCAGGCATTGCAACAAGCAGAACCATAGATAGAAGTAGAGTATTATTTTCCATAATTATAGTTTTTAGATAGATAGTATAAATTGAATTATAGGATTTTTCTCGTGTTAATTTTCTAAATGGCGGGGGGCCGTATCTGGAACCGCACCCCTCTCCATTATCAGTCACCATACACCTTATTCATCTGAATGAAATACTTGTATGTGAACTTATCAAAATCTATAGTTTTCTTATTGAAAGTCAGCCATGAAATTCCCTTTCCCGGATAGGCAGACCCACCTTCTGCACTCGCATAGACGACAAGATCTCCTTTGATACCAATTACGATAGCGATGTGCCCAGGAAAACCAATTAAATCTCCCACCCTGATTAAGTCTACATTTCCTTTGAGAGCTAGTTCCTTCGTGCTCGGGAAAGTCCTATAGTCATTTGCATAAGTCTTTTCTAATAACGCCACATCTGTTACGGCATTGCCATTAAACAAGCACCAGCCTATATAGGACGAGCAATGCAAGCCATTCTCGTATTCATCTCCAAGATTCTTAATATTTTGGCGTGGGTATCTTGGATGTGTCGGAATCATCTCCCCCCATGGCTTATGCGTTGATCCGTTTTCCACGAACTCATTCAAGAAGAGCCCTTTCTTAGTGTATCGACCTACATAGTCATAGTCATGTGTATCTGTTACTTTCCATTCGTGCCCATAAGGAACCCTACATTTCAAAGACACCAGAAAAGTTGCGGCCGTAACCACCTTGCTTCTTTTTCCATTCACCTTTCCCATTTCCTGAGTGAATGCCGTCTGCAGACTATCTTTCTGCTGTTGAGAGAAAGAATTACTTTGCATCAACGGGCGTGAATCTTTGCTATTGACATAGTCAAATGAGAAATTAATATCAATATCGCCACTTATCGGCGTTGTGGGTGCAGATGGAGTTGGGATCACCATGGGGTCATCTCCGTCACCTCCACACGAGGCAAGCACTAAGGTGCATAATGTGATAACACATATAAAATTTTTCTTTGTTTTCATATTTTTTTAATTTAAGTGACACTATTGCGATTTCAAAGTTTTTTAATCATAGCCTGGGTTTTGCACTAAGGCCAGTGTTCCGTCAGGCCTGATGCTTCGGTCTATTTCCACTTGCGGAATGGGGTATAGCTCATTCTTCCCGCGAACAAAATCACCCTGCAAGTAGAGGTTGTTCGGACTGTTTGTTAATCGGGCACCTTCACGCTTCATGAATGTATCCATATACGATTCCAAATCGAAATCATTACCATCATATCTCAACAGGTCGAAATAGCGATGGTGCTCCATTGCCAACTCTAGTCTTCTTTCAAATCTAACCGCCTTGCGGGCATATGATTTGCCATTCGCTGCAAACTGTCCTGTGTAAAGTCCAATCTTATAGTTGGCGGCATAACTGCTTAAGAAAGTTCCATTAGAATATTTTCTTACGAACCCATCTGGATTTGAAGCCCTCTGGCGGATCAAATTCACATATTCCTCTGCCTTCTCCAGACTGCCCACTTCAACCTCACACTCTGCAGCCCATAACAGAACATCGGCAAAACGAATAGCATCATAAGGTACATTCGTATAATTCGTGCCCTGGCGATCAGACGATACTGTAGCCTTTTCCGCAGCATGCTTGATACTGCTATAAGGGCCTCCATTATTTTGATTCCTTATCCAAGACTTCCCGGGGTGATTGCCCCAATCCAGATAGGGGAGACCTCGTCTACCCACACACCAATCCAAGCGCGGATCCAAGGTTCCTGTATATGGTGTGAATCTTGTCGTCGAGGCTATGCCATAATCATTCTTAATTGGAGTCTCATAATAGTTATCCAACAATGGAAGGCCCGTTGTCTCGTCTGTTTGAAATGCGTCTACCAGATCAAAAGTAGGCTGATACCATCCATATCCTTTGTTGGCGAGTCCGTCATAGGTTCCATTCTGGAAACTCATCGGATTTCCATTTACGCCGTTACTCGTGCCGTCGTTTACAGCCATTTGAACTTCAAACACTGCCTCTGAACCATTTTTGGTTGCCGTACGAAAATTATCCCGGTACTTGGGAAGCAGCTGATATTTCAATCCCTTAGAAGTTTTGCCATTAGCGATTACATCGTCCAGAATTGTCTTTGCCTCACTGAACTTCTTTTGAAACATATAAGTCTTAGCCAACATACACTTAGCAGCCCATTTGTTGATACGCCCCACCTCACTCCATGTCTCCGGCAGGTAGTCCGCGGCATAGATTAAATCCTCTTCTATCTTGCCATAGATGTCTGTTGCCATATTTGAAACGAAGTAATTCTTCTCACCATAGCTGATCGTTTCATCAATCCAGGGTACATTTTTCCATATCACGGCCAACCAGAAATATGTATATGCCCGAATAAACCGCGCTTGTGCAGCGGCGACAGCCTTTTCCGTATCACTCATATCTGTCGCCTTTGGTAAAACTTCAAGTACAGAGTTGCAACGATTAATGAATCCATACAGTGTTTTCCACCGTGTAGCAATCTCACCATAGGTCGGATCTATCAAGAATGCGTCAAAAGCACTTACGCCAGCATTCGATCCCATGCGAGCATCGTCAGAAGCCCAGAAGTTATTCCATACATAATTATCCTCCGAGGCTTTCCCGTCAAGGGTTGCATAGCAACCAATTAACAGTTGATCTATACCCTGTCTGTTTGCCAACACATTTCCATCCACAACTCCATAAGGAGCTATGTCCAGCATATCCTCATTGCATGAAGAAACCAGCAGAGCCATGATCATGAGTCCTAACAGCTTTATTATTCTCTTCATTGTTGTTTATTATTAGGTTGTGATTGGTTGTTTAATAAGTAATGGTAAGTCCAAAGTTTATTTTAGGCTCATTGGTAGGATAAGTTGCTACATCCACACCAAAATTGGCCGGAGACCCGCCACTAATGTCAGGGTCTGCCCCCGAATAGTTAGTGATGGTAAACAAATTACTTGCCTGAAAGTAGATACGCAGATTGGAAATCTGCAACCGACGCATCAGCGAGCTTCCAGGATTGAATGTATAACCCAAGGTCAAGGTCTTCAAGCGGAGATAAGAACCGTCTTCCAAAGCGTATGAGTTAAAAACATTGGTGGTACTGAATGTCTGCACATTTTCTATCTTCGGAACCGTCGTTTTCGTATTCTCCGGTGTCCATGCATTTAACAGTTTTCGGCTCTTATTACCTGTTACATTACTTGCGAAAAATTCTGTTGACATTCTTACTTGATTATAAATAGTGTTTCCTTGTACACCATAGAACTGAGCCGACAAATCAAATCCCTTGTATTGTGTCCCCAAGATAAACCCATAGGTAAAATCTGGGTGTGGGCTACCTAAATACTGGCGGTCTTCCGAGTTGATTTTGTCGTCATCGTTCGTATTTACATACCTAAACCGACCTGGAGCAGCTCCGTCTTGAGTCGGTGCATTATCAACCTCTTCCTGACTGTCGAAAATCTTCATAATTTTATAACCATAAAACATTCCGGTAGGATGTCCCTCCTCATTTCTTGCAGATCCCGAGTTAAAATATCCAGGATCGGGAAGATCTACAATCTTATTCTTGTAATGGGAAATATTGAAAGCTACGGAGTTGTTAAACTCGCCTACACGGAAACGATATCTGGCGGAAAGGTCAAAACCTACATTCTGGATATCACCGATATTAACCGTAGGTGAGGTTACCAAAGCACCGATTACAGACGGCAACGGTTCGGTGAGCAGCAAACCATTGATTCTTTTCTTGTAAATGTCCAGTTGAAGGTCAAACGAATTATTGAATGCTACAACATCCAAGCCTATATTCTGCACTATATCTTCTTCCCAACCTGTTGCAGAGTTACCGATGCGCTGCCGATACATGCCCATTACGACGGAATTACTGGTACCCGAAATATCATAGGCAGAAAGATACAGGCTGCTGGCATAAGTAGAATACTGATTTTGAGCCGCAACATTATTCTGGGAGCCGAGTACGCCATAGCTGGCTCTCAATTTCAAATCGTTAAGCCAAGAGATGCCCTGCATGAATTTCTCCTGTGAGATTCGCCACCCAATGGAGAAAGAGGGGAAAGTTCCAAATCGGTTCTCGGAACCGAAGTATGAAGAGCCATCCCTCCGAATGGTTATACCTACTAGATATTTATCATCATAGCTATAATCCGCACGACCAAAATAAGATAATAGAGCCGTATGACCTATACTACTGGAACCCGGCAACCGCTCTGCACCATTCTGCAAAAAGAGGAAATGTTTATTGTCAGAAAAGAAATCATTAGACTGCCCATTAAGGGTCTTTGAATAGGTCTTAATAGTTTCCATACCGACTAACAAGTCCAATTTGTGCTTTTCAAAACTCTTCTTATAGTTTAATGTGTTGCTAAAAGTAAGAGTAGAACCTTGCAAGGCGTTCACCGAGAGAGAATTGGTCTTCGTACTGCGTTCCGCGTTTTCTGCCTGCGCTCCCTCAAAAGTCTGATAAGTTGTATTATAGTTATTAATACCGAAACTTGTCCTAAATTTCAAGTCTTCAAATAAAGTCGCCTCCGCAAAGATATTACCTATCATATTATATGAGTCGTAGTCAGAATTGGCTGCAGTACGCTTCAAAACAGCTACAGGATTTGAAACTGCTCCTAATTGTGGACCTATCCATGTCCCGCCCCAGTTTCCCATAATGTCATGTACTGGAATAATTGGTAGCAATGTGTACAAGTCTGGTATACGACCATAAGCAGAGCCAGTGGTCATCGGCAGATAGCTTTTATAGAAGAAGTTGAAATTTTCACCCACCTTAATATACTTGCCTATATTGAATTCCGTATTTACACGCATGTTATAGCGTTTCAAGTAGGTCTCAGTAAGAGTTCCGTTTTGGTCAAGATAGCCCAGCGAGAAAAAATAGCGAGCCTTATCGCTGCCTCCAGACACCGAAAGATTATGCTCGTGAAAAAATGCTTGTTTAAAAGCCTCATGGAACCAATCCGTACCCTTCTTATTTACCGCCTGAATCAGATAGTTCGAACCTTTATTAGGATCTTCCCTAAAATAGTTACTTGCAGCCACTTGGGCATCCCCTTCAAACCCCACACCACTGCCAAGAGGTGAATTGTAAAGATAGTCAGGCATACCATTGGCAAATAGTTCATTACCAGGCTGCCCGACATTCAGAATCTGCATATATTCCTCAGAATTGGCCAGATTGAAGACATTGCCATGTAAAGGGAAGGTTATGCCAGCCATACCGTTATAAGTAATCTTCACGGCACCAGAGCTTCCCTTCTTTGTTGTAACCAATATAACACCATTCGAACCGCGTACACCATAGATGGCAGCAACCCGGGCATCCTTTAGCACCTGGATGGATTCTATATCTTGCGCACTGATATTGTTCAGATTGCTTTCTATTCCATCAACGATAATGAGCGGAGTCACGCTTCCAAATGAAGTTACACCACGAATAGCCAAGGTGGACGAACTTCCGGGTAATCCGCTGTTTCTTACATTTACACCCGCAACCTGGCCTTGTAAAGCTTCTCCAGCATTGCTTGCCACCGAGCGTTTCATGTCTTCCATGTTTACTGTTGAAACAGAACCTGTTATATCCACTTTACGCTGGGTTCCATAACCAATCACGACGACATCATTGAGCAAATTTTGTCCTTCGCTCAGTACCACATGAATATTTTTACGACCGCTGACCTTCACTTCCTTTGTCTCATGCCCGACATATGACACCAGCAGTACGGCATTGGTCGGGGCAGATAGTGAGAAATTCCCGTCAAGGTCGGTAACAGCCGCAACCGAAGCATTGTTCTTCATGGTGACTGTGGCCCCAATCAATGGTTCGCCCTGTGCATCCCTCACAGTTCCGCTAATTAAAGAGCCTTGGAGGATGCCTTGCTTCTGCGAAATGGATGTGTTTACGCCTTTCTTAGATATGGTGATATTTCTGTCTTTGACAGTATAAGTGAGCGGCAGGTCTTTAAATACTGCATCGAGCACTTTAGAGATTGTCTTTCCCGACGGCGGTGTAACCATGATACCGTCTATATCAGCATCAACATAGAAGAATAGAAAATTACTCTGCTTCTCTATTGTTCTAAACAAATCGCGAAGGGACATCTTTGTATGCTCTATTTTCAATTTCTGAGTCAGTATTGTCTGTTGAGCATTACCGTTGACTGTCCCAGACAAAACAAGCATACATAAAAATACCATGAATTTCCATGATGCCAACCGCATAAAAGTTAGTGTTTGTTGTTTGTTAATCATTTCTGTTTAGGTTTAGGGGGGTCAATTATTAATAGATTATGATTTTTCCCTTCGCTTTTTTCCATTGGAATCCCACACTACTCTGAATCACATTCAGGGTCTGATGCAAACTTTGGTTATTGGAAAGTGCTCCTGATACGCGCATATCTTTATACTTATCGGCAAGCACAATCTCCACATTATAATGTTCTTCTATGCGAAGAATAAGTTCAGATAGTGGGATAGAAGTATAGCGAGACACATGGTCTTTCCATTCTACGCTCAAACAGGCATCCACTTTCGCATTTTTAATGAATCCTTGTTTAGGATAATAGGTCAATTGCTGGTCTGGCTGCATTAACCGTTCTTGGCCACCACCTTTGAAAAGCACTATTCCCTCTATGAGGGTTGTCGTAATACTTTCAGTTGCATTACAGGCATTGACATTGAATTTTGTCCCCCAGACTTCAACCTCAGAGTTACCTACTTCGACAACAAACCTCTTCTTATTATGTTTCCGTATGTCAAAATAAGCTTCGCCTTCCAGCTTCACCTTGCGGTTATTCGCCACAAAGCGGTCGGAATAAGTCAGTCGGCTGTTCTTGTTCAATACCACTACCGAGCTATCTGGCAACACATAGCGAGCGATATTGTCCTGTGTCAACAACACAAAGTTTTGTGAAGGGTTTAACCCGTTTATCAATGTATAAATTCCTAACGAAAGAATTATCAATACCGACGCCGCTATCGAAAGGAAGACAAGTCTCTTGCGACTCCCGTAGCCGGTTTTATCCTTGTGATTGTCGTCATTCTTTCTCCCGAAGATCATATCCTTGTTCCGATCGAATGATATCTCTGTCGACAGAGCCTCCGCATCTGATGCCACATCCCAAAACTCAGAAAGAACTTCTATATCTCGTTTATGATTAGGACTTTCGTTGACCCACTTTCCAAAGATAATTATCTCATCTAGTGTAGCCTCATGCGACAATACCTTTGCTATTATAGCGTTAATATTTTTGTAGTCCATGGTTTCCTTCATGCTTTTATTTATTAGTCGTCGTTTTCCCGTTTTACCCTTAGTGTATCCCTGGAAAATTATTCCGCTTCAATAGCTTCCCTCATTTTCTTTATTGCCAATGCCATGTGTGCCTCAACTGTCTTGATTGATATATTCAGCATAGCAGCCACCTCTTTATACTTCAGGTTCTCTTCTCTTACCAACTTGAAAACCAACCGACATCGCTCAGGAAGCTGATTAATGGCCGCATATAATCTGTCCATCAGTTCCATCGAGAGGTAGAGAGATTCTGGCGTATCGGTCGTTTTCAGAGTACCAGAGCTCATACTCTCTATATCAGACCCTTCATGGCGAGGCTGCCTCCGTAGTGCGCTGACCGAGATATTCCTTACCATCCCATAAACATATGAATCGAAGTTATGTACTTCCTGCAATCCCTTCCTCCGTTCCCACAGACTCATGAATGAATTCTGAACGATTTCTTCAGCCAGTTGCCGCGACCTCACATAGTAATATGCCAAATCAAAGAGTTTGGAATAATAGGCTATATAAATCTCTTTCAATGCATCCTCGGAGGCATTGAAAGACATCTCGTGGATCAGCAGTTTAAGTTTCTCAGCACTGATTAACATTAGATTCAATAGTCTTTCTTTATTATTAATGTCGCAAAAAAGCAAAAACACCCTTAGCTTCCTGTAGGAAAAAATCCGTTCAGTAATAATTGTACTAGCAGTTAAAGAGTCAACCTGCAAGTGCAATACTACGAACAACATTTATAACTTGCTTGTTTTCAAGTATAAAGATATAAATAAATAACGAGATTAGCAACTTTTACAAATACTTTCTGATTCCTAACTCGCGTATCCCAATATAAAAAATATTTTGAGATAGTGCGGATAGAAGGTATAGAATTTAAGAAAGAATCGAATTTTCCAATAAATAGACGATAGTCGTTGAATGGAATGGAACAGGGATAATATCATGCATGACAAAACTGCTTTACTAAATTCTATCATAGTCCTATCTAATGTAATATTATAAAATTTCACGAAACCATTTACCTAATGTTTCTCGTTTTGAATTTCACCTGAATTTCACAGAAGAACAAATAAAAAGGAGTTGCATTGCTGTAACTCCTTGATTTTCAGTAGTGGACCAGCCAGGGCTTGAACCTGGGACCTCCAGATTATGAGTCTGTTGCTCTAACCAACTGAGCTACAAGTCCGGCTTATTCCATGAGGGAATAAGTTTGTGGGTGCAAAGATACTTGGTTTATTGCAAATATCCAAATATTTTCGGTAAAAAGTCTTTTTGGAACGGACGAATACAGCTATTTGATAGCTTCATCCAAGGCTTTCCAATGCTCGGCTGTCATGCTGTAGGGCGTGAAGAGGCACACTCCGGCGGCTCCGGCTTGCATGCTTCCTTTTACTGCCTCACCTATTTCAGAAGGCAGCAGACCGGAATTCTCGGGGTCGATGACGCTTGCCTTGTTTTGCCAGTCCTTACAAATAAAGAGGCCGCTGTACACGGGCGTCTGCTTACCGCCCAGGCTCTGCACTTCCTCGGCCGTTACCTGCCTTACCCACGAGGCCGGCTCCATGTAGAAGTCGTTGTAGTTCATGGGGAACACAGCATCCAGATTCCACTTGTTCCACTCCTGGCGTACCATCCAGATGGCATGACTGCGGGGGCCGGGGAACACGTCGGCACTCACCTTCTTGCCGTTTTTGTGCACAGCTTCCACTATCATGTTGACCAGATCCGTTACGGCATCCTGACGGAACTGCGCCCATTCCTTGATTTTAGAAGGGTCGGTCACCTTGCGGATATCGATTCCCGACTGCTCCTTGAAAGCCTTCACGCAGTCGTCACAATAGCAGTAGTCGGCATTGGCATATTCACCGTTCATCGTCAGGCCGTATTTGCTCCACAGCCCTTTGGCCAGGATAACGTCGGCATAGCGGATATAGTCAAGCTGAATATAATCCAGATCGGGAATCTTGGAGAGTGCCGAGAACTTGTCTACGAGCCATTTCCTGACATTCGGATTACGCGGATCGAGCGTCTTGTAATAGTCTACATAGGCCGGATGGTCATGAGCCGACTGTCCTAACCTGTTCACGGTGTACCAGGACGGGTCGAGCCCTTCCTGCAACATGGTGGGTATCCAGGCGTGGAACTCCAGCCCCTCGCGATGTGCCGCCTTTGCCGCAACGGCTATTTTGGCGGCATCCATGCCGGCATTCACACACACGCCTACCACACCGTGCTTCTTCCACAGCTTGTATTCCTTGCGCAGCGACTGCTCGGTGTTGTTGTTATTCCATGTCTGCCAGACGTAAACGGGCACCTTGGCCGAGAGCGACAAAAACGTAAAAAACAGCACACAGAGAGCGAAAAATCTTTTAATCATGCTTCTAAGTTTGAATGTTTGGAACTACAAAGTTAAGGCAATTCCCGCCAATGCCTCTCTGCTTTTAAGTTAAATAATATAGAATAATAACCGATTAGGCCGAATTTGAGTAAATTTGCAGAAATAAACAAAAACAGACATGGTTGCTGACACGACAAAGGATATAGACATTACACAAGGACTTAGCGGACAAGAGGTATTGGAACGCAGACTGAAGTATGGAGAAAATCTGCTCACGCCACCTCCCCGCACCTCGCTCTGGAAACTTTATCTCGACAAGTACCGCGACCCTATTATCCGCATTCTGCTGGTTGCAGCGGCCATTTCGCTGGTGCTGGCGTTCGTAGAAAACGACTTTATTGAAACCATCGGCATCTTCTTAGCCATCTTTTTCGCCACCACGGTAGGCTTCTATTTTGAGCGCGATGCAGCCAAAAAGTTCAACATCCTCAACGCCCTGGGTGAGGAGCAGTTGGTCAAGGTGCGCCGCGAGGGCCGCGTATGCGAAATTCCGCGCAAGGATGTTGTGGTGGGCGACGTGATATTGATAGAGGTGGGCGACGAGATTCCGGCCGACGGAAAGCTCGTGCATGCCGTCGACCTGCAGATCGACGAGTCGTCATTGACGGGCGAGCCGATATGTGCCAAGTCTGTCGACAACCGCCGCGAGCACGACGAGTCCACCTATCCCCGCGACATGGTGCTGCGCTCCACGATGGTGATGAGCGGCCGGGGCGAGGCTGTAGTGACGGCTGTAGGCGATCATACGGAGATAGGCAAGGTAGCCCGCAAGTCTACCGAGGTAACACCCACCAAGACTCCCCTCAACACCCAGCTCGACAAGCTGGCCAAACTCATTTCCAAGATAGGGTCGGCCGTGGCTATTGCCGCCTTCGTTATCTTCCTGGCTCACGACATCCTGACCAACCACGCCGTGTGGCAGGGTACCGACTACTTCAAGATGGCCGAGGTGGTACTCAACTATTTCATGATGGCCGTTACGCTGATAGTGATGGCCGTACCCGAAGGACTGCCCATGGCCGTTACCCTTTCGCTGGCACTCAACATGCGGCGCATGCTCAAGTCGAACAACCTGGTGCGTAAGCTCCATGCCTGCGAGACGATGGGAGCCGTAACTGTGATATGCACCGACAAGACGGGAACGCTGACGCAGAACAAGATGCAGGTAGGCGAAATGATGATTGCCCACGGCGACAACAGCCTGATGGCAACGGCCATAGCGGCCAACTCCACCGCTGAACTTGCCGATGGTCACGGCATCGGCAACCCCACCGAGGCCTCTCTGCTGCTCTGGGTGCAGCAGCAAGGCTTCGATTACCGCAGTCTGCGGCGTGAGGCAACCGTGCTGGGGCAGCAGCCTTTCTCTACCGAAAAGAAGATGATGGCCACCCGCTGCCTGTTCCGTGGCCGCGAATACCGGTTTGTGAAAGGTGCGCCGGAGATAGTAATGGATATGTGCAACATGGAGCCCGAAGCCCGCCGGCAGGCCGACGCGCAGCTTGCCACCTACCAGCACAAGGCCATGCGCACCCTCGCCTTTGCCTGCAACGGTACTTTCCAGGGCTTTGCAGCCATCAGCGACCCCATTCGAGAGGACGTTCCGCAGGCCGTACAACAGTGCCAGCGCGCCGGTATTGAGGTGAAAATCGTAACCGGCGACACCTCAGCTACTGCCGTAGAGATAGGCCGCCAGGCTCATCTCTTCGACGATATGCCCTCCTCCTGCACCCAACACCCAGCCCCCAACACCCAGCCCTCATCACCCAACACCCATCACCCATCACCCAATCCCCATCTCATCACCGGCCCAGAGTGGGCTGCACTGAGCGATGAGGAAGCCTACGAGCGGGCTCCGCAGATACGGGTAATGAGCCGTGCGCGCCCAACCGACAAGCAGCGGTTGGTGGAAATGCTGCAAAAACGGGGCGAGATAGTGGCCGTTACGGGCGACGGTACCAACGACGCACCCGCCCTGCACTATGCTCACGTGGGCCTGTCGTTAGGCTCCGGAACCAGCGTTGCCAAGGAGGCTTCGGACATGACACTGCTCGACGACTCCTTCGGCAGCATCGCCAACGCCGTGATGTGGGGCCGTTCGCTGTACAAGAACATCCAGCGTTTTCTCTTCTTCCAGCTCGTTGTCAACGTAACGGCACTGTTGCTCGTCCTGGGCGGTTCCGTGATAGGCACCGAGATGCCGCTCACGGTAACCCAGATACTGTGGGTAAACCTCATCATGGATACCTTTGCAGCCCTCGCCCTGGCGTCTCTTCCGCCCTCGCGCGACGTGATGAACGAGAAGCCCCGCAGCCAGGCAGACTTCATCCTTACGCCCGGCATGAGCCGTGGCATCCTCTTCTGCGGCATCTCCTTCTTCCTCATCATGTTCGCATACCTTTATAAATGTCTGCACGACGATGACCCGGGCATGCAGAGCTACGAACTTACGATGTTCTTCACCACCTTTGTCATGCTGCAGTTCTGGAATCTCTTTAACGCCAAGACCCTCGGTTCCGACCGCTCCGCATTCCGCCATTTCGTGCTCGACAAGGGTCTCATGCTCGTACTCGTGCTCATTCTGTGCGGCCAGTGGCTCATCGTTACCTTCGGTGGAAAGATGTTCCGAACGGTTCCTCTTACGGCTGAGTCATGGCTAAAGATAATCGTTGCCACGTCGGCTGTGCTCTGGGCAGGCGAGATTTGGCGCTGGATACGCCGCCTGCTGCGCAAGCGGAAGGAGACGCAAAACTAATTTCATCAAGATAGAACCCATGGAATAATATCACCAAACAAACACCAACATGAACAAAAACCTTTTATTAGCTTTTGCTGTATTTGCTTTGGCGTCTTGCCGAATATCAGGCTTAACGTCCGGTTATTCCCATTTGTCCAAGAGTGAACAAGGGAAGGTAATCCATTACAAAGGGAAGATAGCCGACATACAC
Source organism: Prevotellaceae bacterium KH2P17 (assembly GCA_900199655.1). Taxonomy (GTDB): domain Bacteria; phylum Bacteroidota; class Bacteroidia; order Bacteroidales; family Bacteroidaceae; genus Prevotella. The sequence goes on from FZRE01000002.1 coordinate 31,616, forward strand.
GACCTCTCGAACGTATATGCCGTTACCCCAGAGCAGGTAAAAGAGTACCTTGCTACGCGCGAGAAGGTAGTTGTTTACGACTATACTCCCTACTGTACCGCCCCTAATTGCGTTACACCCGCCACGTTGGCTAATATCTGCAAGAAGCAGAAAGCCGACTTGCTTATCATCTCGAACTTGTACGACGATGTATTCAGAGCAGTCAACGGAAAGCTGCCCATCTTAATGATAGAAACCCAGGCCTATAAAACCAAGTGGCGGTCTAAATACATTGACGCTTTCTTCAGTTCCCTTATCGGCCGGAGCATAAAGGATGTTGATTACGCGGGTTACCACTATTTTAAGAATGGCAACTATGTAAGGAGCTTTAAAGACCCCAACGAAATAGGCAAAACTGCTTTGTAGCGCCTTGGCTGGAAACTGTGTTTGCCTGCCTTACACCTGCCGAACTATCGCTTTACCACTATCTGGTAATGGCGTTACCACTATCTGGTAATCCTTTTACCACTATCTGGTAAAGGCGTTACCACTATCTGGTAATCGAACGATATTTATCATTTCATCCCCCTGTTATTTTGACTTCAAAGCGACGGAAAAGCCAAAATAACAGGGGATAATGCGTTATATCTGCCGAAATTTTGTACCTTTGCCACACAGGGAACTCTGTGCAGGGGGCGCATCTCATGGTAACCGGGAGCGGGCAGCACAGCAAAAGCCGAAACTGCCCCTACCCTGTTTGCCCCACGCTCTCCCGCCTCAACGGGCATTTGGAGAAGGATGCGCAGACTAATAGCCCGGCAGCAGTCGGGGCGAGAGACCTGAAACATAAGTCGGCTTACGAGCAATGGATACTATCAAGATAAACAGCGAAACCCATCTCAGCGTGCCCTGCGTGGCCACCATCGGCTTCTTCGATGGCGTACATCGCGGCCACCAGTATCTCATCAGCCACGTGGTGGCCGAAGCCGAGGCCTCGGGCATGCGGTCGGTAGTCATTACCTTCGACCGTCACCCGCGCCAGGTGCTCCACAGCGACTATGTACCCAAGTTGCTCAGCACGCTCGACGCTAAGCTGCTGCAGCTCTCCAAGACGCGCATTGACGTCTGCGCACTGCTGCACTTCGACCTTGAAACGGCCTCGCTCTCGGCCTACGACTTCATGCGCACCGTCCTGCGCGACCGCCTGAACGTGCGTAAGCTCGTCATCGGTTACGACAACCGCTTCGGTCATAATCGCACCGAAGGCTTCGACGACTACGTGCGTTACGGCCGCGAGCTGGGCATCGAGGTGGTTCAGCATCAGGCTTTCGTGCTCAACGGCGTCAAGGTGAGCTCCTCGGTCATCCGCTCCTTCATCAAGGAGGGCGAGATAGAACTGGCCAACCAGTGCCTGGGCTATCCCTATACCATTATAGGGCAGGTGGTCGACGGCTACAAGGAAGGCCGCAAACTGGGCTTTCCCACGGCCAACTTGGACACTTCGGCCTACGGCCAACTGCTGCCCGCGGCGGGCGTTTACGGCGTGAAGGTGCGCCTGCAGCAGCAGGTAGCCGAGCACCGGGGCATGACCAACATCGGTACGCGCCCCACCTTTGGCGGCGACAGCGTTTCGGTAGAGACGCACATCTTTAACTTTACCGGCAATCTCTACGGCCAGCAGCTGCTCGTCTCGTTCGTTCACCACGTACGACAGGAGTGCAAGTTCGCCGATACTGGCGCCCTCATAGCCCAGCTGAAGGAAGATAAGAAACAGGTAGAACAACAATTTGAAAACGACTTAGGAGAATGAAAAGAACAGGAAAAGGAATACTCGACATCATCTGGTATATCATCGTTTTTGCCCTCTTGCAGTATGTATGCCTCGTGCTCACGGCAACAGGCAACATGATAGCAGGCGGCAAGAGTGCCGCGCAGATAACCGACGCCCTGCTGCAAGGCTCGTTCGGCCTTGGCAGCACGCTCATCATCGTGGCTACCATATTGAGTAGTCTGCTCACGTTGGTGCTTTTCGTGTGGCGTGGCTGGGCACCCGTTTCGCGTACTTACCTGCGTTCCAAGCCCTGGGCGGTGTTTGCATGGGTAACGATACTGGCCGTGGGCACCATCATCCCGTCGGAGTTTCTGGTCGAACAGGTAGATATCCAGCTGCCGGAACCTACGCAGCAGCTCTTTGAGGGCATCCTCTCGGAGCCGTTGGGCTACGTTGCAGTGGGCATCTTTGCGCCGCTGGTGGAAGAACTCGTGTTCCGCGGCGCCATCCTGCGCACGCTGCTGCGCTTCTTCAGCAGCCGCATGCACTGGCTGCCCATCATCATCTCCGCGCTCATCTTCGGCGCCCTGCACATGAACTGGGCGCAGTTCATTCACGCCTTCCTCATCGGGCTGCTCCTCGGCTGGATGTACTACCGCACCAACAGCATCTTGCCGGGCGTGCTCTTCCACTGGGTTAACAACACCATAGCCTTCGTGCTGTACCATCTCACGCCCTCAATGGCCGACGGCAAGCTCATCGACCTCTTCAACAGCAGCCAGCGCACGGTGTGGCTCTCGCTGCTTTTCTCCTTCTGCCTCATCATTCCCGCCATCTATCAGCTGGCCCTCAGGATGAAGCGCAACGGCTTTGGACATGAAATTATAAACAATTAAATTCTACCAACAGGGTTGGTTATATAATTTTGATGAAATAGATAAAGAGACTGTATCACCCATCATGCAAAAGAATATACTGTTGGAAAACCGTAAATTCTACAGAGGGACCATCTTCACAATATCCTATTTTTGGGATAAAAAGGAATGTGACTCGTTTCTATTAGCTGAATGTTGGGAAGAAAACTATATCTTCCAAATAGTCTGCATCTCCGGATATAACGCCGGAACAGTATTGGGATACATAAAGAAAGGAACTTTATCGGGGACCCACCGCGCCATTACATACGAAGAACTGATAGATGGAATAAAGGAAAACTTTATGAATCCTGATTTAGAAAGTTTAAAGATTGAGGATGAATACAAACTCAGATTTGAGTAAGGATATGTGGAAAGGGCCCGTGTCTTTGTGCCCCGCAAGAGGCAAGTTGCGTTGATTTCCTGCTCAAAAGTTGAAAAACAGCCGATTTCATCGTTTGTTTATTAGTCTCCCCTTTCGTTTTATTTTGCATTTGCAGCTTAGTTTATCATCCCCTCCTAACCTCCCCTTTCTAAGGGGAGGATACCCTGGCGCCTGTTCGCTGGTTATTAGTGGGTAAGCAGCAATTAAACAGTGGAAAGACAACCAGCATCCTCCACTTGGAAAGGAGAGGACACGTTGGCGCCTATATGGTGGCTAACAATGAGCTTATTGCAATATAATAGTTGAAAAGCAAACTGGTATCCTCCCCTTAGAAAGGGGAGGCGGAGGAGGGGATGACAGGCAGTTAGCAATCCATTAAGCATCTTATACACCATCACCATTTAAAACATTCCTCTGCATTTGTTGCTCACTTCATCATCCCCTCCTAACCTCCCCTTTCCAAGGGGAGGATACCTTGGCGCCCAAACACTAATTGTTAGTGAGCTAACAGCAATAGGGGTGGATTGTATCAAAAAAGGAATGAGTTTCTTGGAGATGCCTTTCAAGGGGCTTGGAGATGCCCTTCAAGCCCCTAAAAGGATATCTCCAAGGGGCTTGAAAGGCACCTTTTACAAAGCTGCTGATAATGAGGTAGTTAGGAGAAGGGCTGAAGGAGGGCGCGAAAAGGGGAGATGGGCGGCCGATCCTGACGAGCGAAAAGACCGTGGGCAGTGGCTACATCTCTATCTCCCGGACCCGCCGCTCGAAGTCGTCGCGGCTGCACAGGGCCTTGTTCTTGATGCGGGCGCGGTAGTTGTAGATGGAGTTGGGAGAGTAGTCGAGGAACTCCGCGATGCGCGAACTCTCGTTGATGCCCAGCCGGATGAGGGCGAAGATGCGCAAATCGGTGGTGAGCTGGCCCTCCTGGGGCACCTTGATGTGGTGCTGGGGCGCCAGAAGAGCGTTGAAATCGTTGACGAAGTTGGGGAACAAACGCAGGAACACGCGGTCGAAGTTGTGGAAGAGTTCGCGCTGCTCGTCGGCCTTCAGCTGGCTTGTTTCGGTCATTTTAAGCAGGTCGGCGTATTGTTTGGCCTTGAGCTTGCGGTTCACCTTGATGCGATAATTGTCCAGTTTGTCGATGTACTCGGAGCAGGTGGAGAGGAACTTGCCGATGTATTCGTCCTTCATGCGGTTGGCATCGGAGAGCTGCTGGTTGGCCCGCTGCATGCGTTCGTTGGCATCGGAGAGCTGCCGGTTGAGCCCCTCGAGCTGGCGGTTGATGTCGTGCAGGTCGTTGCGGGCCCGGGCCAGCTGGCTGCGTTTGCGCTGCACGTAGGCGATAATGCCCAGCAGCACCACCGAGAGCAGGCTAACCAGGGCGATGAGCCACACCAGCCGGCGGTTGGCTTTTTGCAGCGAGTCGCGGTAGTTGGTGTTGATGACATTGAGGATGGGCGTTACCTGCCAGCCGCGCAGGTGGGTTCCGAAGAACGACACGCACGACCAGGAGTAGTCCATGTAGCGGTAGGCGCGGTCGGTATCGCCCTCCTTGCTCAGCAGGTCGGCCAGGGTCCAGAGCGAACTCTGGTCCATGATGGCGTTGCGGATGTCGCACAGGGCCGAGATGGCGAGCCACCGCTTCTGCTCCTCCACGTTGCCCTGGTTGCGGTAGATGAGCGAACGGAAGAAAGCCATGATGGCATAGTCGTGGGTTCCGTACTTAACGGCCTGCTCCCAGCGGCGGCTCGCCTGCATGGCCTCACTGAAGCGGCGGACGTTGTTGAGCTGCTGCGAGCGGCGCCAGAGATAGTTGGCCGAAGCGGGAGGAGCCACGGCGTAGAGCGAATCGCGGTAAGCATCGGAGAGGGAGTAGTTGAGTTGCTTGATTGTTTCGTCCTTGGCAAAGGCGCCCATGTCGCCGTAGACGTGCGTAGCTGTTTGATAGTAATCGGACAGCAGGCGCGGGTCGAGGTCGGCCTTCGACACCTGCCGCAGGAACCGGGTTGCCTCGTCGTAATAGCCCGAGATACCGTACTGGCTGACGAGCGACAGCATGCTGCGGGCTTCCAGGTCCTTGCGCCCCAGCTGCCGGGCCAGGGCAAGGCTGCGTTTTATCCACACCAAGGCCGAATCATTGGAGTAGGAGTAGTATTCCTGGCAGAGGGCAGCGGCCAGTTCGTAGCGCGACTGCAGGTTTGCCGTGGCGCGGTATTGCGACGAGAGCAGGTCGAGCCGCCCCTGCTTGGCCTCGATGTAGGGGTTGAGGAGGCGCCCCCGGGGCGACTGCCGTGTGGCGGAGATAGCCTGATCAAGCCGGCTGTAGAGCGTGTCGAGGCTCAGGCGGTCTTCACGCTGCTGTGCGACGCCACTGCCGACGGCAAACAGCAGGAGGAGCAGAGAGGCTAAACGGGCTTGGTATTTCATGATGACTGTAAAGTTGGTTGCAGGCTACAAAGATAATGTTTTAGGTCGATACGGACAACAGAAACGGCCGGTTTTTCTACATTATCTTATTTGTAAACCGCAAACTTATATCTATATTCCCGCATGGGTGAATAATGTGTTAACTCCATTATAACCAAACAGTTAATCTTTTAAACACTTCTGAAATATCTATATACCGACCTTTGCAACCGTACACATTCCTGCGTTATTGGTTAAATTTGTGGTGAAATCTATCAAAAACGTAACAATTAAAACCTATATTGTATGGAAAACAATCAGTATTCATGGCAACGGGCACTGGTGCTCACCGTGTTTGTCCTGCTGCTTTCCGCCACTGCTTTCGCACAGAGGCTGAAAGTAAACGGCGAGGTGACGGACATCAATCATGAGCCTATTGCCGGTGCCACCATCAAAGAGAAAGGTACCAGCCACGGAACCATCAGCGACGTGGACGGTAAATTTACGCTCGAAGTGGCTGCCAACGCACGCCTCACCATCAGCTTCGTGGGCTTCAAGACCCAGGAAGTAAGGGCCCAGGCCAACGTGAGCATCACCCTGGAGGAGGATGCCAACATGCTCTCCGAGGTTGTAACCATCGGTTACGGCTCGGTAAAGCGCAAGGACGTAACCACGGCCGTATCGAGCGTGAGCACCGAAGACCTGCAGACGCGCCCCATCCTGAACGCCCTGCAGGGCATGCAGGGCAAGGCGGCCGGTCTGCAAATAAGCCAGGCCAACGGCCAGCCGGGCTCCATGCCCACCATCCGCGTGCGTGGAACCACCTCGCTCAACGGCAGCAACGACCCGCTCTACGTGGTAGACGGCGTGCCGGTGAACAGTATTGACTACGTGTCGACCGACGACATCGAGAGCATCCAAATCCTGAAAGACGCCTCGGCGGCAGCCATCTACGGCTCGCGGGCCGCCAACGGCGTGGTGATAATCAACACCAAGCAGGGGCAGAGGGGCGTGGCCAAGGTGAGCTTCAACGCCCACTACGCCTTCAACTCCGTGCGCGACAACCAGGATCCGCTCAATACGGCGGAGTACCTGGACCTCATCAACGACATGAACGAGAAGGGCGTGCTGAACCTCAAGCTACCACAAGAACTGAAAGACCAGACCGACTGGAAGAAGGAAGTGTACCGCGTAGGCAACGTGCAGGACTACCAGCTGGCCGTAACCAACGGTACCGACAAGCTGCGCTACTACCTCTCGGGCGGCTACACGGGCGAAGACGGTGTCATCGTGGGCTCCAGCTACAAGCGTTACAACTTCAGGGGCAACATTGACAACGACATCAACAAGTGGCTCACCATCAATGCAAGTTTCTCGTATTCCGACTACACCTATAAAGGAACGGGCATCATATCGGGTACGGGCAGCGACCGCGGCGGCGTGGTGCCGGCCATCTTGAGCACGCCTACCTACGCCCCGATATGGGATCCGGCCAATCCGGGGCAGTACTACACCGACTTCTACGGCGTGAACGTGGACGGCCCGCTGGAGAACATTGCCCGCACAAAGGACAACAAGAGCCACTACAACAAGCTGCTGGCCACGGGCAAGGCCGTGGTAAGGCTGCTGCCGAGCCTCACCTGGGCGCCCACCATCGCCTTTGACCGCACGGGCGGAACCGTTACAAACTTCCTCGACCCGAAGCTCACACGCGAGGGCCGCAACCAGAACGGCACGGGCTACGACTCGCGGTCTACAAGCAGCATCATTACCTTTGACAATGTGGTGGACTGGAAGCAGGACTTCGGCCTGCACGGAGTGGACGTAATGGCCGGTTCGTCGTGGACAAAGAGCAAGTGGAGCCAGAACTACATCAACGGCTCCGACTATGCCGACGCTCTCTTCCAGACCCTGAACGCCGCCAACAAGATAAGCTGGGACGGCACGGGATCGAACAATTCGGACTGGGCCATCTTGTCTTTCTTCGGGCGCCTGCAGTACAACTGGAACAGCACCTACATGCTTACGGCCAACCTGCGCGCCGACGGAAGCTCGCGTCTGGCACCCGGCCACCGCTGGGGTTACTTCCCCTCGTTCTCTGCCGCATGGCGTATCTCTAACGAGAAGTTCATGAAGAACATCAAGTGGATTGACGACCTGAAGGTTCGCGGCGGCTGGGGACAGACCGGAAACCAGAGCGGACTGGGCGATTTTGCCTATCTGGCTTCCTACAGCTTCGGCCGTATCCAGTGGTGGGAGGCCGGCCAGGAGCATGCCGTTCCTACCCGCACGCAGTCTACGCTCAGCAATCCGGAGCTCACATGGGAAACAACCTCGCAGGCTGACATCGGCTTCGACGCCACTCTCTTCAACAACCGACTGACGCTCTACTTCGATTGGTACTACAAGAAAACAAGCGACATGCTCATCAACATCACCCTGCCCGCCGGCAGCGCGGCTGCACGCAGCCTGGCGTATAACGGCGGCGAGATTGTAAACAAGGGCGTGGAGCTGTCCGTAAGCTCTCGAAACCTGGTGAAAACCTTCAAGTGGAACACCGATTTCAACATCTCCTTTAACCGCAACAAGCTCACAAGACTCGACTTTGTACCCGTGTACTGGGGTGCCACCACCAACGACAACGTGGGCCAGAGCGTAGTACGCAACGCGGCCGGCCATCCGCTCGGCGCCTTCTGGGGCTACATCAGCGACGGCGTTAACCCCGAGACAGGCGACCTGATGTACCGCGACGTGAGCAAGGACAACGTCATCTCGGCCGCCGACCGCACCTATATCGGCGACCCGAACCCCAAGTTCACGTTCGGTCTTACCAACACCTTTTCTTATAAAGGCATCAACCTGAGCGTGCTGCTGCAGGGCAGCGTGGGCAACGACATCTACAACGTGTCGCGCATGGAGAGCGAAGGCATGTTCAACGGGCGTAACCAGAGCAAGGGCGTACTGAACCGTTGGCGCATCCCCGGACAGATAACCGACGTGCCGCGGGTGGGCTTCAACCAGCAGAACTCTACCTACTACCTGGAAGACGGCAGCTATCTGCGCGTGAAAAACGTTACCCTCTCCTACGATGTTCCGCGCAATCTCATCTCGCGCATACATCTTACCAGCCTGATGCCTTACGTTTCCTTCACCAATCTGCTTACCTGGACCGACTACAGCGGGCGTGACCCGGAGGTGAACCAGTACGGCAACAGCGGCGGCGTACAGGGCATAGACTGGGGCACTTATCCGCTGAACCGCTCGTTCGTAGTGGGACTGAAAGTGGAGTTCTGATAACAATAACGACTAACCACAATATGATTATGAAAACGAAATATATCGAAACCCTGTTATGGGGAGCCTTAGCCACTACCTTCACGGCCTGTTCCCTGGATATAGAGCCTGCCTCGCAACCCTCGGAGCTCACCGAAGGAACGCAGACGGACACCACCACCGCCGTGCTCAAAGACCGCGAAGCAGCCGTGAGCCAGCGCACAGCCATCTATCAACTCTTCCGCAACAGGCAGGAACACATGCACCTGGACTACGTGCTCTTGGGCGATGCACACTCCGACAATGCCTACGGCGGAACTACCGGACAGGAAACTATACCGACCGAAACCAATGCGCTGGACGCCGCTACGGGAACCCTGAGCCGCGACTGGAGCCGCTATCTGGAAGACATAGCCAAGGCAAACGTGCTGATAAACGGCGTGGAGCAACTGCACCAGAAGGGAGCAGTGAACGACGCGGACTACCGCCAATGGCGTGCCGAAGGACAACTCTTCCGCGCCCTGCTGATGTTCCGCATGGTGCGCATGTGGGGCTCGCTGCCGCTCATCACGCAGGTGGCAAAGACCATTACGTCTGAAAACATCAAGGAGGTTTACCCTGCCTACTTCCCTCCAAAGGCCGATACGCAGGAGTGCTACGCACAGATTATCAGCGACCTGGAATACGCCGAGCAGAATGCTCCGGACCTTTCAGCGTCCGACCGCACGTTCCTGACAAAGACTGTTGCACAGGCTTTGCTGTGCAAAGTGTATGCAGAAAAGCCCGTACGCGACTACGACAAGGTGATAACTTACGCACAGAAAGTTCGCAATACCGCAGGAGTTGCACTGGAGAAAGACTTCTCCACGCTCTGGGGATGGAACGCTGCAACGCAAGACTGCATGAAGCGCAACACCTCCGAAGGTATCCTGGAGGTTCACTGGCAGGCAGGTTCGGGCAACTGGGAGTCGTGGATGTACGGCCGTTGTCTGGAGAACTACGACAACAGCTTCACGTGGGCAAAGTGGGTAACGCCGTCGCGCGACCTGATAAAAGCCTTCGAGGACGAGGGCGACACGACACGCCTCAACCAGACGGTGGTGTACTACAGCTGTGGCTGGAGCAACTACTACCCTGCCTCACACTATGCGTTCATGTATAAACTCCGCTCCGGTTACAACAACGAATATGTCATCCGGCTGGCCGACATCATTCTGATGGAAGCCGAAGCCGAGGCTGCCAAAGGCAATCTGAACGCAGCTGCAGAGCTGGTGAACATGATTAGGAGCAGGGCCAAACTTCCCGCCCTGGCTGCCGACAAGACTGCCAACCAGAGCGCCATGCAGGCTGCCGTGCTCCACGAACGCCGTCTGGAACTGGCCCTGGAGGGCGAACGGTGGTACGACCTGTGCCGCAACGACAAGGTAGAAGCTGTGATGAACGGCCTCAACAGCCGCGACTCGGGCCGCCTGCCGCAGGCCAATCCCTATACTGAGAATTCCTATCTGCTGCCCATTCCGCAGTCAGCTATTGACGAGAATGGCAACTTGGAGCAGAACCCAGGCTATTAACCATCATCCTAAAACAACCATTCCTATGAAAAAGAATCAGTTATTCATCATGCCGCTCTTCCTCGGTATCAGTCTGTCAAGCCTCTCGGCATGCAGCGTGGACAGCGGTCTCGACATACAGCCCGGCATAACCCTTACGCCCGAGCAGCCCAACCCGGTTCCCAAGGACGGGCAGGTAACAACCTTTACAACTGCCGCCAACGGCTTCACCCTCCTCAAGCAGGGCAGCCTCCAGCTCCAGCAAGGCGGCTCGATGGCACCCACCACCATCTACATCGACCCCGCCAAGGCCGACCAGAGTATCGACGGCTTCGGCTTCGCCATCACCTACAGCACCTGCTACAACCTGCTGCACATGGATGCCAGGGAGCGAGCAGACTTCCTGAAGCGCACCTACTCCGAGACCGAAGGTTACGGCGTGAGCTACGCCCGCATCTCCATAGGCTGCAACGACTTCTCCAGCACCGAGTACACGCTGTGCGATGAGCCGGGCCTGGAGAACTTCCGGCTCTATCAAGACGAGAAGGATTACGTCATCCCCATACTCAAGGAGATACTTGCCATCAACCCAAGACTGAAGATAGTAGCCGCTCCCTGGACCTGCCCCAGGTGGATGAAGGTGGCTGACATCAGAACCAAGGCGCCCCACAACGCCTGGACCGACGGCCACCTCAATCCCGATTACTATGCCGACTATGCTGCTTACTTCGTCAAGTTCGTGCAGGCCATGCAGGCCGAAGGCATCAACATCTACGCCGTAAGCCCGCAGAACGAGCCGCTCAACAAGGGCAACTGCGCCTCCACCTACATGCCTTGGCAGGAGCAGGCTGCCTTTGTGAAGGAACTGGCCAAAGCTTTCAAACAGCAGAAGCTCACGACCAAGATTTATCTCTACGACCACAACTACGATTACCAGCAAACAGCTGACCAGGAAGACTACCCGGTGAAGATTTACAACGCGCTGGGCAACGACTTCGAAGGAGCCGAGTACGTGGTCGGCGCGGCCTATCACGACTACGGGGGCAACAACTCCGAGCTTACCGATATTTACAGTAAGGCACCCGACAGGGAGCTTATTTTCTCCGAGAGTTCCATCGGTACGTGGAACGACGGCCGCAACCTGTCCACCCGCCTGCTCAAAGACATGAACAGCGTAACCCTGGGCACGCTCAACCAACACTGCAAGGCAGTGCTCGTATGGAACCTGATGCTCGACGAGAAGATGGGCCCCAACCTCGACGGAGGATGCCAGACCTGCTACGGAGCCGTTGACATTGCATCCGATTACCGCACCCTCAGCTACAACTCCCACTACTACATCATCACCCACCTATCGAGTGTCGTCAAGCCGGACGCCGTACATCTGGACACCTCTGCCCACAGTTCGGCACCCAAGGACATGGTTTACAGCGCCTTCCGCAATGCCGACGGCAGCCTGGCCATTGTCTTTTCCAACAGCGCGAGCAACAGTCAGCTCGTCACGGTCTTCGACGGCAGCCGCCACTTTCAGGCCGAGATACCGGGCGAGAGCGTAATGTCATGTATCTGGAAATAACCCTAAACCTTAAACGAAGCATTCATTATGAAAAGTATTAAATATATCTTCTCGCTGCTCATGGCCGCCGGCATGCTCACTGCCTGCAGCGACGACGACAGTCCCTCGGCCGGTTCTCCCGTGGTGACCTCCGCCACCGAGCAGCTGGAAGCACTCATGGGCGACAGCATCAGCTTCACTGCCAACTGCTCCAACCAGGCCGGCGTGTCCCTCTCTACACTCAAGGCCGAACTCTATTACGACGGCGAAAGGGTGTCGGAACAGACCATCCGCACCAAGACCGAGGGCGACTACAGCGGCCGCCTCAGTGTTCCCTACTTCCCGGTAATACCCAACGGCACGGCCGAACTGCGCCTTACACTGCAGGACGTGAGCATGGCAACGGCCGTCAAGTCGATACCCGTAAGCGTCAGGCGCCCCGAATTCGCCCACATCAGCTTTGTTTCTGCCGACGGCAATACCTACACCATGACGCCTGATGCCGACGACCCCTACCAGTTCTCGGCCCACATCAGCACCCCCCTGACGGTTTTCAGAGGCTATTTCAGGGCCGATGCTGCCAGCCCCGGCGGCCAGCCGCTCACCTTCGGGTGGGATGGCACGGCCGTAGCCATCAACAACACAGGCAACATCAGCTTCAATGCAGAAGACGCCAACAACGTTACCGTAACCTTCAACACGCGCTACTTTACCTACGGACCGCAGTATGTACCTTCTATAGCACTGCTGTTGTTCGACACCGACGGCGAAGCCCAGCTGCTCGACATGGTGCAGGGGCGCAGCTATCGCTTTGAAGGCAACGACGCCATGACGACCGACGAATGGTACTACGACCCCGATTACCTGACGCCGAACGCCGACGGCTCCTTCACCTTCAACGTCATCAGCGGCCGCTACTCGTTCATGCCCGACTTCGGCAACAAGTATTTCCGCATCCATCCCGTTGCTGCCGACGGGTCGCCTCTTACCGCCCAGCTTGACGGCTCCGGCTGTATATGGATTATCGGCAGTGCCGGCATCAACAAGCCTACATGGCAGGCAGTTAACCACGGATGGTGGACGGGCGTAGAAAACGACCTGGCCTTGGCGCCCATCGGCAACAAGAAGTACCAGGTAACGCTCACCGTGGGCAAGCAGCTCAATGCCGCCGACGTTGACTTCAAGTTCTTCGGACAGCCCAACTGGGGCGTGGAATTCGGCTCGACAACCAGCAATTTCTACCTTACCACGGACAATCCGTACTTCCAGGTGGGTGCTGCCGACGGCAACATCAAGCCGGCCGAGGGCGCCACACTCACCGACGGCGAGACCTATGTATTCACTATCGACTGCTCGGCAGGCTTCAAGCCGGCCACGCTCACGGTAGTCAAGAAGTAGGCTCGGCGCCTATGGCCCTGCCATGTACAGTCTTTCTTCCCTGCCCTTCCTCCCTCGAGGGAGGGCAGGATGCTTATAAAATGCAGATATAGGCAGCCTGCGTTTGGCCGTTACAAATAAATCAGCTATATTTGTTGCATCAAACGCAAAATCAAATCCATTACCAAATACTTATTTATGAAGAAAATCTATTTAGCCGTTCTTTGCACCCTGTGCGCCCTCTCTGCGCAGGCACAGAGCCTGCCCGCCTATTTAGACGAGACCAAGACCGTGGAGCAGCGGGTTGAGGACGCCCTGCAACGCATGACGCTGCAGGAGAAAATCAGAGTCATCCACGCCCAGAGCAAGTTCTCCTCGGCAGGAGTGCCGCGGTTGGGGTTCCCCGATTTCTGGACCAGCGACGGCCCCCACGGCGTGCGACCCAACGTACTGTGGGACGAGTGGACGCAGGCTGGGCAGTCAAACGACTCGTGCGTGGCCTTCCCGGCACTCACCTGCCTGGCCGCAACGTGGAATCCGGACATGTCGGCAGCCTATGGCAAGGCCCTGGGTGAGGAAGCCCGCTACCGCGGAAAGGACATGATGCTGGGCCCGGGCGTCAACATCTACCGTACGCCACTTAACGGCCGCAACTTCGAGTACATGGGCGAAGACCCCTACCTGGCCTCGCGCATGGTGGTGCCTTACATCCAGTCGCTGCAGAAACTCGGCGTAGCAGCCTGCGTGAAGCACTTCGCACTCAACAACGACGAACCCAACCGCATGGTGGTTAACAGCGTGGTGAGCGACCGCGCGCTGCATGAAATCTACCTGCCCGCCTTCCGCGCCGCCGTTACCGAGGGCAAGGCATGGGGCATCATGGGCTCCTACAACTTCTACAAGGGCCAGCACAACTGCCACAACCAGTACCTGCTTAACGACATCCTGAAGCGTGACTGGCAGTTCGACGGCGTTGTCGTGAGCGACTGGGGCGGCTGCCACAGCACCGACCAGGCCGTGGCAAACGGGCTCGACATGGAGTTCGGCACCGGCACCGACGGCATGAAGTCGCGGTCAAAGAACGCCTACGACAACTACTACCTTGCCCTGCCCTTCCAGGAGGGCATCCTCAAGGGCAAGTACACCATGCAGCAGCTCGACGAGAAGGTACGTCGCGTGCTGCGACTCTTCTTCCGCACCACCCTGAACCCGCAGCGCAAGCCGGGCTTCCTCTGCTCCGACGACCACTACGCCACCGCCCGCAGCATAGCCCAGGAGGGCATCGTGCTGCTCAAGAACCAGCGCCACGTGCTGCCGCTCAACCTGGGCAAGGGCAAGCGCGTGCTCGTTGTGGGCGAAAATGCCATTAAGTCGCTCATCATAGGCGGCGGCTCCAGCAACCTCAAGGCACAGCGCGAGGTGTCGCCCCTGGAGGGAATGCGGGCCGCCTGCGCACGCTACGGCGCCACCGTTGAGTACGAGCGCGGCTACGTGGGCGACGTGAATGCCGAGCAGGACGGCGTGTCCTCCTCCATCGACCTCAACGACGAGCGCTCTGCCGACCGCCTGATTGCCGACGCCGTGGGCAAGGCCAAGGGCGCCGACTACGTGGTATTCTTCGGCGGACTCAACAAAGGAGCCTTCCAGGACTGCGAGGGCACCGACCGCAAGGCTTACGACCTGCCCTACGACCAGGCCAAGGTGGTAGATGCGCTGGCGCGTGTAAACAAGAACATCGTTTACGTCAATCTCTCCGGCAACGCCGCCGCGCTGCCTTTCGTGAGCCGTGTGCCGGCCGTGGTGCAGGGCTGGTTCCTCGGTTCCGAGGCCGGTGAGGCCCTCGCCTCCGTACTTACGGGGCAGGTGAACCCATCGGGCAAGCTGCCGTTTACCTGGGGCAACAGCCTCGAAGACTACGGAGCCCACGCCCTGGACGCCTATCCGGGCGTGTGGCGCACCAACATCGACAAGCAAGATGAGAACACTCCGCAGATTGATGAGGAGTACAAGGAGGGCATCTACGTAGGTTACCGCTGGACCGACCATGCCGGCACCCGCCCCCTCTTTGCCTTCGGCCACGGCCTAAGCTACACTACATTCAAGCTGTCGGGGCTGAAAGCCGACCGCAGCAGCATGCAGCGCGACGGCAGCATCACCTTTACTGTGAACGTGAAGAACACCGGCAAGCGCGCCGGAGCCGAGGTGGTGCAGCTGTACATACACGATGCCAAGGCGTCGGTCGACCGTCCTTACAAGGAGCTCAAGGGCTTCCGTAAGGTCATGTTGCAGCCCGGAGAGAGCCGCGAGGTAAGTATCAGCATCGATAACAGCGCACTGAGCTTCTACGATGAGGCCCGGCACGAGTGGAAGTCGGAACCGGGAGAGTTCGAGGCTCTCGTTGGCACGGCCTCCGACAACCTGCCCTGCCGCCTCAAGTTCACGCTGCAATAAGCGCATTTTTGCGCCTTTCGCCATTCCGAATGAGGGAGATACCGCCTTTGCCGTATCTCCCTCATTGCATGATATATGCCCTCATTTAACTTTACAATTCAGCTTCGCAGCAGGCGAAAGTTTTCTTTCATCCTGCCATCGGGCAGAAACAGGCCTATTTTTTGCCTTTTTGTAATCGGCTGATAATCAAAAACATGCCATTTCATCGAATTTTTCAGTTTTCTTGAAGGTATCACTCAAGCGCCTTGAACGATACCTTCAAGCCCTCCGAAGCACTGCACCAAGGCGGCCGGAAGCGGCAAACAGGAAGCCTGGATACGGCAAACGGAGCGAAAGAACGGAGAAATGGAGCTTTTTGAAAGGTGTTTTTGGTTGTCCAAAAACAAAAATGCGGTAAAACGGGAGCTTACATCCTGCTCGCTCACCGGCAGCAAACAAGCTGAAAACAAGCAAGTTTTCTGACAACAAATCTTGTATGCTGCCCTCGCCAAGCATCCACGTAAAAAGCCGAAGGCAGAACTCGCATGTGCTGAACCTTCGGCTCCATCTATCAAATTAGAGACTTGTTATTCTGGCAGCATGGTCACTTCTATGCGGCGGTTGCTGCCAAGTAGGTCTTTGGCCACCTGCTGCACATCGGCCGCAGACAGGCTTTCGAGCTGCTGCAAGTAGTCGGTATCAAAGTCTATGCCGTTGCGCAGGCGGTTGTAGACAACGTAGTCCCAGTAGCTGTTGGTAATAACGTTCTGGCCGTAGGCCTTGGCCAAGTACTTCTTTACCTTGCTCATGCTCGACGGCTCGGGGCCGCGGGCGGCAATGTGGGATATCTGCCGGTAGACAACCGGCATGAGTTCGGCGTACTTCGACGGGTCGGTACGGAAACTCACCTTCACCAACGCCGTCGGATTACTGTCCTTGTCGAGCTCTGCCTGCACACTGACGCCGTAGGTGCCTCCCTTCTCCTCGCGAACCGAGTCGGTGTAAGCAATGGTCAGCACACGGCTGAACACGTCGAGAGCCAGGTCGGCCTTGGTGGTGTAAGGTTCGGGGAAGGTGTACAGCAGGGTAACTACAGCCGAGGGCGTGTTCATCTGCTTACGGAACACATGGGCCGAGGTGCCCCCCACAATATCGGGTGAGGGATAATAGATGGCAGGTGACGGGTGACGGGTGATGGGGGTCGGGCTGCCTGGAGCCGACGAGGGCAGGGCTGCCACGTACTCCTGCAACAGGGTGCGGAGCGAATCGAGGTTGATGTTGCCCGTCAGTATCATGCTGAAACCGTTGGCATCGCCAAACTGGTCACGGTATATTTGCATGATGCGGCTGTGGTTTACGCGGTCAAGCGTGGCTTGCTTCACGGGCTGCATGCGCGGACTGTTGCCGTAGGCGATAGCGGCAAGCGAGTCGTTGTAGGTTACCTGCGGGTTTGCCTCGCGGTTGGTGAGGAAGGAGCGCATGCTGTTAATCTGGCTGTTGAAGGCTACACTGTCCGTGCGGGGGCTGGTGCAGTACAGGTAAGTGAGCTGAAGCAGCGTGCGGAGGTCCTTGGCAGAGGCGCTGCCGCTGATGTACTGCTCGTCGTCTGCTATCGAAGACTGCACGCGTACCGACTTTCCGGCCAGCATCTTGCGCAGTGTAGGCTCGCTGACGGTGCCCACTCCCGAGGCCGTTACCACGCCGCTCACGAACGAGAAGTTGGGAACGTCGGCATCGGGATAAAGCTGCGTGCCCTTGTTTCCGAAGAAGCGCATGGACACCTGGTCCTTGGCAAAGTCGGTGGGCTTTACGTACACCTTCACGCCATTGGGCAGCGAGAGCAGCTTCACGCCCTGTCCGGCGTCGGTGTAGCTGCCTGTTTTGGGCTTCCGGGTGGCCTTGCCGGCCTTCCGGTTACTGGCGAGCGAGGCGGCAACCATGCCCTCCAGGGTTGGCAGGGCGGGCTCTTTGTAGGCCTCGTAGGCGGCCTGCTGCACGGCGGCAACATAACTGCGCAGTTGCTGCTCCGACGGAAGGGTGAAGCCGGGCTTGTCGGGTGCGTAGACCAGCAGTACCTGATTGCTGTCTGAGATCAGGCTGCGCGTGGCTCTGTTCACCTCATCCAGGGTAACTGTTGCGTTGAAATCTCGGTACAGCTTCAGTATTTCAGCATCCGAGAGCAGCGGTTCGGAGGTCAGGAAGTGGTTCACCGCCTTGTTCACAAAATAGTTGTTGCGGCGGTCGTTCTGCTCAGTCGCCCGCCGCTCGGCCGACTTCATGTAGATGGCCTTGGCCCGTTCCAACTCCGAAGCGGTGAATCCGAAGCGTCGGGCACGCTCAGCCTCGCCGATGACGGCACTGAATGAGCCCGCCACATTCTCCTGCCGGCAACCGAAGGAGAGCGAGAAAGCATCCTTGGTGCGTGAAACGAGGAACGTGCCCGCATGCGCCGTAGCACTCAGGAAAGGCGGTTCCGACTGGTGTTTGAGTTCCCCCAGCCGGCCGTTGAGCATGTAGGTAATGAGCCGGTCGACATAATCGGTCCGCACATAGGCCACGTTATTCTTCTCTGCATCGGGCGTAGCAGGGTGCTTCATGTACAGGTTGGCCAGCATGATGGGCTGCTCGGTGTCTTTCTCTACAGCCACTATGAGGTCCTGATTGTCGGAAACGGGGTAGTAAACGCGCTCTGCACGCTCCTTGGGAAGGGGAATGGAGCCGAAGAGCCGGCGTATCTTGCCCTCCACCCGGTCAACATCCACGTCGCCGGTCACTACTACTGCCTGCAAGTCAGGCCTGTACCACTTGTGGTAATAATCGCGAAGGTCGTTGTGGGGGAAGTGCTCCACGATGTCCATTGAGCCTATGGGAAGGCAGTCGGCGTACTTGGTGCCGCTATAGACCGTGGGCAGCGCCTGCTCCATCATGCGTTGTGCAGCCATACGGGAGCGGCGGGTGCGCCACTCCTCGTGTATCACTCCGCGCTCTTTGTCTATCTCCTTGTCGGTCAGGAGCAGGCTGTGGCTCCAGTCGTGGAGGATGAGCAGCACCGAGTCGAGCACCGTCTCGCGCCCCACGGGCACAGCAGAAACATTGTAAACGGTCTGGTCCACGGAGGTGTAAGCATTGAGATTGGTGCCGAACTTCACGCCAATGCTCTCGCACCAGGGCACAATTCCCAGGCTCTTACCATCGCCCCTGAAGTGCTCGGTGCCGTTAAACGCCATGTGTTCAAGGAAGTGCGCGAGGCCTCGTTGCCGCGGTTCTTCGAGAATGGAGCCAACTCGCTGCGCCAGATAGAAGTCGGCTATGCCGGGCTCTTTGGCATTATGGCGGATGTAATAGGTAAGTCCGTTGGCGAGCTTGCCCGTCCGGAAGGTGCTGTCGGGCTGCAAGGATTGTGCCTGCAGGGCTGAAGGCACGAGGAGCCAGAGCAGCAATCGGAATAGAGTTTTTTTCATTTTTCTGTCTTGTTTGGGTAATGTAAATGTCTTGTCAGAATGTACAGCCAAAGGCAATATTGAGCTCCGTACGGGCTCTTCCGATGAGATGGCTGTCGTGGGTGTTGGCCTTGCGCCAGCTGCCCTGCCCCTCTACGTAGACGGAAAGCCGCGTTCCGGGGGCACGGAAGCTGTAACGCACGGCAGCATTAAAGCCGAACTGCGGCGCCGTAAGATAAACCAGCTCGCGCCAGAGCCATGTATCCATGACGGGGGGAGGCGTCTGCTTGTCGGACGGTGCTGCGAAGGTGCCGTCGCGGAAAGCATCGCCCGAACCGTTCCTGTAGGTCATCCCGAGCGAGAGACCCAGCAAACCGGAGCCTGCGGGCATGTTATACTGCCCGCTAACGAAGCCTTCTACGCTGCCTATGCTTTGCCTCCGGTAGTACGGATAGCGGTAGGCAGTCTGGCGGCGGTGCATGAAGTTGGCTCCCGCACGGAGCGTCCAGCGCGCCTGGTCGGCCGTTATGCCGAAGCGCCCGGTGTAAGCAACCCTCCCGTCAATCCACACCTTGTTGGCCGTTTTTATCGGGTCGTAGTACTGGTAGTAGGTTGAGCCGGCCTCGTTCTGCACCTCCCGGTAGGTTTCCGCATTGTTTTCCAGGTTCTCAACGGCCAGCATGAGGTCGAGCCTGTGCAACACATGGGGGCGCGCAAGCATGAGCGCACCTTCGTACCGGCAGATGTCGGAGTGATGGTTGCTGTAGGTGATGGTGTAGGGAGAGCGCCTGCCGTAGTAGCCGGTGCGGTGAGCCAGCAGCATGCTGTTGAAGAACGAGAAGCTGCCCAGCCGCAGTTCGGCCTGCAGGGCGCCGCCGTTGTACTCGTCGTAGAGCGGCATTTCGCGGTTCTGGTCGGTGTATCCGCTGCCTCCGAACTGCTCCGTTAAGCCCATGAAGGCTGCATAGCTGATGAGCGACACGTAGGTTTTGTCCGTCTTGCCATACGTGCTGAAGCGCACGCTCTCCGTGTTGCGGCGGTAGAAATAGTTGCCTCCGAGCGTCAGATGCCTGCCTGCGGGCACGGTGAAGCCTGCCGTGAACTTCATGTCCATAAGCGAGTTCTTGTGCCGCAGGTCCTTGTACTTGGCGTAGTTGGCAGCAGTAAAGTCGGCGCTTGCCCCAAGCGCCACGCCACGCCAGACGTCCACGCCCACGGATCCCGCTATCCGGTAGGTGTCGAGATGCTTCTTGCCGGTGTTGGCGAGCGAATCCTCGACGATGTCGAACGGCTTGCGGGTGGGGTCTATGAATGCGGATCCGGCCATGTCGTGGCTGGTCACGTTGCCGTAACTCATCTTGCCGTAGAGCACGGTGCGGCCGCCCAGCCGGTAGAACGACTCCACCGCCGCGCCGGCCTGCAGTGTCCGGGCCGACTGGTAATAGTCTGCCAGCCCGCCACGGCCATAATGCAGGCTCATTTGGGCCGTCGAGATGTTGGGCCGGGCGTAGACTACAAGTCCGGCGGCATTGGCCGACGAGAGCCACGGGCTGCGGCTGCGCACGAGCTCGAAGTCGCGGATGGCCACGCCGACCGTGTCCAGCGGCTGGGCTTCAAGGCCGCCGCCACCCGTCAGAAGGATGCCGGCCAGCAGGGTATGTACGATGTTCCTGTTCAAGAGAGTGGGTTTGTTGTTTATTTGTCGCGCAGGGAGAACTGCTTGCGTTCATGGAAGTCGTCGGATGAATTGTCGTTATCCATGTAGACGATGTGGGCACCCTTGCGGATGGAAGCTTCGGCATCGATGCCGCTGGGGTCGCCTGCAGAGACGCCGAGCGTATAGCCTGTAACGAGTTTTCCGGCGTTCTCGGGCAGCGCCTCGGTAGCTTCCTTGTCCACGTTGCGGTAGAGCGAGTGCCCCAACTTGTTGGTCAGCACCACGTACCCGGCATCAACATCGGCAGGGAAACGCTTCTGGCCGGCTTCCAACTTGCCGCTGTTATACACCTCCATGCCGTCTATTATCCACTCTACGGGCACTTTCAGGCATCTGTTGTAGGCCGCCTGTGACTGCCCAGGAGCGTAGACGATGTTGGAAGCATCGGCTGCAAAGGCCTGCGGCGTGGTGCCTTTGGTCTGGAAGATGAAGAAAGCGGGCGAGGTGACGCTCAGCGTCCAGGCGTTGCTCTGCCCGATGTTGATGGCTTTGAGGTAGTGGGAAGTGGGAATGACCTCCGACGGCGTGGGGTAATAGCTGGTGTTGCTGTAGCCCGATTCGGGGTCGTACATGGTGTAATAGTCGGCATTGGCGTAGTTCACCGACTGGCTGTAAGTGGGCGTGTTGTCAATGGCGCCCATGCAGCTTACCACCACCTGCGAGTACGGCTCAATGACGAGCGGCTCCTGGAAATACCAGATGCCGTTGATGGCCGGCACATATCCATCCGCTTCATAGGTCAACGTGCCGTCCTTCAGCCAATGGTTTATGCCCTCGGCATTGTACGGATCGAGTATGCCCACGCACAGATTGCTCAGTACGGCGGTTTCTTTGCTGTTGTTGTAGAGGATGAATCCCTTGTCTCTCTGGAAGTAGCTGGTGCCCTGATCGAGCGGACAGCCGCCGTTGTAGAGTTCCTTGATAATCACCTGGTCGGCGTTCTGGTCTTCGGGAACAAAGGTCACGTTCTTTACTTCCGATGTCTTCAGCGTCTCGGTGCTGCCGTCGGCACGGGTAATTACCATGTTCCATGTCTGTGCACAGACATTGGCAGCCAGGCCGAGCAGGGCTGCCAGCGTTAGTAGAGTTTTCTTCATTGCTTCTGTTATTTATAGTTGTTGATTTCTGTTGTCTTGCTGCGGGCGCGTTTCCGGGCCTCGGGGCGGAGCCTGCGCCATGCGGTTTGCCGGCCGATTGCAGCCCACCCGCGAAGCCACCTGTTTGTGCGGGGTTTGAAAGAGATGTCTTTCAGGCCTCTTGAAGGTATCGGTCAAGCGCCTTGAAGGTGCCGTTCAAGCGCCTTGAAGCATACCTCCGGCAAGCCGGCCTGAATCTACCTGCAAATCAGGAGGGCATGTTGCCCGCGCCTGATGCGGCAAAAGCGGCTGTCCGGGAGGCTGCAACCGCGGCGGCACGGCCGTGCCCTGCGGGGCTTGCCCGTGAGCGCAGCCCGCACTGCCCGCGCTATTTGTTGTACACCTTGATGCTCTGCCCGCCCGCGCGCAGGATGTAGACGCCCTGCTCCAGGTCGCCCAGTGCCACGCTGGCATTGCCCTCGGCGTCGGCTTTAACGGTCTTCACGGCTCGGCCGTCGATGGTGTAAACGGTTACGGCAGCGCCTGCCCGCAGGCCTCGGAACGACGCCTCGCCGAACGCTATCGTAGGCCGGACCTCGCCCACGGAGGGCTCCGTGGCTACGGACTCAATGCCCGTAGGCACCTGCTCGGTTACAAAGTGATAGTTGCTCACGCCGGCCATGCTCAGTTCCAGCACGTCGCCGTCGCAGGAAACCTGCAGGTTGCCGTCCCTGAAGGCAACAACGGGCGCCTTGGCAATGGCAAACTTGCTCTCGGAGCCGTCGGTCTGAGAGACTACAAGGTACTGTACGTCTTTCGTTCCCTGCGTACCGGCGCCCCATGCGGAGCCCGCGATTATCGGCGAAACGGCAAGAGCCAGTGTCATGATAAATGTTTTCATATTGCTTGATGGTTTGATGGTTGATTTCTTGATGGGGTCGCTATCCGGGCGGCATCAGTGGATGATGCGCTTGCGGGTCATCTTCAGGTTCAGGCGGATGTGGTTGCTGCTGTCGGGAGAGATAACGAGCTGGCTCCTCACCCCGTTGAAAATGTAGCGGTAGTTGGTCGTAAGGCGGACGGAGGAGCTGGTTACAGAGTAGATGCCGGCCGGCACCCGAAAGCGCGCCACGCCGCCGGCATCGGTGGAATCGGCAAAAACCGAGGCCGCAGCATCCTTGAGTTCCACCCGTGCGCCGGCATAGGGGCCGGCCTCGGGGTCAGGATAGGCAAGTGTTACCTCTACGGGGCACACGGCTACCTCTTCGTCGTAGCTGCACGCGGCGGGCACCGCGGCCAGCATCGGCAGCAGCCACACGGCGCACCGGCTCAGCCTGTTTGCCATGTTGATTGGTTTCTTACGGATTGGTGTTTGTTGCATAAGCGTTGATTGAAAGATATCCGGCGGCCTGCGCCCTTAGAGCTTGAGCCGCAGCAACAGGCCGTAGTAGAACTTGGGAACGTAGCCGCTGTCGAAGAGGGAGGTCTGCAGTCCCGTCTGAGAAGAGCACACCTGGCGCATCGTATTCCAGAAGTTGTTGGCATAGAAGGAGACTGAAACGTGGTCGCCTATCTCCTTCGTGACCGAGAAGTTGGCCGAGTAGTAGTGCGACAGCTTGTTGGGGTTCATCGTATAGGCGTAGTTGGAGCGCACTACCAGGCGGCTCAGGTCGTTGTACAGGGTGCGGTCGTTGTCCCTGGCCCAGGCAAATCGCTCGGCGAAGGGTATGAGCACGCCCGGCTCTTCCCATGAGGAATAGTATTCCGGGTAAACGGCAACGAAGCTGTTGCGGGCCGACCCGTCGTAAGGAGTACCGAAGTAGTCGCTCCCATCGGCAAGAACATAGCCGCGCGTGCCGTCGCCGTACTCGCTCAGTGCGCGCGAGTAGCTGTACAGCGAGGCCTCCATGCGCAGCGCGATGATGAGCCTCACGCGCGGAATGTGCGTTGTCAGCGTGGCATTTACGTTGAGTTCGCGCGACAGCGATCCGTTGGCAACCGAGGCGTTGGCCGTGTAGCTGGTCGACGTGGCACTGCCTCCGCGGTAGTAACCCACATAACCGTAGGGCTGCCCGTTGCTCATGGTGGCGTTCAGTCCCAAGGGAATGTCGGCAAAGAGCGTCTCGTCCGTACCTTTATAATAATAGTAGTTGCCGTCTATTCGCAGCGAGGTGTGGAGCGGCTTCAGCTGAGCAAAGTCTATCATCCACTCCAGTCCGTAGCGTTCTACGGGCGAGGCGTTCACGTAACGGGTGTTGGTCACGTAGCTGCGGCGCTCGTTGTAGGCCAGCTGAAGGTCGGCCTGTTGGCCCGTAACATCGTGTACGGTCACGATGCCAGTCTGCCTGTCAACGCTGTAAGAGCGGTTGGCAGACGGTATTCCGGCGTTTTCAAGCGCCTGCTGGCCGGTGAACTTGTAGGCAAAAGGACTGTAGACGGTGGTTGCCATGTAGGGATTGAAGGTCTTGTTGTGGAACCCCGACACCGAGATACGCGTGTCCAGGACGGTCAGCTCCAGACCAACATCGGTCTGGTGGGCGTACTGCCACTTCAGTTCTGGGTTGTAGACGGCCGTCGTGGGATGCGTGTAGTAGGCGTAGAACGACTGGTTCTGGGCCGTGCTTCCGGGTGCGAAGGCCAGTCGGTCGCTGTAGGAAGGCGACGGATAGAGCACCTGGAACGATGGCGCCTTGACCGACTTGCCCCAGCCGGCGTGCACACTGAGGCTGCTCAACCAATGCTTCCGGCTCTGGAAGAAGATGTAACGCGTGTTTGCCCGTGGCGAGAGCGTGCTTACGGTGCCGTAATCGGAGCCGCCGATGAGCGTGATGTCGTTGCGCACTCCGGCCGTCAGCTCGAACACGGAGCGCTCACCCGTGGGCACCGACACCTTGTCTTCGGCATAGAAAGCCAAGATGTTGAGCGCCGGCAGCGTGCTGTAGCGGTAGGGTCTCCACGTGGGCGTGTAGCGTGCCTCGGCGTAGTAGGTGCCCCGCCCCAGGTTACGGCTGCTCTTGAACTCGGCACCCAGCAGCAGCCGGTTGCGTATGCGGCCCAGCCGGCGGTTCCAGTCGGCCTTGAGCTTGAAGGCGAAATTGAGCGGCCGGGAGTCGTTGTAATGCCGCACATACCAGTAACCGGTGGGGCCGAGGATGATGTCGGCCGTGGGGTTTACATCGTAGTCGGAAGCTATAAAGTAGCCTTCCTGCTGCGTATGGATGTAGGGCTGGGCGGAGGCACTGCTGGTGTTGGCGTACTCCTCGGTACGCTTGTCGGCCCAGGACACCGCGGCCTGCAGCGAGAGGCTCGTTATCCAGGGCTTGTTGAGCAGCCAGTTGGCCGAGAGGTTGCCCGTAAACGAGTTGTCGCAAACCTTGTCGTAATCGTCCAGGTCGCGGTCGGGGTCGGCCTCGGAACTATATCCTCCCACGTTTCCCGCTAAGCCCACGTTTAGCGTGAGCGGACTGGCGTTACGGAAGAACACGTTCATGTAGTTGAGCGAAAGCACGTTGCGCTGATAGGCGGTGTGGGGAGAAGCGATGTCGGAGAACGACCGCGCGTGCTCCAATGAGACGTTGAGCAGGCCGCGGTTGCCCCCCAGGTCAAAGCCCTTGTTAACGGCCAGCTGCGCTGTATGCTGGTTCAGCTTGCCCTCAACGATGAAAGGGGACCGGCCGCGGCGCGTGTTTATCTTCACGATACCGTTGCTCAGGTCGCCGTACTCCACCGAGGGAATGCCCGTAACAATCTCCACGCTCTCCACGTTTGATGTGCCGATGGTGCGCGTACTGGCAGCCATGCTCTCGCCGATGGCGGCATTGTTGTCCAGCCGGACGCCGTCTACTTCGACTGCGGTGCCGAAAGAAGCGTTGCCCTTCTCGCCCCCGCTGCTCCGCAGAGCCAGCCGGCTGTCGTTCAGCAGCGAGCTGTTAACGGTCTTGCCACCGGGCAGCAGCGTGCCCACATCACTGATATTGAGTATCTGCTGGTTGTCAAGAGCGAGGCGATCCACGGTGTACGAAGTGGTTGCCTCATCGTTCTTGCGCTTGGCAACCACCTCTACCTCGTCCAGTTTCAGGTTCTCCGCCTTGAGCCGGAACAACTGGGGAGCAAGCCCCTGCGCCACCCGCAGCGAGACCGACAGCCGCACATAGCCCAGGCTCTGCACCACAACGGTGGTGCGACCGGGTTGCACGCCCTTGATGGCAAACCTGCCTTCGGCGTCGGAAAGAGCCCCGAGGCCGCTCTCCTTGAGCAGCACGTAGGCAAACTCCACTGGCTTGCCGTCGTCGGCATCAACAACTCTGCCCTGCACGCTCACGCCCTGAGCCAAAGCCGCCTCTGCCACCGAGATAGCGAGAAAGAATATGATGATAAGTCTGTTGGTCATACTGAGTCCGTCTGAAAGTCAGCAGACAGCTGTCGGCAGCCGTCTGTTTCAACTTTGCAAAAATATTGTTTTAATCAAAAAACGACAATACCTAAATATAATGATTTTGAAAACGGGACACCTCTCAGAGGCTATCGGCACAGCGCCTTTTAAACGGCAAAGGGATGGCTGCACACGGTCAACACGAAAATAATTGCCGCTATTTAACTTTACAATTCAGCTTCGCAACAGGCGAAAGTTTTCTTTCATCCTGCCATCGGGCAGAAACAGGCCTGTTTTTTGCCTTTTTGTAATCGGCTGATAATCAAAAACATGCCATTTCATCGAATTTTTCAGTTTTCTTGAAGGTATCACTCAAGCGCCTTGAACGATACCTTCAAGCTCCCCGAAGCACTGCACCAAGGCGGCCGGAAGCGGCAAACAGGAAGCCCGGATACGGCAAACGGGGCGAAAGAACGGAGAAATGGGGATTTTTGAAAGGTGTTTTTGGTTGGCCAAAAACAAAAATGCGGTAAAACGGGAGCTTACATCCTGCTCGCTCGCCGGCAGCAAACAAGCTAAAAACAAGCAGGTTTTCTGACAACTGTCCGGCTGCTTGCAGGATGCAGCTGGACACGGACAAGGGGCACGGAACGCTGCCTGGGCTGCGTTCCGTGCCGTTTCCCACTACCCTCCCTGGCCAAGATTACCGTCAACCGATGGTCGTGCAAAGTGCCTGCTGCATTGTGCCTGCGCATGCAAGCGTGCTGAACGTGCGCCGTGAGGCTAACCTATAGCCATATCGCAGTTCCGTACGATGATGCTCAAAAGCTGCCGGTTCGCCCGGTAATGATGGCTACACCTATGGCCGTCAGGCGAGCTCAACGGTGAAGTTGAGCGCCTGTATTTCGATGTCGAGCTTGCGTAACTGCCCCGACAGGTCGTCTATCTGCTTGTGCAAGGCCTTTACGTCGACGGTTTTCACCATCTTGATTTCCGACCGCGAATAACGTTCCTGACTGTCGGAGGCGCCGTCGAAAATCTCTCGCAGTGCCTGTATGCGCAGCGTGAGCACATCGCGCAGGGCGAGCTTGGCGGTGAGCGTGGAGCCGTCGGGCAGCGGTTTCATGTTCGTAACGTTGATACGGAAGATGAGTTCCTGCAACTGCTGCAGGCATGCTTCCATCTCCCGCATCAGTTCCGCGGGCTGCTCGGCGGGCTCGTCGCCCTCCTGCACCTTCACGTTACTCAGTATCCGGGCCTTTAGCTGGGCGATTTTCTTCTGGCAGTCTTTGCGCAGACTGAGCGCTTCTGCTAACTTCATGTCTCTTAGTATTTGGTTTGTTTACTTGTTGCGGGACGTTTCTCACTCCGTTACGTTGAAGCCCGAGAGGGCCACGTGGGGCTGGGTGCCGCGGCTGTCCTCGTGGTGCCACGACACGGTTACGGTGCGGCTTTCGCCCGGCATGAGGTGGAAATAGTTGTCGCTGTACACAACCGGCAGTATCTGTTCACCGTCGTTGCCCAGCAGGTTGAGGCGTATCATGAGCGCGGGCGTGGCCGAGGGGTTGCTTATGCGCACCGTTCCCGTCCACTCGTCGCCCTTTTTCCCGAACTCTTCCTGCTGTTGCAGCTGCACTTTGGGCAGCGTGTTGAGCGCCTGCCAGTTGTCGGGTTCGCGGCTCTCCACGTACATGTTCTCCGACAGCAGGCTGCTGCCGTCGTACAGCCGCAGGCGGATGTAGTACACGCTCTCATCGGGCAGGGTTACTGCCTGTGCCTCCACCGTTTGGTCCTCGCCAATATCGACCGTGGCGGAGGTCTGCTGCAACAGCCGTCCGCGCATGTCGAGCGTCTCTGCCACGGCCTTCAGGCCCCGGTGGTTGCCGGCTCCCATGTCCACGACCTCCACATGGCGCTTTACCGGATTGTACTGTATGTGCAGCGGTTCGCAGGCTTTCTTTACGCCGAAGTAGGCAGCCGTGGGCTCCAAGTAGTAGTCGTAAGTGCACCAAACCATGCTGGGCCAGCACGAATGGCTCATCCAGATGAGCAGTCCCAGGCGCTCTTGCTGGGCGCTCTCGTACATGGCACGGTAGCCGTCGTAGTTGAGCCACTGTGCCAGAGCTGTGAAGTGGGCCGCGTCTTGTGGCTTGCCGAAGCGCCGTTCGATAATGGCATTGAAGGATTCGCCGCCCTGCGCGCCCTTCATCGTGTAGTCGTGCTGCGCCCAGGCGATGTTCTGAGGCCAGATGCTGTCGGGTTCCAGCATGCGCCGAAGGCTCTCTACATTGGGCACATTGGGCATACCGCGCTCGGAATGGAGCTTGTGCGACTGGTTTGCAAAGTAGTACTCGACCGGCATCATGCGGTAAGGGCCGTGGCCGCTCACGCCTTCGTCGGCCGAACTGGGTATGTAGCCAAGCTGCGGGTGCAGCCCTGCCACCTGGCTGCGCAGTGCCTTGTCGATGGCCGGAGGCGGGAAGCCCTCGTTGCGACCCACGTAGATGCCGATGCTGGCATGGTTGCGGATGCGGAGTATATAGTCGCGTGAGTTGGCCAGGAACATGGCTTCGTCGTCGGGATTGGGCCCGTCCCAGGGGTTTGCAAGCCAAAAGTCCTGCCACACAAGGATGCCATAACGGTCGCAGGCGGCATAAAACGCCTCGTCGCCTGTCTGCCCCACCCAGTTGCGAATCATGTTGTAGTTCATCTCACGGTGGTATCTAACGGCGGCATCGTACTCGCGCGAGCGGTAGTTCAGGTTGGTTTCGGCAAATCCCCAGTTGCCTCCAAGGGGCGTGATGCGCTTTCCGTTGACGTAAATCTTGGCCTGGCTGTCCAGGTCCTTGTAGCTTACTTCGCGGATGCCGGCCTTGTACGTCAGCTCCGAACAGGGTGCCGAGCCGGCTTCCACGGTATCTTCCGTGATGCTGAAGCCGGCATCGTAGAGGTACGCTTCACCGTAGCCGTTGGGCCACCAGAGGCGCATGCGGCGGTTCTTGAGCTGGCTGAACTCGGCCGGAGAGAAGCTCACCTCGCGCTCCTCCTGTGGTTGCAGGGTCACGGTCTTGGCAAACCGGATGTCGCCTACATACCCGTTAACCGTTACGGTGCGGCTTACGGGCAGCCAGTTCTTCACTCTCACGGCCGGCGTAAGGCTTGCCAGCGTGTCCGGATGGTTGAGTGTGGTGGTGAGGAGGGCGTCGGAGAGGGTGATGCCCGTATCGGCCGTGAGGTACACATCGTTCCAGATGCCGGCTTCGCGGCCCGGAGTGCTCGTTATCCAGTCCCATCCTATCGAGGCGTGGAAGGTGGGATTGTCGGCTCCCAGCGCACCTCCGTTCAGGTCGGTGCTCTCCATGTTCTTCTCTTTTACGGCTCCCGGATGGGCGTTGCGGATAACTTTCACCTCCAGAGTGTTGGCTCCCTCGCGGATGATACCTGTCACATCGTAGCGTGCGCGGACAAAGGCGCCGCTGATGTTCTGCAGCTTCGTGCCGTTTAACCATACCTCCGCTTTCCAGTTAATGCCGTCGAAATTGAGGTAGGTGCGGTCCTTGGGATGGCAACGGAAGGTGGTCCGGTAGCGGAAGTCGGCATTGAAGAAGCTCTCGGATATCTGCCGCATGTTGTTTGCATAGCGGTTATCGGGCACTGCACCGGCGTTCATGTAGCTGGTGAGCACCGTTCCCGGCACCGTGGCAGCTATCCAGCGGGCGTCGTCCTCGCGCCGCAGCTGCCAGTTAACGGCCTGCGAACCGAGGCTCATACGGCTCCATCCGGCGGCCGGGGCGGGAGCAGGAGGAAGCGGCCGGGCCACGAGTCCGCCTCTTCCCCATACCTCTATCTCGCTCAGCATGGCGGTTCCCGGCGCGTTGGATGCCGTCATCAGCAGCCTTACATAGCGGCCGCGGCCCTGGCAGTTGATGGTTTCGGTGTTGCCGGACGTGGCCGGCAACGGGGCCAGGTCACGCCAGGAACGGCCGTCATCGGATGTTTGCAGGCGGCCGCCACCGGGCTTCAACACCCAGTGAAGCTTCACTTTGTCGAACTCGGCAGCAGCTCCAAGGTCCACGCAGAGCCATTCCGGCTTCTTGGCAGCATTCTTGACGGACGTTGCAAAGGCGCTCCGGAAGCTCGCAGCGGGCAGCCACGCCGTGTTGGAGATGCCCCACTGCACGTCGTTCATGCTGAATGGCTTGCCCGCATCGCCCACCCGGCCGTTGTCTATCTCGTAAATACGCCAGTGGGCGCAGCCCTTCATGATGAACTCTACGCGCAGATGACTAATGCGACCGACATCGCGGAGCGGAATGGAGGTCTTGATGAGCCGCATGGGCAGGCGCACCGTGGCCTCCTGCTTGTTAGGGTCGGAGCTCACGGTCTGGCGTGTTGCGAAGCCCGGGAGGCCCTTGCCGCGCTGCTCGCCGATAACTTTCCAGCGCCGATGGCTGTCGCGTGCCAGCACTCGGATGGTGTATCCGCCCCGTGCCTGGGCCTCATCATAGGCCACTTCGCCCAGCAGTCGCAGCTCCGAGAGACTGATATCCATGCCCTGCCACTCGTATTGTATAAAGCTGTTGGCCCCCATCAGGTACGTACCCGAGTGCACATTGCCGTCTATGGTCTTCTCTTTGTCGCGCAGACCGAGCGGTCCGGCGCCCGTGAAGACGGTGAGCTGCGGCGGCGTAGCAGTGGAGATGATACCGTCGGTGGCCAGTTGGGCGGTGAGATTGAAGTCTGCCGACGACGATGCGTAGGCCATGCGGTTGAGCGCCAGGTTACGATACCCGCTGCCGGTAACCAGCTGCGGCCCCGCGAACTCGCTCGGCCGGCCCGGATACTGACCTATGCCGCGCGTGTAGTCGCCATAGGCACCGAAAGAGGGCAATGCCATGAGCAGGCACGCCGATAAGGAAGTCAAGAGTTGATACATAGTCCGGTTGGTTTGATATTCATGCTTCGTACAGCCACAAAGTTACGATTAATTCTTCAAAAAACGCACTCCGAAAACAAGATTTGCAGCATTCCATACGTTATTATCAATAAAGTACCAACATTAAGAACCATTTTCAACACACTGACATGAAACGATTTTTTACCCTGCTCATGCTGACCGTGGCCTGCCTGGGCCTCAACGCGCAAGACAGCTACACGCTGAAAGAGAACATACCCTACGTGAGCAGCGCCGACACTTCGGCCTATCGGCGCGAGCGCTGCAAGCTCGACGTGTACTACCCCACGCAGGCCAAGGGCTTCAAGACCATTGTCTGGTTCCACGGAGGTGCACTCGAAGGGGGCAACAAGGAGATACGCGAGGAGCTGAAGCGCCAAGGATTTGCCGTGGTGGCGCCCAACTACCGCCTGTTTCCGCGCTGCCGCTGCCCGCAGTACATAGAAGATGCGGCCGCGGCCGTGGCCTGGACGTTCGCCCACATCAAGGACTTAGGCGGCGACCCCGCCCAAATTTACGTGGGCGGGCACTCGGCCGGCGGCTACCTTACGCTCATGCTGTGCCTCGACAAGAGCTATTTAGAGGCCTGCGGGGTAGATGCCGACGCGGTGAAAGCCTACTACCCGGTGAGCGGACAGTGTGCCACGCACTACACCATCCGCAAGGAACGCAAGATTAGCTACACCCTGCCGATAGTCGATAAGTATGCTCCGCTGAACAACGCCCGCAAACTCGGCACCCGCCTCCTGCTCTTTACGGGCGACCGCAGGTTAGAACAAATGTCGCGATACGAGGAGAATCTCTACCTCAAGTCGGTGCTCGAGGGCATCGGCAACGCCCCGGTGCCGCTCTACGAGATGCCGGGGTTCGACCACGGCACGGTGCTGCTGCCGGCCTGCAAGCTCATAGCCGACGACATGAAGAAGTAGCCCGCGGCTGCGCCTGCAAGCAGGAAAGAACCTTACAAACACCCTTCACAGTTTCGCGTATTTGCAACCAGCCGCACTGCCGGTTGCAAATACGCGATTTTAGCACCACCATCTAAGCCCCTGATTATCAGATTTTTGCAGCATGAAGGCAAAAATCAGCCCGCTGAAAGGGCGCCATCAAGCCCCACGGAAGCATCCTTCAAGCCTCCTGAATGCGCCTTTCCATCTGCCCGAAGCTATCCTTCAGCCTCCTTGAAGCTATCCTTCAACATTCTTGAAGCATAGCTCCGGCACCGCCGGAGCCATCCTCCGGGCGTACAAAGGCACGTTTCCGGCCTCGGCGTTCGCTATCCGGCCCGAAAACGGTGCACCTTTTTCAGGCATCAATTCTTGACAAAACTGCACTCCGCAGGCCATAAAAAAACGGGCTGCACCATCAACGGGTGCAGCCCATGCTTAGTGTCTGCGGGCCTCAACGCATGAGGTTGGGCGCGCGGGTTATTTCTTCTCCATGATGCTGATGGCGTAGCCACCGCCCGGGGCGGCCTTGAGCTTGAGCACGGAGGAGGCCGTCACCTTGCGCCGGGTGATGGTGTAGGCCTGCGGATTGGTGCGGTAATCGGCGTCCTTGGCATCGGCATAGATGGTTGCTTCGTACTGCTTGCCCTTGTCGAGGAAGCTGAGCTTGAGCTCCGATTGGTGCCCCTGCTCGCCTGCCGTGCAGCCCACGAACCAGTTGCCGGTGCCTTTGGCCTTGCGGGCGGCGGTGATATAGCGGCCCGGTTCGGCCTCCAGGTAGCGGGAGTCGTCCCAGTCGCAGGCCACGTCCTTGATGAACTGGAAGGCATCCATGAAACGAGCATAGTTCTCGGGCAGGTCGGCAGCCATCTGCAGCGGGCTGTACATGGTTACGTAGAGGGCCAGCTGGCGGGCGATGGTAGACTTAACCTTGCAGTTGCTCTTGGGGTTCAGCTTGCTCAAATCCATCTCGAAGATGCCCGGGGTGTAGTCCATCGGGCCGCCCTGCAGCCGCGTGAAAGGCAGTATGGTGGTGTGGTTGACGTTGTTGCCTGCACCGGCCTCGTACTCTGTTCCACGTGCCGCCTCGTTTCCAATGAGGTTAGGATAGGTACGGCAGAGGCCTGTGGGGCGCACTGCCTCGTGTGCGTTGACCATGATGTGGTGCTTGGCAGCCTCCTTGACGGCGTAGAGATAGTGGTTAACCATCCACTGGCCGTAGTGGTGCTCGCCGCGCGGCAGGATGTTGCCCACGTAGCCGCTCTTCACCGCATCGTAGCCGTAGTGGTTCATGAGGTTGTAGGCAGCCTCCATGTGGCGCTCGTAGTTGCGCACGGACGAGCTGGTTTCGTGGTGCATGAGCAGCTTTACGCCGCGCTTGTGGGCGTAGTCGTTGAGGGCTCGGATATCGAAGTCAGGATACGGGGTGGCAAAGTCGAAGACGTAATCTTTCTCCTTTCCGAACCAGTCTTCCCATCCTATGTTCCATCCCTCGACAAGAACTTGGTCGAAACCGTTGTCGGCCGCAAAGTCAATATACTTGCGTACGTTCCGGTTGTTGGCGCCATGAAGGCCGTGGGGCTTGGTGAGCGTGTAGTCGAGACGGTCGAGCTGGACGGACGGGAGGTCGAAGGTGTACGACCACTGGTGCATGCCCGTAATCATTTCCCACCACACCCCGACGTACTTGGTGGGGTGAATCCAGCTGGTGTCGGTGAGCTTGCAGGGCTCGTTGAGGTTGAGGATGAGGTTGGAGGAGAGCATGTCGCGGGCGTCGTCGCTCACGATGGCGGTGCGCCAGGGGCTGGTGCAGGGTGCCTGCAGGTAGCCTTTGTCGCCGCGGGCGTCGGGGGTGAGGAAGCTCTCAAAGACCAAGTTCTTGTCGTCGAGGTTCAGGTGCATGCAGCTGTAGTCAACCAGTGCGGCCTCGTGCAGGTTCAGGTAGATGCCGTCGGGGGTCTTCATCTGGAGCGAGGTCTGCACGCAGGTGGGGCCTGCGAGGGTCTGCGAGGCGTTGCCGTCGAAGGCATGAGGAAGGCGCTCGCGTATCTGCGAGAGCTTGGATTCGGTGTAGTTGTACTCCTGGGTGTCGTAATCGCCGGGTATCCACCAGGCCGTGTTGTCGCCCGACATGGCAAACTGGGTGTGCTCCTCCTTGATGACAAAGTAGTTGAGCGTCTGCGAGAGGGGGAACTCATAGCGGAAGCCGAGGCCGTCGTCGTACAGGCGGAAGCGGATGTTGAGCCCGCGCTGCAGCTTGTCCTGCCTGAGGCAGACCAGCAGTTCGTTGTAGTGGTTGCGTATGTTGCGCGTCTCGCCCCACACGGGTTGCCAGGTTTCGTCGAACGTGGAGCGGTTGCTGGAGGCCAGAGTGAAGCCCGTCTGCAGGTTCGTCATTTCGTGTGCGCTTACCTGTTCCTTGTAAGTACCGCCGTCGGCCGCCAAGTAAACGGCCTCGTGCTGGTCCTTGAGCTCCAGTCCGAGCTTGGAAGGACGGATAACGGTCTTGCCCTTGTAGAGCAACTGATACGTGGGTTCGCCTCCAGGAGTGAGGCTGAAGGTGAGGTTCAGGCGCCCGTTTGGCGAGCTGAGTGTCAGCGGTTCGGCCGCCGACACGCCTGTAACGGTGAGGCACAGGCAAAGGAGGAATAACAGTTTCTTGGTCATCTTATTTTTCAATTACAATCATAGTCCAGTATTTGAGCATAGGCAGGGTGATGTCGATGTAGCCGTCGTGCTCGGTAAAGCGCAGCTCCTGCGGGGCTCCGCCCAGGGCATCGGGGGTGGCGGTCCACACCTTCTTCACGCCCTGGGCCTTGATGCGCATGGGCAGGTTGGCCACGGCCTGGGGCTCGGGCATGGTTCCGTCGAGGTCGCGCCAGCTCAGGGAGTTGGCCTGGCGAAAGTTAAGCAGGCTGACGACCTGCCGGTTCTCGAAGCTGCGGGCATAGGTGGCGACCGACTGCAGGCGCGGCGGCCAGGCGTTGATGAGCACTTCGGGGTTGCCGGAGTACACCTGGGCCGCTGCCGGCTGCCCGCCGTCGCGCAGCAGGTTCTGGTAAGCGGTGAGGAAATCGTAGTAAGTCACGAGCGCCTGTTGCAGCCCGGCTGTCATCTTGAGGTTGTCGTTGGGGAAGTATTCGTGGCACAGCATGTGGTCGCCAAGCTCCAGGTGGGCACCGCCGAGGGCAAACATCACGGCGTCGGTGAGCAGCACGCCGGGCGTGTTGAAGTTGCCTCCGGCCGACGAGCGGTTGTAGTTCATGTAGGCGGCGAACACGGTGTTCAGCTTTCCTGCACTGAAGGCGCTGTTCTCACGGAGCACTTTCTCCAGGTCGGAGAACTTGTCCTCGCTCCCCCACATCTCGTTATAAAGGAAGTCCATGTTACCGGTGCCGGCTATCTGTTCCTGCCCGAAGCGCGAAACGGCATTCATCACGAGGTGCTTGTCGGGGTTGTGCTCCTTCATGGCGTTGATGAACGAGGCGAAGCCAAGGGGCAGGTTGAGCTGGCTGCCGTAGTAATCGTAGACGGTGCCGCGGCTGCCCACCTGGTCGATGTGGAAGCCGTCGAAGTCGTAGTTGGCGTAAACGGCGTCGTTCTTGCCCTCGAGGTAGCTCTGCCAATCTTTGTTTCCGGGGTCCAGGAGGAAGATGTCGCTCTTCCAGCTGTCGGACAGCGGCAGGTTGTCAATGGTGGCATGGGCGGCGTCCTTGTACATGAACCACTTGTCGCTGACGCCATCCTGCTGCGCATCTTCGAGTGCGCCGTAGCACAGGTTGTAGAACATGGACTTCATGCCGTACGCATGCTGGGCGGAGATATAGTTGCGCACAACGCCCGAGAGCACCTGACGGTTGGCAATGTCCTTGTACTCCTCGCCGCCGTAAGGCTGGTGGTGCTTGTCATGCCAGTCGTAAAACTGGATGCCGTTGATGTGGCAACGGTTCAGAAAAGCCATCTCGGAGGCTATCTTATCCGCGGTCTTGTCGGCATTGTAGGTTGCCACGAAGCCGTAACGGGGGAACCGGGACCACGAGCTGGAGACGTCTACGGCTATGGTACCGTAGATGGTCTCGGCCGTGCCGGAGGTGGTGTAGACGTCTACCAGATAGCCGGTGAAGTCGGCGGCGGGTGCCTTCCAGGTCCAGTCGGCACCGCTCAAAGGCTCTTCGGCCACCACTTCGCTGCCCTGACGGTAGCGAACCTTGGCTCCGGCAGGCAGGGTTCCGTCGGCATGGAAGCTCACGGTTTCGCCCGGACTGTACAGAGCCTTGTCGGTAGAAAGCGCTACCGAGAGCTCTGCCGTGGTGGTTATGGCGGGTGCCACGACCTCGGTGGGGATGCCGGTGCCGGGGTTCTGTATCTCGTCATTGTCGCTGCAAGAGAGCGCGAACAATGGAAGAAGCATTAATATGGAATTCATTTTCATTATGCGTAAGGTTTATTGTTTGACGATAGAGATGGTTTCTTCGAGCTGGTTGAGCGTGATGGTGTAGGTGCCTGATGACACTATCTTCCACTTGTTGTCAACATCGCCGATGTTGATGTCGGCATACTGGTCCTTGAGATAGTTGTCGCTCTTGTCTATGAAGAGTGCATGCTCCTGCTGACCCGTTGGTTCAATGTCGTTGCCGATGCTGCACATGAACCACGCTCCGTTCCAGTCGCTCTGCTTGTCGCACGAGAACTTGAGCTCGCCGGCACCAAGCTGGCCCGTCCAGGTGAACACGTAAGGGCTGGAGGTGGCCGTCATGGGAGTGGCATTGCCGAGGTCCCAGCCGCTGGGTGTGGCGTCGCCGACGAGGTAAATCATCTCGTAGGGCGTGAACTCGCGCATCATCATGCGCTCTTTTCCGGTGCGTATGTCGACGCAAATCTTGTAGGCTTTGCCCGTTTCGCTGTCCTGCAGGAACCACTTGTTATCGGGATCGAAGCCTGAAACGAACTCTACGCTCTGGTTGGTGTAGGCCGCGTTGGCTGTTGGAGCCTTGAACATGTTTTCCCAACTGCCGTTGGCAGTTCCGAACTTGAACTCACCACCCTGGCCATTCTCAAAGACTCGGCCGTAGCGGAAGAGGAAACCGTCGAGCGCATCCTTAGCCATCGGCTCGAAATTCCAGCCTGTGGGGTTGCCTACAAAGAAGAGTTCGTCGAAGCGAGGCTTCACTCCTTCGGCCTGAACTACCGTGAGTTCGCCCGTTAACAGGTTGGCCGTAACCTTGTAGAAGTGGTCTTCGGTTATCTTGAACTGCTCGTCGGGCTGGCTGTCGCTGCTGCGGTAAACCAGCTTCCCGGTACCATCGTTGTTGTACGAAGGCAGGAACTGGCCCTGGGTAGTGATGAATTTGAAGCTTCCTGCTTTCAAATCGCCCTCCCAAGTGAAGAGTCCGTTGTCCGTGCGGGCCATCTCCGTGGCCTTGTCGGCACTCCATCCGTTGGGCGTTGCGTCGCCGATGAGGAACAGCCGCGTAGTTACGGCCTCGTAAGGAGTGGCGGAGAAGGTGACGGTTGACGTCTGGCTCTCGTCTCCATCCACGATGGCAGTAATGCGGGCGTCAACGGACGTGGCCTTTCCTACGGCTCCCCCGAACTTGTCGAGCAGCAGACTGTTGAGGTTCTCCTGGTTGATACTCCACGTGTAAACCTGTGTCTCATGGTCTACGGCGGTGTAAGGAGAGGCGAAATTGGTACCCGACGCGGCCAGCTCCAGCTTGTAGTAGATGCGGCTGCCGGTACCGAAGTTGTTGCCGGTGGTCCAGTTCAACG
This sequence comes from Prevotellaceae bacterium KH2P17, assembly GCA_900199655.1. GTDB lineage: Bacteria > Bacteroidota > Bacteroidia > Bacteroidales > Bacteroidaceae > Prevotella. The sequence goes on from FZRE01000002.1 coordinate 69,531, forward strand.
TGAGCGCCTCGGCTGCATGCGACTGCTCGTCGAGCACATCAGCCGCCTGGTTGGCAGTGAGTTTCAGCTCATCTCGGCCTTTGTCCAGCTCTGCATAGTCGTTGTCGGAGCATGACAGCAGTGCCAGTCCGCACACGAATGCTGCAAATATACTAAAAATATGTCGTTTCATCGTGATTGTCTTTAATTGTTTTACCATATTCTATATGATTGGTTGCGTTGCCGGCAGCATCAATATCCCGTGTTCTGGGTCATGAGTTTGTTGGCATCCATTTCCGTTTGGGGAATCGGGAAGAGCAAACGGTCCTTGTTGGCACGCGTCTTTCCGATGGAATGGAGGAACTTTACAGCATATTCACCGTTACCAATCCGAATGATGTCGAACCAGCGATGGCCCTCAAAAGCCAACTCGATGCGGCGCTCGTGGATAATTTTCTCACGCATCTGCTCCTGGGTCAGGCCGGCTACATGCGCCAACCCGGCACGGTCGCGCACAATGTTGAGCGGCTGGGCAGCCTCTGCCGGCCGGCCCATCTCGTTGAGGGCTTCGGCTTTCATGAGCAGAACGTCGGCATAACGATACACCACGAAGTTGGCCGGATTGGTGTTGTATTCCGGCGAAACCGACTTGGAAACAAGGAACTTACGGACGTTGTAGCCCGTAATGGAGTAGCTTTTCTTGTACGACTTGCCCTCATATTCGGGGCAGCCTTCGTAGAACACGGTGATGTCCTTGCGCTTGTCGCCCTCTTCATATTGGTTCATGAACTCCTGGGTAGGCTGGTTCCAGCCGTAGCCACCGGCTACGAAATCGGAGTTACGAGGCCCCATGAAGGTCGAAAGCCAGCTTGACTGCGGGTTGTTGCCCCAGAAATCGTACTCCGTATTGCCCGAGTACTGCACTTCAAAGATAGACTCAGGCCCGTTGTTAATGGTTGCATCAAAGTTTGCAGCATAGTCGCACTTGCTCAGGTCGTAGCCTAGAGCCGTCACGGAGTCGCATAGATTGACCACATGCTGATAGTAGTCGGGATGGCGGGGAGCCAGCGTAAGATAGATGTCGGCCATCTGCGTAAGGGCTGCATCCAGGCAGGCGCGGCCCACATTGTCGTCGTCGAGCCGGCTCTTGGCCGGCAACAGCCCGATAGCCTGCCGGCAGTCGGAGAGTATCTGCTTGTAGGTATCGTCGAGCGAAGCGCGGGCTATGTCGGTAGACTGTCCCGGATTGAAGGGCTTGAGGCGCAAAGGCACGCCGCCGTAGAGGCGAGCCAGCACGAAATAATAGTGCGAACGCAGGAAGTAAGCCTCGCCCAGGCTGCGTGCCTGGATGCTGCCGGGCTCCAAGTCCTGCCCCTCCAGGGCATCTATCAGGATGTTGCACTGCCCTATACCCACCCAAGGCGACCGCCACATGTACAGCGCCATGCCGTTGTCACTCATGGTTGTGAAGTTCGAGGCCTGCACGGTTTCGAGCCCGTCGGTACCGCCTCCGGCTCCCACAATACTGTTGCCGGCCACGATGTCGAGCGTCCAGAGGCGCTGGTTGTACATGTTCGACGACTGTAACGTGCGGTAGCAGGCGTTTGCCATGGCAACTGCAACGTCGTTGTCTATGCTCACCGAGGGGTCTACCGTGTTCTTGGGCGACTTGTCGAGGAAGTCGTCACCGCAAGAACCGAACGTCAATACAGCGAGTAACTGCATCAATACAATATATATCTTTTTCATGATGTTGCTGCTTAAAAGTTGAAGTTTAAACCGATGTTGAATGTCCTCGAGATGGGATAGCTGGACAAGTCGATGCCGTTAATGCCTACTTCGGGGTCAAAACCGGAGTAACCCGTGATGGTGGCTACGTTCTCGCACGAAATCATCAGCCGCGCATGCTGCACCGTAAGGGCGCTGAGCCACTTCTTGGGAAAGTTGTAGGCCAGCGAGACAGTCTTGAGGCGGAGGTACGAGCCGCTCTCAACAAAGCGGTCGGATACGCGGTTGTTCTGGTTAGGGTCGCCGAAGACGGCACGCGGCATGCCGTTGCTCGTGCCCTCGCCGCGCCATCTGTCCAGCACGTCGGTGGTCTGGTTGTAGGCTGCCGACATGCCGGTAAGGTCTATCCTGTTGGCATTGAAAATCTTGTTGCCGGCCACTCCCTGCAGGTAAATGCCCAGTTCAAAGCCTTTCCAGGTAAGGGTATTGTTCATGGAGAACAGGTGCGTGGGGTTCGGGTTGCCGATAATGGTGCGGTCGTTGTCGTTGATAACGCCGTTGTTGTCCAAGTCCTTGAAGCGGATGTCGCCCGCCTCGGCGCCGCTCTGAATGGCGTGAGCCTTCACCTCCCGGTCGTTCTGGAAGATGCCATCGGTCACAAAGCCGTAGAAAACGTTGATGGGATAGTTCCTGTCAAGCATCGTCACGTACGAATTGTTTATCTGGTTGATGTAGAAAGGCACGTCACTGTTCAGGTCCTTTATCTTGTTGCGGTTGTACGTGTAGGCCACGTTGGTCTCCCACTCCAGCGGACCGCGCAGGTTCACGGTGTTGAGCGAAATCTCGAAACCCGTGTTGCGCACCTTTCCGGCGTTGGCATAAGTAGTGCTGGTGTCCTCAAATCCGGAGGTTATAGGTATGGAGGCCTTGACCAACATGTCGGAAGTATTCTTGATGTAGGCATCGAAAGTGAGCATGACTCGTGAGTCGAAGAGCACGGCATCGAAGCCGATGTTGCTCTGCGCCACCTCCTCCCAGTGGATGTTGGGGTTGGCCAGGGTCGACGAAACCAGTGCCGACTGCTCCGTGCCGCTATAACCCAGCGGATAGACGCTGGTGTTGTAAGAGGCCAGATAGCCGTAGTTGCCCACGCTGGCCTGACTGCCCGTGACGCCGTAACCGGCCCTCAGCTTCAGGTCACTCAGCAGGTTGTTCTTCTTGAACCAAGGCTCTTCGGAGATGCGCCAGGCCACCGATACCGACGGGAAGGTGCCCCAGCGGTTGTTGCGGCCGAACCGGCTGGAGCCGTCACGCCGTATGGTAGCCGTAAGCAGGTAGCGGTTGTCGTAGTCGTAGTTGGCACGCGCCATGTACGAGAAGAGCGACCACTCGCTCTCGTTGCCGCCGATGGCGTGCATCTTCTGCCCGTTGTCCATCTCGTGAACGTTCTCAAAGGCAAACACGTTCTTCTGTGCATTGAGGTAGTCGTTGTTGTTCCACTGTGCCGATGTTCCCGCCATGAGGCTCACGTGGTGCCTGCGGGCGAAGGTGTGGTCAAAGAGGAAGTAGTTGTCCCACAAGTAGGTAAAGGCCTTGTTGTCGCTCTTGTAGCGGCTGCTCTCCTCGGTTGCTATCGGCTTCCAGCTGTACTTGGGCGTATAGTTGTCTATAAACCAGAACTTGGCATCCACGCCGAAGGTGCTCTTGAACTTGAGCCACTTGGTCAGAGTGAGCTCGGCCGTGATGTTGCCCAGCAGGTTGTAGCCGTTGGTTTTCTGCTTGTCGGTCTGCGTGGGGCCAATGGGGTTGCGCGTGCTGCCGTACCAGTTGGAGTTTCCTTCGGGCCCCGTCCACTCTCCGTTCTCGTCTTTCACGCCGAAAACGGGCAGCGCCTTGTACGTGCCTCCCATGTCGTAGCTGCCTTGCTTCTTGGTATCGGCGCTCACGGTGATGTTGTTCGAGAACTTGAGCCAGTCGAGCACCTGCGCGTCACTGTTCTCCTGGAACGTGAAGCGGCGGTAGTTCACGCTCCTCACGATGCCGCTCTGGTTCAGGAAACCGCCCGAGACGTAGTAGTGGGCCTTGTCGCTGCCGCCGCTGTAGCTCAGCGTGTAGTTCTGCATGTAGCCCGTGCGCAGCAGCTCGTCCACCCAGTCGGTGCCGCTGCCCAGAGCTGCCGGGTTGACCCACTCGGGGTTCTGGTCGTAGCCGGCGCCCGCCATCATGTCGTTGCTCAGCTCGGCGTACTGGCTTGCGTTGAGCAGTTTGGGCGTCTTGGTGGCGTTCTGGACGGACAGGTTGGCGGCAAAGGCGAGCGTGCCCTTGCCCTCCCGGCCTTTCTTGGTGGTAATCATCACCACGCCGTTGGCGCCGCGCGAGCCGTAGATGGCCGTGGCCGAGGCGTCCTTGAGCACGTCGAGGCGCTCTACGTCGGCCATGTTCAGCGCGTTGAGCCCCAGGTCCGTGGGCACGCCATCTATGACCACCAGCGGGTCGCAGTTGTTAATGGAGCCCAGTCCGCGTACCTTTATGGACACGTTGTCGCCCGGTTTGCCGGCGTCTACCACCTGCAGGCCGGCAATCTTGCCCTGCATGGCCTGCCCGATGTTGGTTACCGGCGCGTTCTCCATGTCCTTGGCAGCCAGCGAGCCCACGGCTCCGGTGAGGTCGCTCTTGCGCATCGTGCCGTAGCCAACTACCACCACCTCGTTCAGGGTCTGGTTGTCTTCCTTGAGAACGATGCTCAGTGCCGATTGTCCTTGTACGGGAACTTCCACCGTCTTAAATCCTATATAAGATACGGTAAGGGTACTCTGCGCCGGCACCTTGAGCGTGAAGTTGCCGTCCAGGTCGGTAACGGTAGCGTTGGTGGTTCCTTTCTGGGCTACGGTTGCACCGATAACGGTCTCGCCCTTGTCGTCCTTTACCACTCCGCTCACCTCGATGTCCTGCGCCAGCAAGCCCAGAGGCAGCATAAAGGCAAAAAGACACAAGGCCAACCGTTGGGTTAATAGTCTTTTCAACTTCTTCATAGATTTAATTATTAGTTATAGATTGATGTTTGCAAAATTATGAGCTTTGGCTCCGCAGGCCAAGCAGAAGTAGCCAACAAGTAGATTTCAAGCAGGAATATGGAAAGGATATACACTTGATAATCAACTATGTATGGGCTTGTAATCAATTGGTCAAAGTAGATACAAATAGTTTCTTACAAAGACGCTCCTGCCTACTTAATGGCCATGTGGAACCCACTTGCGTCCGTCCCCGGCACCTGCGGGCAACCCGTGGGGCCGCAGCGGCACATGCCCCTTGCCGTTTCGCTCCGCCTGCTGGTGGCAAATCAAGGCCGGAAGCGGAACGGAGTTGTTACGAATTATGACATATTTTAACACTTCACGCGGCAAACGGAAAAATGGGAAAATGGCAATTGCGAAGCCGGAAAACCTCTCCCGCGAGGCGGTTTTTACCTTCCGGCAAAGGCGCAGTCGGCCTCCGGCGGGCTTGAAGGTATCATTCAAGCCCGCCGAACGGCATCTTCGGCAAGACCAAAGCATAGCTTCAAGGATGCTGAAGCATAGCTATTGGAGCCTAAAAGCATAAATTCGAGGAAACGGAAACAGGGTAGCAAAGATACAGGAGGCTGATTTCCAGCACGTTACAGAAGCAAAGGAAAATGCCGTCTTTTGGCCTGCATCTGCCTGCAACGGCAACGGTTGCAGGAACGGAGCTGCACATGTACGGTTTTATCTTATTTTTTTAACAATCCGGAAAGCCCGACCGGCAGGCCCAGACACAAAAAAACCGCCCGGCAATAACCGGGCGGCAACCTGCTGCTTTTTTAACCTATTGAAGTTTGAAGACGGCCGCCGAAGCAGCTCCGGGCCGTATTACACGGCTTGCGGAGCCTGCAACGGCCGCACTGAAGCAGGGTAAGAAGTTACTTTGTCATTTCGAATAGCCGGGGTTTTGTTTCAGACTTTCATTCAGGTTCAGCACTGCGTAAGGAATGGGATATACGCAGGTGTAGCCTTGCTTGTCGTCGTTGTAGTTGCCGGCAGAGGCATTATGGGTTACGCCTACATAGCGGTCGGCCGTGGGTTGGGTGAAGGTGCAGAAGCGAATCTGGTCTTGGCGGCGCGTACCTTCCCATGCCAGCTCTATCATTCGCTCGTCCAGAATGTCGTTCAGCGTAAGAGCAGTGCGGTCCTTTGCACCGGAACGCTGCCTTACCTCGTTGACAGTGGCCAGTGCCGAGGCTGCATCGCCAAGGCGGTACTCGGCTTCGGCCTTCAGCAGCAGTGCGTCGGCAAAGCGCCAGATAACGAGGTCATTGTTGAAACAGTACTGCCCCGTGGTTCCTTTGTCAAACTCATACTTCTTCATCCGGGCACCGGCACACTTCACGGCATGCGGGTCGGAACCTGCGGGAAAGTCGACCCGCACAGCCAGCGGCATGTATTCCAGGTCCTTGTCCGTTGCTCCGTCGTTAACTGCCTGGCCCGTTCCGGCCATATAGTCCTTGTCGGTATAGAAGTTCAGGGCCAGGCGCGGGTCAACGTCGGGCGTGCCATAGCCGTGCACCCTCATCTCCCTGACGCTGGCGCAAGCGCCGTTCCACCCCTGGTAACCAATGGCTCCGGCATGGTTGTAGTGCAGGGTGCGGACGATGTTGTAGTCGTCTATCTTGTAGATTTTATCGTCGTTGGGGCGCGTCCAGATGTTTTCAACCGAAGCATCGTTGTTCACCGCAAAGTTTGCTGCATACTCCGGCTGCAGGCTGTAGCCCAGAGCCTTTATCTTGTCGGCACAGTATATCACGGTCTGCCAGGCGTTGCGCGACTCTCCGTCGAGGTTTATCATGATGCTCTTTCCCTTTGCCGAGACCGTTGCACCTTGTGCCTCGCTGGCCTTGCAGGCGCCGGAGAGGTCGGTGCCTACGAAAGCCTGGTAGCTCGTTGGCGATGTGTCGTCGATTGTAAACACGGGAGCATTGATGGCACACTTGGCCATGCACATGTAGGCAACGGCCTGGGTAACGCGGCCGTAGTACTCTCCCTTGTTCTGGCATTTGCCGTCGGAGAGGTGCGGAATGCACTCTGCCAGCTCTTTGGTCACAAAATCAAAGATGGCGGAACGGTTCGACTGCGATACGGAAGAGGCGCTCACCTCCGACGAAGTGACCAGGGGCACCTGCCCGAAGAGGTCCATGGCGTTGTAATAGAACAAGGCCCGCAGCGCGCGAAGCTCATAAACATAGTCGGCATATTCGGGGTTCACCGTGACAAACTGGTTGAGCTTGTCGATGGAAGTGTTGCAAAGGCCGATGATGCGGTAGATGTTATTCCATACATTATTATATGTATCGACCGATGACTCGAAGTTATGCAGGAAGATGTTCTGCCACTTTCCGCCATCTACCCAGTCGCCTTGACGGCCTGGAAGCATCGTGGCATCGGAGGAAAACTCCTGCAACGTGTGGATGGCAGAGCCGTCGCTGCCATACCAGCAGTTACCTATGGCCGAATAAACGTTAGCCACCGTGTTCACATAAGTCAGTGTCGGGCTCTTGAAAGCCTCTTCTTCACTGAACTTGCTCTTTGGAGTCTCATCGAGAGAACAGCCTGTCAAGAGTGCCGTCGAGAGCAACAGCGAGCCTAATATATACTTTTTCATAATGGATTTTCAGATTGGTTTGAAATTAGAAATTAACGGATAACGACAGAGTGTAGGTGCGGCAGAGCGGATAGATGTTCTTGTCATCCAGGCCGATGTTGTCCGAATCGCCGTTGGGTTTCATCAAGTTGGCCGAGTTAATCATGGGCGTAAGGCCGTTGTAGCTTGTCAGCGTGCAGACGTTATTCACCGAGAAAGCCAGCCGGATATTGTTAATCCACTTGCATTTCAGGGCTTCCTTGGTGAATGTATAGCCGAGAGAAGCATACTCGAAGTTCATGTAATCGCCTTTCTCAAGCCAGTAATCAGATATCTGAATGTCGTGAATGCCCTTGCCGTTGTTCAGGTTTTCGGCGCCGCTGAGCAGGTTGTAGGTCGGGAAGTTGCTCATGTTGCTGTACGTCATGGCCGTTGCATTGTAAATCTTATGGCCAAACGCGCCGTTAAACTGCATGGTCAAATCCCAGTTCTTGTACTTGAAATTGAGGTCCCAGCCAAGGTAGAACTTTGGAATTGACTGTCCGCAAACCTGGCGGTCGCCACTGTCGCCGGTGTCAACGGTACCGCTTTCGTCGAGATCAGCAAGCTGATACTGCCCGTTCTCACCTATACCCGTGCAGTGAGGCAGGTAAAACACGCCGATGGGTTGCCCTTCTATCAGGTACGAAACGCCCGTATTCTGGGTCAGACCGGCTGCTCCCACATTGGAAACGGCAATGTGCTTGCTCGTTGTTAGCTCCTGTCCCTTGTACGTTCCGCTCAGGTTTTTAAGCTTGTTCTTCTGGTACGAGAAGTTCACTCCGGAGTTGAAGGTGAAGTTCTGGTTGCGAACGATGTCGCCCCTTATGGCCAATTCAAATCCTGTATTGCTCATTTCGCCCATGTTAGCCAGCAAGCGGTCGTAAGTAAACGGTGGAACAGGAACCGTGTAGGTGTAGAGCATATCGCTGGTTGTTGAGGTGTACCAGTCGAAAGTGACATTCAGACGCTGGTCGAACATCGACAGGTCGAAGCCTGCATCAAAGGTTTTCTTCACCTCCCACTTCAAGTCGGGGTTGCTGTTCGAGGTCACGGCAAACGTCGTTGTATTCTTTCCGTTGACATTTGTCACACCGTTAGGCTCCATCAAAGCCAGCGACGTGTAGGGGTTAATGGCGTCCTGATTACCCGTAACGCCATATCCGGCCCTGATCTTGAAGTTGTCTATCTGCTTGATTCGCTTCATCCAAGGTTCATTACTCATAATCCAAGCCACCGAAGCCGATGGGAACCAGCCCCATTTCTGGCCGCTGCCGAGCTTTGAACTGCCGTCGGTACGCACGTTGACCGTTGCAATGTACCTGTCGGCATACATGTAATTAACGCGGCCCATGTATGAACTCAGCGTGTATTCCGTGTACTCCGATTGGTTATCTCCCCATGCTACGTTGGCTCCGGCCTTGAGGTTATGGTATTTAAAATAGTTGGTCTCAAACCCGTGAACCTGTGTAGAGTGCCAGTCCTTGGTATATTTCTGGCCTTCAATCAGTGCCAAGGCATCGATGTGATGCTTGCCGAAATCCTTGGAATAGTTCAGCTGCACGTTGCCCATATAGTCCTTGCGGTTGGTTCCGGCAATATAAGCCCAGCCGTTGCCGTTCACCTCTCCCATGCGGATATCATTGGGAATGTAGAACTTGTTGTCGCGGTTCCAATAGGAATAAGAGCCGAACGCACTCAGCGACAGGCCGTCGATGATGGTCCATGTGGCCTTACCATGCACGTTAATCATGGCATCCTTGTAGTAATCATCAATGTCCAGCAGGCCCAGAGGATTGTAGATTTCGTTTGCCAGCAGGTCTTCGTCCCAGATGCCTTTATCGTTTCTCACGTTGGGATAGGTGGGATTATAGGCTGCGGCCGAATAAAACATGCGGTGCATGTCGTACTGTATGTTGCCGTCACGCTCTGAACCGAAGACGCCGAGCTCCAGTTTCAGATGCTTGTCGAAGGCGAACTGCGTGGCGTCCAGCTTCACCGTGTAGTTCTTCATGTCAGAGTTCTTGAGCGCACCTTGCCGGAGTATGAAGCCCAAAGAGGCGCGCAGGGTGGAGTTCTCGGAACCTGACGAGAAGGCGATGTTATGGTTCTGCGTCAGTCCAGTATTGCGTTCCACCTCCTTGAGGAAGTTGGTATTGCCGCCCATGTCGGTAAACGTGAGTCCTAAGTTCTTGGCCGCAGAGCGGTATTCGCCAGCTCCCATCATGTCCAAGTTCTTGAACACCGTGTTCACACCGAACTGTCCGCTGTAGCTCAGGCTTGTATAGCCGTTCTTGCCTTTGGCAGTTGTCACCACGATAACGCCCGATGCACCGCGCGAACCGTACTGAGCCGTCTCGGAAGCATCCTTGAGTATGGTCATGCTCTCAATGTCGTCAGGGGCCAGAGAGTTAAACATGGTCATGTCGGCGAATACACCGTCGATGATAATCAGCGGGTCGTTACCGCCCGAGAGCGAAGAAGTTCCCCTCACACGAACATGCGTCGTGGCCATCGGGTCTCCGCCCGACTGGCTGATAACCACGCCGGCAACCTTGCCTTTCAGGGCATCCGACGGGCTGGTCACAACGCCCTTGTTCATGTCTTCTTTCTTTACGCGGTCTATGGCACCTGAAACAGTATGCTTGCTGCCCACGGCATAGCCCACTACGATAACCTCGTCGAGCGACTGCCTGTCTTCACGCAGCCTGATGTCTATCTGTGTGCGGCCTTCTACAGCAACATCCTGGGTCAGATAACCCACATAAGAGACTTCCAGTGTAGCCTGCGGGTCGCAGCTCACAGTGAAGTTTCCGTCCATGTCGGTAACACCACCAACCTTGCCACCTTTAATCTTAACGGTGGCGCCAATTACAGGTTCTCCTGTTTCATCGGTTACAGTACCTTTGACCGTAGACTGCGCAAACGAGGCCGTTGCAAACAGGAAACCCGCCAAAAGGAACAGTAATCTCCTTGTGAAAATGTTTTTCATCATCTTTTTATTAAGTTAATAATAGAATTGGTTTTTACTTTTGGCGATAAATTTAGCCTTTAATTCGTCTCCTTATTCATATAAGTATATGTCAGGTAGATTATTTATAAACGAAAATACCGATAAATGCAGCAGGAATGGGCCTGTCAGGCTACTTTCGCAAAAAACAAAAGTAGATAACTATTATTTGGTCTTTTTTATTTATCTTTGCGGCAAGCAAAGATGAGAAAGGTTATGAACAAGTTTTTTCTTTTCTGCATATGCTTCGCTCTGACGGTTCCCCTGCATGCCGACAACATTGGTATGCTGGACCGATTAGACAGCGTTCTGCAGATGCAGCAGCACATAGATTCGGTGAAAAGGGAACGAATAGAGTACCGTAAACAGCACATCGGCCAGGAAACCAACCCCCGTCTCAAGCTGCAGATATACCATGAAATATACAAGCAGTACAGCGTTTTCCAGTTCGACTCTGCCATGGCCTACGTCGACAAGGGCCTGCAGCTGGCCTCGGAAGTGAACGACAACTACTACACCGACCTGAACATCATCCTCAAAGCCGACCTGCTTTCGAGCGGAGGACTGTACAGCGAGGCCGTAAAAACGGTGGAGCGCATCCGCGAGAGCTCCATAGACAGCCGCCTGCTGTTCGACTATTACTTCACCTGTTTCCGCCTTTACAACTTCTGGGCAGAGTACTGCAACGACAACTTCTACAGTCCGCAGTACCGTGATGCCGCCAAATACTACCTGGTTAAGGGCATTCGCTACCTCTCACCCCAAAGAGAAGGCTACGAATACTACATGGGCGAGTACTGCAACTACGTGAAGAGCGACCCCGCTGCATCCATTTCCTACTACCAAAAGGCACTGGCAAAGATGAAACCCGACTCCCATTTCTATGCCATGACATGCTTTGCGCTCTCCGACCTCTACCGGATACAGGAAAACGAGCAGGACTTCGAGAAGTATCTCATCATGGCCTGCATCAGCGATGCGGAACATTCAACCAAGCAGTACCTGGCCTTGCAGAACCTTGCCGTGTACCTCTTTGAGCAGGATCCCGACAATGTGGAGCGGGCGGAGCGTTACATCAGCATCTCGATGAACGATGCCAAGTTCTACAACAGCCGCCTGCGCATCCTCGAGATATCGCAGAAACTGCCCGTCATCGTGTCCACTTACCAGGCCAAGGTGAAGCAACAGAACGACCGCATGCGCTACTCCCTCATCTTCATCTCCGTCCTGGCACTGGCCATGGTGGCTGCTTTATACTGGATATTCAGGCAGAACAGCCTCCTCACCTTCAGCCGCAAGGCCCTCGCCATGACCAATGAGCAGCTGGTGGGCCTCAACGGCAGGCTCAAGGAACTCAACCGCCAGCTCATCGAAACCAACGAGAAGCGCGAGGGACTGGCCAAACTCTACATCGACCTCTGCGCCAAGTACATCGACCGACTGAGCCGTTACCAGACCTTGGTGAAGCGCAAAATCAAGGCCAACCAGGTGAACGAGCTGCTCAGCCAGATATCTTCGTCGCGCCTCTCGGAAGAAGATGCGGCCACGTTCCTCAACCGTTTCGACAAGGCTTTCCTCGATCTGTACCCTACTTTCATAACAGAATTCAACCAACTGCTGCGCCCCGAGGCCCGCATTGAGGTTGACCGCCACCACGCCATGACTACAGAACTGCGCATTTTCGCCCTCATCCGCCTCGGCGTCAGGGAGAGTTCGGAGATTGCGGGGCTGCTTTTCTACTCGCCGCAGACCATCTACAACTACCGTTCGGCCATGAAGAACAAGGCCATTAACCGCGACTCGTTCGAGCACGACGTGCTCAAGCTCTGCACCGTCATCAAGAGTTGAGCCGCCTGCAACTCGCGTCCGGAGCCCTCCCTGCATGCCGCGGGCGAGGGTGAACCTACCCAGCGCAATTGCAACATGCCCCTTTCAAGGCGCCCGAACCTATCCTTCAAGGCGCTTGAAGAGGGCATTCAGGCGCCTTGAAGGACACCTCCGGCAACGCTGCCCGTAAGTTGTTGCAGTGCAGGTAGTTACAAGCACCGCCGCCAGAGGCGCTGTGCCGGGTGCGCGGAAACCGGCCGCAAGAGGGCTCCCCCGCCCCTGCAGGCGCTCAATTTATGAACGGAAGAAGCCTCGTTGTTAAATAAAATATGTATATTTGCATCGGCTTTACATGGCCGCACATATTCTACCAACCTGAATTCAACACGCTACGACATGAAAAAACTGCAGATTCTGCTTTCCGCATTGCTGCTCTCGGCCTCCGTACAGGCCCAGCAGTACCCGTTCCAAGACCCCAACCTGCCGGCCTCGCAGCGAGCCGAAGACCTCTGCAAGCGCCTTACCCTGGAGGAGAAGGCAAGCCTCATGCAGAACAACTCGCCCGCCATCGGGCGCCTGGGCATTCCCCGCTTCGAGTGGTGGAACGAGGCCCTGCACGGCGTGGGGCGCAATGGCACGGCCACGGTGTTCCCCATCACCATGGGCATGGCAGCCTCGTGGGACGATGACCTGCTGCTGCGCGTCTTCACGGCCGTAAGCGACGAGGCCCGCGCCAAGAACACCCTGGCCCGCCGCAACGGCCGGCTGGAGCAGTACCGCGGCCTCTCCTTCTGGACGCCTAACATCAACATCTTCCGCGATCCGCGATGGGGGCGCGGACAGGAAACCTACGGCGAGGACCCCTATCTTACCGCCGTAATGGGCCGGGCCGTAGTCAACGGCCTGCAGGGGCAGGACTCCCGCGGCCGCGCCCTGCCCGGTTCGCGCTACCGCAAGCTGCTGGCATGCGCCAAACACTTTGCCGTACACAGCGGCCCCGAGTGGAGCCGCCACCAGATGGACATAGAGTCGCTCTCGCCGCGCGACCTTTACGAAACCTATCTGCCGGCCTTCAAGTCGCTTGTTGAGGACGCCCACGTGGCCGAGGTGATGTGTGCATACCAGCGTTTCGAGGGCCAGCCCTGCTGCGGAAGCAACAAGCTGCTGCAGCAGATACTGCGAGAGGAGTGGCACTTCGGCGGACTCGTGACGAGCGACTGCGGCGCCATAAGCGACTTCTGGGAGCCGGGACGCCACGAATACGTGAAAACGCCCGAGCAGGCATCGGCCAAGGCAGTGGCCGTAGGCACCGATGTAGAGTGCGGCAACGTATATGCCAAGCTGCCCGATGCCGTGAGGGCGGGGCTCGTAAGCGAGAAGCAGATGGACACGAGCTTAAAACGACTGCTGCAGGCACGCTTCGAACTGGGCGACTTTGACCCCGACTCGCTCGTCTCCTGGACGCGTATTCCGGCCAGCTGCATAGCCAGCGACGAGCACCGCGGACTGGCCTTGCAGATGGCAAGGGAGTCTGTTACGCTGCTGCAGAACCGTGGCGGCATCCTGCCTCTGCCCAAGAACGCCGGCCTGCGCATAGCCGTGGTGGGCGACAACGCAGTGGATTCCACCATGCAGTGGGGCAACTACAACGGCTTTCCGCGGCACACGGTAACCATACTCGACGGCATCCGGAGCCAGAGCAACAACGTCAGGTTCGTTGCCTGCCCCCTCACGGGGCCGCAGGAGCCTGCTGCCATCACGGCGCAGGTGCAGGATGCCGACGTGGTTATCTTCGTTGGCGGCATCTCTCCGCGGCTTGAGGGCGAGGAAATGCCCGTAAGCGTGGATGGCTTCCGGGGCGGCGACCGCACCGACATCGAGCTTCCGGCCACCCAGCGGGCCGTCATCAAGGCGCTGCACGAGGCCGGCAAGAAGGTTGTTTACGTGAACTGCTCGGGCTCGGCCATAGGTCTGGTGCCCGAGAGCGAGCATGCCGACGCCATCCTGCAGGCCTGGTACCCGGGCGAAAAGGGCGGGCAGGCCGTGGCCGAGGTGCTCTTTGGCGACTGTAACCCCAGCGGCAAGCTACCCGTAACGTTCTACCGCGACGCCAGCCAGCTGCCCGACTTCAGCGATTACAGCATGCGCGGGCGCACGTACCGCTACTTCAGCGGGCGGCCCTTGTATCCTTTCGGCTTCGGACTCAGCTACACCACCTTCGCCTACGGCCAGCCCCGGTACGCCCAAGGCACCGTAACGGTTGCCGTAACCAATACCGGCCGGCGCGCCGGCGACGAGATTGTGCAGGTTTACATCCGCCGACCGGCCGACCGGCAGGGCCCCATCAAGAGCCTGCGCGGCTTCGCCCGGGTGAGCCTCAAGGCCGGAGAAACCAAGACGGTAACCATCGCCATGCCGCGTGAACGCTTCGAGACATGGGACGAAACGACCAACACCATGCGCGTGGTGAGCGGCAAATACACCGTCATGGTAGGCTCCTCGAGCGCCGAGAGCAACCTGCAAAGCATCAACGTAACTATCAAATAACACCTCATGAACCAAAATCAAACGGGTAGCAGAGCCTACCTTTTCTCTATCGTGCTGGTCGCCGTGCTCGGCGGCTTGCTCTTCGGCTACGACACGGCCGTAATTTCAGGGGCCGAAAAGGGCCTGCAGGCGTTCTTCATGGGCGCCAAGGACTTTACCTACACCAATGGTTGGCACGGCTTTACCTGCGCCTCCGCCCTCGTGGGATGCGTCATCGGCTCGGCCGTTTCGGGCTTTCTGGCCACCAACTTAGGCCGCAAGCGGTCGCTTATCCTGGCCGGATTGCTCTTCTTCATCTCCGCCTGGGGCTCCATGATGCCCGAGAGTTTCGGCCTCTTTCCCAAGGGTCAGCCCACTTACTCGCTGCTCATCGCCTTCAACATCTACCGCGTCATCGGCGGTATCGGCGTGGGTCTGGCCTCTGCCATCTGCCCCATGTACATTGGCGAGGTGGCACCCAGCAACATCCGCGGCATGCTCGTAAGCTGGAACCAGTTTGCCATTATCGGCGGCCAGCTGGTGGTTTACTTCGTCAACTTCCTCATCCTGGGCAGCCATGCCAATCCTGTTATCGACATGGTGAACGGCGCCAACCAGATACTGAACCCCGACGCAGCCGCCTGGACCACCGCTACGGGCTGGCGCTACATGTTCGGCAGCGAGATGGTACCGGCCGGACTGTTCGCCATTCTTATCTGCTTTGTGCCCGAAACGCCGCGTTACCTCGTCATGGTGGGCCAGGACGACAAGGCCCTGCACGTGCTCACGCGCATCAACGGCAGCAGTGCGGCGGCCGCAATCATCAGCGACATACGCAACACCGTTACCGAGAAGACGGAGAAACTCTTCTCCTACGGCTTCCTGTGCATCTTCATCGGCATCATGCTGAGCGTGTTCCAGCAGGCCATCGGCATCAATGCTGTGCTCTACTATGCGCCCCGCATCTTCGGCGACATGGGCATGGATAACCCTATGGTGCAAACAGTAATCATGGGCGTAATCAACCTTTCGTTCACCCTTATTGCCATTTTCACGGTCGAGAAGTGGGGTCGCAAGCCCCTGCTCATTACCGGCAGCATCGGCATGGCAGTGGGTGCGTTCCTCGTGGCGCTGACTTTCGGCAGCCCGGAGTTCCAACTCGTAACCATGGTAGCTATCATGTTGTACTCTGCCAGCTTCATGATGTCGTGGGGACCGATATGCTGGGTGCTCATTTCCGAAATCTTTCCGAACACCATCCGGGGCAAGGCAGTGGCCGTGGCGGTGGCTTTCCAGTGGATATTCAACTGGATTGTGAGCTCTTCCTTCGTACCGATGTTCAACATGCACCTTACCCAGGGCGACCACTTCGGCCACTGGTTCACCTACGGCCTCTACGGAACAATCTGCGTGCTGGCCGCCCTCTTCGTGTGGAAACTGGTGCCCGAGACCAAGGGAAAGACGCTGGAAGACATGAACAAACTGTGGAGAAAGTAAACCGCTGCTTACCAGGCAGGCGAAGCGGAAGCAGCATCAGCCGCCCTCCCGCTTCGCTTGCGCTGCCCGTTTGCCGGCCTGCGGCCCCGCTTACCGACACCTTTTATTCCCTTGTAGCATGAAAAACCAACTCTACATAGGCCAAAGCTACACAACACTTTACATCGGTTCTGCGGCCATCCTGCTGTTGGCAGCCTTCACGCTGTGCTGCCGCAACACCGCCAACGGCTGGATTACGTGCGCGTTGATAGCCGCGGGAATAGCCTTCTTCACCATTCTGCCGTATCTGACGGGCAGCAAGGACTATCTTGTTCTGGACAACGAAGGCATCGAAGTGGCTGAATGGAAACGAAAAGTAAGGTGGAACGAGATTGCCTCCTGCACCTACCGGCGGGAGCTCTCGGCATCAGGCGTCCGCACATCGGCGCACAAAAAGCTGACCGTTACTTTGAAGAAGCACGGCTGCTTGCAAACGGACATGGGACTGTACCGCTGCTCCGACCGCCGCCTGATGGACGAGATAGACAGCTGGAGCGGCACTCCGCTCTTTGACAGGCAGGCTGACAAGGCCGACCGCAACACCCTTTACCTCTCGCTGTTGCTGGGGGCAGCGGCCATCATCGCCCTGCTCGTCCTTCTCTCCTATTTATTATACGGCCGCGTGTAAGCCCCTCTTGCCTGCCACGGGCCATGCACCCATGCTTTTGCTCCCTTACCCGAAGGCCGCCTGCCGGTTGCCTTCGGGCTTCTGTTCCTTGCAAAATCATCCCCTCACAACCTCCCCTTTCCAAGGGGAGGATACCCTGGCGCCTTCACGCTCCATATATAAATAATGTGTGGTAAGCCATAGCAGCAAGTCAAAACGGTACCCTCCCCTTTCCAAGGGGAGGCGGAGGAGGGGATGATATGTGGGCAGCGGGCTGATTAAATCAGCCAATCAACCATCCTAAAAATCAAAAAAGAAAGGGCTGAATGCCAACTCCGGGAACTTTCGACACTTGTCGCACGGTCTTTCGACACCTGTCACACAATCGTGCGACACCTGTCGAAAGTTGCAAAAGCATAGCTGCAAGGATGCGTCAGGCACCTTGCAGGACGGCGGGAAAAGGTTTAGAAGACGATGGGGACGGAGTGATTAAATCATTCCTCCGATGATGCCGGCAATGTCGTCGAGGCTGTCGGCAAACTCGATATGCTGCTTGTAGTCGCCGCGAATCATGTTGCGCGCCTGCAGGTCGTCCATGAGAGAGCGCAGGGAGTTCCAGAATCCCTTCATGTTATACATGATGACGCGCTCGTTGTGGTAGCCGATGGTGGCCGAGGAGGCGGTAGAGAACACCTCGTCGAGCGTGCCGATGCCGCCCGGCAGGGCGATGGCCACGTCGCTCTGGGCCGTCATCAGCTCCTTTCGGTCGCTCAGGTTGTCGCACGGAATGTCAACATCCAGGTCGCCGAAGGTGCGTCCGCCCTTCTCTATTATCTGCGGAACCACGCCTATGGTGCGCCCTCCGGCTTCCTTAACGGCCTTGCCGATGCAATCCATCAGCCCGGTGTTGGTGCCTCCGAAAACCAGATCGTAGCCGTTGCGGGCTATCCAGTGCCCCAGTGCTTGCGTCTCTTTGAAGAAGTCGGGGTCAATGTTGTTGTTGGCCGAACAATATACTGCTATTTTCATTTGGGCAAAGTTAGCACAAAAAATGCTGACCGCAAAGCGAAAAGGGCATCTTTTTACAGATTCAGGATGATGGCTCCGCGGGTATCTGGGCATTGACTGGCCGGCGCCCGTCAGCAGCTACGGGCTTGTTAAGTGGGGTGAACGGTCAGCCGCTGTCACGCAGTTGGCGGTAGAGACCATCGACGATAGAGTCGGCCAAGGAGATGTTTGGCACGAGTATCTCGCTGCAATTGAGTTGTTTGGCCACATCGAGGAATATCTTGCCTGCGGGCACGATGACGTCAGCTCGGTCGTCTTTGAGACCATAAGCCTCCATGCGTTCGTTGATGGTCATGGGCTTCAGCTCTGCATAAAGGCGCTGCAGCTCGGCCACTGATATCCGTTTTTTGGCGTCTTGCTCCTTGGCAAGGTTGTAGTACTTGTTGATGTTGCCGCCTGAACCAATGATGCGGATGTCGGAATAGCTGCCGGCATAGCCCTGCAGGTCGGCTTCCATCTCTTTCCATGCCTCGGGTTTCACTTTCTCTGACAGCAGGCGAAGCGTTCCGATGTTGTAGGAATGGCTGTCGACCAGATATCCGTCATGGATAAGTGATACCTCCGTAGAGCCGCCACCCACATCAACATAGGCGAAGTTGCCCTCGTTCGAGTCGGTTTTTTCTACCAGATTGTTCACCAAAAGGAGCGCTTCGTCGGCCCCTTTGATAATCTCGAGCTCTATGCCGGTGCGCTTCTGAATCTTTTGAAGGATGTCCATTCCGTTGTCGGCATCGCGCATGGCGGCCGTGGCGCAGGCCCTGTAGGCGTCTACCTGGTAGAGTTTCATAAACTGCTTGTAGCCTTTCATCATGCGCATCATCATCTCTTCGCGCTCTTTTGACACTTTTCCCAAAGAGAAAACGTCTTTACCAAGGCGCAGGGGGATGCGGATGAACATGAGTTTCTTTACACGTTGGAGGCCTACAGCCTCATCATCAAACTTCTTGATCAGCAATCGGGCTCCGTTAGAGCCGATGTCAATGGATGCCAGTGTCTTCTTCATCTTACTGAAACCCTATCCTTCCGGCTTTCAGTTCCATCCTTTCGGAGAGGCGGCCGGGGGTTCGGGCGATTATTGTTTCTTAGAATTTGGAACGAATGGAGTGGTCTTTCTCCCGGCTGGCCCACTGAAGGAGGGGCCTGCCAAGACGGCCGCTACTCCGTTGGAGCCGTTGCAGGATACTGATTGGCGTAATATTCGTAGAGCTCGGCCTGGCTTCTCAGGGGCTCTCCTTCCTGCAGTTGGTTGCCGCCGTTGCCGTCAATGATGCGGCCGTTGGTGGTGTCGGCGAGCCCCGTCTCGACCGTATTCATCAAATCGGCCTTGAGTTCATCATCGTAGACCGGGGTCATCACCTCGATGCGACTAAGCAGATTGCGCGGCATCCAGTCGGCCGAACCGAGGTAATACTTGTTCCGGCCGCCGTTGCAGAATATCAGTATCCGGCTGTGTTCTAAATAACGGTCGATGATACCCACAGCCCGGATGTTGTCGGAGAGTCCGGGCACGCCCGGAACAAGCGAGCAGTTGCCGCGCAGGAGGATGTCAACAGTCACGCCGGCCTGCGAGGCTTCGTAGAGTTTAGCTACCATTTCATAGTCTGTGATGTGGTTAATCTTCATCTTCAACCATGCCTCCTTGCCCTCTTTAGCGTTCTTTATCTCAATGTCGAGCATACGGAGAATGCGCCGCTTCATGGAGTTTGGCGAGACGAGCAGCTGGTTGAAGCGCACCTGTTGGAACGGTCGCTCGATGAACTGGAACACTTTTGCCACCTCGGTAACGATGGATGGGCGCGCCGTCATCATCAGATAGTCGGTATAAACCTTGGCATTGCTCTCGTGGAAGTTACCTGTACCCACGCAGGCCACGCTTCCTTTCTTGTCTTTAATGTAGAGTAGCTTGGAGTGAATCTTAAGTCCTTCGACGCCGAAGACCACGTTGATGCCTTCTTCCTGCATCCGTTTGCTCCACATGATGTTGCTTTCTTCGTCGAAACGGGCAAGAAGTTCAACCACGGCAGTTACCTTCTTCCCGTTGCGAGCTGCGCAGATGAGGGCTTCCACCACCTTGGAATCCTTGGCCAACCTATAGAGCGTGGTCTTGATTTCCTTCACTTCGGGTTTCAGAGCCGCCTCCCGGAGCAACCGGATGTAACCGTTGAAGCTGTGATAGGGAACATGGATGAAGCGGTCTTTTTCTCGAATGAGGTCAAGCAGGCTCCGAGAAGAGAGGAATTCCGGTTTCATCACCTGCTTCCATTGCGGATAACGCAGCTCCAAGTGGCCGCAGTCAGGGAAGTTCATGAGGTCTTTATGGTTCTGGTAACATTCGCTTCCGAGCGTTGTGTCGTTATCCCGAATCTTGAGTTTCTGCATCACCTTCTTCTGCATGTCACGCGGCATACTGCGGTCATAAACCACCCGGATGGGCTCGCCTCTCTTCCGGCTGCTCACTCCATGGGCTATGCGCTCCATCGTGCTGTAGTCGGCATCGTTGTCGACCTCCATTTCCGCGTCCTTGGTAAACTTGAAGCTGTAGGCGCGGTAGGTGCTTTTCTTGAACCCGCTGAATATGAGCGGCAGGCAAAACCGGATGACATCGTCGAGATACATCAGGTTGTCGAAGCCCTCGGAGCGTGGTATCTTGACAAAGCGACCATGGTTTTTGTCGGGCACCTTGATAATGGCATACTTGGGTTTCTTGGCATCCTTCTCCGTCATTTCTACGAGTAGATAGATGCGGTTGTCCTCCAATACGCTGAAGTCCTTCATCTCACTGACCCATATCGGGTTGGTATCGCCGTTAAGCCTGTCGTAGTAGAAGTCGCGAAGCCAGGCCTGCTGCTCCCCGTTCAGTTGCTTGTCGTTGAGCAGCCTGATGTTGTGGAGTTCCAGTTCGCGCATCACCTGCTGCGTTGCCTCTGAATACTCATGGCTGTACTGCTCGTTAAGTTTGGTGATGGTTTTCAGCGCTTTCTTCACTTCCTGCCGCATCTTGGGCGTCGCGTCGTCACTCTCAAGGATGCGGTTGAGCGAGGCCACGCGGACGCGAAAGAACTCATCGAGGTTGTTGGAGTAGATACCGAGGAACGAGATACGCTCGAGCAGCGGGACATATTCTTTGCGTGATTCCTGCAGAATGCGGTGATTGAAGTACATCCAGCTGACATCACGGTCGACATACATCGCTTTCGTCAATTTCTTTTTAGTCATAAACGGAGGATGGAAAGTAAGTAGGAGAACGAGAGGTCCTTTGCAGCAGCGCCCTTATTTGGCTTTCTTGGCAGGCGCGGCAGCCTCTTTCTTGGCCGGTGCTGCGGCCTCCTTCTTGGCGGGAGCAGCGGGCTTGGGCTCGTCTTTGCGGCCATCTACCATGAACTCCAAGTCATCTTCGTTCACGTGCAGGGCCTTGCGGATTGCCTTCACTCCGTCGGCGGGAACGGAGAACACCTGCAAGTTCTCGCATTCGGCAAAGGCCTTGCGGCTCAGCTCCTTAGGTACATCCTCAAAGTAGACGCTCTTCAGGCTGTCGCAATCGGAAAAGGCATAGGCCTCAATGTGCTCCACAGAAGCCGGAACCACCACGCTGGCAAGGGCATCACAGTCGCTGAAGGCGTCGCGTCCTATTTTCTTAAGCGTCTTGGGCAGCGTGAGCGCGGTCAGACTCTTCTTCCCCATGACCGCCCGGTCGCCTATTTCTTCCACTCCTTCGGGAATGGCAAGCGAAGCCTTGTCGCCCAGCACGTACACCAGCCGTTTCAGATTGGCTGTATAAACGAAATGACCTTCGAGCACATAGTCGCCCTCGTCCAGCTTCTGCAAGGCCAATGTGAGCACTTTACTCTCAAAACCGGAGTTCTTCTTCAACAGTTTGCTGATTTTGTCCAGCATCTTCTTCTTATTCTCTTTCATATAATGACTCAAATAATTTGTGTAAAGTTAGGCAGAAATATCTATATCAGGGCAAACTTACATATTACGTTATTGTTAAAATACGGTTACAACCAACATGGCCAGACCTCTGCAAAACCGCATGCGGAGGCCCGCGCGTGGTCAGCCAATCCGGCGTTCCGTAAAGTCTGCATGTTTGCAGCCGCTATGGCGGAGCTATCGTTCAAGGGCCTTGAAGGTATGCTTCAGCGGCCTTGACCCATACCTTCAAGGCCCTTGAACGATAGCTCCAAGAACGCAGGAGATGCGGACGGACGAAAGTAGCTGATACACATGCGGTTACAGAAATCATTCGTTCGCGAGTTTCCTGCCGGCAACAAACGTGCCTGTAAGGTTCCCTTCCGGGGCATGCCGCCACCGGGCAGCCTGCCTTTTGCTTACAGAACGTGCGCACGCCGGCCGCCACGCAGCGGCTTTTTTGTGTAAACAAACGATAATAAAGGCCACAAAGGCGCTGATTTCCAAATATTTTACGTAACTTTGCAGCCGTACAAAGGGAACGAACCACCTCATTGGTTCCTCCGCTAAAGAGGAACTATCGCGTGCTATGTGGGTTCTTGTTGGTGGTTGGCTGTCCCTTTTTTACAGGACAATTAAACATCAACAACATTGAAAACATTCGAAGAATTGGGCGTTTCTGAGCACATCAGAAAGGCCATCAGTGAGTTAGGATTCGAGCATCCCATGCCGGTCCAGGAAGAAGTTATACCCTATCTGCTCGGCGAGGGCAACGATGTTATCGCGCTGGCACAGACCGGCACGGGCAAGACGGCTGCCTACGGCATTCCCGTTTTGCAGAAAGTAGACCCGCAGAGCAGGGAAACGCAGGCGCTCATCCTGTCGCCTACGCGCGAGCTCTGCCTGCAGATAGCCGACGACCTCAATGCCTTTTCCAAGTACATCGACGGCCTGCACGTGGTTCCGGTCTATGGCGGAACCTCCATCGAGACGCAGATACGCCAGCTCCGCCACGGCGTTCAGATTATCGTGGCCACGCCGGGGCGCCTCATCGACCTCATGAAACGCGGCGTTGCCAAGCTCGACGCCGTGCGCAACGTGGTGCTCGACGAGGCCGACGAGATGCTCAACATGGGCTTCTCCGAGAGCATCAACGCCATCTTTGAGGGCGTTCCGGCCGACCGCAACACGCTGCTCTTCTCCGCAACCATGAGCAAGGAGATTGAAAGAATAGCCAAGAACTACCTCCATGACTATAAGGAAATAGTGGTGGGCAGCCGCAACGAGGGCGCCGAATTCGTGAACCACGTTTACTACATGGTGCACAGCAAGGACAAGTATCTGGCACTGAAGCGCATTGTTGACTTCTATCCGCGCATCTTCGCCATCATCTTCTGCCGCACGAAGCTGGAAACGCAGGAGATTGCCGACAAGCTCATACGCGACGGCTACAATGCCGAGTCGCTGCACGGAGACCTCTCGCAGCAGCAGCGAGACCTCACCATGCAGAAGTTCAGGCAGCATACGGTGCAGCTGCTCGTGGCCACCGACGTGGCTGCTCGCGGACTGGACGTTGACGACCTGACGCATGTCATCAACTACGGACTGCCCGACGACATCGAAAGCTACACCCACCGCAGCGGCCGAACGGGCCGGGCGGGCAAGAAAGGCACCTCCATCTCCATCGTTCACACACGCGAGAAGTTCAAGATAAAGGCCATAGAGAAGGTCATCGGCAAGGAGTTTGTGGACGGAGAGCTGCCCTCTCCCGAGGAAATATGCAAGAAGCAACTCTTCAAAGTCATGGATGACATCATGAAAACCGACGTCGACGAGGAGCAGATTGCCCCCTACATGGGCGACATCAACCGCCAGTTTGAGTACATAGACAAAGAAGACATCATCAAGAAGATGGTAACCATCACCTTCGGTCGCTTCCTTGAATACTACAAGAACGCGCCGGCCATAGAGAAACCTACATCGACCCGCAAGCGCGGAGACGACCGCGGCGAGGGCCGAAACCACGGAAAGGTATCGTCCGGGCGCCGCAAGCACGAGGCCGAAACAGGCTACAAGCGCCTCTTCATCAATCTGGGCAAGGCCGACGGCTTCTATCCGGGCGAGGTGATGCAGTTCATCAACGCCCATGTTCATGGCCGCCAGGAGGTGGGACATATCGATCTGCTGCAGAAGTTCTCATATATAGAGGTGCCGGAGCAAGATGCGGCCAAGGTGATGCGCGGCCTCAACGGCACCGTTTACAAGGGTCGGGAGGTTCGTTGCAACGATGCCGACGAGCAGGGGCACGGCCCCCGCACCCGTGGCGACCGCAGCGAGAGCCGTTCGCGCAGCCGCGACGCCAAGCCGCGCACGCCCCGCAAGTTCCGTACAGAGGACAACGGCGACTGGCGGGAGCTCATAAAAGGCAACTCGTTCAAGCTCAAAGGCGAGGAACCTGACTTCAATGAAGAGGGCTGGGCACGCCGCCGACCGAAGAAAAAGTAGGCCGGCAGCACCTTCATCAGGTATCCATTTACCACCCAACACCTAACACCCATCACCCAAAAGGTCACACCATTACCACCCAACACCCATCACCTATCACCCAAAATCCCATCACCCAACACCCAGAAACAATGGAAATAACCACATCCATCTATCATTCGCCGGTTGGCGAGCTGCGCTTAGGCTCGCTTGAGGGCAAGCTGTGCATGTGCGATTTCATTCTGCCGGGGCACGAGTCACGCACGGTAAAAAGGCTGAAAAACGCATTTCAGGCCCATTTCATCGATGGTATTACGCCCGTCATTACGCAAACCGGCATGCAGTTAGACGAGTATTTCGCCGGCCGCCGCAGCGCGTTCGATATTCCGATGCAGCTCTGCGGTACGCCGTTTCAGCAGCAGGTGTGGCGCATCTTGCAGACTGTGGGCTACGGAGAGACCATTTCCTACGCCGAAGAAGCAGCGCGGCTGGGCCGTCCCACGGCCTACCGGGCAGTGGCGAATGCCAACGGTGCCAACCCCATTTCCATCATCATTCCCTGCCACCGCATCATAGCAAGCAACCGGAAGCTCGGCGGCTACGGCGGCGGACTTGACAAGAAGCGCTTCCTCCTGCAGCTGGAACAGAGCCTGGAGAGGGTGAGGGAATAAGCAAAAGGTAAAGAAACAAAACGCATGAGAGCTGGGGCAAACCTCGGCTCTCATGCGTTTTAGGAGGCTGAAAACGGCGGATTAATCGTACGAAATGTTCCTCAGTTCGCCTATCTCGGCACTTGCGGCCTGCCGGGAGAGCGTTGCCTTCAGCTCTGAAAAGCTGATGGAGAACGACGGACGGAAGTCGGCAGAGTGCATGTACTGCAGCATCGAGCGGTAGAAAGCCCGCGACTCGGGATATTGCAGCTGCCGCCGCAGGTTGCTCATGCACACCAGCAGGCGCCCCCGGCCTACCTTGAACTCGAACACAAGACCCAACTTGTGGTTGCGTTCGATGTTGTCTATCACCTGCACAATGGGCCGGTAGGAGCGTGGGAAGACATCAAGTATCATGGGACTGGAGCCCTTGATGATGCTGAACCACTGCCAGTTGGTGTGCTCCTCGGTAGGAAAACCGCGGAAGAGCGGATGCTCCGGGTGCGTAAAAATGCCCAATGTGCCCGGTGAAACGGGCTTTTTGTTGTTCTCGCAGATGGTCTTGAACATGCGGTAATTCCAGTAGTCGGTCTGGAAAAGGCCCTGAACAACGGGCAGCGAGGCATTGAGCACGCTGTCTTCACGTACCGACGTAGGCGACGTGAGCCACAATACAGAGGCTCCGTTTTCGAGTTTTTTGCCCATTTCATCGGTCAGATGAGAGGTGATGAGTATTCCTTTTTTCAAATCCGTTATCTTGTTTTCCGCCTCCGGATAAACCCACAGAGGGTAGCTGTTGTGGTAAGGCGTGCCGCCGACGGCCACCTCTACCGTGAGGCGGGTGGGCTGCCGGATGCCCCGGAGGTCGGCGGCAGCGGTGCCGACACGGAACAGTCCCACGCTGTCAGCAGGCACCGGGAGGCTGCCCTCGGCCGCTGTCTGCCCGCCGGGCAGCACCAGCCGCCAGGTTAGTGTCTTGCCTTGCAGCGGCCGGCCGCTGTAGTTGGCAATGCTGAAGCCGGCCTTCCAGCCGCTGCCGCCGGCCTGTCCGGCCTGCCGGCTGGTGGCAAGAACGCAGCTGTCGGCCTCCATCAGCGGCACCACGGGCGAGCACCACTGGCGCCACTCCTCGGGAGTAACGAGCCCCTTGGACTGCATGTTGGCGTCGAGTATGCCCACATAGGCCGAGCCCTGGCCCGGGTAATCCTGAATGTCGAGCAGGTGGAAGCCCGCCATGTGGCGCGTGCGCAGGTCGGCCTCGATATCTGCTTTGTACAAACTCACGCTCCACGCGCCGCTTGCCCGGTGGAAGTCGGCAGCCTGGTCGCCCATACCGGCGGCCTGCAAGCGGCGGCGGAACTCCTCCATGTTATACGGACGGAGCACGCCCTGATATTGAGGAATCTCGCTGTCGAAGTCGGGATAGGTTTGGAACTGCCCCGTCTCGTGGCTGATAACGGGCACGGAAGAACGCAGGCAGGCCTGCTCGAAGTTCCACGAAGTGGAGGGGCGGAAGTGGTTGATGATGCCGCCGTCGAGCGCATCGCAGAACCCGAACGAGCCGCGCGTATGCGTGTGGAACTGCCCCCAGGCCTCTCCGGCCGTGCGGCAGGTGGTGAAGTAGTCCATTTCAGGGCTCACTCCCCGGAACCCGAGGTAGTAACTGGAGCCGAGGGTGTAGAGCTTCCGCGAGTCGAAAGCACGCAGTACGCGCACGAACTGCTGCATGGTCTCCACGCTGCCCCACAGCTCATTGCCCAGTGCCATCATCACAAAGCTGGGATGATTGCCGTAAGCCATGAGCAGCTGCTTGCCTTCGCGCAGCAGGAAGTTCATGAGCGTGGAGTCGGCAGCATTGAAATCGCCCCAGAAAGGCAGCTCCGGTTGCAGATAAACGCCCATTTCATCGGCCGCTGTAAAGGCCGCATCGGGCGGGCACCAGCTGTGAAAACGCACGTGGTTGATGCCGTACCGGCGGCACGTAGCCAGGTACCGGCGCCACGTTTCAACGTCCATAGGCGCGTGGGCGGTCTGCGGAAACACGCAGGCATCATGCTTGCCGCGCAGGAAGGTGAGGTTTCCGTTCACGTAGAAGTGGCGGTCGTGCGCCCGGAAGTCTACCAGTCCGAAGGTTGCGGAGAGCGTATCTTCGCCCGTGATTTCGGCCTTTACGACGTACCGCTGGGGCGAGAACTCGCTCCACAGCTTGCTGTCGGCACCCAAAGACAGCTCCAGTGGGAAGAAGTGTTCGGGCTTGGAAGTGGGTTCGAGGGTTATTTTACGGAACTCGCGGCTCGTCATCACGCGCCCCGCAAGGTCGGTTACGGCCACGCGGAGGCGTGCCTTGGCGCCGGGCGTGCCCTCGAAACGCAGCAGCACCTGCGCCTTGCGGGCCGCGGCATCGGGCTTAACGGTCATGCGGGTGAAGTGAACAGGGTTGACGGCCTCGAGGAAGAAGCGGCCGATGATGCCGTTCCAGTTGGTCTGCGTGTCCTCGGTAAAGGCGTGCGACGAGGCGTACACCTGCCGCGGCACGCCGCTCGAGTTGTCTACGAGGATGCAGATTTCGTGGCTTCCGGGCGTGAGCGCCGCGGTGAGGTCATATACCTGCGGCGTGCAGATGTTGCCCTGCGAGCCCTGGCTGCGGCCGTCTACAAAGACCGTTGAGGGCTTGGTACGCTCCATGTGCAGGCAGATGCGCTTGCCGCTCCACTCACGTGGGATGACAACCGTGCGCCGGTACCACGCCTTGCCCACGTAACTGAAGAGGCGGGTGAGGTGCCCCGTCTGGCTTCGGTCGGTGCAGGGGTTGCCCTGCCGGTTGGTGTCGGTGGTGCCGGGCAGCGTGACCATGGCCTCGCGGGGCTGCCTGGCGTCGGTTAAGGCGGCCGCATCAAGCGTGAGCTGCCAACTGCCCGAGAGGTCCATCTGCAGGCGGTAACTCTTCTCTTTGGCGTGTACGGGCAGGGCGAGGAGGCCTGCCAGGAGTGTAATCATGATGTGCTTCATGCCGCAAAGATAGCGAATGATTTTGAAAGGGGCAAAGTCTGAAAGTTATTTTTGGGTGATGGGTGTTAGGTGTTGGGTGTTCATGGAGAGCAGGATGAGGAGGAGGAGGGAGATTGAAGGATAACCCCACCCCGGCCCTCCCCGAAGGGGAGGGGGATTGAAGCTATCGGTCAAGGGGCTTGAAGGATAACCCCTCCCCGGCCCTCCCCGAAGGGGAGGGGGATTGGAGCTATCGTTCAAGGGGCTTGAATGGGTGCTTCAAGGGGCTTGAAGGTATCGGTCAAGAGGCTTAATGGATAGCTTTTGCAAACTCTCTGATATTCAGGTAGTTCTGCGGATGGCTTTTGAAGGGTTGGCGTAGGCTTCCCCGTAGGCGCCAGAGTATCCTCCCCTTGGAAAGGGGAGGTTAGGAGGGGATGACGCGTAAGCGGCTTGCTACCTTTCTGCCGGGTATCATCCCCTCCTCCGCCTCCCCTTGGAAAGGGGAGGATACCGGTTTGTCTTTCAACTGTTTTGTTGGCTCCTTGCCCATTGATAACCAACGAACAGGCGCCAGAGTTTGCTTTTCAAAGGAGAGAAAAACAAATATAAAAAGGGGAAAGCATGTGCAGATGCTTTCCCCTTATAGGTAAGGTGCGGCTGCGGAGAGCCGTTATTGGGCGCCTATTTCCTTGAGCAGGCGGTCGGCATGGCCCCACTTGTCCATCATGTAGAGCACGTAGCGGATGTCTACTCCGATGCAGCGGGCCAGGCGATGGTCGAAGTTGATGTCGCTCGAGAGGCTGTCCCAGTTGCCGTCGAAGGCCAGGCCGATGAGCCGACCCTTGCCGTCGAACATCGGCGAGCCGCTGTTGCCGCCCGTGATGTCGTTGTTCGTAAGGAAGCAGAGCTGCATCTTGCCCGTCGTCTTGTCCTGATAAGGGCCGAAGTCGGAGGCCGAGAGCAGCTGGTGCATGATGGGTTCGGCGAAATATTCCACGTTTTCATCGGCCTTTTTCATCTTCTCCACCATGCTTTCTGCCGTGGTGTAGTAGCCCGATGGACGGCCGCCGAGGTCGAAACCGCCCACCTGTCCGTAGCTCAGTCGCATGGTGAAGTTGGCGTCGCTGTAGTGAGGCAGGTCCTGCTCCATGTGTATCTTGGCGTCGCAGAGCAGCCTTTCCTGCCTGTCAATCTCGTCGGCATGCTCCAAGAGTTCTGTTCTTAAGGCGTCCATTACTTCCAGCAGGTCGAGCCCATACATGGTTCCGGGGTCCTTTTGGAACGATTTGCGGTTCACGTAGAGCTTGCGGCCGCTCTTCATCAGGGCCGATTTGCTCCACAGATAGTCGACATAAGCGGCGTAGTTGCCGCCGAACTTGGTGTCGATGGTCCGGTAGAACTTGGGCAGATACTTGGCGCTCACGTGCTGGCGGTAGTTCCTGAAGAGGGTGGCCATCACCTCCTTGTCGAGACTTGCATCCCACTCGGCCGAGTTGTCCTTAAATTCAACGTACTGCTTCTTGGGCTTCTCGGCCGGTCCTTGCAGCTCCATGTAGTTCAATCGGAACGCGCGCGTGTTGAATTCGCTGGTTCCCAGGAACGTTTCGCGGAAGAAGGTGAACGTCTTCATGGCCTCGGAGCGCTTGGCGTAGAGGTCTTTCATCTTGTCGAAGTCGAGCTCTCCCTTCAAATAACCGGTGGAGTCCTGCCATGACTTGATGTGTTCTTCGTACTCCCTTTTCTGGTTCACCAGCCCGATGGAATCGATACATTTGTTCATTCCGATAGAGTTTTTCCAGTAGTTGGCGCTCTGGGCGAACTTGGAGTCGTACTTGATGCGCACTGCCTCGTCGGCCCGCATGTGGCGGAGCATGACCTCCTGCTTTACGCCTCGTACCTGGGCGCGGGGCTCGTTGGTGGCATCGCGGCGCTCCCGGATGCCGTACGAGGAGAGGTAACGGCTGGTGGAGCCGGGGTAACCGATGGTCATGGCGAAGTCGCCTGCCTTGTATCCCTGCATGCTTACAGGTGCCCAGTGCTTGGGATGGTAAGGAACGTTGTCCTTGCTGTAAGGCGCCGGACCGTTTGTTCGTGGGTTGGCATAGATGCGGAAGACCGAGAAATCGCACGTTTGTCGTGGCCACATCCAGTTATCTGTTTCCCCTCCGAACTTTCCCATGCTCTTAGGAACGGCGAAAACGAGGCGCAGGTCGGTGAAGTCTTGATAGGTTGTGGCGTAGAACTTGTTGCCTTCGTAGAAGGCGTCGATGTCAACATGCAGTGTTGAGTCCTTGGTCTTGGCCTGGCGGGTGAGTTCATTCTGGAGCGAGTCGATAATGGCTTCCTGCCGTTCGGCGCCCTGCAGGTAGAAGCCTGTGCCCAGTACGCGGTCCGTGATGTCCTGTTGCGAGACCATGAAGCTAACGAACATGTCCTCGTTGGGCAGTTCCTCGCTGTAGTCCTTGGCGCAGAAGCCGTTGAGCATGTAGTCGTGCTGCACGGTGGAATGACTGCGTATGGACTCGAATCCGCAGTGGTGGTTGGTGAAGACGAGCCCGTCGGGCGAAACGACTACGCCCGAGCAGTAGCCCGAGAAGTTCACTACGGCGTTCTTGATGGCGTCCTGCCCCTCGTACAGTGCACCGTAGGGCAGCTGGAAACCCTCCTGCTGCATGGTCTCGTAAACGGCCTTGGGCAGGTTGTAGAGTGTCCACATGCCCTCGTCGGCATGTGCCGGAAAGGCCAGGAACGCAAGGAGATAAATAGGTAGAAGTACCTTCTGCAATGTTTTTTTCATATTGATAAGTTGATATTTTTATTTCTGTGAATGGCGGTGAAGCACCATGGGCAGGTCACGCTTCACGATAACGGCCACAAAAAGGGCTATGAGCAGCGTGTTGACTGCAAGGGCCGGCCACGTGGAAAGCATGGCATTGGAGAGGCTGATGGCGCCGAATAGCACGCCCGCCGTGAGCACATAGAGGGCTATCTCCTTGACGGGATAGTTGATGGGATAGTACTTCTGGCCGAAGAAATAGCTCAACACCATGCTCAGGGCGTAGCTTACGAAGCCGGCCCAGGCGCACGCCCAGTAGCTGAAATAGGGTATGAGGACGATGTCGATGGCAATAAGGGCCACGGCGCCTACGGCAGAAAAGTAGGCTCCCCAGATGGTGTGGTCGGTGAGCTTGTACCAGAAGCTGAGGTTGAAGAAGATGCCGAACATGATTTCTGCAGCCATCACGATGGGCACAATCTCAAGTCCTTCCCAGTAACTGCGGCCCACGATGAAGCGCAACACGTCCATGTAGCCCATCACGCAGAGAAAAGCCAGCAGCGTGAAGATGACGTAGAACTTCATGGCCTGGGCGTAGGTGGCCTTGTTGTCCTTGTCTTTCGACTTGCCGAACACGAACGGCTCGTAGGCATAACGGAAGGCTTGGGTAATCATAACCATTATCATGGCTATCTTGATGCAGGCACCGTAGATGCCCAACTGTGCGCGGGCTTCGGCTGCGGTGCCGTCGTACACGAAGGGGAAGATGATTTGCGAGGCGCACTGGTTGAGCTGTCCGGCCAGTCCCATCACCAATAGCGGCCAGGTGTAGGTGAGCATCCGCTTGCACGTAGGCCAGTCGAAGGCAAAGCGCAGGCCGCGCAGTTCCTTCCAGAGCATGAGCAGCGTGGCCACCGAACAGAAGGCATTGATGTAGAAAACCCACACTACGTCGAGCGTGAAGCTGCCGTCGTAGATGCCGAAAAGATTGATGCGGAAGTACGGCAGCACGATAAGATAGAGCACATTGAGCGCAATGTTGAGCGCAATGTTGAATATCTTGAGCATTGCGAACTTGATGGGACGGTGCGCATAACGCAGGTATGCGAAGGGAATAGCCGTGAAGGCGTCGATTGCTACGGTGATGTACATCACCAGAATGTATTCAGGATGGTCGGCATAGCCCACGAGCGAGGCGATGGGTTGGTTGAACACAATCACGATTACAGCAAAGATGAGCGACGTGAGGCCAACTGTCTTGAGCGTGGTGGCGTACACCTGCTCCGGCTTTTCACCCTCCTTGCTCATAAAACGGAAGAAAGTTGTCTCCATGCCGTAGGTGAGCAGGATGATGAGCAGCGCCACATAGGCATACACGTTGGTAATGATGCCGTACTGTCCGCCGGCCGCATTGAACTTTGCTGTTTGTATGGGAACGAGCAGATAGTTGATGAACCGGGCCATGATGCTGCTCAGTCCGTAGATTGCCGTATCCTTTGCTAAGCTCTTGAGATTTGCCATGAGTTGGTGAGGTTATGATAGCAAGAGGCTGGGATGGGGCCTCCGGTTTCTCCGGTGGCTGCGTGCAGCGGCCTTGCCGGCGGCATCCGGTTCCCTTGCCTGTGCCCTGTATTCGTTATGTAAAGAAGATGTATCCTATCACAATGGCCGCAATACTGCCCACGAAGTCGGCCAGCAGGCCGCATCCTACAGCGTGTCGGGTGAATTTAATGTTCACACTGCCGAAGTAAACCGCCAATATATAAAAGGTGGTATCGGTCGATCCCTGGAATATACAGCTCAACCGGCCCACAAAGGAGTCAGCTCCGTAGTTCTGCATGGCCTCCAGCATCATGCCGCGGGCACCGCTTCCCGACATCGGCTTCATAAAAGCAGTGGGCAGAGCGCCCACAAAGTCGGAGTTCAGTCCGCAGCTTTCCGTGCACCACTTGATGCCGTCGATAAGCATATCCATGGCTCCCGAGGCACGGAACACGCCCACCGCAACGAGTATGGCCACCAGGTAAGGGATGATTCTCACGGCCGTCATGAAGCCTTCCTTGGCTCCTTCGATGAATGCGTCGTACACGTTTATCTTCTTCCGGAACCCGGCCAGGATGAAGAGAACGATGATACCGAAGAGTATCAGGTTAGAAGCTACGGCCGTAACCTTGGCCATCGTCTCCTTGTCCATTTGCCCGAAGCCCCAGATAATGATGCCCACAAAGGCCACCAGCCCTACGAGCAGCGTGAGCAGGGCAGGCTGCAGGAGGTTGATGCGCTGCCACAACGCGGTTACGATGACGCCTGCCAGCGTTGCCACAGTGGTGGCCAGCAGGATGGGAATGAACACATCGGTAGGCTGGGCGGCGCCATACGAGGCGCGGAAAGCCAGTATGGTGGTGGGTATGACGGTAAGTCCGGAGGTGTTGAGCACCAGGAACATAATCATGGGATTGGTGGCCGTGTCCTTGCGGGGGTTAAGTTCCTGCATCTGCGCCATGGCCTTCAGGCCGGTTGGCGTGGCGGCATTGTCGAGCCCCAGCATGTTGGCGGCAATGTTCATGAAGATGCTTCCCATGACGGGATGGTTGCGCGGAATGTCGGGAAAGAGCCTGGTAAAGACCGGACTGAGCATGCGCGCCAGCACGTTTACAGCCCCCGCACGCTCTCCTATCTTCATGATGCCGAGCCAGAGTGCCAGCACCCCGGTGAGTCCCAACGATGTTTCAAAGGCCGTCTTCGATGAACTGAAGGTAGAATCTACTATCTTCTGGAAGATGGTGGCATCGCCCATGGCCAGCTGTATGGCGCCAAAAAGAAAGGCGATGACGAAAAACGCTATCCAAATGTAATTTAAAACCATTCGGTTGCAAAGTTAAAACATTTTGTTGATAACACAAAGTGCCGGGGCCAAAGGTTTGTCCTCGGAGCGAAAAATCCCGGACTTCGGGAGCCGCCAGCCATGGTGCTGCGTGCCAAAGTCCGGCATTCAGGATTGCCTGCAGGTGCCTCTGCGGCTTATCTTACCTTGACTCTGCGGGCGCGGATGAGCTCAACCTGCTGCACGATGTCGGCATAGTGCAGCTTGTCGATGCCCGTGCTGGCAGCCTGCCGCTCCTTGGCGTAGGCCTCTATCTTGTCCAAATGCTGCAGCAGATACAGCTCGGTGTCGGAACTAACGCTGCCGGCAGCGGAGCCGGAAGCCTTCTCTGCCCCGCCCCTTGACGGGTTGAGAACGAGGTTCAGCTTGTCCAGATAGTTGCGTTCCAGGCCCCGGTGCAGCCTGTTCTGCAGCGAGTTGGAGCCGTCGAGCGGCTTCCACACGTTGGCGAAGACGGTGTTCAGATAGTCGTCCAGCTGCAGGGCAGCGGGCTGAGTGTACGAGTCGTTGTACACCTTCTCCATCAGTCCGCCAGCCAGCAGCAGCGAGAGGGCGTTGTTCTGGCGCGAGGCGATGTCGTCGGCTACGTCGAGTCCCGTCTTCTCCACAAGCTCCGCGGGGTACATCCACATAGGAGCATCGAACACGTTGCGCCCTATCCAGTCTATGGCCTCTTTCTCCTTGGCCGCCGGAGCCACCTCAACGGGCTTGCTGCCGGGCAGGTTGTTGAGGTAGTGTCCGCCCACATTACGCATTACATGACCCGTATAGCGGCGGAACTGGTCGCGTACGCTCTTGTACATCTCATTGAGATCTTCGTACTGGTAGTTGTCCTGACGGGTCCATTTGGGCAGGTTCGCGATGACGCGTTTCAGGTTGCGGATGCCGTAGTCGCTGGCTTTCATGCTGTTGTCGCCCAGGTCCTCGGTCTGCGAACGCGGGTCCTCGCCCCGTCCCTCGCCACCGAACCAGAGGCGCGGGTTCTGCTTCAGCACCTTTGTAGTTTCGGTCATGAGCCCCTTCTTCTCGTCCATCTCGTCCTTAAACTCTGGCCTGTACTGGTATCCCCACTTAATGGCCCACTTGTCGTAGTCGCCTATACGGGGGAAGAGACCTCTGGGCGAGATGTTGTCCTCGGGCTGTGCAACGTAGTTGAAGCGGGCATAGTCCATGATGCTTACGGTGTGGCCGTGGGCCTCGACCCATGCCTTGTCGCGCAGTTTCTCCACGGGCGTGGCGTAGCTTGCGCCCATGTTGTGGCGCAGCCCGAGCGTGTGGCCCACCTCGTGCGAGCTCACGAAGCGGATGAGCTGCCCCATGAGTTCGTCGTCGAAGTGCATGGTGCGGGCGCGTTTGTCCAGCGGTCCGCACTGCGTCATGTACCACTTGGTGAGCAGACTCATTACGTTGTGGTACCAGCAGATGTGACTCTCGATGATTTCTCCGCTGCGGGGGTCGATGATACGGGGGCCGTAGGCGTTCTCAATCTCGGCAGGCAGGTAGCGCAGCACGCAGAAGCGGGCGTCGTCAACGCTCATGTCAGGGTCGTTGGGCCACTCCTTGGCCACGATGGCATTCTTGAATCCGGCTGCCTCGAAGGCCACGTTCCAGTCGTTGATGCCCTGGATGAGGTAGGGCACCCACTTCTTGGGCGTGGCGGGGTCGATGTAGTACACTATCTGCCTGACCGGTTCGGTGAGCTTGCCGCGGGCATACGCCTTGGCATCTTTTGGCTCCAGGCGGTAGCGGGCCACTATCTGTTCGCGGTCGGTTTTATGCTGATTGTCGTCAAAATACGTCACGCGGGTGGTGAAGAAGCCCACCCGTTCGTCCCACAAGCGCTTGCGCATGGGCGTCTTGGGCAGCAGAACCATCGACGTGTTGAGCCCTAACGTAACGCTGCCCGTAGCCGATGCCGGCGTGCGGTACAACGACCTGCCGCCCACGCTGCCGCCGGCCGTGGCCGCATAGGTGCGGGTGGAGCCTATCTCGATGTTGATGGGGAACACGCGCATGGAGTCTATGAAGGTGCGGTCGGCCTGCAGGGCGCCTATGCCCAGCTGCTTGCCGCCGTCCTTGGGAATGCTCACCACGTCGTTGTCCTTGGCGAAGAAGCCCGTTACATCTATCAGGCTCATGTGCGGATTGGGGTTCTTGCCTATTATCTTGAACGATGCCACGATGGGGTTAGTTGTCGATGCACGCAGCGTTTGCTCAATGCGCGAGTCCTCGGGGGCTATCTGGCTCACGGCGTAAGCACGCAGGAGCATGGTTGCCGTGTCGCGTTTTTCGAAGTAGAGGGTGTTCTCGTTCACCTCCTCACCGGAGAACTTGCCCGCTCCCTGGGGCACTGAAGTGAGGCGCGTAACGGCCAGCACGTAGCGGCCCAGCATGGAGTCGGGCACCTCGAAGTACCACTTGTCGTCAATGTGGCGCACGGTGAAGAGCCCCTTCTGTACGCTTCCGCGCTTCTTGAGCAGCTCGTCGTACTCGTTCTTCTTCTTTTCATCCTTCTTGTCCTCGGGCTTCCGGTCCTTCTTGTCTTGCTGCGGGTGCGGGTGTTTGTCCTGTTTGGCTTCCCTGGGCGTCTTGTCGTCCTGGCGGGTGCTGACAGAACGGGAGGCTGCATTCAGGCTCACGGCAAACGCCAGGAGTGCTACAGCCAGTTTTTGCTTCATCTTCATTGCTACTTGTGATATGGATATTGAGACTGCAAAATTAGTGATAACTTTGCGATTTCAGCCCCCTCAGGAGCAAAAAGTTGTAAATCGGGGGCCGCGTTCCTGACCAATTCGGAGCAAAAAGGCCGTTTCCGCCCTCCGCGGAGCAGGTTGCCCGCGATGCCGGAGATATGATGTGCGAACTTTCGACACTTGTCGCACAATCATTCGACAAGTGTCACACAATCGTGCGACAAGTGTCGAAAGTTCACGAACCTATCGAACAATACCTCCGGTCGCCGCTTCCGGCACCCCGCCAGGCGGCATTTATGGCCCGTTTTCCGAAATAATTGGCGGCAAACCTTGTGGGTTCAGGAGTTTTTGATTAATTTTGAGGCAACTATCAACATCTTAAACAAAATGAAGACTCTATTCAGATTACTTTTCATGTCATGCTGTGCCGTGTTCGCCCTGCAGGCCAACGCACAGAAAAACGTAGCCTATCAGGACGCGCAGGTGCGCATATCGCTCATTACGGACGGAGCGGCGAGGCTGGAATATGTACCCGACGGGAAGTTCATGGACGACAACTCGTTCGTTGCCGTGAACCGAGATTACCCCAAAGTAGATTACAAGGTTAAGACCAGAGGCAAGCAGGTGGAAATCAGAACGGCCCGCATGGTGGTCAGGTACATCAAAGGAAGCGGTAAGTTCACTGCCTCCAACCTTACCATTACTTCGGTCAAGGGCGCCCGGAAGCCTTTCAGCTGGAAGCCGGGACAGAAGGATGACAAGAACCTGCTGGGCACTTACCGCACCCTGGACGGCTATGACGGCGACTGGCAGACGTGGGAGAAGCGCAAGATGCCTATCGAGGACGGACTGCTCTCGCGCAACGGATGGACCTTCATCGACGACTCCGAGGGTTATATATACGACCACTCCGACTGGCCCTGGATAACGAAACGCCACGAAGAGGGCAACACCCAGGACTGGTACTTCATGGCCTACGGGCTTGACTATAAGCAGGCACTCAAAGACTTCACCGTTTTTTCGGGCAAGGTGCCGCTGCCTCCGCGCTACGCTTTCGGCTACTGGTGGAGCCGCTACTGGTCGTACTCGGATGCAGAGCTGCGCGATTTGGTGCGCAAGTTCCATCAGTATCAGATTCCATTGGACGTTCTGGTCATCGACATGGACTGGCATTACACCGAAGAAGGCAAGGGCGGCTGGACCGGCTACACCTTTAACCGCCGCCTGTTCCCCGACCCCGCCAAGTTCCTTGGCTGGCTCAAAGGCAACGACTTGCAGATTACATTCAACCTGCACCCGGCCGACGGCATCAAGCATTATGAGGAGCACTACCCCGAAATGGCCAAGTGGATGGGCATAGACCCCGCCACCAAGCAGGACATTCCTTGGCAGGCATCGAGCAAACAGTTCATGACGGGCTGGTTCAACACCCAACTGCGCCCCATGGAAAAGATGGGGGTAGACTTCTGGTGGCTCGACTGGCAGCAGTGGGGTAACGACAAGCAGTTCCCCAAACTCAGCAATACGTGGTGGCTCAACTATACGGTATTCACCGACATAGAGCGCAACCGCGACACGCGACCTATGCTCTACCACCGCTGGGGCGGGCTGGGCAACCACCGTTATCAGATAGGTTTCTCCGGCGACTCGTACATTACGTGGAAGTCACTCGACTTTCAGCCCTACTTCAACGCCACCGCTTCCAACGTTCTTTATGGCTTCTGGAGCCACGACATAGGCGGACACCAGGGCGCGCCGGGCATCGATCCCGAGCTGTACGTGCGCTGGATGCAGTTCGGAGCGTTCAGTCCCATCCTGCGTACGCACTCTACCAAGCAGGCCGTTCTCAAGAAGGAGCCTTGGGTTTTCGATAATGAACACTTCGAAATGCTGCGCAACATCGTGCTGCAACGCTACCGCATGGCGCCTTACGTGTACACCATGGCTCGCAAGACCCACGACGAGGGGCTCTCTCTCTGCCGCCCCATGTACTACGATTACCCTGAAAACGAGGAGGCGTACGCCAACAAGGACGAGTACATGTTTGGCGACCAGATGCTGGTTTACCCCATTACGGCGCCCGGAAAGGACGGAGTATCGGAGAAGAAGGTATGGTTACCGGCCGGCAACGACTGGTTCGAAGCCTCTACGGGCACGCTGCTCAAGGGCGGACAAACCGTTACCCGCTCCTTCCAACTTGACGAGATGCCGGTCTACATCAAGGCAGGAGCCGTGATACCTGAGTACGGCGAGGTCAAGAACCTGCGCCGCAACGACAACTGCATCACCGTAAACGTGTTCCCGGGGCAGCGTGGCGAGTTCTGTATGTACGAGGACAACGGCAACGATAAGGACTATGAGAACAACTATGCCACCACAATGCTCTCCTCGGAGCATTCGGGCAACAGCCTCACCGTGAAGATAGGGGCCCGCAAAGGCAGCTATAAGGACATGCCGGCACAGCGCAGCTTCAAGGTCAAAGTTGTGGCCTCGGCCGTTCCGGAGCGTGTAACGGTGAACGGAACGGAGGCCGAATACGAGTACGACGGCGAGAACCTGGCGCTCATTATCGACGTGCCGCAGACCGACTGTGCCGCAGAAAAGACCGTGACCGTTACCTATCCCAAGGATGCGGTCGACGTTGCTGACGGCCTGCTGGCCCAGATGAAGCACGTGCGCAGCGGCATCGTGGCCCTGAAATACAACAATGCAGGCATCGTACTCAATGAAGAACTGGGCACGATGGGCTCACTCGGCGAGGCGCTGCAGTATTTCCCCGCCCGCTTCAACGAGCTGGTGAGCGCCTTCAAGACCAACTACAGCAACCTGCCCGCAATCCTCAAGGCCAACAAGGTGGATGATGCGGCAGCGGCCAAGTTCCTCCGCCTGAAGTAAACGGACGCCAGTCAGACAGCATGAATATGGAAAAACAATATCTTTTAGGGTTCGATGTGGGCAGCAGCTCTGTCAAGGCATCGCTCGTGGATGCCGACAGCGGCACCTGCGCTGCTGCCGCATTCTTCCCCCGGACCGAAGCTCCCATCAAGGCGGTAAGGGCCGGATGGGCCGAACAGGACCCGCAGATGTGGTGGGAAAACGCCAAGTTGGCCCTGCGTAAGGTAATGACCGACGCCGGCGCCACGGCCGACCAGATACGCGCCATCGGTATATCGTACCAGATGCACGGCCTCGTCTGCATTGACAAAGACCGCCGGGTGCTGCGCGACAGCATCATCTGGTGCGACTCGCGGGCCGTGCCCTACGGCAACAGAGCTTTCGACGAGCTGGGCTCCGAACGCTGTCTGTCGCATCTGCTCAACTCTCCCGGCAACTTCACTGCGGCCAAGCTGGCCTGGGTAAAGGAGCATGAGCCGGCTGTGTACGAGCGCATCGACAAGGTCATGTTGCCCGGCGATTACATTGCCATGATGCTTACGGGCGAGGTGAACACCACCGTGAGCGGCCTCTCCGAAGGCATGTTCTGGGACTTCAAGGAGCAACAGCCGGCCTGGTTCCTGCTCGATTACTTCGGCTTCGGCCACCAGTTGCTGCCCCATGTGGTGCCTACATTCGCCGTGCAGGGCCAGGTTACGCGCCAGGCAGCACAGGAGACGGGGCTCCGCGAGGGCACTCCGGTGAGCTACCGGGCCGGCGACCAGCCCAACAACGCACTCAGTCTGAACGTCTTCAACCCCGGAGAAATAGCCGGAACGGCCGGCACCAGCGGCGTTGTTTACGGCGTGCTGGGCGAGGTGAACTACGACCCAAAGAGCCGCGTAAACACCTTTGCCCACGTAAACTACACCCACGAGCAGCCCCGCCTGGGCGTGTTGCTCTGCATCAACGGCACCGGCATACTCAACTCATGGGTGCGCCGAAACGTTGCCACGGAGCCGGCAGGCTATCAGGAGATGAACGAACTGGCCGCCACAGTGCCCATAGGAGCCGACGGGTTGACGGTTATTCCCTTCGGAAACGGTGCCGAACGCGTGCTCCAAAACCGCGAAACGGGCTGTTCCATCCACGGACTGAACTTCAACAAGCACACCCGCGCCCATCTCATGCGAGCCGCTCAGGAGGGCATAGTCTTCAGTTTCTGCTACGGAATGGAAGTAATGGGCCGCATGGGCATGGACATCAGCAAGATACATGCAGGCCGGGCGAACATGTTCCTCAGCCCTGTGTTCCGCCAGACGCTGGCCTCCACCAGCGGCGCCGCCATCGAGTTGTACGAGACCGACGGCAGTGTAGGCGCCGCGAAGGGTGCCGGCATGGGCTGCGGAGTGTACAAGAACCACGACGAGGCCTTTGCATCACTGAAGCAGCTGGCCGTCATTGAGCCCGACGAGGCGCACCGCGCAGCCTGCCTCGAAGCCTATGGAAGGTGGAAAGAGGTGCTCAGACGAGAGACGCGGGCATAGCTTCAGGCTCACCGACATGCAATTTTCTATTCCAAATAATTACCTAACAAACAATAAAATGAGTAAAGAGTATTTCCCACAAATTGGCAAGATTCCCTTCGAGGGACCAGAAAGTAAGAACCCGATGGCTTTCCATTACTACGACGAAAACAAGGTGGTAATGGGCAAACCCATGAAAGACTGGCTCAAATTTGCCATGGCCTGGTGGCACACACTGGGACAGGCAAGCGGCGACCAGTTTGGAGGACAGACCCGAAAGTATGCCTGGGACGAGGCCGAAACGCCCCTGCAGCGCGCCAAGGACAAAATGGACGCAGGCTTCGAAATCATGGGCAAGCTCGGCATTCACTACTTCTGCTTCCATGATGTGGACCTGTGTGACGACACCGACGACATCAACGAGTACGAAGCCAACATGAAGGCCATTACCGACTACGCCCTGCAGAAGATGCAGGCACAGCCCGACGTGCACCTGCTGTGGGGCACCGCCAACGTGTTCGGCCACCGCCGGTACATGAACGG
Source organism: Prevotellaceae bacterium KH2P17 (assembly GCA_900199655.1). Lineage (GTDB taxonomy): Bacteria > Bacteroidota > Bacteroidia > Bacteroidales > Bacteroidaceae > Prevotella. Next base: position 110,836 of record FZRE01000002.1, read on the forward strand.
AGCCGCTACAAACCCCGACTTCGACGTGGTTGCCCGCGCTGCCGTGCAGATAAAGAACGCCATAGACGCCACAATAAAGCTGGGCGGAACCAACTACGTGTTCTGGGGAGGCCGCGAGGGCTACCAGAGCCTGCTAAATACAGAGATGCAGAGGGAGAAAGACCACCTGGCCAACATGCTCGCCGCAGCCCGCGACTACGCACGGGCAAAAGGCTTCAAGGGCACCTTCCTCATCGAGCCCAAGCCCATGGAGCCCACCAAGCACCAGTATGACGTCGACGTGGAGACGGTTATCGGCTTCCTCCGTGCACACAACCTGGACAAGGACTTCAAGGTAAACATCGAGGTGAACCACGCCACGCTGGCCGGCCACACCTTCGAGCATGAGCTCGCCGTGGCCGTAGACAACGGCATGCTGGGCTCCATCGACGCCAACCGGGGCGACTATCAGAACGGCTGGGACACCGACCAGTTCCCTGTAGACAACTTTGAACTCACCCAGGCCATGATGCAAATCATCCGCAACGGCGGCCTCGGCAACGGCGGAAGCAACTTTGACGCCAAGCTGCGCCGCAACTCCACCGACCCCGAGGATATCTTCATAGCCCACATCTGCGGTATGGATGCCATGGCGCGCGCACTGGAGAACGCCGCAACCATACTGGAGCAGAGCCCGCTGCCCAAGATGGTAAAGGACCGTTACGCCAGCTTCGACGCCGGCAAGGGCAAGGAGTTTGAGGACGGCAAGCTCTCTCTCGAAGACCTGGTGGCCTACGCCAAGGAGCACGGAGAGCCCCGACAGACCTCCGGCAAGCAAGAACTGTACGAAACCATCGTGGCTCTTTACAGCAAGTAACGGGCACGTCAGCGCTCCGCACGCTACTATATAATAAGGTGCATTCCCACACCCTTCAATCCTGAAGGCGGGAATGCACCTTTTTCTTTGCTTCTTCTGTTACCACCCGCTGCCACGTTATCATCCCCTCCTCCGCCTCCCCTTTCCAAGGGGAGGATACCGGTTTGTCTCTTTGCGATATATCCTTTAAAGGCTGTTTCTTGTTAGTGGAAATGCAGCTGATGGTTCCTCACCTTAGAAAGGGGAGGTTAGGAGGGGATGATGGACCGGAGAACAGAGCCTTGCCGCTACCGGGCAGGCATGGAGCGGAGCATGTCGAGGGCGGCATTCTCGGCCGCTTCCATGACCTCACGCTCGCCGGGGCCCTTGTCGTTGATGCCGCACAGGTGCAGCACTCCGTGTATGATGACGCGGTGCAGTTCGTCGGCATACTCCTTGCCGAACTGCTCGGCGTTGGTGCGAACGGTGTCCAGAGAGATTACGATGTCGCCGTTGATGACGTCGCCCTCATCGTAATCGAAGGTGATGATGTCCGTATAGTAATCGTGGCCCAGGTATTCGTTGTTCACCTCGAGTATCTTCTCGTCGCTCACGAACATGTAGCCAATCTCCCCCACCTTGCGTCCGTAGGTGGCGGCCACGGCCTTAATCCAGGCCGTAGTGGCCCGTTTCCTGATGTCCGGCATCTTAACGCCGTCTGCGTTGTATGTTATCATTCTGCTTCGCTGTTAGCTGTTGTTTCATCGTTCTTCTTTGGAACGAAGGCCGAAGTGTCCTTGCCGAAGTGCTTCATCTCCCTTACCAGCGTGGAACTGATGCCCTGCAGCGCGGGCTCCGTAAAGAGCAGGAGCGTTTCTACGCCGCCCATGGTGCGGTTAAAGTCGGCCTGGTCGCGCTCGTACTCAAAGTCTCTGACGTTGCGCACGCCCTTGATGAGGAACCCGGCGCCCACCCTTTGGGCCAGGTCTATGGCCAAATCGGCGTACGCCACGACCTCTATGCGGGGCTCGTCGGCATAGATTTCCTTGATTGCCTGCACGCGCTGCTCGCTCGTAAAGGCGTATTTCTTCTCCGGGTTCACGCCCACGCCGATTACGATTTTATCGAACAGCGGCAGCGCCCGCCTCACCACGGAATGGTGCCCGATGGTGTAGGGGTCGAAACTTCCTACAAACAGTCCTGTCTTCATCATCTTGTTTTGATGCAAAAGTACAATATTTATTTGAATTGCGTAACTATTCGGCCAACAAATTCGGCAGGCCGTAGCATGGCGGAGGAATGGTGCTGCCTACTGCCCTGCCGGCAGGGGCCCGGACGGAGGTGCCGTTCAAGGAGCTTGAAGCATATCTCCAAGGCTGCCGAATGGCACCTCCAAGGGGCTTGAACGATACATCTTCCGCAGCGCCTTTGTACAGGCGGTTCTGTGAAGGATGGCTAAACAGGCTGCCGGGGATGATAATCAGAGGTACAGCACGGCCTCGTTGCCCTCGTTGAAGAGCAGGTCGAGGATGCTGAGGTTGGGCAGGAAGCCGTGGCGGAGGCAGCAACTTGTTAATTTATTTATACTTTTCAAATCAACAAACTGATGTTAAAATAAAGTGCGAAAAACTTATAAAAAGTTAACGGAAATCATATTTTCAGCCCTAAATCATCCAACCTAACAAAATAAAAGCTAATATTGCGGTAAATTGTATTTACCGAACTAAGTTGACCACACACTGCTTTTTAAAGGAGAGTTAATATAATTTTTAAATACAACGCTTATGAGAAACAATTTACGTTTAATTGTGTCAGTCCTCGCAGGGTTATGCTCTACAGGCTTGATGGCTCAAGTTACATCAATTACTGACGGATACTATCGTATCAAGAACGCTGCAACCCGTGCGGACGGAAAGCAGTATGTGTACGTTACAGGCAAGTACGAAGCTCAGCCCAACGCCACTCACGACGAGGCTGTGACGCTTCCCGGCACCGTTATTCACCTCAATGTAGCCGACACTACCATCAATGCAGAGGCCGTGTACAATGTAAAAACACTTCGCTCGCAGGGCGTCGACGTCATCAACGGGTACCTGCTGCCGGCACTGGACAAGGTGCGTACGGAGCTGAAAGCTAAGCTAAAAGAGAAATTGGGCAGTGATGCTCTTGCGCAATTCGCCTATAGCATCTTTGAGAACGATGTCCTTGACAAGTGGGATCTGAACATGCACATGAAGCCGGTTACTACCAGCGACGGCCGTGCAGCCTACTATGCGTACGCCACAGTGCCGTCTATGCAGCCGCTGGTTGACTTCTGGAAGACTTGGGGTCCATTCGCCGGAGGTGCCCTGGACTCATATCCTGACTTGAAAGCAGCGCTTGAACGCGGCGACGCTACGGCAACCTGGAAGGCCGTGGAACAGCTGGCTTACGGGAAGATAGTTGCCACCTTCGGCGCCGACAATGCCATGACGCAACTCGTAAAGGGATATATCGACAACGATCGCATACACAACGGCATGACCTACTACCTCATCTCGGGCGGCATCAACAAAGTAGATACGAACCAAACTGCCTACGATCCGAACAATCCTACAGGCACCGCACACAACGAATACGACGGTTCAAAAGCTGAATTCGACTTTGCCAACAACAACGCCGACAACTACTGGGGCCCCGAACTGCCTGCAGCAGGCGATGCCGGCATGTGGATATTGGAGAAAGTTGACGCTGACAATTACTTCAGCGTGAAGCCTTCGGCCAAGATGAAGGGCCTCAACGGCAAGTACTACACCACCCTCTACACCGACTTCCCGTTCCAGATTGTGGGCGACATGACGGCCTACACCATTGAAGGCGTGAACGAGAAAGATGCCAATGGCTACGCTTTCGCCCGCGTAAAGAGCCTCGGCGGAGCAGGAACTGTTGTGCCTGCGCAGACTGCAGTGGTGCTGGAGTGCCCGTCGGAGAACGTGGCCGACAACCAACTGCTGCCCACCGGGACGGAAGAACCTGCCACCAGCAGCAACCGACTGTGCGGTAACTTCTTCGCGACAGCCATCAGCGGCATGACTGCTACTGACGGCACAGGGGCCACTCATGCCGTTACGTACAGCAACCTGCGCGCTTTCAACATCAGTACCAGCGATGCCAAGAACCCCATAGGCTTCTATAAGGTGAGCAGCAACGTAACAACCATTCCGGGTAACAAGGCTTTTCTCGTGCTTACCGATGCCGAGGCACAGGCCAAAGGCTTCTACCTCATGTTCGAGGACGGCTCTACAACGGGCATAGAGCAGATAGAAACGCCTGCCGAAAACCTGAACCATGCCGTTATCTACGACCTGCAGGGCCGCCGAGTGACAAATCCGGGCAAGGGCATCTACATCGTGAACGGAAAGAAAGTTATCATTAAATAAGTAAGGGAGGAAACGAAATATGAAAAAGACATATCTATTACCCGCATGTGAGATAGTGAAGCTGAACCTTGGCGACCAACTGCTGGACGACAAGTTCGGTAATCAGAGCGGCGTTCCCGTAGGCGGCGATGAAGAAGTAGGAGGCTTCGAGTCGAAGCCGGGCAAATTCTTTGAAACCGAGGAACTGCCCAAATACGATGTCTGGGAGCAACAGTAGCAGTTGCCCTGCGGCTTGCAGGCCGTCCCGGTAACAAGCCCCGCTTCCGCCTTTCGTTCAAGTAAAGGCCGGAGCGGGGCTTTTCTTGCGGTCTCGTTTGCACCCTTTCGGGGAAAGAAAGCAGGCTTGCGGGAACTTTCGACAAGTGTCGCACGATTATCAGACAGGTGTCACACATTCGTTCGACACTTGTCGCAAGTTCCAAGAAGATACATTCGGGTTGTTTTTTTGTGCTTATCAGAGGTACAGCACGGCCTCGTTGCCCTCGTTGAAGAGCAGGTCGAGGATGCTGAGGTTGGGCAGGAAGCCATGGCGGAGGCGGTAGACCTGGTAGTAAGGGCGGGGCCGGAAGGCGGCATCGGGCAGGGGATGCTTGGGGCGGATGGCGTCGCGGAAATCGGCGAAGGGCGCCGCGGGCTGGCTTTCCGGGCTGCAGCTGCCCTCGGGAGCGGGCGCATCGGCCGTGCCTACGTACGTTTCGGTAGGCCTGATGGTGGGCTCTATGTCGAGCAACCGGCAGATGCAGTGCGTAAGCTCGAGGTTGAAATCGAAGAGAAACTCCCACTTGCGCTCGAAGAAAGGGCGCAGGTCGTCGGCATAGTAATCAAAGAACGGGCTCTCGCCGTAGGCCGAGAGCAGCGCGTTCCAGTGCAGGTGGCGCCAGTTGCCGTGGTTGCTGATGCGTACGTCGCGCATCAGGCACTTCGCATTCTCGTACCTTTGAATGGGCACGGTGAGCGTCTGCGGGCCGTTGACGGCCGCTATGACGCAGCGGTTGCGGTAGGTCTGCTTCACGTAGTTGTCGTGGCGCTCGAGCAGGCACACGTCGTATCGGACCAGCTTCTGGTACCACTGCACGGGCCCGAAGTAGGTGGAAGAAAGCAGGGCTGTGGTCATGGGATGGGGCGTAGCAGGCGGTCGCGGCGCAGGTGGTAGCCGTCGAGGTTGTAAACCACAACGAATGCGCGGCCAATAATGTTGCGTTCGGGTACCAGCAGCTGGCTGCGGCCGGCGGCGGAGTGGACCAGATAGTGGCTGCGGACTGCGTACTCGCACAGCTGACAGTCGGCGGGAATGACGAAAGCCTTGCCGTAGGCCGTGATGGTATCGCCCGGAACGGCGCACACGCGGCCCAGGAGCACGCAGCTGTTGAGGCTGTCGGGGTTGTCGAAAGCAATGAAGTCGCCCTTGCGCACGGGCCTTCTCATCACGCGCGAGTATCTGAAGAAGGAGCTGCCTCCGGTGCGCAGGCCATAGCTCCAGCGGTTCACCATCACCCTGTCGCCCCGGAGCAGCTGTGGCTCCAGGCTCTTGTCAGGTACTGTGTAGATGGTGAATGCCAGGGCGCGAAAGACCAGCATGAGCAAGCAAGTGACCAGTAGCGCCATCAGAAACTTGAAGGCATTCCTCATGTTTCTATTTGATATCGTCGACCCAGCGGAACAGTCGGCTCCACCGAACGCCTCCGAAGCCCTTGCGGTCGGGGTCGGAAGACCACCAGATGAAGATAGGCTTGCCCACGATATGGTCCTCGGGCACGAAGCCCCAGTAGCGTGAGTCGGCCGAGTTGTGGCGGTTGTCGCCCATCATCCAGTAGTAGTCCATCTTGAAAGTATAGCTGTGGGCGAGCCGTCCGTTGATGTAAATCTGGTTGTTCTTAACGGTCAGCTCGTTGTTCTCGTACACCCGGATGGGGCGCTCGTAGAGGGCGATGTTCTTCAGGCTTAGCTGCACGGTGGCTCCTCGCTTGGGTATCCACACGGGTCCGTAGTTGTCGCGCGTCCAGCCGGTAACGGCGTTGAGCGGATAGAGGTCGCCCGTGGTGGCATCTGTATTCAGTCGGATGCTCTGCACCAGGTCCTTGCGGCCCTTGAGATAAGCCACGGCGTGTTTCGTAAGGGGCATGTAGCCGCTCTGGTTCAGGCTCGTGAGGTCTTCCATCGAGATGCCGAGCTCCTTCAGCACATCGTCGGGGATGTCCCGTTTCAGCTTCACGTAGTAGGTGTACTGCACGTTCTCGGGCTCTTTGTTGGGCTTGCCGTCGAGGTACACGATGCGGTTCTTAATCTGGAGTGTCTGCCCCGGCAGTCCCACACAGCGCTTGACGTAGTTCTCGCGGCGGTCGGTGGGCCGGCTGCTGATGTCGCCGTACTCGTTTGGATTGTTGGCTATGTAGTTTCGCCCGATGGCATAAAGGCGGGCGAAGTAATCGTGCTGTTCCTGTGCATTGAGCGTCGAGGGGTCTACGGGGTTGGGATTGTTCTGCTGGTCAATCTGCTGACCGAAGGAATAGGCCATCTGGTAGAAGTCTGCTGCCTGCCACCGTTCCTCGCTCACGATGGTATCGCCGGCGGGATAGTTGAACACCACGATGTCGTTCAGCTTCACATGGCCCAGCCCCTTCACGCGTCTGTAGTCCCAGTGGGGCCAGTCTATGTAGCTTTTAGTCTTGATAATGGGCAGCGTGTGCTGTGTAAGCGGCATGGTGAGGGGGGTCTGCGGGATGCGCGGACCGTAGCTCACCTTGCTCACGAAGAGGTAATCGCCGGTGAGGAGGCTCTTCTCCAGCGATGATGAAGGGATGACGTAGTTCTGGAAAAAGAACTGGTTGATGAAGTAGACGGCCACCAACGCGAACACCAGTGCATCGACCCAGCTCATCAGGAAGCGCACAGGGCGCTCGCTGTCTTTCCACCATTGCCAGCGTATTCGTTTGGTTATATAAGCGTCGTAGATAAAAGGAACGACGATTAAGCCCCACCAACTCTTCACCCAAAAGAGGAAGATGAGATACAAAAGCAGTACAATGGCAAACTTGGCCCATTGTACCTTCATGTTCAGTTGCCTTTTTTCCTTGTCAATCATTGCTGTGTCAGAATTTGAACAAATCAGATGTAGTTAGTAATCCGGTATGGTTTTGCGTGTACTCTGCAGCCAGGACGGCTCCCAGAGCGAAGCCTTTGCGGCTGTGGGCATCGTGGGTTATGGTGATGCGGTCGGCCTCGGAGTCGTACGTTACGGTATGAATGCCGGGCACTTCTCCACGGCGCACGCTGTCTATAGCTATCTCATCGGGCGCCGCCTCGGCCTTGCCGGTCGTGGTGCCGTCGGCTGCCAGGAAGGTTCCCTTTACCCAGGAAGACTTGCGGTCGAGGCTATCGACAATGTCCTCGGCCAGCGTGATGGCCGTTCCCGACGGCGCATCGAGCTTGTGTACGTGGTGAGTTTCCTCCATGCGGACATCGTACTGCGGGAACGCATTCATGATGCGGGCCAGATACTTGTTGACAGCAGCGAAGATGGCCACGCCTATACTGAAGTTTGAAGCCCAAAAGAGAGTCTGCTTGCCGTCGCGGGTCAGCGCCTCCACTTCGGCCTTGTGGTCCTTCATCCAGCCCGTAGAACCGCTCACGACCTTCACGTTGTGGCTGAACGCACGCAGGTAGTTGGCGTATGCCGAGGTAGGATTGGTAAACTCAATGGCTACATCCGCCGATGCAAATTCAGGCGAGTCGAAATCCTCCTGATTGTCAACATCAATGATACTGACAATCTGGTGGCCACGGTCTTTGGCTATTTGTTCTATCATCTTGCCCATCTTGCCGTAGCCGATTAAAGCAATCTTCATATTCATTCGAATTAAATATTCCGCAAAGATAACGATTTTTTCTCGCTTACACCTAACTATTACGAATTTTTTATGTAGCTTTGCATTCATAAATAGACCGTAAACAGCGCATGGAGGAACTGTTACATTACTGCTGGAAACACAGGCTCTTCCCCTTGGGAGACATGGAAACGACCGGACACAAGACCGTAGAAGTGATTGACCCGGGGCTCCACAACACGAACGCCGGCCCCGACTTCTTCAATGCCAAGGTAAAGATTGACGGCACGGTGTGGGTGGGCAACGTTGAAATACACGACAAGGCCAGCGACTGGTTTGTCCATGGACACGACCGTGACGCCCACTACGACAACGTAATCCTGCACGTGGCAGGCGTCATTGATGCCCAGGCACGCACCCACTCGGGGCAGTTGCCGCCGCAGATGCAGCTCAGCGTGCCCGCTGCAGTAAGCAAGCAGTACCGCGAATTGCTCACTATCGACCGCTATCCGCCCTGCTACGCCATCATTCCCCGCCTCAGCCGGCTCACCGTACACAGCTGGATGAGCGCCCTGCAGACCGAAAGACTGGAGCAGAAGACCGCTGCCATCAAGGCGCGGGTGGCCGATTGCAACGGCGACTGGGAAGCTGCATACTTCGTGACCTTGGCCCGCAACTACGGCTTCGGCATCAACGGCGAGGCCTTCGAGGCCTGGGCACGCTCCGTGCCGCTATCTGCCGTGGCCCACCATCGCGACGACTTGTTCCAGACAGAGGCCATCTTCATGGGCCAGGCCGGACTTCTTGAGCCTGAATCCATTCCCTCCCGCCACCGCGAAGAGGCGCTACGCGACCCTTACTTCATCCGACTGAGCGCCGAGTACGCCTATTTGAGCCATAAATTCGGGCTCAAACCCATTGATTACAGGCTGTGGCGCTTCCTCCGACTGCGGCCTGCCAACTTCCCGCACATACGCATCGCCCAGCTTGCCAACCTCTACTACCACCGCCAGGCGGGGCTAAGCAGCCTCGTGGAGTGCGAAACCGCGGAGCAGATGAGGCAGCTGCTGAAGTCGGCCGTCACACCTTACTGGCGCACGCACTACGGCTTCGGCACGCCCAGTGCCAAGAGCGAGAAGAGCCTCTCGCCAGCTTCGCTGAACCTGCTCATGATAAACACCGCCATTCCCATGCTCTTTGCGTACGGCCGCCACTTGCTGAACGAGGCGCTGTGCGACCGTGCCTTCGACTTTCTGGAGCAGCTGAAAGCCGAAAACAACCACATTGTAAGGATGTGGCAGGACTGTGGCATGCCCGTTGAAAACGCCGGCGACTCGCAGGCACTCATCCAACTGAAGGCGCAATACTGCGACCGCAAGGACTGCCTGCGGTGCAGGATAGGCTACGAGTATTTAAAAGCAAAGACAAGAACGACCCCTCCCGGCCTCCCCGAAGGAGAGGAGTTGTAACCTGCAATCCATCATCCAACATCAAATAACAGATAAGAATGAACGATACAACACAGTCTCCTACCCCCCGCGAAGGCCGGAAGAAGCCCCCCTACATCTACGAAACGCGCATGGAAGTGCGTGATTACGAGTGCGACATACAGGGTATTGTGAACAATGCCAACTACCTGCACTACATCGAACACACCCGCCACCTCTTCCTGCTCTCCACGGGCTTGAGCTTCTCCAAGATGCACGAGCAGGGCGTAGACGCCGTGGTGGCGCGCATGAACCTGCAGTACAAGACGCCGCTCAGGTGCGACGACGAGTTCATCTCGCGCCTGGGACTGCGCAAGGAGGGCCTGCGCTACGTCTTCAACCAGGACATCTACCGCGCCGTCGACGAGCGTCTGTGCTTCAAGAGTACCGTCGAACTGGTGTGCCTCATCAACGGTCGGCTGGGCAACAGCGATGACTACGACCGCGCCTTTGCCCCCTATCTGAAGTAAAACGGCATGGACCAGCAGGAAATCATCAACACCATAGCCCTCACGCGCATCAACTACTTCAACCTTGCGGGCATGCTCGAGCTGTACCGCCGGCTCGGTTCGGCAACGGTGGTGTTCGAGCATCGCAACGACATACGCGACATTCTGCCCGATGCCTCGCCCCGACTCGTGGCTGCCTTCAGAGATGTGGCGGAGCCGCTGCACCGTGCCGAGGCCGAGTTTGAGTGGGACCAGCAGCACGGAGTGCAGCCGCTGTGCCTCTCGGACGACCGTTATCCGCAGCGGATGAAGGACTGCGCCGACGCTCCCCTTGTGCTCTTCTACCGCGGAACGGCCAACCTGAATCAGCCGAAGGTGGTGTGCATCGTCGGAACACGCCACTGCACGGCCTACGGACAGGACCTCGTGCGCCGCTTCATGGCCGAGTTGCGGGCCTTGTGCCCGTCAGTGCTCATCGTGAGCGGGCTGGCCTACGGCATCGATATCCATGCTCACCGCAACGCACTGGCCAATGGATACCCCACGGTGGGCGTGTTGGCACACGGGCTCGACGACCTCTACCCGCCCCACCACCGACAAACGGCCGATGAAATGGTGGAAAACGGCGGATTGATAACCGAGTTCCTGACCTGCACCAACGCCGACAAGATGAACTTCGTAAGGCGCAACCGCATCGTTGCCGGCATCTCCGACGCCTGCATCCTCGTAGAGAGTGCGGCCAAGGGTGGCGGCCTCATCACCTGCGGTATTGCCCAGAGCTACGGCCGCGACGTGTTTGCATTCCCCGGAAATGTAAGCGCCACGTACAGCCAAGGATGCAACAACCTTATCCGCGACAATGGTGCAGCGCTCATATCCGGCGCCGCCGACTTCGTGAAAGCCATGGGATGGCAGGACGATGCCGCCCTGCAGAAGGCCCGGGCAGAGGGCATTGAGCGCCAGCTTTTTCCCGATCTCTCGGCCGAGGAGCAGCAGATAGTCGGCCTGCTGCAGCGCACCAACGACCTGCAGGTAAACATCCTGGCCGCCCGCACCGGCCTTCCCGTGGGCCGGCTCACGGCTCTTCTCTTCGCTCTCGAGATGAAGGGAGTTGTCCGCACGCTTGCCGGCGGCATGTACCACCTGCTGGGTTGAGGCCTCTCTTACGGCTTCCGCACCCGCGGCGGATAGGTAAGAAGAGAATAAAAACAGGCGTACAGTCGTGCAACTGCCGACAAATTGCTACCTTTGTAGCCGGAAATGAAGATAGGAAACATAGACTTTGGAGAGCGCCCGGTATTCCTCGCGCCCATGGAAGACGTAACCGACGTTGGCTTCCGCATGCTCTGCAAGCGGTTTGGTGCGGCCATGGTGTACACCGAGTTCGTATCGGCAGACGCCGTGGTACGCAGCATCAAGTCGACGCTCGACAAGATGGTAATCAACGAAGAGGAACGACCGGTGGGCATACAGATTTACGGTCGCGACGTGGACTCAATGGTGGAGGCCGCCCGGATAGTGGAACAGGCGGGGCCCGACGTCATCGATCTGAACTTCGGCTGCCCCGTTAAGAAGGTTGCCGGCAAGGGAGCAGGGGCCGGAATGCTGAAGAACATCCCCCTGATGCTTGACATCACGCGCGCCGTGGTGAAGGCTGTGAACACGCCGGTAACGGTAAAGACGCGCCTGGGATGGGACCATGACAACCTCATCATCACCTCGCTGGCCGAACAGCTGCAGGACTGCGGCATCCGGGCTCTTACCATCCACGGCCGCACACGCAGCCAGATGTACACCGGGCAGGCCGACTGGACGCTCATTGGCGAGGTGAAACGCAACCCCCGCATCCACATTCCCATCATCGGCAACGGCGACATCACCACCCCCGAGGAGGCCGAGGAGGCTTTCAACCGCTACGGCGTAGATGCCGTGATGGTGGGCCGCGCCACCTTCGGTTGCCCCTGGATATTCAAGGAAATGCGCGATTTCATCGACTCCCGGCACCCTTCATCACCCCCCGCCCATCACCCATCACCCATCACCCCCCACCCATCACCCCCCACCCATCACCCATCACCCAACACCCAACACCCATCACCCGCCACCCAACACCCATCACCCATCACCCTGAACGATAAGATTGACATCCTGGAAGAGCAGTTACGCATCAACGTGGAGCGCATAGACGAGTACCGGGGCATACTGCACACGCGCCGGCATCTGGCCGCCAGCCCCATCTTCAAGGGCATACCCGACTTCCGCCAGACGCGTATCGCCATGCTCCGCGCCTCCACCACGGCCGAGCTGGTGGCCATTCTGGAAGACTGCAGGCAGCGCCTGGCCGGCCGGTAAACCGTCAGGACGCAGGGCGAAACGGCTCTACGCACAGCCCGAGAAAAGGTTCCGGAGGGCCGGCAGGGGCCACTTTTCGGCCGCAAAACCGCCGGGTTACAAATAAAATCAGTATCTTTGCCAAAACAAAAAAGGACAAGGAAACGGAATGGCAGAAGATTTTGACATCAGAGAAGAACAGCTCAGCTCGGCCGAGAAGGACTTTGAGAACGCGCTGCGGCCACTGAAATTCGAGGATTTCGCTGGCCAGCAGAAGGTCGTGGAGAACCTGGAAGTGTTCGTGGAGGCCGCCAAGTACCGCGGCGAGCCGCTCGACCACACACTCCTGCACGGACCTCCGGGACTGGGCAAGACCACCTTGAGCAACATCATTGCCAACGAGCTGGGCGTGGGCTTCAAGCTCACAAGCGGCCCGGTGCTCGACAAACCGGGCGACCTCGCTGGCATCCTGACCTCGCTGGAGCCCAACGACGTGCTCTTCATAGACGAGATTCACCGCCTCTCTCCTGTGGTGGAAGAGTATCTCTACTCGGCTATGGAGGACTACCGGATAGACATCATGATAGACAAAGGCCCCTCCGCCCGCTCCATCCAGATAGACCTCAACCCCTTTACCCTCGTGGGCGCCACCACGCGCAGCGGTCTGCTCACGGCTCCGCTGCGTGCCCGCTTCGGCATCAACCTGCACTTGGAGTACTACGAACCCGAGACGTTGCAGCGCATCCTGCACCGCAGCGCGCGCCTGCTCAAGGTGCCTATAGACGATGATGCGGCCGTAGAGATTAGCCGGCGCAGCCGAGGAACGCCGCGTATAGCCAACGCCTTGCTGCGCCGGGTACGCGACTTTGCCCAGGTAAAGGGCAATGGGCGCATCACGGCCGACATTGCCAAGGTGGCGCTGCAGGCTCTCAACATAGACCGGTACGGGCTTGACGAGATTGACAACAAGATACTTCTCACCATCATCGACAAGTTCCGCGGCGGCCCCGTGGGCGTATCGACCATTGCCACCGCCATAGGCGAGGATGCGGGAACGGTGGAGGAAGTGTACGAACCCTTCCTCATTATGGAGGGGTTCATCAAGCGCACGCCCCGCGGTCGTATGGCCACACGCCTTGCCTACGACCACTTAGGCCGCAATCCCTTTGCCGGCAACGTGGTTGAACCTGACCTGTTCGGCTAACGGGAGCACCGGCCGCGGATGACGGCGGCCCCAATCAAGAGTGGCGCAAACCCCGGCTGCGGGTGCTGCTGTTGCCCTTCAGGAACTTTTGACAAGTGTCACACGGTTGTTTGACAATTGTCGCACGATCTTTCGACACTTGTCGAAAGTTCCCCGAAACCGTGTTCCTTACCACTTGCAGGCACGTGCAGCAACCCGGGAAAACATCATGAAGAGGGAAATTGCAGACTGGCGGAGGCCGTGCAGTTAAGGTTTCTTAACTGAATTATCCTCATTTATGAGGATGGTTTTTCGTGTTTCTTGACAATGCCTCCTGCTTTTTTGCCTATATTTGCCGATAGTTAACTGCGATGCTCATGAACATGCGCAAGATTACATCACTGAAAGACAAGTTCTCCTACTGGCAAAAGGTGGGGCTGCTGGTGCTTGCCGGCGTCATCGTTGGGCTGGGACTGCTGTTCTTCTACTTGCTCCGGATGCACACCTACGTTGTAGGCGACGACCCGGCGGCATGCGTCAACTGCCACATCATGGCCCCTTACTATGCCACATGGTCACGTTCGAGCCACGGACGCGATGCCACCTGCAACGATTGTCACGTGCCTAATGGCAACATAGCCTCACATTATTTATTCAAGGGGATGGACGGCATGAAGCACGTAGGCTACTTCGTGACCCACGGCGAACGGCAGGCAATCATGGCCGAGGAGGCCAGTTCCGAAGTTATCATGGATAACTGCATTCGCTGCCACACGCAACTCAACACCGAGTTCGTGAAGACCGGCCGCGTCAACTACATGATGGCCAGGCGCGGAGAGGGCATGGCATGCTGGGATTGCCACCGCAACGTGCCCCACGGAGGCATGAACACGCTCTCCGGTACGCCCTACGCAGAGTCACAGGTGCCCATTCCGCCCTCCCCGGTGCCCGAATGGCTGCAGAGATTAGTTGGTAAATGAAAACCTGAAAGATATGGCAAAGCAATTGAAAAAATGGCAAGGATGGCTGCTCTTCGGTGGAGCCTTGGCCGTCGTTTTTGTGTTGGGTTTGCTCTGCTCGTCACTTCTGGAGCGCAGAGCCGAGGTGGTGAGCGTGTTCAACAACCGCCGCACACCGATGACAGACTCCATTGTAGCGCAGAACGAGAGGTTTGCCGAAGACTTTCCACGTGAATATCAGACGTGGTCGATGACCGAAGATACCTCGTTCGTGAGCCGTTACAACAGCTCGCAGGAGGCCGACGTGCTGGATGCACATCCCGAGATATGCGTCATCTGGGCCGGTTACGCCTTCTCGCGTGAGTACAACACGCCGCGTGGTCACCGCCACTGCATCGAAGACTTGCGCAAGATTCTGCGCACGGGAAACCCGGGCATCGACGGCGAAGGCGACATGCAGCCCGGCACCTGCTGGACTTGCAAGGGCCCGGATGTGCCCCGGCTGATACGGGAGAAAGGCATCGGCGCCTTTTACGGGGCCAAGTGGAGCGACTGGGGACCGGAAGTAGTGAACTCGGTGGGCTGCTCCGACTGCCACGATGCCCGCACCATGGATTTGCATCCGGCCCGTCCGGCCCTGTACGAGGCATGGGCCCGCGCCGGCAAAGACGTTCGCAAGGCCAGCCATCAGGAGCTGCGTTCGCTCGTATGTGCCCAGTGTCACACCGAATATTACTTCGAGAAGGACAACAACCAGTACCTGAAGTTCCCGCAGGACAAGGGACTCACCTGCGAAGCTGCAGAGGAGTATTACGACAGCATCGGCTTTTACGACTACATACACCCGCTCTCCAAGGCCAAGATACTTAAGGCCCAGCACCCTGGATACGAGATTTTCAAGCAGGGAATACACGGACAACGCGGCTTGAGTTGTGCCGACTGCCACATGCCCTACAAGCAGGAAGGCGGCGTGAAGTACACCGACCACCACATCATGAGCCCCTTGGCCAACATCGACCGTACCTGCCAGACCTGCCACAGGCAGGATGCAGAGACGCTGCGCGAGAATGTCTACGAGCGTGAAAAGAAGGTGTATGACTTTGCCGGCAAAGTTGACAAGGAGCTGGCCTATGCCCACATCTACGCCAAGTTTGCCTGGGAGCACGGTGCAACGGAAAAAGAAATGGAGCGTGCGCTGATGGATATCCGCAAGAGTCAGTGGCGTTGGGACTATGCCTTGGCAGGTCACGGAGCGCCGTTCCATGCTCCACAGGAGGTCATGCGCCTGCTGGCCGACGCCATGGAGTATGCCAAGGACGCCCAGCTGCAGGTTACCAAGGTCGTGGCCCGTCACGGATACACGGCCGACATCCCTCTTCCCGACATCTCGACCAAGGCCAAAGCCCAGCAGTACATTGGTCTTGACATGAAGAAGTTGAACCAGAAGAAGCAGCAATTCCTCGACACCTACGTGCCTAAGTGGATAGAGACGGCCCGCAAGAACAAACGTTTCATAACCAAACCTATGTAAAACGGCTTTGCTGCTGCGGTCTCCCCGTACTCTTGGCGGAGAGACTGCAGCAGCCTGCCGACAGCTAACAACCAACCAACTCACCCGTCCGTACGGCTTTTCTGCCAAGCAACGACGGTGCATTTTGATATATGTGGACACAACTTTGGAGATATAAAGAGGGCACGGCCATTGCCGTAGGGCTCCTTGTTACGGGAGAATTGCTGCAACTGACCGTTGGCCCGGTGGAGTGGAAAATATTCATGTGGCCGGCCAATGCGATTGTGCTGGCTGTTTTTTTGCTGTTTCTGGCGGTGGCCTACCTGCTGCGCAGCCGTGTGTATGCGTGCCGGTTCATAACCACCTCCTATGCTGCAGTGCCCGCACTGGCGGCTGCCGCCCTGATGACAGTCCTCATGGGACTCACCCGGCAGGTAGCCGAAGGCAGTCCGCCTGCCGACCCCGTGGGGCTTACACGTATGCTTAGCTACTGGCCCTTTGTGCTTACCTACGTCTGGATGACGGCCATCGTGGCCCAGGCAGCCATCCACCAGCTCGCCCACTTCTCGTGGCGAAGGCTGCCTGCGCTCGTCAGTCACGTGGGTATTTTTATCGCTCTGACGGCTGCCACGCTTGGAAGTGCCGACATGCAGCGCCTCAAGATGTACTGCATGGAGGGCCAACCGGAGTGGCGGGCACTTGATGACAGGCAGCAGGTGCACGAATTACCCATAGCCATTCAGCTCAACCAATTCACCATCGACGAGTATCCGCCCAAGCTCATGATGACCGACGGCAAGGGATTACCATTGCCTCACGGCAAGCCGGCGAGCCTTACAGCCGACAGCTCCTTCCGTTCAGGCACGTTGCAGGGCTGGACCATCCGCCTGCTGCGCCGCATCGAGAACGCCGCACCGGCCACACTGGGCAGCATGGCGGGCAAGATGCCGCCCCAGATGATGCACATGATGCGCATGGACTCGCTCGGGCTGGCGCGCAACAGCAACGGCTTTACGGAGTGGAAACAGCCCGGCGCGGCCTGTGCACTCTACGTAGAGGCCTCCAGAGGCAACGAAAAAAAAGAGGGATGGGTGTCGTGCGGCAGCTACATGTTTGGCATGCAGACACTCAAACTCGACGCCACGCACACGCTGGTGATGCCCAACAGGGAGCCCAGGCGCTTTGTCTCGGACATCGAAATCTACACCCGCAACGGGCAGAACGTGGCCACCGTGGTCGAAGTTAACAAGCCTTACAGCATAGCGGGGTGGAAAATATACCAGTTGAGCTACAACGAACAGATGGGCAAATGGAGCAACATGAGCATCTTCGAGCTGGTTACAGACCCCTGGCTGCCGCTCGTCTACGTCGGTATCTTCCTGCTCCTGGCCGGTGCCTTGCTAATGTTGTTCTTCCCGCACACTTCAAATAACAAGTAAACATAACGAAGCTCTCTCCCCGGGAGAGGGCAAGCAGAAGTTTTATCTATGACTTGGAACTACTTTATTCTTTTTGCCCTGGCAGCTTTGCTCTGCTGGACAGCGGGCGCATGGGCGGCCTGGAAGCAGCGCACAGCTCTCGTTTATGCCGCCACGGGCATAGGACTGGCCGTGTTTCTGGCCTACATCGTGCTCATGTGGATAACCCTGGAGCGGCCTCCCCTGCGCACAATGGGCGAAACCCGACTGTGGTACAGCTTCTTCCTGCCGCTGGCCGGGCTCATTGTCTACGGCCGGTGGAAATACAAGTGGATACTCACTTTCTCCACGCTGCTGGCTGCCGTGTTCATCAGTGTGAACATCTTTAAGCCCGAAATACACAGCAAGACGCTCATGCCTGCCCTGCAGAGCCCTTGGTTTGCACCCCATGTTATCGTCTACATGTTCTCTTACGCGCTGCTGGGAGCGGCCTTCGTCATGGCCGTCTACCTGCTCTTCTTCCGCAAGGGGCGGCCGGTGACGGAGCAGGAGATGGACATCTGCGACAATCTGGTATATGTGGGCTGGGCTTTCCTCACCTTCGGCATGCTCTTCGGAGCCCTGTGGGCCAAGGAGGCTTGGGGCACTTACTGGGCCTGGGACCCCAAAGAAACCTGGGCGGCGGCCACGTGGCTGGCCTATCTGGTGTACATTCACCTGCGCCACAACAGGCAGATAGCGCCGCGCACGGCCCTGTGGCTGCTCGTTGGCAGCTTCGTGCTGCTGCAGATGTGCTGGTGGGGCATCAACTATCTGCCGTCGGCCAGGGGCGTAAGTGTTCACACTTACAACTTGGGGTAGCTGATTTTTAGAGACACAAAGTAACGGAGTATTCGTTCTGCTGCTGTCGGTTTTTAAAGACAGAGTAACAGAGTAGTTTTTCTGCTGCTGTCGGTTATCAAAGACAGAGTAACAGAGTAATTTTTCTGCTGCTGTGGAGTGGCCTGTTAGCTGCAATTAATTCATGGAGATAAAGCTGCAAGTCAAACCGGTATCCTCCCCTTGGAAAGGGGAGGCGGAGGAAGGGATGAGCCTCGGCAACGTTAGGAGCAGATACCCAAAAACGTACTGCGAAGAACGCAGACTGTAAACCGTTAAAAATCAGAAGGTTACGAGCAGGAAAATAAAAGGTGTCTTTCAAGCTCGCTGAAGGGCATGTTCAAGCCCCTTGAAGCATACCTTCAAGGGGCTTGAACGATAGATATACGAAACCAGCATGAAGCAGGTGTCATGCCGAATGGCGGCCTAACGGAAGATGAGCGTGGTGAGGTGCTGCTCCTGCAGCATGTCCTGGGCCAGCTGGCGGATGTCCTCGGCCGTAACGGCCTCTATGT
The DNA here is from genome assembly GCA_900199655.1 of Prevotellaceae bacterium KH2P17. GTDB lineage: Bacteria > Bacteroidota > Bacteroidia > Bacteroidales > Bacteroidaceae > Prevotella. Next base: position 129,645 of record FZRE01000002.1, read on the forward strand.
GCTCGTGCTGCCACTCGATGCTCTTCAGCCAGCCGTACTTCAGGTACAGGCGCGCCACGGCCAGTATGTTGCTCTCGCGGTTGTCGGCAGCAATGCCCAGCTGGCCGTACATCTGGCGCTTGGCCGTTTGCAGGGCGGCAGGCGAGAGGGGTTTGTCCATGAGCTTGTCGAACTCGCGGCGCATCAGCCGGCGGCACTTCCGAAGGTCGCTCTCGTCGCATCCAAAGTAGGTGGTCCACACGCCCGTGTCCTGGTAAAGGCCGAAGAAGCTCTCTACGGTGTACACCAGGCCGTTGCGTTCGCGCAGTGTCAGGTTGAGCCGGGCATTCATTCCGGTGCCTCCCAGTATGTTGGTGAGCAGCCAGAGGGCCGGTTTGCGGTCGCTGAAGGCGCTGAACGTGCGGCAGCCCGTGATGAAGTGGGCCTGGTGGGTGTTGCGGCCTACGGCTATCTCTTGCGGTTCGTAGGCCGGCAGGCGGCTCTCCTGCGGCGTTGATACGTGGATGGGCGACGGCGGCAGGTCGGAGGTGAGGCGTTCGAGGCGGCTGACGAGCCTGTCGAAGTCAACATCTCCGGAGATGAAGAACACCATGTTGCCCGGCCGGTAGTGGGCAGCGGTGAACTGAAGGGCGTCGGCAGTGGTGAAAGAGCGTACCCGCTCGGCCGTTCCCAGTACGTTGTGGCCCAGCGGAGTGCCCGCGAAGACGAGGTTGTCGAACTCGTCGTAAATGAGTTCTGACGGCGAATCGTTGTAACTCTCGATTTCATCGCAGATGACCTCTACCTCCTTCTCTATCTCGTTTTGCGGGTAGGTAGCGTGGAAAACCAAATCGGTAAGCAGGTCAACGGCCTTTGCAACGTCCTTCTTCATGACCGCCGCGTGGTAGAAAGTGTTCTCCTTGTTGGTAAAGGCGTTGAGGTCGCCGCCCACGCTCTCGAGACTGTTCAGGATGTTGGAGGCGCTGCGGTGGGCCGTTCCCTTAAAGGTGGTGTGCTCGCAGAAGTGGGCCAGGCCCTCTTTTCCGGCCATTTCATCGCGCGTGCCGGCGTAGATGCCGTAGCCGCAGTAAACGACCTGGGCTGCAAGAGGCTCGTGGATAACGCGTAATCCGTTGGCTAAAGTAAAGGTGTTATATTTCATTGCGTCCGCAAAAATACGCAAATTCTTTTTGAATTTCATCCGATTTACAGTATATTTGCATGGCAAACGAATTAATACATGCGTAAAGTTATTGGAATAGGAGAGACAGTTCTCGACATCATCTTCAAGAACGGGCAGCCCATCAGCGCCGTTCCCGGAGGCTCCTCGTTTAATTGTCTCATCTCGCTGGGGCGCTCCGGCGTGGATGCAACCTTCATCAGCGAGGCCGGAAACGACCGGGTGGGCAAGTACGTGATTGACTTCTTGAGACAGAACGGGGTGAATGCCGACAACGTAAGCGTGTTTCCGGACTCCAAGTCGCCTATCTCGCTGGCCTTTCTCGACGAGAAGAACAATGCCGACTACCTGTTCTACAAGGACCATCCGCACGACCAGCTGGAGTTCCAGTTCCCCGACGTGCAGCGCGACGACATCGTGGTGTTCGGCTCCTTCTTCTCCGTTAACCCCGTGGTGCGCCCGCAGGTGGCCGGTTTCCTTGACTATGCACGCGACCGGGGGGCCATTCTGTACTACGACGTGAACTTCCGTTCCGCGCACAAAAACGAAATCATGAAGGTTACACCCAACCTGATAGAGAACCTGGAGCTTGCCGACATCGTGCGCGGAAGTTCCGAAGACTTTGCCATACTGTACAAGATGGACAACGCCGACAAGGTTTACAACGCCGAGATATCTTTCTATTGCAAGAAGTTTATCTACACTCAGGGCAACTCGCCCGCCGAGGTGAGGGCCGAGAACGGGTTCAGGCAGTCGTATCCCATTGTGGAGGCAGCCGCCGTGAGCACCATCGGAGCGGGCGACAACTTCAACGCCGGCTTCATCTACGGCATGCTGAAGTACGGCGTCATGCGCCAAGACATAGACCGGGGACTTACCGCCGAGCAGTGGAACCACGTGATGGAGTGCGGACAGCTGTTCTCGGCAGAGTGCTGCAAGGACATCTACAACTACGTTTCCAACGACTTCGGCGCCCGAATGAAAGCAAATCTAAACCAATAAGATGTATATGAAGGAAATTAAAAACAAGGTCTACTATGTAGGAGTTAACGACCGCAACAAGGCTCTCTTCGAGGGTTTGTGGCCCTTGCCTTACGGTGTTTCATACAATTCTTATCTGATTGACGACGAGAAAGTGTGCCTGATAGACACCGTGGAGGTTGACTTTTTTACCCAATTCATCGAGAACATACGCGCCGTTCTTGGCGACCGGCCCATCGACTACCTGGTTGTGAACCACATGGAGCCCGACCACAGCGGCTCGCTCGCGCTCATGCGCAAATACTACCCGGACGTACAGGTGATAGGAAACAAGAAGACCTTCGACATGATGGCTGGCTTCTACGGCATCAAGGACGGACAGATAGAGGTAAAAAACGGCGATTCCATCGAGCTGGGAACCCATAAGCTGGAGTTCTACCTCACCCCGATGGTGCACTGGCCCGAGACCATGATGACATTCGACACCACCGACAACGTGCTCTTTACGGGCGATGCGTTTGGCTGTTTCGGAGCACTGAACGGCGGCATTATAGACGAAGCAATCGACACCGACTGGTGTTGGCTCGAGATGACGCGCTACTACAGCAACATTGTAGGCAAGTACGGTACGCCCGTACAGAACGCCCTGAAGAAGCTCGCAGGCCTAAAGATAGATTACATCTGCTCTACCCACGGCCCCGTTTGGCACAAGTACGTGCCCAAGGTGGTAGAGATGTACAACCACATGAGCCGTTACGAGGCCGGCACAGGCCTGGTTATCTGCTACGGAACGATGTACGGAAACACCGAACGGATGGCCGAAATTATCGCCCGCGCAGCCTCCGAGGCCGGCGTAAAGAACATAGGAATGTTCAATGTGTCGAAGACTCACCACTCTTATATCCTGCAGGACCTCTTCCGCTTCAAAGGTCTCATCGTGGGTGCGCCCACCTACAACAACGGCCTCTACCACGAGATGGACGTCCTGCTGTCCGAGATAGCCAACCGAGACATCAAGAACCACTACATCGGATGGTTCGGCAGCTACTCCTGGGCCAGCAAGGCCGTGAGCAAGATAGCCAAGTGGAACGAGCAGTGCCTGCACTTTGAGCCGGTTGGCGAGCCCGTTGAAATGAAGCAGGGCCTCACCCCCGAGGTGGTTGCCAAGTGCGAGGCACTGGGCCGCGCCATGGCAGCAAAGCTGCTGGCAGAATAACCCACCATCCAACTATTCCCCCACCAAGGCGGCGATACCTCCTGACCAAAGTGTCAGCCCGGTATCGCCGCCTTGGCGTTTCCTCCCTTTCCACGCTCCACTCCCGCTGCAATCATCCCCTCCTCCGCCTCCCCTTTCTAAGGGGAGGATACCCTGGCGCCCGCCCGCTGGTTATCAGTGACATGCTGTATCGAATAAGCAATGAAACTAACCGGTAACCTCCCCTTGGAAAGGGGAGGCGAAGGAGGGGATGACAAACAGGCAGCTAACAGCAACACTTATACACTATCTTATATATAATAGTAGCTTACAAAAGCAGGAGGAAACAGCAGGAAGAAAGATATTGAGGCCGGGAAACGAAAAAAGGAGACAGCTTTGGGCGGCTGTCTCCTTTTTATATATATGACCGAAGGCTATCGGCTACTTCTTTGCAGGCACCAGCAGCGTGACTGCCTTCTGCACTATCGGGTTCACCTGGTTCATAATCTGGAAGTATTCCGTCATGTCCCAAAGGTCGCGGGCGATGAGAGCCTTGAGCTGCAACCTAAGATACGGGAGCGTTTGTTGCAGTTCCTTGGCATCGCGGGGCTTCACTTTCTGCTTCTCGCCCTCGCGCAGTATCTCGTCCGTAAGACTCTGCGGAACCTCATAATGCGCGATGAAATCGGCAAAATCAGGATATTGCTGCTGCAGTTTCTTGCGGTTGTTGTCGATGTACTTCAGGTCGGCATTGATGATGATGCTCTTGGCCGACAGTTCCCGATGCAGCCTTGTGTACTGCGTGGTGTCAAGAGGAACGAAGAAATCGGGCATAATGCCGCCCCCTCCATAGACCGTGCGGTGACGGCGCAGGGTGTAGAACTTGAGCGAATCGGCAAAGTGGATGCTGTCGGCACTGTAGAGTTCGCCGTGTTTGTAGCGGTTGTCAAGCTCGCGTGCATAGTCCTCCATGTCGCCCTTCGTGTACGGTTTCTGGATGCAACGGCCCGATGGCGTATAGTAATGGGCCACGGTGATGCGCATCATGGAGCCGTCGGGGAACGGCACGGGACGCTGTACGAGTCCCTTGCCGAAGGTGCGGCGCCCTACTACCTGTCCGCGGTCCTGGTCCTGGATGGCGCCGGTGACAATCTCGGCAGCCGAAGCAGTGAACTCGTTGACCAGCACCACCACCCTGCCGTCTATCAGTTTGCCGTTGCCCTCGCCCTTGAAGTCGGTGCGCGGGGCCCTCCGTCCTTGGGTGTAGACAATGAGATCGTTCTTGTGCAGGAACTCGTTGGCTATCTGTACGGCGGCCTGCAGGTAGCCGCCTCCGTTCTCCTGGAGGTCGAGTACGAGGTCGCGCATGCCTTCCTGCCTTAGCTTTTCGACGCCTTCCATGAACTCCCCGTAGGTTGTGGCGCCAAAACTGCTGATGCGGATGTAGCCCACCTGCGGGCGCAACATGTAGACGGCATCAATGGTTTTGACAGGTATCTTGGCGCGTGTAACGGTAAAGAAGAGCTTATCTGCTATGCCGCGGCGCACCACGGTGAGCCTTACCTTGGTGCCTTTGGGGCCCCGCAGGCGGCGCATGATTTCCTCCCGAGGCATCTTTACGCCGGCTATGGCCGTGTCGTCTACCGCCACGATGCGGTCTCCTGCCACGATGCCGACCTTCTCGGAGGGCCCGTTGATGACCGGCTGGATAACGAGCAGCGTGTCCTGAATGAGGTTGAACTGCACGCCAATGCCCTCGAAGGAGCCTTCGAGCGGCTCGTTAAGGGCCTCGGTTTCCTTGGCCGTGCTGTATGCTGAGTGCGGGTCGAGCTTCTCCAGCATGCCGCGGATGGCGTCTTCCACGAGCTTCTGCTCGTCAACGGAGTCTACGTAGAGGTTCGATATCGCCATTTCGGCCACCTGCAGCTTGCGTACAGGGCTCTCTTTGCCGAAGTTAAAGCGCAGTTGTGCCGGCACCGAAAGGGGGAAAAGGGTAAAGATACAAAAGAGAAAGCAGGCGAAAAGGCGTGCCGCCAATGGTGTGCAGGAACCGGAAGTTCCGCCTTTCTCCGCTCTCCGGAGGGTTATCGGTTTGCTTGTAGCGTTCATGTTGCGTTGTTCTATGTCGGTTTACGAGCCTGTGCTTCAGGCTTCCAGTTCTTCGGGTAGGTCTTCCTCTACCACCAGGTTGTCGATGATGAAGTTCTGCCGCTCCATCGTATTCTTGCCCATATAGTATTCCAGGAGCTTCTGCACCTGGTCGGTTTTATGCAAGGTTACCTGCTCCAAGCGCATGTCGGGCCCGATGAAATGGGCGAATTCATCGGGACTAATCTCGCCGAGACCCTTGAAACGGGTGATTTCAGGGTCGGGCCCAAGGTCCTGAATGGCCTTGCGACGCTCCTCGTCGGTATAGCAGTAGCGGGTGATGAAGTCGCTCCGCTTCTCCTTTGTGCCCATGCGGACATCGGCATCCTCTATCACCTGCTTGTCTTTTATCTTGGTGCGGCGGTTGCGCACGCGGAAGAGGGGCGTCTGCAACACGTAGACGTGGCCTTTCTTGATGAGCTCGGGGAAGAACTGAAGGAAGAAGGTGATGATGAGCAGGCGGATGTGCATGCCGTCGACATCGGCATCCGTGGCCACAATCACCTTGTTGTAGCGCAGCGTGTCGAGACCATCCTCAATGTCGAGAGCCGCCTGCAGGAGGTTGAACTCCTCGTTCTCGTACACCACCTTCTTGGTCAGACCGAAGCAGTTGAGCGGCTTTCCGCGCAGCGAAAACACGGCCTGCGTGTTCACGTCGCGGCTCTTGGTGATGCTGCCGCTGGCCGAGTCGCCCTCGGTAATGAAGATACAAGATTCCTCCTTGCGGTCGCTCTTGGTGTCGGAGTAGTGGATGCGGCAGTCACGCAGCTTGCGGTTGTGCAGGTTGGCCTTCTTGGCACGCTCGCGGGCCATCTTGGTCACGCCGGCCATAGCTTTGCGCTCGCGCTCGTTTTCTTTCACTTTGGCCTCCAAGGGGTCGGCAACGTCATCCTTGTGGATGTGCAGGAAGTTGTCTACCTCGCGCTTGATGAAGTCGCCCACGTACTTGTTAATGGTGTCGCCGCCCGGCGCCATGAGCGTTGAGCCGAGCTTTATCTTGGTCTGACTCTCGAAGACAGGCTCCTCAACGTTGATGGCGATGGCCGCCACAATGCCGTTGCGGATGTCGGTGTACTCGTAGTTCTTGTCGAAATATTCCTTGATGGTCTTTGCAATATGCTCCTTGAAAGCGCTCTGGTGGGTACCTCCCTGCGTGGTGTTCTGGCCGTTCACGAAGCTGTGATATTCCTCTCCGTACTGGTTGGTGTGCGTGAAAGCAATCTCGATGTCCTCACCCACGATGTGAACAATGGGATAGAGACCGTCGGTAGTCATGCTGTCGTTAAGCAAATCTTCCAGTCCGTTGCGGCTCTTGATGCGCCTGCCGTTGTACATAATGGTGAGTCCGGAGTTCAGGTAGGTATAGTTGCGCAGCATGGTTTCCACGATTTCATCGTGAAAACTGTAGTCCTTGAAGAGCGTGTTGTCGGGTTCAAAGAAGATGTAGGTGCCGTCTTCGTCCTTTGTCTTGCCGGTGTGGTCTTCCTGCTTGATGCCCTTGGCAAAGGTGATGGCGCGCACCTTGCCCTCACGATATGACTTCACCTCGAAGCGGGAGCTCAGGGCATTGACGGCCTTCACGCCGACTCCGTTCAGTCCCACGCTCTTCTTGAAAGCCTTGGAGTCGTATTTACCGCCCGTGTTGAGCATGCTCACGGCCTCAACGAGCTTTCCCTGCGGGATGCCTCGGCCGTAGTCGCGCACCGAGACGCGCAGGTTTTCGTCGATATCCACCTCGATACGGTCGCCTGCGTGCATCTTGAACTCGTCGATGGAGTTGTCGATAACCTCCTTGAGGAGCACGTAGATGCCGTCTTCGGGCAGCGAGCCGTCGCCCAGCCGGCCTATGTACATGCCCGGACGGGTACGCACATGCTCCATATCCGACAAGTGCCGGATGTTATCATCCGTGTATTCTACCTGCTGATGGTTTTGGGTATTGTCGTTTATTTCCATTATCTATCAGATTTCTTTCCTAAAACAGCGGTGCCGCTTGTTCACTCTTGCGTCGAAATATTGCCACTGGCTGAGCACTTTCGTGTTGGTTTCCATCTGCTGCATGGTCTCTGCCCACTTGAAACCGTACTGCCTGTACCAGTGTATAAGGTCTCTGATGATGAGCGCGTTGGCACCTTTGTCGCGGTACTGGGGCAGCACCCCTACGAGCAACAGGTCCACTTTTTCGGTGTTGTGGTACTTGATAGTCTTGAGCATGTCTATCCATCCGAAGGGCAACAGCCTGCCCCCGCTCTGCTTAAGGGCCTTGGAGAAGGACGGAAACGTGATGCCGAAGCCCACGAACTTGTCCTCGTTCCGGTCTTCTACCACGGTTACGAGGTTCAGGTCGGCCACTTTGATGTACGAACTCACGAGCTGGTCTATCTGTCTTGGCGACAAGTGCGAGTATCCGTACAGGTCCTTGTAGGTTTCGTTCACCATCTCGAATATCCTGCGGCCATAGCCCTCTTTCATGAGTTCGCGGCGTGAGAGCTTCCGTACATGGAGGTTGTAGCGCCGCTCTATCATCCTCGAAATCTGCTCTATCTTGTCAGGAACCTCGTCGGGTATCCTGATTTCGCACTCCACATAGTCGTTGTCCTTGGCAAATCCGCCCAACCGTGCCATGTGGTCGACGTAGTAGGGATAGTTGTAGTTGGTGTACATGGCGGCTTCCTCGTTGAAGCCTTCCACCAGCATGCCCTCCCGGTCCATGTCGGTAAAGCCCATCGGGCCTACCACATGCGTCATTCCCCGCTCTGCGCCCCATGCTTCCACGGTCTGCATGAGTGCTTTTGAGACTTCGGTATCGTCGATGAAATCGAACCATCCGAAGCGTACGTCCTTCGTATTCCATTGCTCATTGGAGCGCCGGTTGATGATGGCAGCCACCCTTCCGGCAATCTTTCCATCCTTGATGGCCAGGAAGTAGTCGGCATCGCAGCACTCGAAGGAGGCGTTGCGGTCTTTTCTCAGTGTGGCTTCTTCGTCTATATAGAGGTAAGGAACGGCGAATTCACAATTACGATACAGTTCGGTTCTGAAGTTGATGAAGGCTTTGAGGCCTTTCTTGTCCGTCACTTTCTGAATCTCTATCATCTTGCTTCGTTTACTTACAGGCTTTTCTTATAGCAGCGGCGGCGTTTGTGATTAATTGGGTTCAGCGGCCCCCACTGGCTCTGTACGCCCTCATTGTTCTCCATTTCCACCTGACTCTCGCCCCATTTGATGCCGTAGGCCTGGTAGCGGGGTATGAGGTCGGCAAACAGCAGGGCGTTGGCGCCCTTGGCCCTGTACTCGGGCAGGACGCCCATCAGGAGCAAATCCACGCCCTCGGTCTTGTGGCACTTGATAGCGCGCAGCAGATACCACCAGCCCAGAGGCCACAGCCTGCCGCGCCGGCACTTCTGCAGCGCGCGGCTCAGCGAGGGTATCGTAATGCCCATTGCCACCAGTTTGTTGTCGGCATTGCCGTCTTCAACCACCGTAATCAGGTTCAGGTCCACCACCGGAATGTACATGTTCACGTACTGGTCTATCTGCCGCTGGGTGAGTTCCGAGAAGCCGTAGAGGTCCTGATACGTGTCGTTGATGAGCGCGAAGAGCTTGTGGCCGTAGCCGCCCTGGTAAATGTCCTTCTTTGTCAGCTTCCTTACGTGCAGGTTGTAGCGGTTCTCAATCATCTCGGCTATCTTGGCATACTTCTCCGGTACCTGCTCTGGCACCTCCAGAAAGTATTCCACGTAGTCGTTGTCCTTCTCCCATCCGCCCAGCGTCTCCATGTGCCGGGGATAGTAGGGATAGTTGTAGATGGTGGCCATGGTACCCAGCTTGTCGAACCCCCAGGTGAGCATGCCTTCCGGGTCCATGTCGGTAAAGCCCAGCGGGCCCACAATCTCCTTCATTCCCCGGGCGCGGCCCCAGTCTTCTACGGCCTTGAGCAGGGCGGCGGAAACCTCCATGTCGTCCACGAAGTCTATCCATCCGAAGCGTACATCCTTGCGGTTCCACTTCTCGTTGGCCCTGTGGTTGATGATGGCAGCCACCCTTCCCACGACCTTTCCGTCGCGGCAGGCGAGATAATACTCCGACTCGCAGAAGTCGAAAGCTGCATTCTTATCCTTGCTCAGTGTATTGAAATCGTCATTAAACAAAGTCGGCACATCGAACTCATTGCCTTCATACAAATCGTAATGGAACTCTATAAAGGCCTTGAGTTCTTTCTTGGTTTCAACTTTCTTGACTACTACGGATGACATCGTTGGTTGTTATTTATTGCTTTAAACGTGCAAAAATAACAAAAAACACGCATATTACAAAATCTCATCCGGTTTTTTGCATATTATTAAGGTGTGTTCCTGCCGCCCGGTGGTGGTGCCGAAGAGGTAGACATCGCCGCCGTCGGCTATTTTGAGGCGCTTACGGAGCCCGGCGACCGACAGCGGAAAGTTCCTCACCGCTACGTTGGCCCGGCGGATGCCGGCCAGTGCGCGGCGCAGCTCTTTCTTGTTCATCGACGTAACAGCCTCTACGCTGAAGACCCGGCCAGGGAAACCGGCCGGCACCTCGGCAGCCACAAAGAGATGGGAGTTGCTGCCCACGGCCCGCAACCCGAACCGGCGGCACAGCGCGCCAAAGCAGCCGGCCTTCATGACCGAGGCATTGGGCACCAGCAGCACTTGCCGGCCAGGAGCCAGCTCGGCAGCCGAGGCCAGCGTGGGCACGGTCTGCAGCCCGGCCTCATCCAGCAGGCAGGAGAACACGCTGCCATCGTTTGCGCAGCAGAGCTCGGCCGGCTGCCGGCTGCGGTGCGACAGCACGAGCAGCAGCTCCTTGCATTCGCCGCCCATCGACACCACGTGCACCTGGCGCACATACTCCTGTCCCAGCTCTCGCACGGCCTCGCTGATGTCGAGCATAGGCGAGAGCTTGAGCAGCAGAAAGTCCGACTTGGCCAGCAGCTCGTCACGCAGCGCCAGCACATCGGGCGTGCAGTCGGCTATGGCATAGGTCTTGCGGCCGTGTGCATCTCTGCGGGCAGGGTCGAGAAACACCACCACGGGCGGCCGCTGCGGACCCACCTCGGCTGTGAGCACGGGCATGGTGTGCAGATAGTCCGTGCCGTCGGCACACACCGTCTGCACCTCGTGCAGTCCCAGCAGGCTCAGGTTATGCGTTGCCACAGCGTGCAGCTGCTCCTGCCGCTCCACGTACACGGCTCGCCGAACACAGCGCCCCATCAGGGCAAAGTCTACCCCGAAGCCGCCCGTTAGGTCAACCAGCAGGCCGTCGGCCGGTTCTCCGTCAGCGTTTCCTCCGCCTCCGCTGCCCATGCACTCAGCCAGCACAGCCGCCTTATAGCGTGCCGCAGCCTCCGACGAGCACTGCTCCAGCGCGAGGTGGGGCGGATAAACGATGCCGTCAATGGCTGCCCACGACGGCAACTTGGCCCTGGCCTGCTGCCGTCCCGCTATCTGGTCGAGCACGAACGGCACGTCGAAGTCGGCATCCTTCGGTATCTTCAGCGCCAGCTCCCGCACATCATCATCGGCATGGGAGGAAATGAAAGAGGCGGAAGAGTCCGCCTCGGCTCTATCAAGGGAGCCTACCCCAGCCCTCCCAAAGGAGAGAAGCCTATCCTCCGAGCTAATCATAATTATCCATTATCAATTGTCCATTATCAATTACCAGCAGTTAATTATCAATTCTCAATTCTCAATTACAGGAGGGGAAGTCCCCCTCATCGCCTCCAAAGGAGCGAGAACCTACCCCTGCCCTTCCCAAGGGAGGGTGCTTTAAGCCAGAAGAGAACCCCTTATCCCTCAAAAAGGGAGGACGTTTTGCCTCCGAACTAATCATAATTATCAATTGTCAATTATCAATTATCAATTGTTCATTATCAATTATCCATTCTCAATTATCAATTAAACGTCATCACTTTCCTCATCACTCGGCACCGAATGCTTGCGGAAGTGGCTCGGCGGAATGCCGTATTTGTGCTTGAAGGCCTTGCTCATGGCAGCCAGCCCGCCGTACCCGGCCTGGTAGGCAATCTCCGACATACTCAGGTCCGTGGTGCGTAGCAGCTTGCGGCAGTAGTTCAGCTTGCAGTCGCTCAGCCACGAGGTAAAGGTGAGTCCGAACACGTCGTATATATAATGAGAAAGGTCGTCGCGCGACACGGCGATGGCCGTAGCCACTTCGTCCATCGTGATATTCGACTGCTGCAGCGGAAACGGCTCCCTGCCCAGCCACGTGCGCATGCGCTCGCGCAGCTCCTCCAGCCCCTCGTCGTCGTCCTTCTGCTCCACTACGCGGTAGAACTTGAGGTAACCTTCCGTTGCATACACAAAGAGGCCGCACGTAAGCAGCATAACGACAACGTGGTAGAGCGGTTCGTTGATAAACAGCCCCACATACATCGCGACCAGCACCAGCAGCCAGAACATGAGCACGCGCCCCAGCCGCGTGGTGCGCCACTGCAAGTTGCGCGTGGCCCGCCACTCCCTGAAACGCCTGGCGAACGACTGGTAAATGAGCACCGACATGATGACAATGTAGCCCGTGAGGCAGAAGATGGCCGCCATGCGGGTATAGAAACTCAGCATGCCCATGCTGTAGGCAGCGCTGAAATCACGCAGAGACATGAAGTGGTCGTTATAATCTATCACGTAGTGTACGTACAGGATGGTGAGCAGCACCAGCACGGCAATGTTGTTGAAGAAAACCCAGTACGACTTGTCATGGTAGTAAAAGTCGCGGTTAAAGGCCGTAGAAGCAAAAAAGAACCCCTCGAACACCAAGTAGTACATCAGCATAGACCACGCCTGCAGCACCTCTATCTGCCCGTCGCGATTACGCGTAAACGAAAGCAGCAGCGACGCCACCATTACTAACATACACGAGACAATGATTCTGCGCTGGACGTTGTAGACTTCGTCTTTCGAGTTGCGCCCGTGGAAAAACACCAGGCACGTGCACACCAGCATAACGAGCAGCGCCAAAAAAGTAGATATGTACAATAGCTGTAGCATAGGCTTTTTGATGTAGGTTGACGAACAAAGATAGAACAAAATCGCGAAATACCGCCGTTTACTCTATAAAATACACCTTTTTTAACGAATAACCTCCGTTTCCGCCAGCCTGCCCGCTGGGTACGGCAAGGGGTCGGCAGAGGTGCCGAAGAGCGTCTTTGCCAACTTTCGACACTTGTCGCACGATTATGCGACACTTGTCAAACGATTATGCGACACCTGTCAAAAGTTCCCCAACCGTGGTTTTTACACCCCGTTGCAGCATGACAAAGAAATTTATTTTTATTTTATGTTAAATTGTTTGTCCGTTATGTATAAAAGCGTTATCTTTGCCCCCGTCTTTGTGAAAAGACCAAACGGAACCTTCTGCGCAAGGCCGGCAACAACAGCTAACCACGACGAAAAGGCGCGAAAAACCGACAAAAGAATGCAGAAGAAATCCTTATTTAACAGGCGCCATGCGCAGCGCCGGTGCAAAAGATGAAAAGTAACACCCTGATAGGTCTATTAAAATATCAAGAAATAAGAATTAGTTAAAACTTAGAAATGAAAAGAACTTTTACTCTTTGGGGAATAGCCATGGCCTTACTGTGGCTATTCGCTCCTTGCAGCAGCATGGCGCAAGGGCAAGACGGCAATCACGAGTGGGTAGGTAATTCTATCTCGACCGTGATTAATAACGCCGATGCAGACATGAACACGGTGTTTCTCTACAACGTGGGTACCCACAAGTTTCTCAATGTAGGCAGCCACTGGGGCACCAGCGTATCTGCCTACAACGTGGGCATGCCCATCAAGGTTACCAATGGCGACAATGGGCTCTACCGCATGCAGGGTGTAACGAACACCCCCGAGGGCAACAACATCGCCTTCGGCCGCAAAATGGATACCCAGGACAACGACCCCGTGAGCTGGAACCGCGTGTACTGCGACCGCAGTACGCAAATTAATGGCCACAACAACGGCATACGCGACTGGAAGTTCGAGGAAACTTCGGCCGGCAGCAAGACCTACAAAATAAGCTGCTTCAATGATGAGTGGCAGTATAATATGCAAGGCAACCGCTATCTGCACGTGATGTCGGGGCCCACTGACGGGTCTAACCGCCTGGAACTGGATTATCCCGGTACAGTTAATGACAACAACGGACTGTGGAAAATCGTTACGCTGAAAGACATGAAGGAGGCTTTCAAGGAGCAATATGCTTCCGACGAAGACCCTGCCGACGCCTCTTTCCTCATCCACGACCAAGATTTCAACCGCAGTAACATCAAGGTTGGAGAATGGAAAGCCGACAGTCGGTTCAGCTATGCAATGGTGGATGGCACTACCTACAGGTTCTATCCCGACGGCCGCTACACCTACTACGTGGGCATGGGCTGCTACAGAAGCAACGCTTACCAGAGGTCTTACGGCCGCTACTGGATTGGCTCGGTGCGCAATGTGAACCGCAATGCCAATGCCAACGGCTCGCTCACGCAGACTGTTACCACACTCAAGAAGGGCTGGTATCGCGTTTCTTGTGACGGCTTCTACAGTCCTGGCGTGCAGACTCCGACATGGCAGTGGCCTTGGCTTCAGCCGTCGTCATCTCTCAAGTCGTACCTCTTTGCCAACGTACAGGGCCAGTCTAATGGTTCCTCCAGCGTTTCCACCTTATTAAATGTATTCAAGAAGGAATTCAGCTACACCGTAGATGAGCTTACCCACGAGTATACTGACCAGGAAACGCAGCGGGAGAGCCCATACGTAAAGGCCGCCAAGCTCTTCGAAAAAGGCAAATATACCAACTCCATCATGGTTTACGTGCCTAACGACGGTGACAAGCTGGACATCGGCATCCGCGTAGAAGGCTCTAACATGCCAGCCGACTGGACCGCTTTCGACAACTTCCAGCTACAGTACTGCGGTAACCGCGACCTCGTACTCGACGAGATGCAGACCTCTGTTGATTACATGGTACAGCAGGCAGACGCCAACAACGCCTACACACTCATCCTGAAACGCACACTCAAAGAGGGCATCTGGAACACCATCACACTGCCCGTGAGCCTCACCGCAGCCCAGTTTAAGACCGCATTCGGCAGCGATGCCAAACTCTCTAAGCTCGAAGGACAAGACCCCAACAGAAAATCGCGCATCATCTTCAAGTCGGTTAATCTCTCCGATGACAACACCAACGCCATAGAAGCAGGCAAACTGTACATCATGATGCCCACTCACGGCGCCAATGTAACCGGTGGCGAGTACAAAAAGACGCTAAAAAGCGGTACAACCATTACCGTACAGGCTCCTTACTTTGTTATTAACAACGTAACGCTGGCCGCTGCACCCGAGGCTATTGTGAAAGAGCAATCGAAGCCCACAACCACTATTGACGGCAAGCTGCAGTTCTGTGGCTCTATGATAAAGCAAGATACTAATATAGTTCCGGCCTATTCCTATGTATTAGGTGCCAACGATGGCAAGTGGTACTTTACCCAGAGTGATCTGTCCATTAATGGTTTCAGGTGCTGGATTGCTACAGGTGATGCAGCTGCAGCCAAATTCTTTACGTTCTCTATTGATGGTCAAGACTTTGGAACGGTAACTGCCATCGACGGCATTGAGACCGATAACTCTACGGAAAGCGGAACCGTCTACAACCTGAACGGCCAGGTAGTGCGCAGCAACGCCACTTCCTTAGAAGGATTACCTAAGGGAGTGTACATCTACAACAAACGTAAAATCATAGTAAAATAATGGAAATGAAGAAAAACAGTTATGTTCAGCCTCAGGTAGAGGTGGTGTATATGGATGCAGAAGAACTGCTGCAGACCCCAGGAGCAAGTACTATTCAAAACGGAGATAATGAAGAACCGGGTCCTGTAACGCCTGGCAATCCTCCGGGTGGTATAGGTTCTAAGCCTTGGTTTGGCGACGATAAAGAAGAAACTACCGACTGGCATTAAGCCAGAAGCAGATCAGGCCACACGGCGCCACACCTTTCCTGCCTGATTTTTATACAGTATAAGGACTTCCTTCCGTTCTTCCTTTCATGCAAAGGTAGGGCGGGAGGAAGTTTTTTTGGGTCTTTACGCACGCTGAAATTCGTCATAGCAACTTTTATTCTTCTTGCTACGGCGAGCTCGCAAACAAGGAGAAAGAAGCTATTTAAGCCCATTTCATCGAAAAGGTTCCTTATTTCCTGCGCTTGTCATCAGCCCCTTTCCTACCCTATGACAAATTAGTTTTGTGTGAAAACAAATCTTTCTTGGTCGTTGACAATAATTTTCTGTCGTGGCCGCGTTACCTTTGCATTATCCATTGAGACCCGTGAGGGTTTCTGGAAAGCAAAAAACAAACCAATTTTATATAAGATGTAGACTTAGTATTCCCAACTGAATACTACTTAAAAAATTAATCTGTGTAAATTTGATATAACTTGAGTTTTTGTTTGGCTGCGTCTCCGTTGTGATAACGGAGGCGTTTTTTTTATTTCGGGTTTTGGTTTGCAGGGTCGGTCTAATTTAAGTATATTTGCACTGGCAACACACTCACACTGCTGCATAAACCAAAAACTAAAGACTCATGAAGAAGAAACTGCTACTGTTAACATGCCTCCTGCTGGGCTGTATGGCCCAGGCCGCACCGCTCACCCTGCTCTCGCCCGACGGCAAACTCAAGGTGGAGCTAACCGTGGGCAACCGGATAACCTACTCCGTTTACGCCGACGGCCGCCCCATAATGGCCGACAACACGCTGGGACTGACCGTTGACGGCCGCCAGCTGGACAACGGCGCCAAGCTGCAAAGCGTGAAGCACGGCTCGGTTAACGCCACGGTGAAGCCCCCCATAGCTACAAACAGCGCCACCGTAAGCAACCGGTACAACTACCTGCTGGTGAAGATGCAAGGCCACTGGGCCGTGGAATGGCGCGCCTACGACAACGGAGTGGCCTACCGCCTGGTGTTGGACAGGAAGGGAGAGATAGCGGTGAACGACGAAACGCTGGACATCGGGCTGCCCACGAGCTGCACGGTGCACGCGCAGAAGGCCGACGGGCTCTACACTGCCTACGAGGAACCGTACTCACACTTCAGCCCATCGGAGCTGAAACCTGCCGACGGCATGCTCAACCTGCCGCTGCTCTGGGAGACCGGCGGGGGATACAAGGTGCTGCTATCGGAGGCCGACCAGTGGGATTATCCGGGCTTCTTTGTCAGGAGCAACGGGCAGGGAGGGCTCAAGGCCGAGTTCCCCGCCTATCCCAAAGAACTCTCGCCCGTGGGCGACAGGCACTTCAACATCGTGTCGACCCGTAACTACATCGCCCGCACTGCAGGCCGCCGGAGCCTGCCCTGGCGCTACTTTGTCATTGCGAAAGACGACGACCGGCTGGTGTTTAACGGCATGGCAGAGCGGCTGGGGGCTGCCTGCGAGCTGAAGGACTGCAGCTGGATAAAGCCCGGACAGGTGAGCTGGGACTGGCTGAGCGGCCGCCGGTTCGAGGGGGTTGACTTTAGGTGCGGCGTAAACAACGAGACCTATAAGTACTTTATCGATTTTGCGGCGCGCCACCATGTACCCTACATCATCCTTGACGAGGGCTGGGCACGCAACACGCAGAACCCTTACGAGACGGTGGAGGGCATCAATCTGCCCGAACTCATAGCCTACGGACGGCAGCGGGGCGTAGGTCTCATACTCTGGATGACGTGGCTCTGCACGGAGAAACATCCCGACGTGTTTGAGCACTTCGGCAAGATGGGCGTGGCGGGGTTCAAGATTGACTTCATGAACCGCACCGACCAGCAGATGGTTAACTACTACGAGCGCACCGTGCAGGCAGCGGCGCGCCACCATCTGCTCATCGACTTCCACGGCGCCTACAAGCCTGCGGGGCTGGAGAAGCGGTATCCTAACCTGCTCTCGTACGAGGGCGTGCGCGGTCAGGAGCAGGGTAACGGCTGCACGCCGGCCAACTCGGTGTGGCTGCCTTTTATCCGCAACGCCGTGGGGCCCATGGATTTTACGCCGGGCATACTGACCTGTGCGCAGCCGGAAAACGCCCATTCCACCGCCGAGATGCCCATGAGCATCGGCACGCGGGCCTATCAGCTGGCGCTGTACGTGGTGTTCCAGAGCGGCATCCAGATGCTGTCGGACAATCCGCAGGTATATGACACCCTGCCGGAGTGTACCGATTTCATCATCGCAGTGCCCGTTACGTGGGACGAATCGCGCGTGCTGGCCTCGCAACTGGGGCAGTACATCGTCGTGGCACGCCGCAAAGGCAGCCGGTGGTACATTGGAGCCATGACGAACGGGCAGCCCCGCAGCATTACCGTGAACCTCGACTTCCTGCAGTGCAGCGGCAGGCTCACCGCCTTCGAGGATGGCCTCAATGCCGACCAAATGGCCCGCGACTGCCACCGCACAGTGCGCAATGTGGACAACTCCACGCAGTTGGAACTCAAATTGGCACGCAACGGCGGCTGGGCAGGAGTGATAGAATAAGTCCCAAAGCCCATCTTTCCCTCCCAAAGGGAGAGGGGGAAGCCTACCCTAACCCTCCCAAAGGGGGGAACAGAGACTGAGATTGAGAATTGACAATGTATAATTGAGAATGATGATTTGTTTTGATGATGAACTCTTTCCCTCCCATTGGGAGGGTCGGGGTAGGCTCTCTGCCTCCCACTCCATTAGGAGAGGTTGGAAGAGGGCCACTGTGGTGGGCTGCCTCTGCCTCTTCTTCTCCTTCACTCCTTCTCCTTTGAGCCGGACGGCACAGAGTCTGGAGCAGCGGGGATACGTGAACGTGCAGAAGAAAGACCCCTCTATATTCGTGTCGCTGATGTATGCGCGGCCCGACAACTTTACGGGCAGCGTGCTCTACGACGACTTGCGCGAGGCCTACCTGCACCCGAGGGCGGCCGAAGCGCTGGTTGTTGCCCAGAAAAGACTGAAGCAGCTGCGCCCCGACCTGAGCCTGAAAGTGTACGATGCAGCCCGCCCCATGAGCATACAACAGAAGATGTGGGACAAGGTGAAGAATACTTCAAAGGATTTCTATGTCTCAAATCCTGCCCACGGCGGCGGGTTGCACAACTACGGACTGGCGGTTGACATCACACTCTGCAATCTACGAGGCGACACGCTCGAAATGGGAACCAAGATTGATTACATGGGCGCTGCAGCCCACATAGACCGCGAGAACCAGCTGGTAGCCACGGGACGCATAACACGCAAGGCGCTGCAAAACCGCCGGTTGCTGCGCGAGGTGATGCGCTACGCCGGCTTCAAGGCGCTGCGCACAGAGTGGTGGCACTTCAACTTCCGCACCCGAGCCCAGGCCAGGAAATATTATAAGGTGATAAAATAAAGAACTCGCTTGTAATGGATAATTGAGAATGGACAATGGATAATGATGATTAGTTTTGTGAGGGCACGTTCCTGATTATTTTCCTTATCCGACAGGATATGAGCAAAAAGCTAATCATCATTATCCATTGTCCATTCTCAATTATCAATTACCACATAAAAAAAATCCCTGCCATCCTTTCGGAGGCAGGGATTTTTTTATGTGAAGTGGGTTAATCATTCAGTTTTGCCTTGATGAACTCGCGGTTGAGACGGGCTATATTGGCAATGGACTCGTTCTTGGGGCACTCGGCCTCGCAGGCACGGGTGTTGGTGCAGTTACCGAAGCCCAGCTCTTCCATCTTGGCAACCATGGCCTTGGCACGTTTGGCAGCCTCCGGACGGCCTTGCGGCAGCAGCGCGAGCTGGCTCACTTTAGAGCTTACAAAGAGCATGGCAGAGCCGTTCTTGCAGGCTGCCACGCAGGCTCCGCAGCCAATGCAGGTAGCGCAGTCCATGGCTTCGTCGGCTGCCTCCTTGGAAATAAGGATGGCATTGGCATCCTGGGCCTGGCCAGTACGCACGCTGGTGTAACCGCCGGCAGCGATAATCTTATCGAAAGCGGAGCGGTCGACCATACAGTCCTTGATAACCGGGAAACCGGCCGAACGCCACGGCTCGACGGTGATAACGTCGCCATCGCTGAAACGGCGCATGTAGAGCTGGCAGGTTGTGGCCCCCTGGCCTGGGCCGTGGGGATGACCGTTGATGTAGAGTGAGCACATACCGCAGATGCCCTCGCGACAGTCATGGTCGAATACGAACGGCTCCTGGCCGTCTTCGATGAGCTGCTCGTTGAGGATATCCAACATTTCGAGGAAAGAGGTATCGCCCGGGATATCCTTCATCTCAAAAGTGTCAAAGTGACCCTTGGCCTTGGGTCCGTTCTGACGCCATACTTTAAGTGTGAAACTTATATTTGTATCCATTTTGAATTTCTCCTTTAACTATTAATATTACCTGTCAACTCTTAGCTCTTGTAGTTACGTGTCTGTACCTTGATGTACTGGTAGTTGAGGTCTTCCTTGTAGAGGGTTGGTGCTACCTCATCGGAGCCTTCGTACTTCCAGCAGGCTACGTACATGTAGTTCTCGTCGTCGCGCTTGGCCTCGCCTTCTTCGGTCTGGCTCTCCTCGCGGAAGTGTCCGCCGCAGCTTTCATTGCGGTTGAGCGCGTCGTAGGCAATGAGCTCGCCCATCGTGATGAAGTCGCGCAGGTGGATGGCCTTGTCAAGTTCTACGTTGAGACCTTCCTTTTCGCCGGGGATACGCACGTGCTCGTTGAACTCTTTACGGATATCCTTGAGCATCTGCAGGGCCTTCTCCAGCCCTTCCTTGTTGCGGGCCATGCCTACGTAGTCCCACATGATGTGGTAGAGCTTCTTGTGGATGGAGTCAACGCTCTCGTCACCCTTAATGTTGAAGAGACGGTCAATCTCTGCCTGTACGGCCTTTTCTGCCTCGTCGAACTCAGGAAGGTCGGTGGAGAAGCGGGGAACGGTAATCTGGTCGCTGAGATAGTTCTGCATGGTGTAGGGAATGACGAAGTAGCCGTCGGAGAGTCCCTGCATAAGAGCCGAGGCTCCGAGACGGTTGGCACCGTGGTCGGAGAAGTTGCACTCGCCGAGGGCAAACAGTCCCTTGACGGTTGTCTGCAGCTCGTAGTCAACCCAGATGCCGCCCATTGTGTAGTGGATGGCAGGGAATATCATCATCGGGTTTTCGTAGGGGTTCACGTCGGTTATCTCTTCGTACATGTCGAAGAGGTTGCCGTAGCGCTGCTCTACGCGATCCTTGCCAAGGCGCTCAATGGCTTCGGAGAAGTCGAGGAACACGGCGAGGCCTGTATTGTTAACGCCGAAGCCCTTGTCGGTACGCTCCTTGGCGGCGCGGCTGGCAACGTCGCGCGGCACGAGGTTACCGAAGGCCGGATAACGACGCTCCAGATAGTAATCGCGGTCTTCTTCGGGAATATCCTTGCCTTGCAGGGTTCCGGCCTGCAACTTCTTGGCGTCTTCGAGTTTCTTGGGCACCCAGATGCGACCGTCGTTACGCAGCGACTCCGACATCAGGGTCAGCTTGCTCTGCTTGTCGCCGTGAACGGGGATACAAGTGGGATGAATCTGCACAAAAGCAGGGTTGGCAAAGTAGGCTCCCTTGCGGTAGCACTGGATGGCTGCAGTGCAGTTGCAACCCATGGCATTGGTAGAGAGGAAGTAAGTATTGCCGTAGCCACCGGTGGCGATACAAACGGCATGGGCGCTGTAACGCTCCAGTTTACCGGTAACAAGGTTCTTGGCGATAATGCCTCGTGCACGGCCATCGATGATAACAACGTCTTCCATCTCGGTGCGGGTGTGGAGCTCTACGGTACCGTTGTTCACTTCCTTCATCAAAGAGGAATAGGCACCGAGCAGCAACTGCTGGCCCGTCTGCCCCTTGGCATAAAACGTACGGCTAACCTGCACACCGCCGAAGGAGCGGTTGGCAAGCATGCCGCCGTACTCGCGGGCGAAAGGCACGCCCTGGGCAACGCACTGGTCAATGATGTTGGCACTTACCTCGGCCAGACGATAAACATTGGCCTCACGGGAGCGATAGTCGCCACCCTTGATGGTGTCATAGAACAGGCGGTAAACGGAGTCGCCGTCGTTCTGGTAGTTCTTGGCTGCATTGATACCGCCCTGCGCTGCAATGGAGTGAGCACGGCGGGGGGAATCCTGAATGCAGAGATTGATGACATGGAAACCCATCTCACCGAGAGAGGCCGCTGCCGAGGCGCCGGCCAGACCGGTACCAACAACGATAACGTCGAGCTTACGCTTGTTGGCGGGGTTAACTAATTTCTGGTGAGCTTTATAGTTGGTCCACTTCTCGGCTAATGCGCCTTCAGGTATCTTAGAATCTAACTGTGACATAATCTTATATCTCTTACAAGTTTACTATTAAATAATGTAATGCCATTAAAGACTCGGCGCAAAGCCAAGCCAGAATGAGAGAACCAGAAAAGCGAAAATAGCCATCAGGATGGTTACGTAAATCAGGCCAATCATCTGCCAGCGCTTGAGCCAAATCTTACCGCTCCAGCCCAGTGTTTGCATAGCACTCCAGAAACCATGGGAGAGGTGGAACCAGATGGCGCAAATCCAAAGAAGATAAAGGATGGAGAATACGGGATTAGAGAAAGTGTCCTGTATCCAGGCAAAACCATCCGAAGGGCTGTGAGCCACCTCGATGTCGGCCAGTTCGGCGAACATCATGTGCCCCCAGAAATTGTACAAGTGAAGCACGAGGCCGAGCAAAATGATGATGCCGAGCACCAGCATGTTCTGACTGGCCCAGCTCACTTCGGGCCGACGGTCAGTCACTGCATAACGCTCGCTGCCACGTGCACGGCGGTTCTGTGCGGTGAGGATAAACGCATAGACGATATGGCATACAGCCAGAACGGCAAGCGCCATCGTACCAACCAGTGCATACCAGTTAGTGCCCAGAAACTCGCAAACCATGTTGTAAGCCTCTCCGGAGAAGAACGCGGCAACATTCATGCAACAGTGGAACGTCAAGAATAGAATAAGGCTAATGCCGGTTACCGACATTACCACTTTTCTACCAATAGATGAATTGATTAACCACATAAATGATTGAAATTAAATTATTTAACTGTTAGAAATTATTTTTAAGAATTATACGAAAAACACGAAAGACCAACCCAAAGCTACCGCAAGTCAAAAGGTTACATACTCTTTTTTAGGTATCCAAGAGCGCTCTTTTGACTGCAAAAATACTATATTTTGATGATTAATCAAAGCATTTCTGATAAAATTTGGATTTAATTTCTTACTTTTGTGGAAAATTGGACGAACGGAATGAAGTATCAATATGATGTCATTGTTATCGGAGGCGGGCATGCTGGCTGCGAGGCCGCAACTGCTGCCGCCAACATGGGCGCCAAGACGTGCCTGATAACAATGGACATGAACAAGATAGCACAAATGAGCTGCAACCCCGCAGTTGGCGGCATTGCAAAGGGGCAGATAGTACGCGAAATCGACGCACTGGGCGGATACATGGGCCTGGTTACCGACGCCACAGCCATCCAGTTCCGCATGCTCAACAGGGGCAAGGGTCCTGCCGTGTGGAGCCCGCGCGCACAGTGTGACAGAGGCAAGTTCATCTGGAAATGGCGCGAGGTGCTCGACAGTACGCCCAACCTCGACATCTGGCAAGACCAGGCCGACGAGCTTATCGTTGAACACGGCATGGCCGTTGGCGTGCGCACCGTGTGGGGCGTGGAGTTCCGCGCAGCAAGTGTGGTGGTTACGGCCGGCACCTTTCTCAACGGACTCATGCACATCGGGCGCCACCAGTACCCCGGAGGCAGATGTGCCGAGCCGGCCGTGGCCAACTTCAGTGAGAGCATCGCGCAGTGGGGCATACGCGTGGCCAGAATGAAGACGGGCACCCCTGTGAGGATTGACAAGCGCAGCGTACATTTCGAGGACATGGAAGAACAACCGGGCGAAGCCGACTTCCACCAGTTCAGCTACATGGGGCCGCACCGCCAACTGCACCAACTGCCCTGCTGGACGTGCTATACCAACAAGGCCGTTCACGACACGCTGCGAAGCGGACTGGCCGATTCGCCCCTCTTCAACGGCCAGATACAGAGCACCGGTCCGCGCTACTGTCCTTCCATAGAGACCAAGCTCGTTACCTTTCCAGACAAAGACCAGCACCCGCTCTTCCTCGAACCGGAGGGCGAAGACACCAACGAAATGTACCTGAACGGGTTTTCTTCCAGCATGCCGATGGACATTCAGCTGGCTGCCATCCATCAGATACCGGCCTTGCGCGATGCAAAAATCTATCGTCCCGGCTATGCCATCGAGTACGATTACTTTGACCCCACGCAGCTCAAGCACTCGTTGGAATCGAAGATTTTGCCCGGTTTGTTCATGGCGGGACAGGTAAACGGCACCACCGGATACGAGGAGGCAGGAGGCCAGGGACTGGTTGCCGGCGTAAATGCAGCCATCCATTGTACGGGCGGCGAGCCGTTTGTCATGGCACGCGACGAGAGCTACATCGGCGTCCTTATAGACGACCTAACCACCAAAGGCGTAGATGAGCCTTACCGCATGTTCACTTCCCGCGCCGAGTACCGCATCCTCTTAAGGCAGGATGATGCCGACGCACGCCTCACGGAGAAAGCCTACCAACTCGGCATAGCCAAGCACGACCGTTACGAATGGTGGATGGAGAAGAAAGAAAACATCAGCCGCATACTCGATTTCTGCAACAATACATCGGTGAAACCAACTGAAATCAACGACGCGCTACAACGACTGGGCACCACCCCACTCCGCATGGGATGCAAGATTTCCGACCTCATTGGCCGGCCGCAGCTCACCATGCACAACTTGGCCGAAGTGCTTCCAGAACTTAAAGAAGTGCTGAATTCACCGCAAAACCGCAAGGAAGAAATTGCCGAGGCTGCAGAAATCAACATCAAATACAAAGGATATATAGAACGGGAGAAGATGGTTGCCGACAAGATGCACCGCCTGGAAGATATCAAGATAAAAGGAAGATTCAACTACAGCACGCTGCATGAAATCTCGACCGAAGGACGGCAAAAGCTCGAAAGAATAGATCCGGAAACTTTGGCGCAGGCCAGCAGAATTCCCGGTGTTTCTCCGAGCGACATCAATGTGCTGCTGATTCTCCTCGGAAGATAGAGGAGCAAAGAAACAAGCAGCCAACTGCTACACCGTCGTTTCCGTTTCACGTGAAACCAAAAGAACGCATACAGAACAATAACTTACTGATAATGAACAACAAAGTGCTACTCGACAATCTGCGCTGTATTCCGGATTGGCCGATTAAGGGAGTAAATTTCAGAGACGTAACGACGCTCTTCAAGAGTGCAGAATGCCTCAAAATCATTAGCGACGAGATGTTCGGCATCTACAAGGACAAGGGCATCACCAAGATTGTAGGTATCGAGAGCCGCGGTTTCGTCATGTCATCGGCGCTGGCCATCCGGCTCAATGCCGGCATTGTGTTATGCCGCAAGCCAGGCAAACTGCCCTGTAAAACCGTGCAGGAAAGTTACGCCAAGGAGTACGGTATCGACACAATAGAAATACACGAAGATGCCATCAACGAGAACGATACCATCCTGCTCCACGACGATTTGCTCGCAACAGGCGGCACCATGAAGGCAGCCTGCGACCTTGTAAAGAAGTTTCACCCCCGGAAGGTGTACTGTAACTTCATCATCGAACTTGTCAACGAGGGGCTCAATGGCCGTGAAGCATTCGACGACGACATTGAGATAAGCAGCCTGATTCAAATCTAAAACAGTAAAGGCTCTGTCGTTTCACGTGAAACAACAGCACCTTTATCCTCTTTATACATAAGGGTTTAGGAGATGACAAAGGAAGAAAACGAACAGCGACTGGCGTATTTGAAGAACATAGTCCTCAACATGCCGGAGGTTCCGGGTAGCTATCAGTTTAAAGACGAGACCGGAACCATCATCTACGTAGGCAAGGCCAAGAACCTCAAGCGCCGCGTTTCTTCTTATTTCCTCAAAGAAGTAGACCGCTTCAAAACCAAGGTTCTGGTGTCAAAGATTAGGGACATCAGCTACTTTACGGTAAAAACAGAGGAGGACGCACTGCTTCTTGAGAACAGTCTTATCAAGAAGTACAACCCCAAGTACAATGTTCTGCTCAAGGACGGAAAGACCTATCCCAGCATTGTTGTTACCAAGGAGTACCTGCCCCGCATCTTCAAGACGCGCAACATCAATAAGAAGAACGGCACGTACTACGGCCCTTTTCCGCACATTTCGGCCATGTACAACGTGCTCGACATCATCAACCGCGTCTTCAAGCCGCGCCGCTGCCACTTCCCCATTACCCGTGAGGGCATTGCAGCAGGCAAATACAAGACCTGCCTGGAATACCACCTGCACAATTGCATGGCGCCCTGCGTAGGCAAGCAGAGCTACGAGGACTACCAGGAAAACATCCGCCAGGCGCGCGAGGTACTGAAAGGAAACACGCGCGAGCTGGGCGACTGGCTCTACAAACTCATGGAGAAAAACGCCGAAATGCTGCGTTTTGAGCAGGCCGAAGCCCTCAAACAGCGCTATATCCTGCTCCGCGAATTCGTTGCAAAGAGCGAGGTGGTAAGCCACACGATAACGGATGTTGACGTGTTCAGCATTACCGACGACGAGCTACGCAAGCACGCATTCATCAACTACATACACGTAACCAACGGAACCATCAACCAGAGCTTTACCTACGAGTACAAGCGCAAGCTCGACGAGACCGATGAGGACCTGCTGCTCACGGCCATACCGGAAATAAGAGAGCGCTTCGGCAGCCACGCCAAGGAGGTTATCGTACCCTTCGAGATGGACTGGAAGCTCAAGGATGCCGAGTTCTTCATCCCCCAACGGGGCGACAAGAAACACCTGCTGGAACTCTCTGAAATGAACGGAAAGCAGTACAAGTTCGACCGACTGAAACAGGCAGAGAAGCTGAACCCCGAACAGAAGCACACCCGACTGATGAAGGAACTGCAAAACAAGCTGAAACTCAGCAAGTTGCCTTACCAGATCGAGTGCTTCGACAACAGCAACATATCGGGTACCGACGCCGTGGCAGGCTGCATCGTGTACAAGGGCATGAAGCCTTCTCGTAAGGACTACCGCAAGTACAACATCAAAACAGTCTCCGGACCGGACGACTACGCCTCCATGCAAGAGGTGGTTCGCCGCCGTTACAGCCGCATGATAGAGGAGCAGACTCCCCTGCCCGACCTCATCATAACCGACGGTGGAAAGGGTCAGATGGAGGTCGTCAGAGAGGTCGTTGAGGACGAACTGAAGCTCTCCATACCCATAGCAGGACTGGCCAAGGACGACCGCCACCGCACCAACGAGCTGCTCTTCGGCTTCCCGCCGCGCGTGATAGGCTTGAAGACCGACTCCGAACTCTTCCACGTTCTTACCCAGATACAGGACGAGGTGCACCGTTACGCCATCACCTTCCACCGCGACAAGCGCTCCAAACACGCCCTGCACAGCGAACTGGACGACATTAAAGGCATCGGACCCAAAACACGAGACCTGCTGTTGCAGAAACTAAAGAGCGTGAAAAAGATTAAAGAAGCTGATAATCAATTACTTACAGATATTCTGGGCACATCGAAGGGCAACCTCGTCTATGCTCATTTCCACCCCACCGAACCAGCTCCGGCTGTCTGACCGGTAGCCAACGGGCAAATTGATTTTGGCAGTTCGGAATTTATGTTTATCTTTGTGACATGAGAATAGTCATACAGCGTGTGCAGCATGCGTCGGTAACAATCCGCTCGGAGGTTCGCTCCGCCATCGGCAGAGGCTTCCTCATCCTCGTGGGAATAGGCGAAGACGATACCCCGGAGGATGCCGAATGGCTGGCCAGAAAGGTGGTTAACCTGCGTGTTTTCGATGATGCGGAGGGCGTGATGAACCGCTCCATCCTCGACGTAGGCGGCCAGATACTCGTCGTGAGCCAGTTTACGCTCATGGCGAGCTACAAGAAGGGCAACCGTCCCAGCTGGATTCGAGCCGCTCGCCACGAAGTTTCCATCCCGCTCTACGAGACTTTCTGCGGGCTTTTAAGCCAGCAGCTGGGCAAGCAGGTGGCAACAGGAGAGTTCGGAGCGGACATGAAGGTGGAACTGCTAAACGACGGGCCGGTAACCATCTGGATGGATACAAAGAACAAGGAGTAGAGTAAACCCACCCCTGACCCTTCCCGAAGGGAGGGGGAAAAGGGGCTCACAGGCCGCCGATAACTGCGAAACGCCGGCCGCTGAAAGGGCAATTTAAAGCCGATAGAAACAGTAAAAATGGATCGAAAAGAGACCAAAAAGGAGACTGCCGCTGGCGGGCAGTGGAACCGCAGGCCGTTGGTGGCGCTGCTGCTATACGTGCTCGTGCTGGCAGCAGTTTTCATACTGATTTTCTGCTTTTTAACACCAATCAAACAATTCGACTGATGAAAGAGAACCTAACGATAAAAGAAGCGCAACAGCTTGTAGACCAATGGATTAAAGAATATGGCGTTCGCTACTTCAGCGAGCTAACTAACATGGCCTGTCTGACCGAAGAAGTGGGCGAACTGGCACGCGTCATGGCCCGCCGCTACGGCGACCAGAGCTTCAAGGAGGGCGAAAAGGCCAACCTTGGTGAGGAGATGGCCGACGTGCTCTGGGTGCTTATCTGCCTGGCCAACCAAACGGGCGTGGACCTTACCGAGGAGTTCAGGCGCAGCATGGAGAAAAAGGCAACGCGCGACGCACGCCGACATCTCGACAACCCTAAGCTGCAGGCGTAGCCACAAAGCGCTGCAGCAGCCATCTTACGGCAATCAACAGCATTCATATAATCACAAAACACAGCATTATGGGAATCATCAAAAACAAGGTTCAAGAGGACCTGAACGCCCGCGCCAACAGCGAGAAAAGCAAGTACGAAGAGGCTCTGGAGAAGTACGAAACCAACATCAGCGACCAGGAAGTGAGCCAGGCCGTTGCCCGCATCATTGCCGATAAAGTGCCCGCTAACGACACCCCGGAGGTCAAGCGCTTCCTCTTTGGCAGCGTGGAGCTAACCTCCTTGCACACTACAGATACCGAGGAGAGCATCCTTGCTATGGTTGAGAGGGTGAACAGCTTTGCCAGCGACTACCCCGACATGCCCCACGTGGCCACCATCTGCACCTATCCGTGCTTCGCCAAGCTCGTAAGCGACAGTCTGGAGGTAGACGGCGTAGAGATAGCCAACGTGAGTGGCAGCTTCCCCAGCTCGCAAACGTTCATCGAGGTGAAGGTGGCCGAGACGGCGCTGGCACTGAAAGACGGCGCCACGGAGATTGACATCGTGATGCCGGTGGGCAAGTTCCTGAGCGACGACTACGAGGGCGTAGCCGACGACATACAGGAACTGAAGGAGGTGTGTGGCGACCACAGCATGAAGGTAATCCTCGAAACGGGCGACCTGCGCAATGCTTCAGACATTAAAAAAGCGTCCATTTTATCGATGTATGCTGGCGCCGACTACATCAAGACGTCAACCGGAAAGGAGAAAGTGAGTGCTACGCCCGAGGCCGTTTACGTAATGTGCCAGGCCATCAGGGAGTATTACGACCTTACGGGCCGCCAGGTAGGCCTCAAACCGGCCGGCGGCATCAACACCGTTCACGACGCGCTGACCTACTACACCATCGTAAAAGAGGTGTTGGGCGACCGCTGGCTCACCAACAAGTGGTTCCGTCTGGGCACCAGCCGGCTTGCCAACACGCTCCTGAGCGAGGCTGTAGGTCGCGAGATTAATTACTTCTAAGGGCCCGTTTTGCCCCATTCCTCCGCCTTTTTTAGCAGGATGAATGGGCCAGGAGGCGCCGTTTATCAAACGAACAAGCAACTACCCGGCCGGCTGTCTTCAGGCTTCATTCGGGTAATTGTTTGTTCGTTGTCTGTTTCTACCTATCCCATCGGTTTTTTGCTCCGAATTCATCGCTTTTTAAGAGCTATCCTTCAAGCTCCTTGAAAGCATCGTTCAAGCCCCTTGAAAGCATCCATCAAGGGCCTTGAAGGATATGTCCTGTTTTGTCATTTCTTGCTGCGAGCATCATTCCCTCCTACCCTGTGAATTGTGAATTGTGAATGATGAATTACCTGTTCACTGCTTGCAAGGTCATCCCCTCCTAACCTCCCCTTTCCAAGGGGAGGATACTCTGGCGCCTATTTGCCTGCAACAAGCGGATAAAAGGGCAAAAATAAGCAGCAAAACAAATCGGTATCCTCCCCTTGGAAAGGGGAGGTTAGGAGGGGATGATTAACCGGCAGGGTAGCTAATCATGATGAACAAACGAGAGGAAAGGAAACAGGCGGGGCGTTGTCAGTTCTTCCGTTCTATCACGAAGTCGAGATACGCCTGCAGCGCACGCTTGATTTCGGGCTTCGTGATACGCGTTTCGATGAACGTCTGGCCCTCTCGGTGGAAGTCCCACATGCGCCGGTCGGCGTATTCTATGCCGCCGTTTTGCTTGGTGAAAGCCACCAAACGGACGATTTCATCGGGCTTGATGTCGCGCATCTTCACCTTTCGGGCCAGCCGGAGCATCTCTTCGTTGCCGGTGGTGTTGAGGGCATGGATAACGGGCAGGGTGAGTTTGCCCTCTGCCATGTCGTTGCCCGTGGGCTTGCCTATTTCGCGCGAGTCGAAATAGTCGAATATATCGTCGCGTATCTGGAAGATGATGCCGAGGTTCTGGCCGAACTTCTTGGCCGCCAGCACATCGTCCTCAACAGCTCCCCCGGCCTGGGCACCTATGGCGGCACAGGCCTCGAAGAGGGCAGCAGTTTTGCCTTTGATGATGTCGTAGTAAACAGTTTCGGAGATTTCGCGGTTCTGGATGTTCGAGAGTTGCAGTATCTCGCCGTCGGAGAGCGTGCGACCCAGCTGCGCCAGGTAGCGTACAATGATTTCGGAGTGGGTGAACGACACGTGTAGCAGCGCCGTTGAGAGGATGTAGTCGCCCACGAGCACGCTCACCTTGTTGTCGTACACGGCGTTTACGGAGGCCTGTCCGCGGCGTTCCTCGCTCTCGTCCACGACGTCGTCGTGCACGAGGCTGGCCGTGTGCAGCAGTTCCAAGCCGATTGCTGCATGGTAGGTAGCCTCCGTTATCTGGCCGAAGTTCTTGGCCAGGAGCAGTATCAGCATCGGGCGCATGCGCTTTCCGCCGCGCTGACGGATGTGTGTAAGAGCCTGGCTGAGCAGTCCGTCAGGGTGTTCCAGCGACTTGTCGAACAGGCGCACGAACTCATCAAGCTCCGGTTGTATGGGCTCTTTGATAAGCGAAAGATAATCCATCTGTTTCCGAAATTTGTTACAAATTTAGTGATTTTATCGAGATTTGTGGCAAAAAATTAGTAATTTTACGCGATAAACCGATATTATTATGGACAAACTGTTTCTTTTAGACGCCTACGCGCTTATATATCGCTCCTATTATGCCTTCATCCGCACGCCGCGAATCAACTCAAAGGGGCTCAACACTTCGGCCGTTTACGGCTTTCTGAACACCCTGAACGAGGTGCTCACCAAAGAGAAACCCACGCACATCGGCGTGGCTTTCGACCACGGCAAGACCTTCCGCCACGATGCCTTCCCTGCTTACAAGGCGCAGCGGGAGGAAACGCCGGAGGACATCAAGCTCAGTGTGCCCATCATCAAGCGGCTGTTGGAGGCCTATCGCATACCCATCCTGCAGGTTGATGGCTTCGAGGCCGACGACGTAATAGGCACACTGGCCGTGAAGGCCGGGGCCGAGGGCGTGGAAACTTACATGCTCACGCCCGACAAGGACTACGGACAGCTCATCCGCCCAAACGTCTTCATGTACCGCCCTCGCCACGGCGGAGGCTACGACATCATCGGAGAACGCGAGGTACAGGACAAGTACGGCATCCCTACCCCCGCCCAGGTGATTGACCTGCTGGCACTGATGGGCGACTCGGCCGACAACTTCCCGGGCTGCCCCGGCGTGGGTGAGAAGACTGCTGCCAAGCTTATCAACGAGTTCGGAAGCGTTGACAACCTGCTCGCCCATACCGACCGGCTGAAAGGCAAGATGCGGGAAAAGGTGGAAGCTGCCGTAGACGACATCCGCATGAGCCACTTCCTGGCCACCATCCGAACCGATGTGCCCATCGCGCTCAACCTCGACGAGCTCAAGACCGTTGACCCCGACGAGGAGCAACTCACACAACTATTCGACGAACTCGAGTTCAAGAGCTTCGGAAACCGATTGCTTAACAAAAGCGAAAAACCGTCTACAACCGTTAATACACAGCTCGATTTATTTGCCGAAAATACGGCCGACGGGCCGGAAAGTTCAGAAAACGCGCGTTTAGAGAGCCTTAAAACCACGCCTCATGAGTACAAACTGGTTGACAATCAGGAAGATATCAAGGCGTTATGTGACTTTTTCAGGACAAAAGAAATTCTCAGTCTGGACACTGAAACCACATCAACCAACCCGATAGACGCCGAATTGGTGGGCTTGAGCTTTGCCGTTGAAGAAAACAAGGCCTGGTATGTGCCCGTTCCGAGTGAACGTAAAGAAGCCTTAAAAGTTGTCAATATGTTTAAACCCATCTATGAAGACGAACGCATACTCAAGGTTGGACAGAACATTAAATACGACTACGAGGTGTTGCGCAACTATGGAGTGGAAGTCAGCGGACGCATGTTCGACACCATGCTTGCCCACTATCTCATCCAGCCGGAGCTGCGTCACAACATGGATTACATGGCAGAAACGCTGCTCAACTACCGGACCGTGCACATTGAAGAACTCATCGGGCCGCGCGGAAAGGGGCAGAAATCCATGCGCGACCTCGCCCCCAAGGATGTTTACGAGTACGCCGCAGAGGATGCCGACATCACCCTGAGACTGAAGAACGTGCTCGAACCCAAGCTCAAGGAAGTGGGTGCAGAGGACCTCTTCTGGCAAATAGAGATGCCGCTGGTGCCCGTTCTGGCCGAAATGGAGCTCAACGGAGTGTGCCTGGACACACAAGCACTGCGCGAAACGTCGGATATTTTCACGCAGAGAATGAACGAGTACGAGGCCAAGATATACCGGGAAGCGGGCGAGAAGTTCAACATCTCGAGCCCGAAGCAGGTGGGCGACATCCTCTTTGGCAAGATGCAGATAGTAGACAAGCCCAAGAAGACCCGCACGGGGCAGTACGTCACGAGCGAGGAAGTGCTGCTGCAGCTCAAGCAGAAGGCCCCAATCATCGACGACATACTGAACTACAGGGGCATGAAGAAGCTCCTCAGCACCTACGTTGACGCCCTGCCGAAGCTCATCAACAAGCGAACGGGGCACATACACACCTCCTTCAACCAGGCGCTCACGGCCACCGGACGCCTCTCATCGAGCGACCCGAACCTGCAGAACATTCCCGTCAGGACCGACGACGGCAAGGAGATACGCAAGTGCTTCATACCGGAGCCGGGCTGTACGTTCTTTTCAGCGGATTATTCTCAGATTGAATTGCGCATCATGGCGCACCTTTCGGGCGACGAGAACATGATAGAGGCCTTCCGCGAAGGGTTCGACATCCACCGCGCAACGGCAGCCAAGATATGGCACGAAGAGATGAGCGCCGTTACCGATGCACAGCGCAAGAAGGCCAAGCAGGCCAACTTCGGCATCATCTACGGCATCACCACCTACGGCCTGGCACAGCGCATGGACATCAGCAACGGCGAGGCAAGGCAGCTGATAGACGACTACTTCAAGACCTTCCCAAAGGTGCAGGCCTACATGGAGCAAGCTAAACAGACGGCAAGGGAGAAAGGCTACGCCGAAACTCTCTTCGGTCGCCGCCGCTACCTGCCCGACATCAACTCCCACAACGCCACCGTGCGCGGCTTTGCTGAGCGCAATGCCATCAACGCTCCGATACAAGGCAGCGAGGCCGACATCATCAAGGTGGCCATGATACGCATCCACCGCCGCTTCAAGCAGGAAGGAATACGCTCCAAGATGATACTCCAGGTACACGACGAACTTAACTTCTCGGTCTATCCGGAGGAAAAAGAAAGGGTGCAGCACATCGTCATCGAGGAGATGCAGAACGCCTGCCAACTCTCCGTGCCGCTAACAGCCGACGCCGGATGGGGCAGCAACTGGCTCGAAGCACATTAGAAACCCCTCCCCTGCCCTCCCCGAAGGGGAGGCTTGGTGAGCCCGAGCAGATGCTGCAATGGGCACGCCGGGCCTACGCGGAATGGAGCAGAGACCTCATCACAGTCTACTGGCTGGCCCTCGCGCTCTATGAGAACAGCCTGTGGCAGGAGGCCATCAGCCACAGCGACACGATACTGCAATGGGACTTCAGGAACCTTGCTTACGGGCCGCATGGCGATGGTGCCGACTACGCCTGGCAGCTCATCAGCGACTGCAACGCCGTGAAGGGACTCTCGCTGCTGGCCCTGAACCGGCCCGAAGGGCGCCAGTACCTGCAAAAGTACCTGCAAAGGGCAAGGGAGCAGACCTCGTGGTTCAGCCGCGCCTATATCCGCCGCCGGCTGCAGCAGGGCTAAGGGCGGCTGCAAACTGAAACAGGCGACCCGCCGGGCCGCCTGTTTTCATTCACTGCATGATGCGTTTTACTTCATCCGCCTCAGCGTCATGGTAGCCTTCTCCACTACCTGCGCCATCTCTTCATCAGAGAAATCGGTCATTTCCAGCTCCATAGCGTCGGCCGTGAGGCGGCTCACCTTCCAGCTCTCATCATCCTCTTCTTCGTACTCAAAGGTAAGCACGTTGTTCTTGAGCGAATAGGTTCCTCCGTCTTCTGCCGACCACTTACCCTCCCTGTATTCGTAAGCGGTAAACTTGTTGCCGGCCTCGAAGCTGATGCGGGCATAGAGACCTTCAACATCTTCGGGGTCAATACCCATGTCGTCCCAATCAAATCGCTGTCCGTTCAGGTAGGGAACCGTCTTTCCGCCCACTACTCTCATGTCGATGGTAACCTTCTGTGCCGTGCCCGGAACTTTCATCTGCAGGCTCGCCTGCTGCATTTCCCAGGTGCCGAGAACGGCCGATTGCTCCACATTAACCGGTTCGTCGTCGTCATCGTCGCTGCATGCAGACATCGTAAACACCCCTGCGAGCAACAGCAGTGCCCACAAAACACGATCCAAATACAAGTTCTTTTTCATATCATTTAATCGTTAATAGTTTGAACACAGCGGCAAATATAAGTATTACAGACGGAAAAACAAAGTCTGCAGGCATTTTTTTTGCGTCATTGAAGATTATCACCCACCGCTCAAAAGCTATCACTCACGAACTTTCGACACTTGTCGCACGATTGTGCGACACCTGTCAAACGATTGTGCGACAAGTGTCGAAAGTTCCTGCTCATGGCATTCGGCACCCGCGGGCGAGGTTTCCGGCACCCCCGCCGGTACGCTGCGGACTCGCAGAACGGGCCGAAAGACAGCCGCCCCTGCCCCACTCCGCTTGCCTGCTAACGGACTCATGGCAGCTGATTGGTGTCCAGGCGCTGCGCCAGGAACTGCCGCAGCACGTCGCACCGGGACACATACGGGGCCACGGCGGCGGGATGCCGGGCGGCAAAATCGGCCAGGCGGCCCAGTGCCTTGTATTGCCTTGACGCAGGGCGAACGGCATGTACCTCCTCCCATTCATCCGTTTTGGGGTTTATCAGCCAGTCATCTATCCGCCAGGGGTCGTCACCGATGTAAGCCAGGGCATAGAGACTGCGCTGCTGCAGGTCGAAGGTGCTGCTCTTGGCACTCTCATTCAGGTAAAGTAAAGCATCGGCCACGAGGTCGCGCTCCTGGGGCCTTACCGAGTCGATATTGGTCTTGGCGTAGTGCGTAAGCCACCAGCACTGCCCCAGGTAGCTTGCCTGAAAGGTCAGGGTGGCCAGCCTGTAGGCCAGCAACCGGCGTGTCTCGGCGTCGCGGGCCAGGCTGTACTGGCTCTGCAACTGCGTGATGTCGCGGCAGAAAGACAGCCTCGGATTGTCCTGCAGCTGCACTTTGCCGGGCCCTTCGTAGTTCCACGGCACCGGCTGGCGATGCAGCCAGGGCTCCACCTTGTAGTCGCGGCGGGCCATGTAGGGGGCAATATTCTCGGTACTAAGATAGCTGGGCGACACCTGCCGCAGGTAGGTCATGGCCTCGGCCCAGCGCCCGCGCGCCATTAACTTGGTGCCCATGAGGTCGCGGTAGTAGTTGGGGTCGCGGTACACGCGGGCCAGCACGTAGCGCTCCAGGGTGTCGGCAGGCTCCGACTGCAGGTAGTCCATGTAGCTGCGCAGGGCTTCGGGGCGCATGCTGTCTATGCAGTCGAAGTACTGACCGCGGTAATCAGAGTTCCAATGCCACTCGTCGGGCTTCAGGTTCTTGTTCTTCCGCGGGTTGAACTCGGTGCCGTTGTACCTCTCTTCCATCATTCCAAGCAGGGCGGTGGCTGCATTCAGGCGGCCTGCAGCGCGGTAGCGGTCAACCAGGGTGCGGTACACCATGCGCTGGCGTATGTCGGTGTAGTGGTTGCTGAAGCCCGTCTGCTGGCCCGGACTGTCGGCTCGCTCCTTGTCGTTGAGCCATTCGAATTCGCGTATCAGGAAGCTGCTGTAGGCCGGAGTGAGGCGGGCAGTCTTGGCCGAAGCCACCAGGTAGATGGCGCGGGCATTGTCCTTCATGCGCTGGGTGCCGTCCAGGGTCATGGCATCGCGCAGCTCGGCCACGGCCGTAGCATAGTCGCCCAGCAGGTAGTGCAGGCATCCGGCGGCCGACTTCCACATGGCGGGCCACTGCGTGCGGCCGCTGGCAGCAACCTGGTTGGCAAAGGCTATCATGCCGCGCACCTCCTTCTCGAACACCGGACGGGCGTTTATCTCGTTCATGTAGCCAATTCGCGAGCTGTCATCAGTACCTATCATCCACTCCCGATAATGGTTCCGGTAGATGTCCTGCGTCTCTTGGGCGTTGTTCACGAAGTCCTGCACCAGGTACCACAGCGTGGGACTGTTGGGGCGGGTGCCGTAAACAGCCTTGATGCCTGCCAGGTTTCGGTACTTGCTTACGCAGTATTGCAGGCTCGGAACATCGCCCTGGGCCGCGTAAATGTCGATGGCGCGGCTCTTGAAGCCCAGCCTCAGCAGTGAACCTGCATAGAGGTTGAGCATGGCATCGCGGTAGGCGCCGGCTCGGGTAAGCCTTCCGGTGCGCTCCCAGTAGTCTTTGTTGGCCTGGAAACGACCCATCAGGCAGTTTGCCCGCATCAACATGAGGCGGTACTGGGGTTGCAGGCGGGTGCCGCGGTAGCCTCTCGCGGCGGCTACAGACTGGTTGCACACCGCCTGGCAGCGCTGCCGCATGGCCTTGGAGGGGTAGTCCCAGGCCTCCTTCTGCCATCCGCAAACCTCCAGGAAGCGGTTCAGCTGCTGCAGATAGGCCACCATCTCGCGGTCTCCACGCCGTCGGGCGGTGCGGAGAATGAGGTCCTTGGAGCCCTCGTAGGTGTACACCTCAGGGCCGGCATACTGCCGCCAGAACTCGTCGAAGCGGCAGGAGAGGCAGTAGGTGCCGTTGTCGCGCAGGTAAACACTGTACAGGTAGTTGTTGTAGGTGGGCTCTTCGTTGATGCAGGCCAGGGCCTTTAGGGCCAGCAGGAGCAGCAGGCTAACGGCTGAAAATCGTTTCATAATCGGCTGGTTTAAATCGTTCGATATTGCGTCTGCTCAGGTCGAAGAGCAGCACTTCGTCGTGTACGTCGGGCCGCAGGTGGCCAATGGCCTCGCGTGCGGCTATGATTTGTTCCATTTCCGGCCGCCTCTCAATGACCGTATCGCCCGCCATGACGGGGTACTCGCCATCTTTGTGCACGATGCCCACGAACACTCCGCCGCGGTAAAGTACCTTCCAGGTGTAGAGCGGATAGGCTGCAGAGAGCCGGAGCCTGTAGGCAGGCAGACTGCGGAGGTAAGGACGCACGGCCGCAATGTCGAGAATGGGGTGCCGGTCGGTTATATCGGCCACGTTGCCGGTATTGTACACCATCAGCACTCCACGGTCTACAGGCGGCACGGGCTGCGTTAGCTGGTGCAGGCGGATGGTGGCCGAGAGCGCCAGACCGTGCTGCCGGGCCAGCTGCCGCAGCCGCTGCAGGAAGTCGAAGAAGCGCTGTTGGGTGCGTAGAGTCCAGTCGCAGTCTATCTGCAGCTCCCTCACGCCGGCCACGTCGTTGGTTTCGTTCATCTGCAAAACGCGCTTCACGATGCGCTCCGGCAGCTGCGAGAGGTCACGGAGCAGGCAGTCGTTCATGATGTAGACCACCGGCACCACCTCTACCCCACCCGGCACGGCCGAGCGGAAGGCAATGGTGGCATTGGGAACGGCATCACCCGAGGCCGCCGTTACCACGTCGAAGTAGCGCACGTAGAGGCGTCCTACGTCGTGGGAGCGCAGGAACCGGGCTTCTGTAGAGTCTATACGGAAGGTTGTACTCCAATAATACATGGAGCGGGAGTTATGCCGGCTTACCGTTGCAGGCTTGCAGGCGGCCAGCAGCAACAGCACGAGAAGCGCATAAAAGGGTTTCATGCGGCAAATATAAGCATAAAAGGCGTACGGTGGTTTATGTCGGGCCGGGTTTTTCGTAATGGCCGGCAACTTTCAGAGGTTCCACGTGCAGCGCCACGTGCGTATCGCTTCCGAAGCGCCGGCGCAGCCGTTCCTCGATGGCGGTGGCATGCTGGTGGGCGTCGTAAAGGGTGGTTTCGCCCGCCATGCGGATGTGCATTTCGATGGCGATGTGGTTGCCCAGGCTCCGCGTTCGCAGGTTGTGGATGCCGCTCACGCCCGTTTCAGCCTCCGCTATGCGCACGATTTCGTCCTCCACCTCGTCGGGCAGACTCTGTTCCAGCAGTTCGCCGAAGGCTTCCTTCACCAGTGCAGAGGCGGCGCGGATGATGAACACGCTCACGATGAGGGCTGCCAGAGGGTCGAGTACGGCCCAGCGGCCGCCCAACAGGATGGCTCCACCAATGCCGAGTGCCGTTCCCACCGACGAGAGGGCATCGCTGCGGTGGTGCCAGGCGTTGGCTTCAACGGCGGCAGAACGGGCCTTTCGGCCGGCCCGGATGGTGAAGCGGTAGGCCCACTCCTTGAGAGCGATACTCACCAGTGCCGCCACCAGCGCGATGACGCCGGGCTGGCTGAGCTGCTGCCCCTGCACGGCCATCCACGTGCGGGCCACGCCACGGTAGCAAATCATGGCCCCCACGCCCAGCAGGGCCAGGCCTATAACGGCTGTGGCCAGGGTCTCGTACTTGCCGTGACCGTAGTCGTGGCTCTTGTCCTTGGGCTTGCTGCCGAGCTTGACGAACACCAGCACGACGGCATCTGTAACCAAGTCGGTGAGCGAATGCACCGCATCAGCTATCATGGCGGTGGAGTTTCCGAGTATTCCTGCTGCGAACTTGAACGCCAGGAGCACGATGTTGATGATGCCCCCGCCTATAGTCACCTTGTAGATAGTCCGCCGGCGGCGGGTTGCTTCTTGCTGTTCCATACGCTTGCTTGTCTGTATCTGTAAGTCTGCCGGGCGCTGATGGCTGCCCGGCAGGGCTAAAATTCGTAGGTATATCCTATCGAGAGGTTCAGCGGGCGGGTAGTTCCAAGCCCACTCTCGTGGCGCAGGGCGTACTCTGCCTTGAGTATGAGCGTGCTCCAAGGCACGAAGTTAAGCCCTACGGTGTATTTGTTGAGGGCCATGGAATGAGGCAGGTAGACGCCGTCGAAGCGGCCGAAGAGCGTGAGCTCCGTGCCTTCCGCGGCCGCCGCAGCAAGCACATTGTAGCCTGCCTCCATGCCTACGGAGTGCGCCCGGGCATCGGACGCCCAGACGGCCGAGCCGCTCACGGTCCACCCGTTGGCCTCGTAGGAGCCGTCGAGTGCGGCATAGAGAATGCCGTCAGTTCCCACAAAGTCGGGCGCATAGAGGCGTGCGGAGCCCCGGCTTGCCGTTCCCCAGTAGGAGCTAAGGGCCAGGCTGAGGTCCTGAACGGGACTGTAGGCCACGCGGGCGGCACCTCCCAGCAGCCGCGAGCGGCGCAGCGGCGTGGCCGCATAGGCCAAGGCAGCCAGCGAGTAGCTCCATCGGCCGCGCTCGCCCCACAGCGTGAGGCCGCCCTCATGCCACGTCATGGGCATGAGCAGGGCTTCGCTCTCGGGGTCGTAGATGGTGAGGGCGGGGCCTCCGGAGTTGGTTACGCCCACCGGAACCTCCACGATGCCGGCCTTGACCTGTATGGCCGGGCTGAACAACTTGTTGAGATAGAGCTTGTTGGTGGCAAAGTTATCGCGGAAGCTGTTGCCCCACGCGCCGGCTGTATAGAAGCGTTCGTACTCCACCTCGGCCGTAACAGACCAGCCGCGGCCCAGCACCGCCTCGGCCGAGAGCGTGATGTGAGGGAAGTCCCACATAGTAGGTTCGGCCTTGCCGGCCTCGTATCCGTAGTTCACTTCGGTGTTGGCAGAGCCGTGTATGCCGCGGGCGGCGGTGCTGTCGGTATCGGCCGCATGAGTTGAAAGGGAGCTGTGGACAAGGTACACAGCCGTCAGAATTCTGTAAAAAGCAGTCATCGGGTCATGTAAATTAATGTGTGCAAAGGTAAGAAAATATCTTCACAGCCTGCTCCCGGAGGCGAAAAATAACACCGCCGGCGGGCTATTATCGGATTATTTGACTAACTTTGCATCCGTATATACAAAATTTTATCATTCAAATGTCACTAAAATGCGGTATCGTAGGACTGCCCAACGTGGGCAAGTCTACGCTTTTCAACTGTCTGTCGAGCGCCAAGGCGCAGGCTGCCAACTTCCCGTTCTGCACCATAGAGCCCAATCTGGGCGTCATCACCGTACCCGACGAGCGCCTCACTAAGCTCGCCGAAATCGTTCATCCGGGCCGTATCGTGCCCGCGACCTGCGAGATTGTGGACATTGCCGGACTGGTGAAGGGAGCCAGCAAGGGCGAAGGACTGGGCAACAAGTTCCTGGGCAACATCCGCGAGTGCGACGCCATCATCCACGTAATACGCTGTTTCGACGACGACAACGTGGTGCGCGAGGGCGGCGCTCCCGTCGACCCGCAGGCCGACAAGGAAATAATAGACACCGAACTGCAGCTCAAAGACCTTGAAACCATTGAGGGCCAGCTGGCCAAACAGCAAAAGGTGGCCGCCACGGGCAACAAGGACGCCAAGGTAATGGTTACCGTGCTGGAAGCCTACAAGCAAGCGCTGGAGCAGGGGAAGAATGCCCGCACCGTTACCTTCGACAGCAAGGAGGAGCTCCAGGCAGCCCATGACCTCTTCCTGCTCACCACTAAACCGGTGCTGTACGTGTGCAACGTAGACGA
The DNA here is from genome assembly GCA_900199655.1 of Prevotellaceae bacterium KH2P17. GTDB lineage: Bacteria > Bacteroidota > Bacteroidia > Bacteroidales > Bacteroidaceae > Prevotella. The sequence continues at coordinate 170,618 of FZRE01000002.1, forward strand.
AAGCAGCGCCCACGAAGGCAACGATTACTCACGACTGATAGAGCAGATAGCTGCCCGGGAGGGTGCCGAAGCCATGGTGATAGCCGCCAAGACGGAAGAAGACATCGCCTCGCTCGACACCTACGAGGACAAGCAGATGTTCCTCCAAGAGCTCGGCTTGCAGGAGAGTGGCGTCAACAGGCTCATCAAGAAGGCTTATCACCTGCTCAACCTGCAGACCTTCATCACAGCAGGAGAGATGGAGGTAAAGGCCTGGACCTACCACAAAGGATGGAAGGCACCGCAGTGTGCGGGCGTTATACACACCGACTTCGAGAAAGGTTTCATCCGTGCCGAGGTCATCAAGTACGACGACTACATCCGTTACGGCTCCGAGGCTGCCGTCCGCGAGGCCGGCAAACTGGCCATCGAGGGCAAGGACTACGAAGTACAAGACGGCGACATCATGCACTTCCGCTTCAATGTCTGACACCCGCCGCACCCTCATTGCGGCCCAAACAAGAAAACAACGATATGGAATTACTCAACTACATCGTCTGGAATCCGGACATGTTCGCCTTCAGGATAGGCTCCTGGGGCGTGAGATGGTACTCCCTGTGCTGGCTCATAGGGCTCGCGCTGGGCTACTTGCTCATGAAGAAACTGTACGAGGAGCAGGGCATTACGTGGCAGGAACGCGTGCAAGGACGCAAGAAGGTGAAGGTAAACGTCTTCGACCCGCTCTTCATCTACATCTTCGTGAGCGTGCTGGTGGGCGCCCGTCTGGGCCATTGTATCTTCTATGAACCCGACCGTTTCCTGACTTCGGTACAGGGATTTGTGGAGATGCTGCTCCCCATTCACTTCCTGCAAGGCGGCGGATGGAAGTACACAGGCTACGAGGGGCTGGCTTCTCACGGCGGCGTGATAGGCATGCTGGTGGCCATTTGGCTGTACTGCCGCAACACCAAGGTGCCTCTGTGGACGGTGCTCGACAACATGGGCATCTGCTGTGGCGTCACTGCAGGCTTCATAAGGGTAGGAAATCTGATGAATTCAGAGATTATCGGCAAGGTGACCGATGTGCCCTGGGCCTTCATCTTCGAGCAAGTTGACAAGGCGCCCCGCCACCCCGGCCAGCTTTACGAGGCCCTGGCGTACTTCGCCTTCTTAATAGTAGTGCTCTTCATCTACAGGCGCCGCGGCCCCGCATCAGTGGGTACGGGCTTTTACTTCGGCCTTTGCCTGACGGTAATCTTCACTTTCCGCTTCCTTATCGAGTACACAAAGGACATACAGGTGGCCTTCGAAGCCGGCCTGCCGCTCGACATGGGACAGATACTCAGCATCCCCTTCATCCTCATTGGTGTGGCCTGCATGGTAGGCGGACCGTGGATGAAGCGGCTGGGAGCCAAGTAACGCGATGGTGGACGGCATCAGAACGCTGCCCGCCCCTGCGCTCCTTGGTTCATCATCCCCTCCTAACCTCCCCTTTCCAAGGGGAGGAAACGATGCCACAAGCTGCTATCAGGAGCAGGAAAAGCCTGTATCCTCCCCTTAAAAAGTGAAAGGAAACGCTGCCATAAGCAGCCATCAGGAGCAGGACAAATCTGTATCCTCCCCTTAGAAAGAGGAGGTTAGGAGGGGATGATATCCGCAGCAAGAAACCAATATACTGCCATGTGGTCATCCCCTCCTCCGCCTCCCCTTTCTAAGGGGAGGATACCAGTTAGCCTTATTGCATATAGTTGCTTGCTCATTTCCACTAACAAGCAACTCTGCAGCAAACCAGCAAAAGCCCCGAAGCAGAGGTTCCTCCCCTTAAAAAGTGAAAGGAAACGCTGCCACAAGCCACTATCAGGAGCAGGACAAACCTGTATCCTCCCCTTAGAAAGGGGAGGTTAGGAGGGGATGATGAACCAAGCAGCTTGACCGTACAACACATATTCACCAACAGCACCGCTGCAAACCTGCCACCAAACACCACTATCCAAGTAGCCGCTCCGCACAACCGCTCGGGTTGCAACGAGGCTGAAAGGGGCTTTCTGATGCCTATTTGGGATAGTGCTGTAAGTATTTGAAAACCAGACTGATAGCAAACTATCTCGTTGGAGCATAGCTTCAAGGCGCTTGGAGGTGGCATTCAAGGCGCTTGAAGCTATCCGTCAAGAGGCTTGAACGGGGCCTATCAGATAAACGAAAACGGACAGGGGCTGTGCTGCTGCACAACTGCTGTCCGTTTTTTGCTGTGTTTCCGGCCGTCCGGGGCGCCCGCCCTACTCTCCTCCCGTGAGTATCCGCTTGATGTCGTTGAGCTTGTTGAGGGCCTCCACGGGCGTTAGGTTGTTGACGTCGAGCCCCAGTATCTCGTCGCGTATCTGCGAGAGCACGGGGTCGTCGAGCTGGAAGAAGCTCAGCTGCATGCCTTCGCGGCTCTCCTCCAGGTGCTTTACGCTGGGCTTGCCCACGGTGCCCACCTGGGCGTTGTCGGCCTCGAGCTGCTTCAGTATCACGTTGGCGCGCTTGACGATGGATTTGGGCATGCCCGCTATCTCGGCCACGTGGATGCCGAAAGAGTGCTCGGAGCCGCCCCGCTCGAGCTTGCGCAGGAAGATGACCTTGCCGTCAACCTCCTTGACACTTACGTTGTAGTTCTTTATCCGGCTGAAGTTCTTCTCCATCTCGTTGAGTTCGTGGTAGTGGGTGGCGAAGAGCGTGCGGGCGCGAGCTTTGGGATGCTCGTGCAGGTACTCCACGATGGCCCAGGCGATGGAGATGCCGTCGTAGGTTGAAGTTCCCCTTCCGAGCTCGTCGAAGAGCACGAGCGAGCGCGGGGTGACGTTGTTCAGGATGTCGGAAGCCTCGGTCATCTCCACCATGAAGGTTGATTCGCCGAGCGAGAGGTTATCAGAAGCGCCCACGCGGGTGAAGATTTTATCCACCACACCTATCCTGGCGCTCTCTGCGGGCACAAAGCTGCCCGTCTGCGAGAGCAGCACGATGAGCGCCGTCTGGCGCAGCAGGGCGCTTTTTCCGGCCATGTTGGGGCCTGTAATGATGATTATCTGCTGCTTCTCGGTGTCCAGCAGGATGTCGTTAGGCACGTATCGCTCTCCTGCGGGCAGCTGGGTCTCGATGACGGGATGGCGTCCTTGCCGGATGTCGAGCACATCCGAGTCGTTTACCACGGGCCTCACGTAGCCGTACTCCTCCGCTGTCTTGGCGAAAGAGAGCAGACAGTCGAGCCTTGCTATGAGGTTGGCGTTTATCTGTATCTGCGGAATGAACTCCTGCATGGCCGTTACCAGCTCGCCGAAGAGGCGCGCTTCGAGCTCCTGTATCTTCTCCTCGGCGCCCAGTATCTTCTCTTCGTACTCCTTGAGTTCCTGGGTTATGTAGCGTTCTGCTTGTGCCAGGGTTTGCTTGCGCACCCAGTCGGCGGGCACCTTGTCACGGAACGTGTTGCGTACTTCTAAGTAATAGCCGAACACGTTGTTGTAACCAACCTTCAGGCTCGTTATGCCCGTTTGCGCTGTTTCGCGCTCCTGTATCTTCATCAGGTAGTCCTTGCCGCCGTGCGAGATGCTGCGCAGCTCGTCGAGTTCGGCGTTGTAGCCGCTTGCTATTACGTCTCCCTTGTTCACGAGCTGCGGTGGGTCGGCCACGATTTCATGCTCTATGCGGTCGCGCAGGCTCTCGCAGAGGCTCAGCTGCTCGCCCATGCGCTTCAAACTCTCGTCCTTCGCGTAGAGGCAAGCTGTCTTTATAAGGGCCGTGGCGGTAAGTGCATGCTTGAGCTGCACCACCTCGCGCGGCGACACTCGGCCCACCGCAACCTTGGAGATGATGCGTTCCAGGTCGCCGATGCGGTGCAGCTGCTCGTCTGCCAGCTGCCGGAACTCGGGCTCCTTGAAGTAATATTCCACCACGTCCTGCCGCTGCGTGATGGCTTTAACGTCCTTCAGCGGGAACACGAGCCACCGTTTGAGCATGCGTCCGCCCATGGGCGTGACCGTTCGGTCTATGACATCGAGCAGCGAGGAGCCGTCTTCCTGCATGGGTTGCAGCAGCTCCAGCGAGCGTATGGTGAACTTGTCGAGCCTTACGTAGCGCTCTTCTTCGATGCGCGAGAGGGCCGTTATGTGGCCTATGTGCGTGTGCTGCGTGAGCTCCAGGTACTGCATGATGGCGCCGGAGGCTATGATGCCGCTCTTCAGATGCTCCACTCCGAAGCCCTTGAGGTTCTTGGTGCCGAAGTGTTTGAGCAGCTTCTGGCGTGCACTCTGCTCGGTAAAGACCCAGTCATCGAGCTCGAACACGCAGTAGCGCGTGCCGAAGTAGCGCTCAAAGTCCTGCTTGCGGGCCCGGTCGTAGAGCACTTCCTTGGGCGAGAAGTTGCCGAGCAGCTTCTCTACATAGTCGAACGTGCCCTCTCCTGTGAGGAATTCACCGGTCGAAATGTCCAGGAAACTCACCCCGCAGGCACCCTTTCCGAAGTGCACTGCAGCCAGGAAGTTGTTTTCCTTGTAGTTAAGCACGTTGTCGCTCATGGCAACGCCCGGCGTTACCAGTTCGGTAATGCCGCGCTTCACCATCTTGTCCATCTCCGTGAGGCCCTTCTTTCCCTTTATCTGTTCGCGCTTTTTCTTCGGGTCCTCCAGCTGGTCGCAGATGGCGACCCGCTTGCCCGCGCGGATGAGTTTGGGCAGATAGGTGTCCAGGGCATGATGAGGAAAGCCCGCCATCTCCGACCCCACCGAGGCTCCATTGTTGCGGTGAGTGAGCGTTATGCCCAGTATCTTGGCCGCCTCGATGGCATCGTCGCAGTACGTTTCGTAGAAGTCGCCGCACCGGAACAGCAGTAACGCGTCCGGATGCTTGGCCTTCATGGAGAAGAACTGCTTCATCATCGGGGTCAGCCCCTTGTCATTCTTTGCCATATCTCGTTTCTCTTTCTTACTCGTTTGGTGCCTGTTTGCCGCCTACTGCACTGCCTCGGCAGCACGGGTGGCAGTATGCAAAGATACTGAAAAATGGTTTCTTCTCAAAAAATATAACTATTTTTGTGTCACAAAAGCCATCTGCCGGCGTACTGCCTGTAGAAGAACGGATTTAAACTCACACGTATGAAAAAGCAAATCTCTACCCTACTGCTGCTCTGCCTGCTGCTTACACTCACGGCAGGAGCCGCCAAACAGAAAGAAACCGACTACACCCAAGGCTCTTCCGTCACGCTGCCGCTGACCGGCTTCAGCGCCATCGACAACGCCATCATGGTCACTGTGCGCTACGTGCAGGGCTCAACGTACGGCGTGAAGGCATGGAACTACGACGCCAACAGGCACAACCTGTACGTGAAAGACGGCGTGCTGTACCTGCGCAGCCATAAGTCTAACGACAGGGAAGCGTACGTGCTACGGCTCCGACTCGACATTACGGCGCCTCACCTCAATGCCATCCGCAACAGCGGAATGCTCAACCTGGAGGCCCAAACGGTAAAAGCCGGCAACTTCGGACTTCGTAACAGCGGCACGGGAGCCATCACTCTGGGCCGCGTAGAGTGCCAGCGGCTGGGCTGCTCCAACTCCGGCACGCTCACCTTCAGCGGTACCGTGACCGCCAAGAAGGCCGAGCTGCACAACAGCGGCATAGGTAACTGCACCCTGACGGCCAATGCCGACGAGATGGAAGTGCACAACTCGGGCGTATCGAGGCTCACGCTCAACTTCAAGGGTGGCAGCATCAGCATACACAACAGCGGCAGCGGAACCAGCAACATCAACGTTGACTGCCGACGGCTGACGGCCTACAACAGCGGCGTAGACAAGTTTACCATTGCCGGGTCGGCAGATGACACGAACATAACCACCAACGGCGTGGCCAAGATAGATACCAAGAACCTGAACAGGTACTGATTTACGCCACCCCCACACCTACCGAACAAACGAGAAAAGCACCGAGAACATGACCGCAGAGGAGTTCAAGCAGGAAACCGGCAGCTGCCGCGAGAAGCTCGTCAGCATAGCTGCGGGCTATCTGAAGAACCGCGACGCCGCCCAAGACATCGTGCAGGACGCCCTGCTAAAGCTCTGGACAATGTGCTCGGAGCTCCGTTCGCCGCTGCTGCCGCTGGCCTCCGTGCTCACCCGCAATCTCTCCCTCGACCGGCTGAGGCGGCATCTGCCCGTACAATCTCTCTCTGCCGAAGATGCCGCCGACGGCGGGGATGAGCGCACGGAGCATGAACGCATCGAGCACATGATGCACCTCATCGAGTCGCTCCCGGCCCGGCAGCAGGTCTTCCTGCGCCTGCGCCACCTGCAGGGCATGGAGTACGGCGACATCGCACGCCTGGCCGGCTGCACCGAAACCACTGCCCGCAAGGCCGTGAGCCGCGCCCGGCAGGCCGTGAGAGACCAATTTCTAAAGGAACAAAGACAATGAAACAGGAAGACATCAAGCACCTCGTAGACAAGTTCTTCGACGGAGAAACCTCGCTCGAAGAAGAGAGCAGGCTCTATGCCTACTTCCGTCAGGAGTCCCTGCCGGCCTCTCTGCAGCCCTACCGCGAGCTCTTTGCCAGCCTGCAGGCCGTCTCGCTGCCGCCTGCCGACCAGCTGCAAGCCCGCCGCAGGCCCCTGCTGCTGCGCTGGGCCGTGGCTGCAGCAGCCTCGCTGCTGGTGTTCATCACCGCCGCCGGCCTGTGGCAACAGCACAGCGAGCAGCTCCTGGCACGCCAGTACGAGGGCAGCTACATGATAGTAAACGGCCGCCGGATTGACAACCTGAGCGAGATGAAGCCCACGATAGAGCAGACGCTCGCCGAAGCCGACCGCATCAAACACGAAATACAACAAGCATCAGCCCAATGAAAAGAACACTCTGTACGCTCTGCCTCTGCCTGCTCGCGTGGCTGGCAGCATCGGCACAGAACCAGATAGACGAGCTGGTAAGCCACTACTCCATCATAGGCAACGGCTCGTTCACCACCGTCGTGAAGCGTAACCCCAAGACCCGAGCCGTGCAGATGGTGGTCAAGACGCTCACGCTCAGCGGCCAGCACACGCGCTCCATGCTCCGTGCGTTCACGCAGGAGAAGAACAGCGGCACCTGGATGGAGCGCAAGGAGGGCGACACAACCATCCTTACGCTCGTTACGCACCAGCCCGGCAAGGAGCGCATCTACACCCTCCGCTACAGCGCGGACAACGCCTACACCGGCTCCAAGACCACCATCATCATTACCATGAAATAAAACCGGCGGCAGGAGAAGTCACCTCCCGCCGCCTTATCCGTATTCACCCATCATCCAACACCTCACCATCCATCACCCAACACCCATCACCCAGCCACCCAACACCCATCACCCAGCCACCCAACACCTATCACCCAACAACTTTCGACACTTGTCTAACAATCGTGTGACACCTGTCGAACAATCGTGCGACAAGTGTCGAAAGTTGCTGAACGATAACTCCGGGAACCCGTAAGGCCCGTTTCCGCACCCCCGCTGCACCGCTTCGGGCGGCCGGCAACGGCTCTGCCATCGGCTTTTAACTACAGAGTGAGCGCAGCGAACGGTAACTTCTTTAACTTCCTTAACTTCTAAAAAAAGCAGCGAACGGTAACTTCTTTAACTTCCTTAACTTCTTAAAAAAGCAGCGAACGGTAACTTCCTTCACTTCATTAACTTCCTAATTCCGCCTTTCTCTGGGCCTCGTAGGCGTCAATCTTGTTGAGATAGAACTCGCGGAAGTCCTTCCAGTGGTAGTAGGGGGCGCAGTCCGTGGCGATGGGCAGCGTGGCCTCGTCCTCGTTCTGCAGCACTTTGAAGAGCACGTCCTTGTCGTCCGGCGACCTCCGATAGAACACTAACTGGATGTTACAGGCCATAGGAAAGATGCGATAGTCGTACCATTGCTCGTCGTCCAGCCGCTCCAAGTCGTCTATCTGCTTACCGTAGCCGTTGATGTCGAGCAAACACGTGAGGGGCATCACCATGGTATCGTGGCCGAAACGCAGCGTGGCGCCGGGCTTGGGCAGGGCGATGCAGCTGTCTGCCTCGCTGATTATCTTGCGCAGGAGGTTGCGTTGCACAAAGGGTTGGCGCCCCTCCGTGAGCGGCGAGGGGCCGTAGGCAATGTACCACCAGGCGTTGCCACAGAGCCAGCTGTCGTACATTTCGTCGAATGTAAAGATGTCGTAGAGCGACAGCTTGTGCCTCAGTTCGGTGCTCTGCACGTTGCTGGCCAGCTTGAAAAGCTGGTCGCAGAGGCGCTGACCTTTGACCTCATGCTGCCAGTAGGCCTCGTCGTTGAAGAGCACCTGCATCAGGTGGCGGTAGTTCTGGTGGCGGCGGGCAAAGTCGTCGTAGGCCTTGCGGGCCTCCGGGCGCCGTTTCTCGCTAACCAGCAGCGTGTCGTCATAGTTCATGTAGTACATGTCGTGGTAGCTTGCATCGTGCCTGATGCGCAGCTGCGGGTTCATGACGAGCAGCTGCTGCAGGGCATTCTCCATCGAGAGAATGCAGCGGATAACGACCGTACTCTTGGCATCAACGTTGGCGGAGCCTGCAAACACCTCCGGAAAACGCTCGTACATGCGGCGCGCGATGTCCTTGTGCTGCTCGGCACCGCGCTGGGTCAGCTCGCCGTCTCGGCCCCTGGCTTCGTCGCGAATGAGGCTTACTTTCTGCAAAACTTCCTTTCCTTTGGCCGTCAGTTTGCCCAGGCTGTCGGCCCGGAGCAGGGTGAGATAAGGCTGGTCGTAGTCCTTCGTGCCGATGAGATAGCGCGAACCGTGGCGCCCGTAGTGGCTGATGTAGAAGGGTTTGTAGCCCTCCGGGGCCGGTGTAAGCTGCTTTTTCTGCGGCCCGGGATAAGCATAATAGTTGCTGCCGGAGATGCTGATGTCGCGCCGGAAGTCCTTGCGCGACTGCTGGGCATGGATACCTGCCGAAACGAACAAGGCCAGCAGGAGGACAAGATACTTTTTCATGATGCGTTGCTTTGATTGTACGGCAAAGTTAAGATAAATATCATGGACGGGCAAATAATCGCATCAATTTTCGTATATTTGCAGGGCGACGGCGCCGGTCGGCCCCATCCGCAAACCCAAACACCAACCGTCATGAACAAGAACATTCTCTCCGCCCTGCTCTTCGTACTGCTGCCATGCCTGCAGTTGCCTGCCCAGATAACGCTCGTGGAACAGGGCAAGCCCAAAGCCCGCATCGTTTACAATGCCCGCAACGCCGCTGATGCCTCGGCGGCACAGCTGCTCAACAAGTTCATTGGCCGCATCTCGGGCACCCGGCTGCCCACAGTGGGCGACGTGAAGGATGCCCGCAGGGGCGACGTAGTGATAGGCGGGCAGACTGAAAGGGCAGGGGAGGACGGCTTCCTCATCCGTTGCAGCGACGGGAGGCTGACCATCAGCAGCGGTGGCGACAAGGGTTCGCTGCTCGGGGTGGTGCATCTGCTGGAGCGATACCTGGGCTGCGACTACTTTGCCCGCAACGTGTGGCAGGCGCCCAAGCGGCAAACCATTACCCTGCCGGCACTGGACTGGGCCGAGACGCCGGCCTTCCGCTACCGCCAGACGCAGAGTTACGGCACCGAGGATGCCGACTACCGCGCCTGGTACGGACTGGAGGAACCCGACCAGATGTTTGCCGGAAACCTGTGGGTGCACACCTTCAACCAGATTCTGCCGGCCAGCCGATACGGCCGACGGCACCCGGAATGGTACTCGATGATTAACGGCCGCCGCCAGCCCGGCGACCACTCGCAGTGGTGCCTCACCAATGAGGAGGTGTTCGAGGCCGCCTGCAACAAGATTGACAGCATCTTCCGCGCCCATCCGGGCATGAAGATGATATCCGTGAGCCAGAACGACGGCAACAACACCAACTGCCAATGCCCCTCCTGCCGCAGGCTGGAAGAGGCCGAAGGGTCGCCCTCCGGGCCCATCATCCACTTCATGAACAAGCTCGCCAGGCGCTTTCCGGACAAGGAATTCTCCACCCTCGCCTACCTTTTCTCCATGCAACCGCCGCGCCATGTGCGGCCGCTGCCCAACGTGAACATCATGCTCTGCAGCATCGACTGCCGCCGCGAGGTGCCGCTGACCGACAATGAGAGCGGGCGCGAGTTCATGAGAGCCATCGACGGATGGGCCAAGATATCGCGCAACATCTTTGTGTGGGACTACGGAATAAACTTCGACAACATGGTTGCTCCATTCCCCAACCTGCACGTGCTGCAACCTAACATGCGCATATTCCGCAGCCACAACGCCAACATGCTGTTCGAGCAGGTGAACGGAACACGCGGAACAGACTTCGCGGAGCTGCGCGGCTACCTCATCGGCAAGCTGATGTGGAACCCCGATATGAACGCAGATTCGCTCACGCACGCCTTCCTTAGCGGCTATTACGGTGCCGCCGCGCCCGCCATCTACCAATACCTAAAGGTGCGTGAGGGCGCCTTGCTGGCCGGCGAGGCACCGCTGTGGATTTACGACTCGACCATTTCGCACAAGGACGGAATGCTCAACGACCGCTGCATGAAGCGCTACCAGCAGCTCTTCGACGAAGCAGAAGCGGCCGTGGAGGCCGACAGCGTGCTGCTAAGCCGCGTGCAGCTGAGCCGCCTGCCCATCATGTACGCCGAGCTGGAGATTGCCCGCACGCGCACGGGAGGAGATACCGACGACATCCGCCGCAAAGTGGCAACCTTCAAACAGCAGTGCATCCGCTTTGGCGTAAAGAGCCTGAACGAGCGCAACAACAGCCCGGCAGACTACTGCGACCTGTACCTCAAGCGCTTCATGCCGCAGGCCGAACCCAGCAAGGCCATAGGAGCAAAGGTTACCTACCAGCAGCCTCCGGCCGAAAGATACCGCAACATAGCCGACCGGGCACTGACGGACGGCCTCTACGGAGGCGCCAGCTACGTGGAGAGTTGGGTGGGGTGGGAAGGCAAGGACGCCGACTTTACCATCGACCTGGGCCGCGAGATGCCCGTTACTGCCGTCTCTACCGACTGCCTGCACCAGCTTGGAGCGTGGGTGCTGCTGCCCCGCAGCGTAACCTATCAGGTCTCTGCGGACGGCCGCCGGTACGTTCCATTCGGCCAGCCTTACGTCTTCAGCGAGGACCGCGACCTCACCATCAAGTACAAACAGGCCACGGCAAACGTGCCGCAGGCCGTGAACGTGCGCTATATCAAGGTGCATGTGGCCACGATAGGGCAGTGTCCGGCGTGGCACTACGGCGTGGGGCACCCCGCCTGGTTCTTTATTGATGAGGTGGAAGTTAAAACCTCTCCCCGACCCTCCCCGAAGGGGAGGGAGGTACTTACAGCGTCTCCCTCGCTCTCTCTTGAAGAATAAGGGGGCGAAAGGAGGAGAGTTTCGCACTCGCTTCACAAGAATGAGGGTACGAAAGGATAAGAGTTTCCCGCTCGCTTCACAAGAATGAGGGTACGAAAGGGGGAGAGTTTCACACTCGCTTCACAAAGGAGAGGGAGCTGGAGGAAAGGAGTGGGGGCGTTGGAGGTATCGTTCAAGGGACTTGATGATGCCCTTCAAGGGGCTTGAAGGTATGGGTCAAGAGGCTTGAACGATAGCTCTTTCAAACGCGCTCATAATCAGCGGGTTATCTTCTCCTGTCCTCCGCCTTCCAAGGAGAGGATAAGTGGGCCACGCGGAACTGGCAGATAAAGGAATGAGAACAGCAGATAAGCAAAGCTGACGGGCCGGCCTCCTCCCCTTGGAAAGGGGAGGTTGGGAGGGGATGACAGGTTACTTGCTTCGCCAAACACATAACCCGGTACCCTTAACTCACAGAAAACAAAAAGGCGGACGAACAAACTACAGCCCTAAACTGCGTTTATTCGTCCGCCTACAAGTACCTCCCTCCCCTTCGGGGAGGGTCGGGGAGGGGTTTTGTTTACTTCACCCTGTCCAGCAGCTCCTGCGGTAGCTTGGGCATGGCGCCGTTCTGCGTGCACACAAAGGCACTCACCTCAACGGCCAGCTTGTGGGCTTCCTGCATGGGCATGCCGGCAAGTATGGCGGCCGTAAAGCCTCCGGTAAAGGAGTCGCCGGCGCCAACGGTGTCGGCAACGTCTACGAGCGGCGTCTCCTGATAGCTCACCAGGCCCGGTGCAAACACGTAGGAGCCGTTTACGCCGCACGTGAGCACGAGCATGTTCAGATTGTACTTGCCCAGTATGAGCCAGCACTTGTTCTCCATGTCGAGGCCCGGATAGCCGAAGAGGCGGCCGATGGTAACCAGCTCCTCGTCGTTTATCTTGAGCACGTTGCAGCTGCGCAGGCTGTCGCAAATTACCTCTTTGGAGTAGAAGTTCTGACGTAGATTGATGTCGAATATCTTGAGGCAGGACATTGGCGTGGCGCCGAGGAAGCGGCGGATGGTGTCGCGCGACACGCTGCTGCGCTGGGCCAGCGAGCCGAAGCACACGGCCTGGCAGTTGTGGGCGGCCTCCTCAATCTCGGGAGTAAAGGGGATGTTGTCCCATGCCACATCGGTCTTGATGTCGTAGGTAGGCACACCCTCATCGTCGAGTGTTACCTGCACGGTTCCTGTAGGAAAGTCAACGCGCGGCATGATGTAGTGCAGCTGTTTCTCGTCAAAGGCTTTCAGGGTTTCTGTTCCCAGTTCGTCGTTGCCCACTGCACTGATGGCATAGGCTTCGTTGCCAAACTGGCTGGCGTGATAAGCAAAGTTAGCGGGCGCTCCGCCCAGTTTTCGTCCTTCGGGAAGGCAGTCCCAGAGAGCCTCTCCCAGTCCAACAATTATCTTTTTCATTTGATTTTTGGGGTTTGTTTTTATTTGTAGAAGTTGGAGAAGATAAAGAAGTTATCGCTTCCTTCGGTCGCTCGAGAAGTTAAAGCCAATGGTTTGGCGTTTCAGGAACAAGGCAAATGGCCTTTAACTTCCGTATCTTCTTTAACTTCTTTAACTTCTGTAATCATCTTGTTTGCTAAAACCTAATGTTTAATCTTCGGAATGTACGACAGCACGTACAGCACACCAACGGCCATGATGAGCACTGCGCCCTTCTGTCCTATGGCGTCGCTGGCGAATCCCATGAGTAAAGGAAAGACCGTGCCGCCGAAGAGTCCCATGATCATCAGGCCCGAAACCTCGTTCTTCTTTTCCGGAACGCTGAGCAAAGCCTGCGTGAACACGATGGAGAAAAGGTTGGAGTTGCCGTAGCCCACCAGTGCAATGGCCGTGTAGAGCACCAGCTTGGAGGTTCCGAAGAACAGTCCCACCATGCTCAAAACCAGCATGCAGGTGGAGATGATGAAGAAGCTCTTGTTGCTCATCACGCGCAGGAAGAAGCTGCCGGTGAGGCATCCGATGGTACGGAAGATAAAGTAGAGCGAGGTGGCAAAGGCCGCATCGTTGAGCGTCATGCCCAACCGCTCCATCAAAATCTTAGGAGCAGTGGTGTTGGTGCCCACGTCGATGCCCACGTGGCACATGATGGCAAGGAACGAGAAGAGCACGATGGGCGTGCCGAGCAGCTTGAGGCACTCGGCAAAAGTTGAGGGCTTGCCCTCTATCTTCTCCTCCTCAATGGGCGTGGAGAGCAGCAGCAGCGACGCCACAATGCCGATTACCATGTATATAGGGAACAGTACGCGCCACTCGAGGCCAAAGCTCGGGATGGTGGCTTTGGCTCCCCACATGGCTATATACGGTGCCATGAACGACGCGATGGCCTTTACGAACTGGCCGAAGGTGAGCGTCGAGGCCAGGTTTCCGCCCTTGATGACGGTAGAAACCAGCGGGTTAAGCGACGTCTGCATGAGCGCGTTGCCGATGCCAAGGAGCGAGAAGGCTACCAGCATGAGGTAGAACCCCTCGCCGAAGATGGGCAGCAGCAGCGAAAATACGGTGATGACGAGCGACAGCAGCACTGTTTTCTTGCGCCCGATGCGGTTCATCAGCATGCCCGTAGGCACGGAGAAAATGAGGAACCAGAAAAATACAAGCGACGGAAACACGTTGGCCACGGAGTCTGTAAGCCCCAAGTCTTCTTTTACATAATTGGAGGCAATGCCCACCAAGTCCACGAATCCCATTGCGAAAAAGCACAGCATGATGGGAATCAAAGTCAGTTTTTTAGTCTTGCTCATTGTTGTTTATAGGTTTGATAGGTTTTTACTTCGTTGCCGGTTGTGCCGGTTGCGCCTTCAGTTCGTACACGGTAGCCTTGGCCTTTCCCTTTATCGAGAGCGCGTTATAGGGCTCCGAGGGGAACACGAGGTTCGTCATGGCCGTCTTGCCGTTGTTGCCGAAGGCCTCTATGCTGCAGCGGTCGATGAACAGGCGCAGCGTTTTGAGCGGGCCGAAGGTGGGCGCCGTGGTGGTTGCTGCAAAGGACTCGCTGAACGAGGTGTCGCCACTCTTGCTGCGGTTCATGGCAAGCGTCTGCGCAGCAGCATCGTAACTCATCACCACCTCTTCGCCTTTACGGTTCCTGAGTGTCAGGGTGAAGCTGCCTTTTACGTTGACTTCTACCTCCGAAGTCTCCGTAGGATGAGCGGTCTTGCGGCCCCTCACGGCTTCCATCTCCCTGCAGGGAGCCGACGCCATGTAGGTTTCGCCGTTGCTGCTGAACAGGTACAGGTCGCGTGCTATGGAGTTGGCAGAGCGGTACTGGCGCGTGGGAACCTGGTTTGCATACTGCCAGTTGCTCATCCAAGCCATTGCTACGGCCCGGCCGGAGGGGGCATTGTCGAAGGTTACTGTTGCGTAGTGGTCCTTCCCGAAGTCCATCCATTTGGTCGTTGAAGGGCTGCTTTCACAGGTGAACTTGTGGCCGTCGAAAGTGCCGGTAAAGTACTGCGTGGCGCTTCCTCCGAACGGTCCGCCCGGATTAATGTTCAATATGAGCGCCCACTTCCGGCTTCCGGTGCCCTCAACGGGCAGGCGCAGCATGTCCGGACACTCCCAGACGCCGTCGTGGTTGCCGTATCCGTTGCCGAAGGAACTCTCGTAACGCCATTCTTTCAGGTTCTTGGAAGAGTAGAAACGCACCTCCTGGCCGGCCGCGAGAACGAGGTTCCACTCGCCCGTCTCATCGTTCCAGAAGACGTTGGGGTCGCGGAAATCGGGCACGTCGCCCGTTATCACGGGGTTGCCTGCATACTTCGTAAAGGTCTGCCCGCCATCGGTAGAGTAGGCGAGGCTCTGCACCTGGCTTGCTCCTGCCGATGTGTAGATGGCCACCACGGCACCAGCACCGAAGCCGGCCGTGTTGTCCTTGTCAACCACAGCACTGCCGCTGAATATCGTACCCAGCCCATCAGGCTCAATGGCGTTGGGCTGTTGCGTCCAGGTTACGAGGTCCCGGCTCGTTGAATGGCCCCATGTCATGTTCTCCCACTGGCTTCCGTAGGGGTTGTACTGGAAGTACAGGTGCCACACACCGTCCTTGTAGAACATGCCGTTGGGGTCGTTCATCCAGCCGTAGGCCGGCGTATGGTGGTACGAAGGCCTGAAGCGCTCGGTGTTGCGGGTATCAAAAGCGTCGGCGTACTTCATGTTCTGCCAGCACGAGAAGTCCTTGATGACTCCCTTGGAACGGCGTTCGCCCTGGAAAGTGATGTCGAGCAGGGCCTCGGGGGCACCCAGCGACTGCAGTTCCAGCGGCACATAATAGTCTACATGGTCAACGGCAAGGCGGCAGTTGAACTGCTTCACCACCTTGTTATCAACGATTACGTTCACGTGCGCAATCTCTTCTTTCTCCTCGACGGGCAGCAGCAGATACCTCTGCGAGGTGGTTACGCGCTTCATGGCGTGGTTATCGCCGAGGAAGGACTGCGCATGCAGCCCGGCCACTGCACCGACCAGACAGAGACACAGCATAAGGATTTTCTTGTTAATAGTCATTACGTTCGTCATTAGATTTGATGGGACAAAAGTAAACATTATCCTTTAAAAGGGATAATAAAAATCGTTCATTCTGTTGTGTTTTTGTTACATTGAACGAAAAAACACACGGAATGAACGATTTTTTAAAGCCGGCAGACTTTCCGGGTTATTGCTTCACCTCCACGTTGCTTACCGTGATGCTTCCTCCGTAGCTGTTAATGCTCCAGCAGTTCTTCTGTATTCCGTAGATGCGGTTGGTGTAGCAGCACACGTCGTTGATGTACATTACGCAGACGCTGTTGTCGGTGTAGATGGTAACATGGTAGGTGTTGTCGGCCGGACGGGCAAAAACGTAGCCGTCGGCGCCCTCGATGAAGCCCTTTCCGGCAGTGCCTTCTTCCTCAAAGTTCACCTTGCGGGCGTTGTCGCCCTCGGCATTCACCACCATGGTATAATACTTCTCAGAGTCGGTTCCGCGAACTACGGAGATGCCGAACCTATCGGTATTGCCGCTTGTAGTTACGGTGAAGGAGATTTTGTTCCGGCTACCCAGACGGCCGAAGAGGGCATACGAGTCGGCTCCCAGCGTAAAGCTGCCGCCGCTCTGCTGCACGCTGCCGCCCTGGGCCATCAGCTTCACCTCCTGCGCGGTTGCCAGTTTGCTGCTCACAGCGGGCACCTCGCCCAGCGTGAGCGTGCCATCGGCGTGCTGAACAAGCCGATGTGCCACCAGGTTACCGGCCCACTGGGGCTCGTTGGGATAGGCACCCACGTTGGTGTTGTCGTTACCCGACCGCGTGGGGCACCAGCCCCAGATGTAGCGGTTGGTGCCGTCGGAGGCCGTCTTGCCGGCATAGAAGCCGCGGCTGTCCAGCATTCCTTCGTGTGCATCGGGCCAGAGGCCGGCGTCGTTGGCCGTGCAACGCTTGAGTTCTTCGAGCGTGCGGCCCTTGAAATACTGCACTCTGCGCACGGCGGCGTGCATCTCGCTGTACACCAGATACCACCAGTCGCCCATCTTGAACACGTCGGGGCACTCGTAGAAGCGGTCCCACATCATGGTCATGAACACCCCGGCGCTGGTCCAGTCCTTGAGGTTAGCCGAGGTGAACTCGGCCAGCACGCCCTTGCTGCCTTGCTTCGTAGACACCAGCATGTGGTAGCGGCCGTCGTCGCCCTGGAACACCATCGGGTCGCGGAAGTCGTTGCGGCTGTAGCCGTAGTCGTTTCCCTTGAGCATGAAGACCCTGTCCTTGGTCCATGTCTTGAAGTCGGGCGAGGTTGCCACCATCACCACCTGGCCGTTCTCGGCAGCAGTAGGAGCGTACTTGTTGCCGGTGTAGAAGGTGTAGTACAGCTTGCCTGCCTCGTCGTACACCGTACAGCCGGTTCCGAGGGCGGCATCCTGCTCGGCCGCACCGCCGCAGGGGATGAGCTCACCCAGTGCTGTGTAGCCGGCGGCGTCCTTGGTACTGAGCCCCCAGAAGGGGTGATAGGTGGCTGCCTGGTTAGGGCGGAACTCCTGCAAGTACATAATCTTGAACTCTGCTGCCACCGGGTCGTAGAACGGCATGGGGTCGCCCACGTAGCCAACGGACGGCTTGTAGTAAGTTTCCTGTGCCGAGGCATCGGCCGAGGCAAAGTAAGTGGCCGTGTTCCAGTCCTTCTCTTCGACCACCGAACTGTCGTCGCTGCAGCCTGCGAGCGGTGCAGCGAGGCCGGCGGCGAGTATGAACGAATATATCATCTTTTTCATTTTTCCGGGTTTTTACTAATTCATCAGGTAATTGAATGCGTTCTTGGTCATGGTTGCCACGTTGTCATGATAGGTTCCGGGAGCCACGGGAGCCAGGCTGTACCAGTCGTAGCAGCCCGAGCCTATGCACAGGATGCGGCCGTGAGAGCCAGCGGCCGGGAACTCCCATGCCACGATGGCGCCGTCGCCTCCATGCCCCAAGTCGATGCCACCGGTAGCATTGCGCCAGGCGGCAGCGTCATCATAGCCGCCCCAGTCGGTGCCTATGTGCCACTGAGCGGTAGAGTTGGTGATGCGGTAGCCTGCCTCGCAAGTGTAAACACCGTTGGGGTCGCCGCTTGCCATCATCAGGTTCCGGAACAGCGGATGGTCCGTATGGCCGGCCATGCTGAAGCTCCAGGGGCCTCCTGTGGTCTCGGCATCCTGTTCGTTCTGGCCCCAGCAGTTGTTGGGGCAGCCGTCGTTGGCCACTGCACCTATGTAGGCGGGCATGTTGGTGGCGTATCGGGT
Source organism: Prevotellaceae bacterium KH2P17 (assembly GCA_900199655.1). Taxonomy (GTDB): domain Bacteria; phylum Bacteroidota; class Bacteroidia; order Bacteroidales; family Bacteroidaceae; genus Prevotella. The sequence continues at coordinate 188,782 of FZRE01000002.1, forward strand.
AAAGAAGAAGGAACCTCCGGCGTTGTAGTAGTCGCGCAGTTTGGCGGCTGCATCAACGGCCTGGGGCGCTGCGGCCTCAAAGGCGTTCTTGCCGTCTACGCCTCCGTCCTTGTGGAAGTGCCACCAGATGACCTTGCACTGGCTCAGGTCAATGTTGCCGTTGCGTATGTCGGCAAACGACACATAGAGCGAGTTGGGAATGTTCTCCAGCATCCACATGCAGGCGGTCTGCTCCTCCGGGTTCAGGTCGGCCATCGTTGCGCCCAGTCCCACGTAGAGAGCGGAGGGCTTGTCTATGGCCGTTACGGTAACGGTATAGGAAGAGCTGGCCGTGTTGTTCTCCAGTTTGTAGACCACGGGGTGGGTGAAGTCGGTGGCCACACCTGATGCCGGAGTGAGCGTGGCGCCGCTGCTGTAGACCACGGTGGGCACGAGTGCCTTGATGTCGAGCGTGTTGGGAACGTAGACGGAGATAGTCTTCGCCTGCTCGTTGATGATGCCCGTGTAGGTTCCGTTTATCTTGAAGGAGGTGATACGGGCCTCATCGTGCACCACGCTGACCGTCCAGTCGAGGAACACATCGCCGTTCTTCACGTGCAGTACGTGCGGCGTGTCCATGTTCATCACCTCGCCCGGCTTTACGTCGGCCACGGCGCCGTCGCTCAGTTCCAGCTTGGTAACGGACATGCTTGCGGCATTGTAGGTCTCGGGAACGTTCACCGTAATGGTTCGGGCGGCCGGGTTTACGGTTCCCTCGAACTCATCGAGGGCGAAGGCCGAAACCGAGCAGTCGCCTGCAAGCTGCAGGTCGGATACATTGGAGTCGCTGCATGCGGCCAGTGCCAGCAGCAAACCTGCCATCATCCAGATATTAAAAATAATCTTTTTCATAAATGTTTTTCTTGTTGTTAACGTGAGTACCGCCAGCCGGAGCTATCGTTCAAGGCTCTTGGAGGTATCGTTCAAGGGGCTTGAAAGGCATCTTCAAGGCGCTTGAAAGGCATCTTCAAGAATGCCCTTTGCCACTACCGGGTGCAAATCTCTGTATATCAGACTGTTGCGAATGCCCCTGAAAGGGGGTTCGGAGCAGGCTCACGGAGGCCCCGGCAGACGGTACTCATTGTTAAGTTTTTTGTTGCCTGTAGTTTTACCAGTTGCCTATGTTCTGGGTGTAGTTGCCGTTTGAGGCTGCCAGCTGCGCATAGGGAATGGGCAGATACTCGTTCTTGTTCTTCGTAAAGCGGGCTGCCGAGTAGATGGAACAGTCGTTGGCCTCCTCGGCGTAGTAGCGGTTGAGCACGACGTCGGCCTCGCCCCAGCGTACCAGGTCGAAGAATCGCTCGCTCTCCATGCCCATTTCCAGGCGGCGTTCCATCTTGACCATCTTCAGCGCCTGCTCCTGGCTGTAGGAGCCGGTGTACGTGTTGACGTTGAGTTTGACGCCGTAGTCGGTCTCGTAATTGGATATTACGCCCAGGCTCTGCTTAGCACGAAGGCGCAAGCGGTTGAGCAGGCTCACGGCCTCAGCTATGCGGCCGTCGTTCAGTTGCACCAGTGCTTCGGCCCGTTCCAGCAGTACGTCGGCGTAGCGGAACACGATGCGGTTCTCCGAAGTGCCCCACCAGGAGCCCTTGATGAGATAAGTGCCCACGGCATCGGGGTCAATGTTCTGCTTCAGTGTTACGTAGTAGCCGTACAATCCGTTTGACCGGCTCCAGGTGGCGCTCTCGTCCATCATGTATTTAGGATTGAACTCGTAGGGCAGCCCGGGCATTCCCACGGTCAGGAAGAGGCGAGGGTCGGCGTAGTCGGTGGCCTTGTCGTAGTCCTTCTGGTTGAAGTCGTCGATGAAAGGCAGGCCTGCGGCATTGGTGCGGTAGGCGTTCACCAGGTTCTGGCTGGGCTTGTAGAAGTCGGTTCCGCCATCGGTAACGCCCGGAATGTTGGGCACTATGAGGCCGTAACTCCAGTTGAGGTTGCCGTGAGTGGTGCCGTCGTTCTTGGAATACTGCATGGCCCAGATGCTCTCCGTGCCGTTCTCGTACTGCTCCTCGGGGCGGAAGTTGTTGTGGAAGTCGGACTCCAGCCCGTATCCTCCGGCCGAGTAGATGCTCTCGTCGGTGTACTTCACCACGTTGGCCAGGTCGCCCTTGTCGATGCTTGTCACCTCGTTGCTCTGCGGGTTGTCCTGCCGGTAGGCCTTGTAGAGGTAAACCTTGGCCAGGAAGGCGGCTGCCGCGGCCTTTGTGGGGCGTCCCTTGTCGGCCTGAGTGGCCGGAAGCGTGTTGTAGGCCTCGGTCAGGTCGTCTATTATCTGCTGCCATCCCTCGTCGTTGGAGTACTCTGTGTTGGACAGGTTGTTGTACTCCTGGGTGGTAAGGTTCTCGTTCATGGCGAACGGAATGTGCTTGTAGAGGCGCTTGAGCAGGAAATGGCCGTAGGCGCGGAGGAACTTCATCTCGGCCAGACGCTGCGACTTCTGGGGATACGAGGCCTCGTCCATCTGGTTGAGCAGTGCGATGGCGGTGTTTGCACGCGAGATGCAGTTGTACAGCCGCTGCCACATGTCGCTGATGTTCCAGTTCGTAGTGAGCACTCCCTGCGATATCTCGAGCTGGTGGAACACGTCACCGTCGCTCGTGCCGTTGCCTCCCTTGTAGGCGTCATCAGAGCGTACGTCGAAGTTCCACATAGAGAAGCTGGAGTTGATGTCCTCTGCCGTAATCCAGATAGCATAGGCAGAGATAATCAGGTTGTCGGCATACTGCGGGTTGCTCACCTGTTCGTCGGTCAGTCTTCCTTGTGGTGTCTGCTCACTAAGGAAGTCGGAACAGCTGCTCATCGCCACAGCAAGAGCCAAAATGATGGTATATGTTAGTTTCTTCATTGCTGTTTTCGTTTGTTAGAAAGTTACGTTTAAACCGAAAGTAATGTTCAGCGGAATGGGATAACCGTAGTTGGGGTTCTCCGGATCCACACCGGTAAAGCCGCCGCTCTTGAGGGTCAGCAAGTTCTGGGCGCTGAGGTAGAAGCGCAGGCGTTCCATGTACAGCTTCTTGGCAAGAGTCTGCGGCACGTTGTAACCCAGCTGTACGGTGCGCAGCTTGAGGTAGGAGCCGTTCTCGACCCAGTAGGTGGAGACGCGCTTCTCGTTGTTGTTGTCGGACAGCGAGAGGGCCGGGATGTTGCTGCCGGGGTTGGCCGGGCTCCATGCTCCGAGCATCCGGGAGCCTTTGTTGAGGAAACCGATGTTCAGTCCGGCCCATATATCGGTCTCCTTCTTGAGGTCCGAGATAACGTCTACACCCTGTACGCCTTGCCAGAACATGGTGAAATCAAAGTTCTTGTACTCCAGGTAGACGTTGAAACCATAGGAGAAGTCGGGCGTGGGGTCGTAAATCCAGTCCTGGTCGGCCTCAGTAATGACCTTGTCTCTGTTCAGGTCCTTCCATCGGATGCGCCCGATGCCGGCTCCCTCCTGCCTTGCGTGGTTGTCGATGTCGTCCTGGCTCTTGAATATACCGTCGGCTACATAGCCCACCTGGGAGCCCATAGGGTGGCCGATGACGCTCTTCACGCCGTTGCCTCCAAAGGTTCCGTTGGCTGCAACGGTAGCAGGCAGCGCGGTAATCTTGTTGCGGTAGGTGCTGATGTTGCCCGTAACGTCGTACTTCAAGCCCCACTTAGTGGTCTTGCGGTAGCCTACGTTGAACTCAATACCTCTGTTTTCCATCTCTCCGGCGTTAATCCACTGCGTGCTGCCTTCGCCCATTGCGGCTATTCCTGCCATCTGTACAAGAATGTCCTTGGTCTTCTTGAAGTACCAGTCGAAGCTGCCGTAGAACTTACTTCCAAACAAGGAGTAGTCTAAACCGAGGTTAGTCTGCGTGGTGGTTTCCCACTTGATGTCGTTGTTTCCTAACTGGTCGCGCTTGAAACCGGACGGAAGCGTCTGGCCGCCGTTGGTTCCCGCGATGTCGTAGGCAGTGCCGTAGCTCTGTCCGCCGCTCTCAGAAACGCCGTAGTTGCTCACGTAGATGGTGTAGCGGGCTATGTTGGAGATTTCCTGGTTACCCGTTTGTCCCCACGAGGCACGCAGCTTCAGGTCGTCCAACCAGTTGGAAGTGTTCTTCAGGAACTTCTCCTGACTGATGCGCCAGCCCAGCGACAGGGAGGGGAAAACAGCGTAGCGGTTGTTCTTGCCGAAGCGTGAAGAGCCGTCGTCGCGTACGGTCAGCGAGGCCAGATACTTGTCATTGTAATTGTAGTTGAGCTTACCGAAGAACGAGACCAGCGAATATCCCTCGCCGTTTCCGTAGCTCTGGGCGGTTCCCACGCCTGCATCGGGCCACATGTAGTCGGGGTTCAGGATGAGGTAATCTTCCTTGTAAGCCGAGAAGTTGGTATCATCTTCGCGGTTAAGTTCTATGCCCGCCATCAAGTCGGCGCGGTGTTTGCCCAGCTCCAGGTTGTAGGTTGCAACGGCATTCCACATCCATTTGGTCCAGTGTTCCTGCTTGGGCTCCACTGCGTTGGTAGGATTTGCCACGTTGCCCTCGGTTATCGGGTACCTGAAAATGCGCTGCATCTTCTGCGCGTAGTCAAGTCCGAAGGTCGAACGGAGATTGAAGTTCTTGAACAGATGCAGGTTAATGTACGCGTCACCGAATGCTCTCCAGTAGGTGTAACGGTTGTCGCGGTTGCGCTGCAAGCGTGCGTAAGGGTTCTCGCGGTCGGGATAACCGCCCACGGGGCCGGCATATCCGCCCGTTGTCGTATAAACCGGGAGCGACGGGTTGAACTGTAACACGTTCTCCAGGAAGCCGCCCGGGGCCTGGACTTCGGATGTGCGGTTGAGCGTAAAGTGCTCGCCAATGGTGAGCACGTTGTCTATCAGCTTGTACTCCGTATTCATACGGGCCGAGAAGCGGCTGAAGTCGGAAGTCTTGATGATGCCCAGGTTCTTGTAGTAACCCAGCGAGAAGTAGGCGTTGCCCTTATCAGAGCCGTTGCTTACGGCCACGTTGTAGTTCTGGATAACGCCCTTGCGGGTGGTCTGGTCGAACCAGTCGGTATCCGAAGCCGACGTAGTTCCGGCCGCGTCAAGATACTTCGACATCGAGATACCGTTAAGAACGGGATAGCCGTTGGCATCGTAGTTCCAGTTGAACCGATAGCCCAGGCCGTTGGTGTTGGGGTCCATGCCGTCGTTCACATAGGCTTGCCACATCACCTGTCCGTACTCCTTGGCGTTCAGAACGTCCATCTTGTGGGCGTACATCTGAGCGGCAACCGAGGCATCTACATCTACCTTAATCTTTCCACTTTTGCCTTTCTTGGTCGTAATGATAATAACGCCGTTGGCGGCACGTGAACCGTAGATGGATGCAGAGGCCGCATCCTTGAGCACCTGGATGCTCTCAATGTCGCCGCCGTTGAGCTCGTGCATGCCCGCCTTGGTGGGTACGCCGTCGATAATGTAAAGAGGGTCGTTGTTGTTCAGCGTTCCCACGCCGCGGATACGCACTGTAGCCGAGCCCGAGGGACTGCCGTCTGCAGCGATGTTCATGCCTGGAACGCGGCCCTGCAGGGCCTTCATGGGGTTGTTCTCGTTCTGCTTGGCCAGCTCCTCGACGCTCACCACCGACACGGCACCCGTGAGGTCGGCCTTGCGCTGCACCTGGTAGCCGGTTACCACAACCTCGGTCAGTTCCTTTGCATTTTCCTTCATGGTAACGTTCAGGTTAGCACCGGCCGGCATCTCCACCGTATCGTAGCCGATGTAAGAGATGACCAGAACCGACCCCTGGGTAGCTTTGAAGGCAAACTTACCATCCAAATCGGTCACGGCACCATTGCTGGTGCCTTTCTCCATGACAGTAGCACCCATCACCGGTTCCCCCGTAGGGTCCACGACTGTACCACTGACATCAATGCCCTGCGCGCTAACGGCAGAGCAAACCACCGTGAGCAGAAAGCTCAACAGGATTTTCTTAAAGTTCTCCATTCGTCTTTTTCTATTAGGTCTATTGGTAATTTGAAAAAACACTGGAGCAAAGATATACCTTATAATCAACCCAATTCAGCAAAAATAGTTCTTTGATTACAAGAAATGTTGCATGAAACAATACTTCATTTCTTTGTCAATAATCTTGAGATGCCCCGTGGGCAGGCTGTCGGATGACTGGCTACGGCGCTGCCGGCGGAATTTGGCGGAGGGACGGAAGACATGCTCCGCGAACTTTCGACAAGTGTCGCACGAACGTGTGACAAGTGTCGAACAATCGTGCGACACTTGTCGAAAGTTCCCGAAGCACCCATCCGGCACTTTTTTTACATGGTTCTTGGGAGGCAGAACGGCTGCTGTCAGCCGTCCTGTCGCATCTCGTTGGGATACATGCCGTACTGCTGCCTGAAGCAGGTGGTGAAGTAAGACGGCGTGGCAAAGCCCACGCTGTAGGCTATCTCCGATATGGTCTTGTTGGTGGTGCACAGCAGCTCGCGCCCTTTCTCAAGCCGGGCGGTGCGCAGCAGGTCAACGGGCGTGTGGCCGGTCAAGGCCTTCACCTTGCGGTACAGCTGCACGCGGCCCAGCCCCACCTTGTCGCCCAGCTCCTCTATCTTGAGGTGCGGGTTGGCCATGCTGTCCCGTATGGCCTGGCGGAACTCGTCGATGAACTCCTTGTCGCGGCCGCCGAGCCGAGCCTCCTGGGGCTGTCCGGCGTCGCCCCGGGCTGCAAACACGCTGCGCAACTGGGCCCGGTTGTGCAGCAGGTTGGCTATGCGGGCCATCAGCAGGCGCGAGTCGAAGGGCTTGGTGATGTAGGCGTCGGCCCCCTGCTCGTAGCCCTCTATGCGCTGCTCGTCATGGCTGCGGGCCGTGAGGAGGATGACCGGAATGTGGCTGGTGGCCTTTCCGGACTTGAGAAGGCTGCAGAACCGGAGCCCGTTCATAACCGGCATCATCACGTCGCTTACCACCAGGTCGGGTATATTCTCGCGTGCAACGGCCAGACCGCTCTCTCCGTCGGTGGCAAAGAGCAGCTGGTAGCTGCCGGCCAGCACCATCCTGATGTAAGCCCGCATGTCGGCGTTGTCGTCGACCACAAGCACCACGGGGCGCGCTTCGGTCTCCGTGGCCACAATGTGTTCAAACTTGTTCTCCCTGGCGGCATCCTCGGTGGCGGCAGGAGGTACGGGCAGGATTTCCGGAAGGCTCCGGTCGGCAGGCCCGGTAGGGGTTCCCTCCTGCCTTGCCGGCAGCTCCACGCAGAACGTGGAGCCCTTGCCAACGGCGCTGCTAACCGTTACCCGGCCGTGGTGAAGCTCGGTGAAGAGCTTCACCAGCGCCAGTCCGATGCCCGTGCCGCCGGCAGAGTTCTTGGCCTGATAGTACTCGCCGAAGATGCGCTCGGCGTCGGCAGCATCCATGCCCACGCCGTCGTCCGCCACCGCAACGGCCATGCGGCCTGCCCCGGACTGGCTTACGGAGAGGCTGATGTGGCCTCCCGCAGGCGTGTATTTCAGGGCATTGCTGAGCAGGTTGGACACTATGCGGAGCACCTTGTCGCTGTCGGCCACCATTGTATAGTCCGCGTTGGCGGCCGTCTCCAGGCGGAACGCTATCCGTTTCTTCTCCATCGAGGGGCGGAAAGCATCGGCCAGCTGGCGCAGCACGTCAGCCAGGTCGAATTCGGAGAGGCGGAGCTGCATCCGTCCTTCTTCGGTTTTGCGCACGTCCATGATGTCGTTCACCAAGCTGTTCAGCACGCCCGTGTTGCGTGCAGCCATCAGGAGGAGCTGCCGGTCTTCGCCTTTGAGGGTGTTTCTTTCCAGGATACGGTTCACCGGGTCGGCTATCAGGGTGAGCGGCGTGCGCAGTTCGTGGCTCACGGCCGTGAAGAACGACAGCCTGTAGTCGGAGAGTTCGCGTATCTTGCGGTTAGCCCTGTCCTTGATTTTGCTGATGCGGTAGAAGTTTACAAGCAGCAGGACGAGCAGCAGGATGACGGCCAGCACGAGCACGTTGATGATGTTCTGGGCCTGCAGGCGCTGCACGTAGCCGTCTATACGGCGGTAGATGTTCTCGAGGTTGGCACCCTGCGCCTCTGTTTCCTTGTTCTGCATGGCTACAATCTCGGCGTTGTCGCGGGTCACGATGGCCGATTCAAGGTTGTTGATGCGCTTGTAGGGCTGGCCGCGCAGTATCTTCACGGCCAGGTTCACTATCTCTTCGCCTTTGGTGGGATAGATAAACGTGCCCGTAAGGAGGCCTTTTCTGACAAATTCTATGCCCTCGTTGGGGCCCGGAAGGCCGTCGATGCCCACCGTCACGAGGTGCTTGCCGCGTCTGGCTGCTGCCCTGCTGCCGCCATAGGCCTCGCGGTCGTTGTGGCCGAACACGCAGTCTATCTGTTCTCCCCGGTCCATGAGGGCGCCCGTTAGCTGCTCGGCCTTCTCGGTGGTCCAGTCGCCCTGCACGGTAATTACGCGTATAGCGGGGTAGTGCTCCATTGCTTTCATGAAGCCGTTGTGGCGCTCTGCAACCGGCGAAGAGCCGCCGGCGCCCGTAATCTCGAGCACCACGCCGCGCCCCTTGAGGTTAGTAGCAACGAACTGGCCTACTATCCGGCCCACTTCTACGTTGTCGGAACCTATGTAAGCGGTGTAGTTGGGCGAGTTGGTCTTGCGGTCGTAAAGAATAACGGGTATGCCCTTGCGGTACGCGCGGTCAACGGCAGGGGTAACGGTGCTGATGTCCGAGGGGGCAACTACGAGCAAATCGACCCGGCAATCCACCAGAGAATCTATCTGGCGAGCCTGTCTGCGGCCGTCATTGTTGGCCGATACGATGCTTACTTCTATGTCGCCGTGCTGGTACTGGCCAATTCGGATTTCCTTGTTTACCTTCTGCCGCCACCCGTCGTTGCTGCACTGCGAGACGCCAATGGTATAATGAGCCCGCTTACTGCAACCGCACCAGGCGGACATCAGGATGATGAGCGAAAGAAAATGTAACCGTTTCATCAGGCATTATAGTTATGTTGGCAAATATAACGATTAATTTCGAGAATGCTGCCAACCACATACGAAAAATCGTCCGGACAGCTGTTTCTGTCCGGACGATGATTATCTGGCTTGCATTACCGGCTTGGCGGTAATCTTGCACCAACCTATGCCTTACTCGAATGATGCGTAGCCGGGGTTCTGGGTGTAGGCACCCTGCGAGAGGTTGTACTGCGTTACGGAGATGGGCAGGTACTCGTCCTTGCCCTCGGTGAACTTGGAGTTGGAGTAATAAACGCGCTTCGACTTCTCATGAGCAAAGTAGGCATTCATCGTTTGGCCTGCTATGCCCCAGCGAACGAGGTCGAAGAAGCGCTCGCCCTCCATCGCCGTTTCGAGCCGGAACTCGTAACGCAGCGCCTTGCGGGCGTAGTCCTGCGTCCAGCCTGCTGCCGGATAGAGGGCTATCTTGTAGTTGGCGGCATACTTGGTGTTGTCGTTGAAGTCCTTTACCCAGTACTGGCTATTGGCTGCGCGCTGCCTAATCTGGTTGATGAGGCTGCGTGCTTCCTCCAGATTCTGGTTGCTCTCGATGAGTGCCTCGGCCTTCCAGAGCAGCACGTCGCTATAGCGTATGATGTTCCAATTGAGCGCGCTGGCTCCCCAAGGCCATCCGTTAAACATCTCGGAGCTCTCGGGCGAGACGAAGAAACGCTTGCTGCAGTGCTGTCCGTAGCTGCCTTGGTCGCGCACCCAGGTAGGCTGGCAGGGCGTCTTGGTGTAAGTCTTCCACCTTACTCCGGGCCTTCCGACTACGTAGTCGAGGCGTGGGTCAACGTTGTTGCTTACGTTCTCGCTCTTTCCTGTTGCCGCATTCCACACGTCGAAGTGGTGAGTAAAGTAGGTATCGAATTCGGGCAGGCCGTTTGCATCGGTCTGGTAAGCATCTACCAGGTCCTGACTGGGCAGGAAGAAGCCGTCGCCGGAGTAGGGTCCTTGTGGCGCATTGAGCAGGTTAGACCAGTTAACGCGGCCTGCGGAGCCACTTCCGTCGTTCATGGAGTACTGCACCTGGAAGACTCCTTCCTTGGAGTTGTCGCCGGTGGAAACCTTGTCAAGGTCCTGGAAGTTGTCAAGCAGCGCGTAGCGGCCGCTGTTGATAACCTCGTCGCAGTAGCTGATGACCTTGCCCAACAGCCCGGCGTCAACGCTCACCACCTTGTGCGTGGTCTCGTCCTGCTTGTAGGCACGGTACAGGTTCACCTTGGCAGCATAGGCGGCAGCCTGGTATTTGTTGATTCGGCCTATCTCCGGCTGCTGCGCGGGCAGCACTTTCTCGGCGTTCTCCAGGTCGGTGGCTATCTTCTCCAGTATCTGGTCGCGGGTGAACTCATTGTTGGAGAGCTGCTGGATGCTGCCCTCATAGTTCTCTTCAAAGTACACTATCTTGTTGTACAGGCGGCTTAGCTCGAAGTAGAAGTGGGCGCGCAGCACCTTCATCTCGGCTATCTGCACGTTGCGGTCGGCCAGCTCGGCGTCCGTGAGGCTGTTGAGCATGCGCAGTGCTGCATTGCATCGTTGCACGCTTACATAGAGATGGTACCACTTAACATCCACGTTGCCGTTGGTGGCATCAACGTCCATGATTTCCATACGGTGTATTTCGGAAATGTCGCCCGTACCACCGCCGCCCTTGTAGGCATCGTCGGAGCGCACGCTACCGTAGCTCCAGTTGGTTACGGGGGCTGTCCAAACGCTCCAGTCCTGCGGCGACGGACCCATCAGAGCTGCGTAGGCAGCCGTTGTAAGCAGGTCTACCTGTCCACCTTTCTGTATCACCTCGTCGCTCAACACACCCTGCGGCTTGTTGTCCAGGAAGCTGTCTTCGCTGCAGCCCGTCATCATCAAGGCTGCCGTTGCTATGATTGCTATATTCTTAAGTTTCATAATCTTGCTTTTATTAATTCTTCATTAGATAAGTACCTTTATCCGTCAAGGCCTACAAACCGATGGAGAGACCGAACGTAAACGTGCGGGGCAGCGGATAGGTGTAGCCAAGTCCTTCAGGGTCAGCACCGGTATAGCCGGTCAGAGTGAATACATTCTGTGCCTGGAAGTAGACGCGGGCACGGCGCAAATGAACCTTGTCGAGCAGGTTCTGGGGCAGAGAATAGCCCAGGGTGGCCGTCTTGAGCTTGATAAACGAGCCGTTCTCGATGTAGAACTCGGAGCTGCGGTTCTCGTTGTTGCTGTCTTCGGCCGTCAGTGCAGGCGTGTCGCAGTTGTACACACCGGTCTTTTCAAACTCCGTCCATGCGTTCATGGCGTCTATCAGACGTGTGGAGTGGTTGCCGTTCCAGCACTGGAAGAGGTCGGTGTAATACTTGGAGTTGTTCCACGCATCGCGCACCATGCCGTTGAAGAACAGGCTCAGGTCGAAGCCTTTATACGATGCCGAGAGGTTGAGACCGGCCGAGAACTTGGGCTTGTCGCTGCCAAGCCAGGTCTGGTCGGCAGTGGTTATCTTGTTGTCGCCGTTCACGTCAAGGTACTTGATGCGGCCTACGCCGGGTGCTCCTATCTGCACATCGTACCGCTGGCGGTACTCATCGACCTCGGCCTGGGTACGGAACACGCCGTCGGTCTTGTAACCCATCCAGGAACCGAAGGGCTGTCCGACGATTGACTTGCCCGGCATGCCGCCTCCGAAGGTGTAGTAGATGGATTGCGGTAGCGACTTCATCTCGTTGCTGTACATAGAGGCATTGAAGTCGATGCTGTAGTTCAGTCCGTTCTTCAGATGGTCTCGCCAGCCTGCAACGATTTCAAAACCGTTGTTGTCCATGTCGATGCAGTTCTGCCAGGAGTATCCGCCCTCGCCCACAACGGCTGCGTAAGGAGGCTCGAAGAGCATGTCGGTGGTGCTCTTGGCAAAGTAGTCGAGGCTCAGGGTGAGGCGTTGGCTGAGCAGGGTGGCGTCGATACCGAAGTTAACCTGGCGCGTCTGCTCCCACTTCAGGTCAGGGTTGCCGGTGTGGGTCTTGTAGGCTCCGACCGCCATGTCTTGGTTGTTGCCCGGCAGGTTGTAGCCGGCATTGGCCAGCGAGACGAGGTATTTGGTGTAGGTAGCTTCGTTGTCAATCTCGTCGTTACCGTTTATACCCCAGCTGGCGCGCAGCTTCAGGTCGTCGAGCCAGCTGCTGGTGCCCTTCATGAACTTCTCGGAAGAGATGCGCCAGCCGGCACTCACCGACGGGAACACACCCGAGTTGTGGTTCTTGCCGAAGCGTGAAGAGGCGTCGCGGCGCACCGTTGCGGCCAGCAGATACTTGCCCTGGTAGGAGTAGTTGCCCTTGGCAAAGTACGAAACCATGCTGTAGTTGCTGGCTATGCCGCTCACCTTGGCCAGGCGGGTCACTGCGTTCAGGTAGCGGTAGTCGGTTTCTTCCGACACCAGTCCTTGTCCGTAGCCGCCTACCATCTCCGTGCGGTCCTTCTTGGCCTCCATACCCAGCAGGAACGAGGCATGATGGTCGCCCAGGTCCAGGTTGTAGTTGGCCGTGTTGGTCCACACCCAGTTAAAGGCCGTGTTGTTGTTCGAGGTCAGCTCGTTGGTGTCAACGGTACGCGAGCTCTCCACCCATTTGGGCACAAAGTCAGAGTTGTTGTCCGTATAGTAGTTCACTCCGAAGTTCGACTTCAGCGTAAGATTCTTCACCGGTTCAAGCTCCAGGTACATGTTACCGAATATTCGCCAGTACGTGTGGCGGTTATCCTTCTGGTTGTTCTGCAGTCGCAGCGGGTTTGGCTTGTCGTTCAGCACGTCCATGTAGCCGCCACCATAGCCGCCCATGGAGTCGTAGGCCGGCTCTGCCGGATGCTGTGCCACGAGCTGCTCCTCAATACCACTCTGGGCGATGTGCTGCGTCCAGCGATTGATAGAAACGCTCTCGCCTATGCGCAAGTGGTTGTTGAAGAAGCCGTAGTCCGACGTCAGGCGGGTGTTGAACCGCTGGTAGTCGGTGTTCTTGAGCATACCGTCCTGGTCAATCCAGTTCACCGAGAGCGAGCTTGAGCCGTTCTCGGAGCCTTTACTCAACGTAAGCGAGTAGTTCTGCATCAGGGCAGTCTTGTACATCAGGTCCAGCCAGTCGGTGTTGGCGGCGGTGTAGGTGCGCCCGTCGGCCCCAGTATAATAAGGAGTGGTGGTGTTCAGCTGTGCCGTTTCGCCGTTTCCGTAAATCATGGAGTTAGGATGAGTGCCGTAGGTGTTGCGGTACGCCTGCCAGTAAACATCGCCCCACTGGTACGCATCCAGCAGTTCGTAGTTCGTGGTAAACGTCTGCGCGGTGAGCGAAGCGTCGAAGTCTACGCGTATCTCGCCCTTCTTGGCGCGCTTGGTGGTGATGATAATCACGCCGTTGGCAGCCTGGGCGCCGTAGATGGCGGCCGAGGAGGCGTCCTTGAGCACCTGGATGCTCTCCACGTCGTTGGAGGAGAGGATGCTTCCTACGTTGTCTCGGGTCATGATACCGTCGATAACGTAGAGCGGCGAAGAGTTGTTGATGGTCGTCGTACCGCGCACCAGCGTGTTCGTGTTGCCGCCACCGGGCGTACCGTCGGTGGTAATGTTCACGCCTGCCACGCGCCCGTTGAGGCTCGAGAGCACGTTACCCGTGGGCACGTCGGCTATGTCCTTCATCTTGATAACAGACACCGAACCCGTCAGGTCGGCCTTTTTCTCCGACGTGTAGCCCGTCACCACAACCTCATCTATGGTCTTGGTATCGCTGGAGAGCGTCACCTTCATGTCCTGCTGTGCAGGCAGCTCGATAGTCTGCAGGCCGATGTACGAGAACTCGAGCACCGCACCCTGCCTGACTGTGATGGTGAAGTTGCCGTCCATGTCGGTCACGGTAGCGTTGGTGGTACCCTTCTCTTTCACGGTAGCACCAATCACCCCCATGTTGTCATCGGCCGAGATAACGGTACCGCTCACCTTCATGGTCTGTGCATACGCGAGCGTACACACCACTGTGAGCACAAGGCTCACCAGGAATCGCTTTAGGTTTTCCATTTTTGCTTGTTGTTGGTTAGTAAATAATTTAAAACTGATGCAAAGATAGCTCAGCCGCTCCGGGAAAGTCTAAAGAAATATTACAAATGCTTAAAATATTGTTTCATGCAACATATTTGCCAGCCCATGCAACATAACTTGCAGCCACCGCCCGTGGCGTACCTGTCATTCAAGGAGCCCGAACGGCACTTTCAAGGCGCTTGAAGCTATGGGTCAAGCCCCTTGAACGACACCTCTTCTGCACCCGTCCCTGCAACTTTTAGCCCCAATTGTTGCCGCATTGCCATTTTATTGCTATTTTTGCAACAGCTAACCAAGCAGCATCATGACACACAGATTTCTCTTTTACCTCTCCGGGAGCATGGCGGCATGCGCGGCGCTACCCGTTCACGCGCAGCAGCAAAGGCCCATGAACATACTCTACATCATGAGCGACGACCACTCGTACCAAACCATCAGCGCCTACGACGACCGCTTCATCCAGACGCCGAACATAGACTGGATAGCCCAGCACGGCGTGAAATTCAGCGAAAGTTTTGTGGCCAACTCGCTCAGCGGGCCATCTCGGGCCTGCATGCTCACCGGCAAGCACAGCCATGCCAACGGCTTTACGGACAACTCGCGCACCTTTGACGGCAGCCAGCAAACCTTTCCAAAGCTGCTGCAGCAGGCAGGTTACCAGACAGCCATGATTGGTAAGTGGCACCTCATCTCGCAACCAACGGGCTTCGACTACTGGGACATCCTCATCGGTCAGGGCGATTACTACAACCCCAACTTCGTTTGCAACGGCCAGAGGGTAAGGCGCGAGGGCTACGTTACCAACATCATAGCCGACCTGGCCATTGACTGGATGGACCACAAGCGCGACAAGAACAAGCCTTTCTGCCTGCTCATGCACAACAAGGCGCCACACCGCGTGTGGAGTCCCGATACGTGCGACCTCGACCTATTCAACGACCAGACCTATCCTCTGCCAGCAACGTTCTACGATGACTATAGCGGCAGGCAGGCTGCTGCCAAGCAGCAGATGAGCATCAGCAAGGACATGGACCTGGTGTACGACCTCAAGATGGCCGACAAGGAGAACCAGATACACTCCGACCCCGACCTGGAAGCCATCGGAAGGGCCAACTACAAGCGCATGAACGCCGAGCAGCGGGCCCGCTGGGACAAGCACTACGAACCCATCATACGCCGCTTCAAGGAGGCCGGACTTACCGGACGGCAGCTTGATGAGTGGAAATACCAGCGCTACATGCACGACTATCTGCGCGTCATTCGCTCCGTTGACCGCAACGTGGGGCGTGTAATCGACTATCTGCGAACCCACGGTCTGCTCGAAAACACACTCATTGTGTACACCTCGGACCAAGGTTTTTACATGGGAGAGCATGGCTGGTTCGACAAAAGATTTATGTACGAAGAGTCGTTCCGCACGCCTCTGCTCATGTATCTGCCGGGCGGCAAGCACGGCGTTGTCGACAAGCTGGTGCAGAACATAGACTATGCGCCCACCTTCCTGCAGCTGGCCGGCGTGCCCGTACCGGCCGACATACAGGGCACATCGCTCCTGCCGCTGCTCCGGGGGCAGCGCGTCAAGCACTGGCGCAAGGCCCTCTACTACCACTACTACGAGTATCCGGCCGAGCACTCCGTGTGCCGCCACTACGGCATACGCACGCAGCGCTACTCGCTCATGCACTTCTACAACGACGTGAACCAGTGGGAACTCTATGACATCCGTAAGGACCCGGAGAACATGCACAACCTCTACGGCCTGCCGGGCATGGAGAAGATAACCGCCAAACTGAAGAAGCAGCTCCTCAACTTGCAGCTACAGTACGACGACCCGATACGCCTTACGCCCGCCGCGCAGTAGCACCGGGGAGCCTGGCAGATGGCAGCAGCCCTCTGCACAGGTTCCGCTATCAACTAAAAAGCCGTGTGCCAATGGTACTATTTACCTGGGCGCACGGCTTTTTTCGTAAACATCAACATGACAGGAGCTGCCTAACAGGCTTCGCGAAAGCCAAAGACAAACCTTCTTACTGTAAACATCTTAGGGCTTAGACAGATGGTAGATTGCGCATGATTTTACCTTCCTGAAATCATGAAGCTATGCCTCCATTTTTCTGAACAATAGCTGCAAGTTTCTTGAACGATAGTTTCAAGCCTCTTGACCGATACCTTCAAGCGCCTTGACCGATACCTTCAAGCGCCTTGACCGATACCTTCAAGCGCCTTGAATGGCACGTTCAACTAACCTACTGATATTTAGCGAGTTTGATGCCCGTATTTTCTGCTGTTTCAGCAGCAGCCGTTCGGCTCCGTTCCGCCGGCCGTACAGAAGCCCGAAACCTTAACTTCATTTCGTTTAGATGGCCGTGGTGGTGTCTTGCTTGAGCTCCTTTTCCCACTCATCCAGCACCGCATTGCCGTACTTCCTGACTTCTGCCTGTGGCAAGCTCTTCACGTCCTGCCGCAATGCTTTTATCGAAACGCGGTCCTGCGGGCGCTTACGCAGCGCGTTGGACATCAGGAAAACGTACTTCAACTGGGCGGAGACGTCCTCGTCTTCATTGCGATGGTCGTACAGCCACAGCCATACGGCGGCGGGATTACGGTAATAGATGTTGAACGGGAAGCTGTGCTTTACAGGCGGCGCATAGTCTACAATCACGCCGGGAGGTTCCAACCGCTTGTAATGATTGATGTGGTTGCAGGCTTGGTAGGTTTGAGAAACGGGATAGCTCAGGATGTCGAGCAATGGAGTAGGGGTGCGGTGGTGGTCTTGACGCGACAGGAGTTTAAACCTGTGGCTGGTTACGCAGTAGGTGCGTACAATGGTATCGGCAGCAAACTTGCACCACAACCGGAACCTGCTCTTGCCCAACCGGCGGTATTCTCCCTGCGTAATACCCTCTATTCCATCCCCTAATGCGCGCACGGAAACCTTCACCACGCCGTATTTATCGGGCTTGGCGGGCGCTTCCGGCAGTAGCCACAGGCCTCCGTTGAGGCTGTCGAGGCGGCGTCCGTGGGCATCGTAGAGAACAAAACGCATGATGCCGTTGCCAAAGGTATAGGCTAAGAGCCAGTCGGAACCAAACTGCTGGGCCGACAGCAGCACCACTTGCGGATAGGGAAGACCGTCGGTGAGGTTGCCGAGCAGCTGCTCCTGCTGTTCTGCCGATAACCTAAGGCCGCACGAGTCGGCAGGTAACGGCTGCGGAACGCGGTCCATGATGAGCGTATCGGCATTTATTCCGAGTTCACGCATGAACGGTATGGCCGACCGGTTGCAGCCGACCAGCAATACCGTTAACAAAAAGAATACCCACTCTCGCATTCTTTTAAGGTTTTAGGATGCCCCCTCCCTTCGGGCGGGCGGCAATGAGCTTACACCTTCATGTTCTGCTCCAGCTGCGCCACACTGCTGGCCCCAACGAGCACGGAGGTAACTCCGTCCTGCGCGAGGTTCCACTTCAGCGCCTTCTGGGCCAAGGTTTCGCCCTGCCGGGCGGCCTCGTCGTTGAGCTTGCGCAGATGGCCGAGCAGCTCTGGTGTGAGCATTTCGCGCTTCAGGTTGGTGTTACGTGCCATGCGGGAGTCGGCCGGAATGCCGTCCAGATAGCGGTTGGTGAGCAGTCCCTGGGCAAGAGGCGAGAAGCTGATGAAGCCGATGCCGTGGCGGTGACAGTAGTCGAGGATGCCTTGCTCCATGGGTTCGCGGCTCAGCATGTTGAGCCTTCCCTGGTAAATAAGCAGCGGTACGTCGTGCCGGCGCAGGTACTCGTCGGCGAACTTGAGCCCCTCGAGGGGCCAGTTTGATAGGCCCACGTAGAGTGCCTTGCCCTGACGGACGATGTCGACGAGTGCCTGCAGGGTCTCTTCCATCGGCGTAAGCGGGTCGAAGCGGTGGCTGTAGAACAGGTCGACGTAATCCAACTTCATGCGCCGCAGGCTCTGGTCGAGGCTTGCCATGAGGTACTTGCGGCTGCCCCAGTTGCCGTACGGGCCCGGCCACATATCGTATCCGGCCTTGGAAGAGATAAAGAGCTCGTCGCGATAGGGGCGGAAATCGTCGTCCATCAGCCTTCCGAAGGTCTCTTCTGCCGTGCCGTAAGGAGGTCCGTAGTTGTTGGCAAGGTCGAAATGGGTGATGCCGTGGTCGAACGCATAGTGCGTAATGTCGCGCGACCGCTCATAAGGGTTCACCCCACCGAAGTTATGCCACAGGCCCAGAGATATCTTGGGCAGCAGCACACCACTGCGTCCGCACCGGCGGTACATGGTCTCCGAGCCATCGTAACGGCTCGCGGAGGCCGTATAAAAACCTTTTAAGTCCATAGTGTTAACAGTTAATGGCTCCTTTCGGAGCGTGGTTATTGTGTTGTCGGAATGCTATCCGGCGGCCTCCCTGTCCTTCCGGATGAGGGCGAGCAGATGCTCCACGGCCACCTCCTGGGGGATGTTCTTCTCCACGCACACCTGCTTACGGTAGAGCGAAACGCGGTTCACGCCCGCCCCAACGTAGCCGTAGTCGGCGTCGGCCATCTCGCCCGGGCCGTTTACAATGCAGCCCATGATGCCTATCTTGAGGCCTTTCATATCGGCGGTGGCGGCCTTGATGCGGGCTATTGTTTCGCGTAGGTCGTACAGGGTGCGGCCACAGCCGGGGCAGCTGATGTACTCCGTCTTCGATGTACGCAAGCGGGCAGCCTGCAGAATGCCGAAGGAGGTGTCTTCGATGACGTCGGCACCGAGGTTGCCGTCGTTCATCAGCCAGATGCCATCAGTGAGTCCGTCAATCATCAGGGCACCCATGTCGGCGGCACTCTCCAGCTGGAACTGCTCCTTGTCATTGAGTCGGTACATCTGGGCCATGACAACAGGGTTCTGTAAGCCGGCAATCATCATCTCATGAACCAGTGCCCGCTGGTCGCCCAGGCGGTTGCGGTGGTTGCTGGTGCACACCACCACGGTTTCCGGATGCTGGCGGAGGCAGGCTATGTACTCATCGGCCGGCGTGCCGAACTGGAGCACCAAGAACTTAAGAGGTGAGTGAACCTGCGCCATGAAGGGCATGGCAGTAACGGGAAAGATGGGGAACAAGCGCTCTGCCAAGTGCTCTTCCTGTGCCTTGGGCGAACGAATGAGGTCGGCATAAACATTAAAATCAACGATGTAACGCTGCCCCTCTTCGAACTCTTCAGGCACATCAGAGCCCAGATAAACATAGTCCGCCTTCACAGGTACTCCCCTCGCCTTCGGAGAGGGGATGGGGGAGAGGTTCCCAATCACCACCGGCACGTTCTCGCCACCTATGTTCCCAACGGCCTGCGTGAGCCTGCGCTCGGGGTGAACCCAGTCGAACCCGCCGTATGCTTCGGCCGGAATGAGCAGGTGACCGGCCTTGCGGCCGATGTATTCCACCAGCCTGCGGGCCACCGGAATTTCCTCCTCGGGCTCTTCGGAGAGGCTTACGCGGATGGTGTCGCCTATCCCGTCGGCCAGCAGGGCACCTATGCCGACGGCACTCTTGATGCGTCCGTCTTCGCCTTCGCCGGCTTCCGTCACGCCCAGATGCAGCGGGTAGTGCATGTCCTCGTGCTCCATTGTGGTGACGAGCAGGCGCACCGAGCGCACCATTACCACCGTATTGCTGGACTTGATGGAAATAACAACGTCGCTGAAGTCCTGCTTCTTGCAGATACGCAGGAACTCCATGCAGCTCTCCACGATGCCTTCGGGCGTGTCGCCGTAACGGTTCCGGATGCGATCAGACAGCGAACCGTGGTTCACTCCTATGCGTATGGCCGTGTGGTTGGCCTTGCAGATGTTGAGGAAAGGCACAAAACGCTCCTCTATCTTCCTGAGTTCGTCGGCATACTCCTCGTCGGTGTACTCCCGTTTGATGAACTTCCGGGCCGGGTCTACATAGTTGCCGGGGTTTATGCGCACCTTCTCGGCATAGCGTGCAGCCACGTCGGCCACGTTCGGATTAAAGTGCACGTCGGCTACAAGGGGCGTGTTGAAGCCGTGGGAGCGTATGCCCGCGTTGATGTTCTTTAGGTTCTCGGCCTCCTTGGTGCCCTGAGTGGTGAGCCTGACGAGCTCTCCTCCGGCCTTTATAATACGCTCGGCCTGGGCTACGGAGCCCTCGGTGTCGTCGGTAGAGGTGGTGGTCATGGACTGTATGCGCACGGGGTTGTCGCCTCCGATGTCGATGGCACCCACGTGAACCACGCCCGACGGCCGCCTTGAATAGTTGAAAATGTCTGTCATCTCGTTGTCTTTTGTCCTTTCACTTCATCAGTTACACTTGTATGTGTACTTCACTTGGGCCAGCTCCTGGTTGGCTTTCTCAATCTTGACGCCCAGGCCCGACTTCCATTCGGCAACCTTTCGGGCCACTTCCTCGTCCGTAAGCGCAATGATTTCGGCGGCCAGTATGGCTGCGTTCTGTGCCGCATTGACTCCTACAGTGGCAACAGGAATGCCGGGAGGCATCTGGATGATGGAGAGCATGGCATCCAGTCCGTCGAGCATTCCCTTGATAGGAACGCCGATAACGGGCAGCGGCGTGGAGGCTGCTATCACCCCCGGAAGGGCTGCGGCCATGCCTGCAGCGGCTATGATGACCTTGATGCCGCGCTCCCGGGCACCCTTGGCAAAGGCTTCAACGGCATCGGGCGTGCGGTGGGCAGAGAGCGCGTTGACCTCAAAAGCAATGTGGTTATCGTCCAGCCACTTACATGCTTTCTCCATGACAGGCAGGTCGCTGGTGCTGCCCATGATGATGCTGACTAATGGTTTCATTCTATTTTCGGGTTTTAAATAATCATGAAGAAGCCGCACACCGTTCCTACAAGGAAGCCGGTGATGACCTGGCTCAACGTGTGTTGGCGCAAAATCATGCGGCTGCTGCCCACCATGCCGGCCACGAAGAATACCAGGCAGAGCCACCATACAGGGTTGAAGGAGAACAGGAGCGAAAAGGCAACAAGCGCGCCGGCCACTCCTCCGATGGATGCCGTGTGCGTTGAAATCTTCCACCACACGTTGATGAGGGCGCAAACTATTTGTATCATCAGCGCTGCTACCAGTATGCGGGCCATGAAATGGGGTATCCGGAACACGTTCATCAGGTAGTAACAGGTGAAATAGCACAGGATGGAGATGATGTAAGGTACCATGCGGCGCTCCTTCTTGCCCAGTTCAATGAGCGTCCAGCCCTGATAACGGCGGTAGATGTGTATGAGCACGGTGGGCAAAAGGATGGTGAAGAGGTACACCATGGTGAGAACAATCATCTTGTACCACCACGGCATCATGCTCATATAGCTGAAAATGAACAGTGCCACCAGTCCTACCAACGGCAGATAGAACGGAGTAAAGACCATGCTCATTACCCGCGCCGTCCATATAATATTCTTTTCTTTCATTTTCTAAGTCTTGCCACCGGTATTCCCAGTTGCTCTCGGTACTTGGCAACGGTACGACGAGCGATGGGAAAGCCCTGCTGCTTCATCTCTGCTGCCAGTGCATCGTCGCTCAGGGGCTTCTTCTTGTCTTCCTTGTCGATGGCTTCCTTCAGCGCAATCTTAATCTTGCGGGTCGACAGCTCCTCACCGTCCTCGGTGGTGTAGCCGTCGCTGAAGAAGAAGCGAAGCGGGAAAGTGCCCCACTTGGTCTGTGCGTACTTCACGTTGCTTACGCGAGAGATGGTCGATATATCAAGCCCCGTACGGTCGGCGATGTCCTTTAGAACCATTGGTTTAAGGTCGGCTTCGTCGCCATCTTGGAAGAACCGGCGCTGCCGGTCGATAATAGCCTTCATGGTGATGTAGAGCGTACGGCGGCGCTGTTTTACCGCTTCGATGAAGCCCTGCGCCTTTTCAACCTTCTCCTTGGCATAGAGCAGCGCCTCTTTTTCTTGCCGGTTCATGCCCTGACGGTTGTTTTTGTACGTGTCGACCATGTCGGCGAACGATGGCGACACCTTGAGTTCGGGCACGTCTCCGCGGTTCAGGGTGAACGAAACGGTGCCGTCGTCGGCCGTGTCGATGATGAAGTCGGGCGTAATCTGCTGTATGTTCCGGCCTTCGGTCTCGCCGAGAGCGGCCCCGGGCTTGGGGTTCAGCTTGCGTATTTCGGCCTGCAGGGTGGCCGTTTGCATGTCAGTAAGCCCCATGCCTGCCTGTATCTTGTCCCAATGTTTCTTCGTAAACTCGTCAAAATAGCTGCCCACGAGCGTCTGCATGGCTTCCTTGAGGCGGCCTGCAGGCTTGCGTTCTATCTGCAGCAGCAGGCATTCCTGCAGCGTGCGGGCACCTATTCCGGCCGGGTCGAAGCCCTGCAGGCGGTGCAGCACCTCGGTTATCTCGGTCTCGGTTACGTCGATGTTGTGGTATATAGCCAGCTCATCGCCGATGGAGTCGATGCTTTTGCGCAGCAGGCCGTCGTCGTCGAGCGAGCCTATGAGATACTCCATGATGTCCCGCTGGCGGTCGGTAAGGTTCTCCATGCCCATCTGCTCCTTCAGTTTGTCATAGAAGCTGACGGTGTCGCCGTACACTATCTCCTCGTAATCGGCATTCCGGTTGGGCGCCGCACCGTAGGTCTCGGGCATCTCGTCGTCGCGGCCAATGCCCTCGAGTGCGTTGTCCAGTGCCTCTTCCCGTTCCTCCCGCTCGGTTTGCTGCTCAAAGTTCTCCTCGCCGGCGTCCTCTCCCGGCGTCTCCCTCTCGTCGCTCAGCGCGTCGTCAGGTGAGCTTGTTTCCAGTGCGGGGTTATCATCAAGTTCGGCGTTCACGCTCTCCTCCAATTCAGTCAGCGGCATTTCCAGCAGCTTCACCTGCAGCATTTGCTGCTGCGAGAGCTTCTGCACCTGCGCCAGTTTTTGTGTCTGGGTCTGAATAAGTTTCTGAGCCATAGTCTTGGTAATTGTCAGGCAAAGTTACGAAAAGATATTGTAACTCAACGGAAATATTCCTTTAATTGTGCTGCCGTGGCCGAAAGATTCTCCGGGTTGCCGTTACCGTAGCGGCTCCATATCTGCTTGCACGGCACCACAAGTGGGTGAATCATCAGGTCGTCGCGGTTCAGATAGGGGTCGCAGAACCTGAACACGTCCATCACGTCGCATATCCGGTCGGGCTGCAGCTTGATGAGCTTGCCCAGTTGCACTATCTCCGGCGTCTCGGGAACCATCGTGATGGGCGTCAGACGGAAGTAAAGGTCCAGTATCATGATGAGCATCACGGGCGTTATCTGTGCGTCTTCGTCCAGCGGCTTGAAGTCTTTTTCGAACGATTCGTTCACCTCCACGCCCTCGTAAAACTCCGATGCCTGCCCAAAACCGTTCATTTTGCGCAGCAGCGCAACCTCCTGCGAGAGCTTGCGCGGGCTCTTGCCGTACGTCTGCCACAGCTGTTCAATCTTCGGCGTTTCCAGCTGCCGCAGGCGGAACATCTGGTTATAGAGGAACTGCGGGTGTATGTGCAGCTCCAGACTCAAATCCACCAGCGGCCGCGAGTACAGCGGTTTTACGCCTACGGGCTTCCTTAGATAGAGCTGCATGAGCAGCAGCCAGTATTCATCTCTCCACAAGCGGTGTTTTGCCATCATATTTCCGGGTTTCAAATTAACACCACAAAGGTAGCAAATTGTGCACAGAATGCAAAGGAAATAAGGAGAAAAAAGCGGACGAAAAGCCACGAAAAGAGACCCCTTTGAGCCGGAGTAGCCGGCTGGCAGTTAAGGTTCAATCGCTATCGGGCTTCCTTTATCCAATGTTCACAGTTTGTTTGCAGCTTGCTTGTCATTTCATTCTAACCTGTGAATTGTGAATGATGAATTGTGAATTAGCTGTTCGCAGCTTGCAAAATCATCCCCTCCTAACCTCCCCTTTCTAAGGGGAGGAACCGCTGACGCATGTTTCCTGCTGGCTTGCTGCTGATTTTTAAAGACAGAGTAACAGAGTATTTTTGATGCTGCTGTAGTTTTGCTTGTCTGCTGGAATGTACAAGCAACACTTTGTAAAAGAGCTAACTGGTATCCTCCCCTTAGAAAGGGGAGGCGGAGGAGGGGATGATGAACGGCAGGATAGATAATATTCAGCAAAAGCTACGGCCACATCAGCCGACTCTATTTTATCTAAGCAAGAGAAGAAAAAGAAAGCGATAACAATGCAAAACACACCCTTTTACAGCCCATTACACAAACTATTGATATCCAACTACTTACAAACAAGGAGATAAAAGGTATCATTCAAGCCTCTTGAACGGCATCTTCAAGGCCCTTGAAAGTATCGTTCAAGGAGCTTGAAGCATACAAACGACGCTTTACAAGAAAGCAAACTGGTATCCTCCCCTTGGAAAGGGGAGGCGGAGGAGGGGATGACCAGGTGTCGTGCTGATTACAATTTGTTGCGCAAATCATCCCTTTCCAAATTGTGAATTGTGAATTATGAATTGTGAATTAGCAGCCAGCAGGCTGCAAAATCATCCCCTCCTAACCTCCCCTTTCTAAGGGGAGGAATCGCTGCTGCAAGTTTCCTGCTGGCTTACTGTTGATTTTTAAAGACAGAGTAACATAGTATTTTTTTCGTTGCTGAATGCTTGCTGCATTGTGGAAACGAATAAGCAATGGTTTTCAAGAAGGCAAACCGGTATCCTCCCCTTGGAAAGGGGAGGCGGAGGAGGGGATGACCAATCAGCAGAAACTCAACCATCTGCCAGCAGAAACTCAGCCATCTGCCAGCAGAAATTCAGCCATCTACCAGCAGAAATTCAGCCATCTGCCAACAGAAACTCAACCATCAATCAGCGAAAACTAACCGAACGACGAGCCTTTGCGCTACTCCCACAGCCGCCGGAGGGTAGCAACAAGCCGGGAAGCCTTGGCCAGCGGAGCCTCTGGCAGCGGCAGGAAGGGGTCGAAGGGCACAACATCGGCACGCCTGCCGCTGCGCAGTTTCCAGTTTCCGGACGCGATACCGTCCTGCAGAACCACCGGAAAGAAGATGCCGTTACGTGTGTGCGTCATACTGCGGAGCCGCCAGTTGCGGGCTCAGCAGGCGCAAGTTAACGTAGTTCTTCATGGGTTCCAGATGCTGCGCAGCGGCCAGGCCTGCAGCTCCATGCGCGTACCGGGCCGGTGGGCAAAGGTCTCTATGCCCGTTTGACCGTTGCCGGCATAGGTTAGGAGCGTAAAGACTTCCTTGCCGCGGTTGGCGAATATCTCGATGCTCGACCTGTCTACGTAGACATGAAGGCGCAGCTTGCCACCCTCGGGCTGTACCTCGGCCTTCGTTATGCGGCTGAACTTGGGTATCTCTACGTCGGCTGCATTGGTGCGGTCAATGAGCAGCGTGCGGGCATCGGTATCGTAGCTGACCACCGTCTTGTGGCCGTTGCCCTCGGCGAGGTAGAACCCGAAGGTGTTTGAACGTGAGGTATCGAAGGTTACATCCAGCTCGTACTGGTTGCTCTTGGGGGCAAACCCGGCTATCGGATGGGCTCCCACGGGCAGCTCAAGGCGCTTGCTGAAGAGCTTGCCGCGCAGCTGCTGCAGCGCTGGGAGCGGTGTCTGGGTGAGGCGGAGGCCCTCGCCTGCAAAGCTGGTAAGCCCGTAGAGGCGCGGCAGAGACCAGAAGCCTTTGCCCCAAGTGGATGGTGCCTGCTGCGCATAGTCCCACGTTGCCACCCATCCCAGTGTGATGGACTGATGCAGAGTGTCGTCATAATCGCGCACAACCCGCGATGCGTAGTAGTCAAGACCTCTGTCCACGTAGAGCGGTTGCTGCGGGTGGCCGTCCATGAGGGTGAACTTGTGGCCGTCGAAATCGCCGATGAAGTACTGCTCCTGCGCCCAGTTAACCGATACCACCATCACCCAACGGCGGTTATTCCAGTTGCCATTAACGGGCACCTGGAACAGGTCAGGACACTCCCACGACTTCTCCTGGTCGCCTGCAGGGCCGAAGTCGCTCTCCCAAGTCCAGTCTTTCAGGTTGGCGGAGGAGTAGAATTTCACCTTCTTCTCCAGTGCCTTGGCCACCACCATTACCCATCGGCGGGTTTGCTCATGCCAGAAAACGGTGGGATCGCGGAACTCCGTGCTCCAAAGGTCTATCACCGGGTTCTTGTCGAAGTGGCTGAAGTGCACGCCGTCGTGGCTGAATGCCAGTCCCTGTGCCTGCTTCTTGGAGTCTTTCTCGTAAACGGTCATGGCCGCCACCCATGCTTCCGGACCCCATCCGGCGGTGTTGTGCTTGTCTATCAGCACGGAACCGGTAAAGTTGGAGATGCCCGGCGGCGTGTCTTCCATCACGTTGGGCGACACTTCGCGGTAGTGAACCAGGTCGGTCGAAACGGTCTTTCCCCACCAGAAGAGGTGGTACTGGCCCTTGTAGTAGGTAAGTCCGCAGGGGTCGCCTATCCATCCCCGGGCCGGACTAAAGTGGTACTGCGGGCGGTAAGGCTCGTTGTAAGGCTGTGCCTGCATGGTAGCGGCGCAGGCGGAGAATAACAGTGCTAAGGTTAGTTGTTTGATTTTCATCGTTATGTGTTGTTTAGAAGTTAGTCCGTACGGGAGCCGGCATCAGGTCGTAGACGGTGGCCGAGGCCGTTGTCAGCGGCCCGGAGGCAAACAGCTCGGCCTGCGTGCTGTGCTCGGAGGCCGTGAAGATGCGCGTGGTAAAGGCATCCTCGCCGTTGATGAAGCCCTCAACGACCGACCCGTCTACATAGAGCCGCAGCTCCAGAGGCCTGCCCGGGGCAACGCGGTAGGCATCCTTGCGTACGGTGTTGGGGATGCCTTGGCGCAGCGAGGCGTGCGTCTGGTCGATTACAAGCTCATGACTGCGCTGGTCGAAGTAGATGCGCGTGAACTCTGATGCGTCGGGGTTCTTGCACAGAGTGATGCCGAAAGCCTCCTTGCCCTTTGGATTGAACGTGGCAACTATTTCCTTCTGCCAGCCCTGCTTGCTGATAACGAGCGGCTGCGAGAGGGCGGTCTGCTTAAAATAATGGCTGTCCGTGCGCAGCGACTGCAACCCGTCGTAAGGCTGCTGGCAGATTTTACGACCGTTGAAGGTCCACTGCCGCGGGATGGAATACAAGTGGGCCCAGCCGTTCTCGCGGTTGGCAGAGGGGCTGATTTCATCGGGTATGATGGCTATGGCAATGGTTCTGCCCTCGGGAGTGGTGCAAACGGAGGGCGAGAGCAGGCGGTTAACGACCTCAAGGTTTTGGGGCAAGGCGTTGTCGGGCATGAACTTTTCATGCCGGAACTGCCCTGTCCAGTACTGGGTGCGGGCAGGCAAGCCCCGCTCAGGTACCCTGTTCACGCTCAGAATCCACTTCTTGCCCATGCGGAGGAATACGGGCATCTCCCAGAAACGGCCCGAGTGATCGCGCTGTGGATTGCCCTCAAAGAGCAACCCGACGTACTGCCAGCGCTTCAGGTCGGCCGACTGGTAGAGCAACAAGGTGCCGTGAGGCGTGCCGGGGCTGTCGATGCCGAACCCTACTATCATGTACCAGCTGTCCTGATGGCGGAAAACGTAGGGGTCGCGCATGTCGGTACGGGAGTACGCCTGCGGCCTGTCGGCTATCACGGGGTTGTGTTCGTACTTGCGCCAGCATGTGAGCAACGAGTCAAGCGGGAAGGCCAGGCCTATTGAGTGGGGCATGGCGCCGCCTGTATAGATAATGGCAGGAATGCCGTTGCCATCAATCACGGCGTGTCCTGACCAGATGCCGTCGCGGTCGTAGGGCTCCGAAGGCTTCAAGGCTGGCACCTCCTCGGTCCAGTGAACTAAGTCGGGAGAGGAGAAATGGCCCCAGTTGATTTGGCGGAGCAGGATGTTGGAGGCGTTTTTCTGGTTGAAGATGTGGTACCGGCCGTTAAAATAAAGCAGTCCGTGGGTCTCGTTTGTCCAGTTTGCTGCTGGCAACAGATGGTAGCGCGGACGGCTGAAAGCATAGTCGAAGTGGCTCTCCGGCACGGCCAGCCGTGGCTTTTGCTGCAGCCGGCGACCAACGTCAGCATGCAGGATAACGGCCTCCACGGGCTCGCGGTTGGCCTTCACGCCGTCTATGAGGCCGTTGATGACGTTGAGATCGTAGCCCCATCCGCGCCTTGACGTAAAGTCCTTGCCTGCCCGGATGGTAAGAGAGTCGTGCTGCGAGAGCTCCTCCCACGCCGTTGCCTGCAGGCTCCGCCCGTTCAGGAGCACGTCATGGCCATCCATGTCAATCACTACATGCAGCCAGCTAAAGCAGTTCACGCTGCCTGCAAGGGGCCTGTAGCCTTGCCGGCTGCCAAGCAGAAGCCGCCCGAAGCGGTCTACGCAAACGGCTACATGCCGCCCCTGGCGGTCACGGATGCCGAGTAAAGCGGCCGTATCGGTAGGAAACGACTCGAGTGCAAACCAGCCTGAGACCGACGACAGGCCTCCCGCCACCCGCTGCTCGGTCCAGATGGAATAGCCGTTGGTGCGCAGCTGTGCCGCCGAAGGCAACAACACGGCCGCAAACAAGACTGCCGAAAGGATTGTTTTCATTGATATTTTCATTTTCCATCCATGTTTCCGTTCATTAAAAAAGACCTCCGGAAGCCACGTTCCGGAGGCTTTTTTCATCCTGATTCTACATTTCTATCATACTACCTACAGGCTAATCCTACTGAAGAAAGTCAGTTTACCGATACTTGGTATCTATCATTGCTTAGTTTGTTTTTATTGTCTGCAAAGGTAGGAAATAGCGAAACGCAGGGCTGTCATTTTTGTTTCCGATGATGAGAAAAATGTTGCAAGGGCGCAGAAAATCCAAAAAAATAACTATATTTGCCACCAAACAAACGGGCGCACGGCACCCCAACCCTTGCGGAAAACCAACTGCGCGGCCCGTTTCTGCTTAAACTAACATACCTGACTCATGAAAAATATAACCTACCTTCTGCTCCTTCTGCTCACTGCAGCAGCGTGTACGCCTGCCGACCGAAAGTTAGTTATCGGCGTGTCGCAGTGCAGTGAGGACATCTGGCGCGAGAAACAGAACAGAGAACTCAAGACAGGACAATACTTGTACGACAACGTGAAGCTGCGGTTTGCATCGGCCCGGGACAACGACCAGAAACAAGTTGAGCAGATAAACCGCTTCATCGACGAACCGGTTGACCTGCTCATCGTCTCTCCCAACCAGGTTAACACCATCTCGACCGTCATCGACAAGGCCTACGCCCGCGGCATTCCCGTCATCCTCTTCGACCGTAAGACCGACTCGAAGAACTACACCGCCTTCATGGGAGCTGACAACTTCGAGATTGGCAAGACCATGGGAACCCTCATTGCCAACACCCTCAACGGCCGTGGTAAGGTGGTTGAAATCATGGGACTCAAAGGTTCATCGCCCGCCATCGAGCGCCATCGCGGCTTTGCCGAGGCCCTACAGCGCTATCCGGGCATAACACTTATTACCTCGGAGCAGGGCGACTGGACCGAACAGAGCGGTGAGCAGGCCATGCGGAAGGTGCTGGACGAGGCGTCCGACGTGGATGTAGTCTTCGGTCAGAACGACCGGCTGGCCATGGGAGCACGACGAACGGTGCAGGCCGAGCTGCCGGACAGGGCCGTAAGATACTTCGGCGTAGACGGCCTGCCGGGTAAAGACGGCGGCATCGTAGCGGTGAAGAACGGCCTCATGACGGCCACCTACATCTACCCCACGCACGGAACGGAACTCATGCAGCTGGCCATGAACATCCTCGAACGCAAGCCCTACCGGCGCGAGAACCGCCTGCAGTCGGCCATCGTAACCAAGAACAACGCCGACGTACTGCTCATGCAGTACACCGAACTGGAGAAGCAGAGCCGCAACATCGACCTCCTGCACCGGCAGGTAGACACCTATTTCGACCGTCTGAACAGTCAGAAGACCACCATCGCCATGGCTGTGGCGCTCATCCTGATACTCATCTTCAGCGCCATCATGCTGTACCGAACCACGCTCATGAAGTCTCGGCTCAACGACGAGCTGCTGCATCGCAACGACGAACTGCAGCGGCTGTCGCACGAAATCGAAGAGATGACGCAGGCGCAGCTCACCTTCTTCACCAACGTAAGCCACGAGTTGCGCACGCCTCTTACCCTCATAGCCGACCCGGTGCAGCGACTGGCCGCCGACGCCACCATCACCGGCGAGCGCCATGAGCTGCTCTCGCTGGCTTCACGCAACGTGGGCGTGCTCATGCAACTGGTGAACGACATCCTCGACTTCCGCAAAGTGCAGAACGGCAAGATGTCGCTCCGACTCTCGCACTTCAGCCTCAGCGAAGCCATAACGGCCTGGACGCGCGACTTTACCGCCGCGGCAGCACGCCACGACATCACCCTCACGCTGCACACCGACCCCGAAACGGACTACAGCATCACTGCCGACAGGGACAAACTGATGCGTGTTTTCGGCAATCTCATGAGCAACGCGCTCAAATACACGCCCGCAGGGGGCAAGATAGACGTAACCACCGGGCGCACCGACGACGGGCAGCTGCGCTTCAGCGTGAGCGATACGGGCATGGGGATTGATGCCGACGAACTGCCCAAGGTATTCGAGCGCTTCTTCCAGACCCGCCACTCAACGGGCGGAACAGGCATCGGCCTGGCGCTTGTCAAGGCCTTTACCGAGCTGCACCACGGGCAGGTGACGGTGCAGAGCGAGAAAGGCCAGGGCACCGCATTTACCGTTACGCTGCCTGTAACGCAGCAAGGCGCCCTCGCGGAGGATGCAGCGGAGGCGGCAAGTGCTCCGTTCACCGCCCCCGCAGAGGCCGAACCAACAACCCTAACGGCCGCTTTTGCTGCCTTGAATGATGAAACCGAAGGAAAGGAAACGGTGCTCGTAATAGACGACAACGCCGATGTGCGCGCCTACGTGCGCTCGGTTCTGGGCGGAAAATATACCGTTACCGAGGCCGACAACGGCCGCGCAGGACTGGAAACTGCCCGCCGCGAGGTGCCCGACCTGGTGGTGTGCGACGTCATGATGCCCGTAATGGACGGACTGGAGTTTACGAACGAGCTGAAGAACGATACCGCCACGAGCCACATACCGGTAGTGCTGCTCACGGCGCGAACCCTCGACGACCAGCGCATAGAGGGCTACCAGCAGGGGGCCGA
Organism: Prevotellaceae bacterium KH2P17; assembly: GCA_900199655.1. Classification (GTDB taxonomy): domain Bacteria; phylum Bacteroidota; class Bacteroidia; order Bacteroidales; family Bacteroidaceae; genus Prevotella. The sequence continues at coordinate 220,056 of FZRE01000002.1, forward strand.
CGCATATATCACCAAGCCGTTTACGGCCAAGGTGCTCATGGCTCGCGTCGAGAACCTGCTCCGCACACGCCAGAATCTGCGCCGCCTCTACGCCTCACAGTCGGTTGCCAGTACGCCGCAAACACCCGCTGACGCAGCATCGGCAGCCGCTGACGGGTTTGTTGCCAACAGCCGCGACCAGGCTTTCATCGCCCGGCTGCGGCAAGTCATACAGCAAAACATGACCGATTCCGACCTCAACGTAGAGAAGATAGGCTCCGAGATAGGCCTGGGGCGCGTGCAACTGTACCGCAAGGTGAAGGCCCTCACAGGCTCTTCGCCCGTAGAACTGCTGCGCACGGCGCGCCTGCAACGTGCCCGCACGCTCATACTAACCACCGACAAAACCATCTCCGAGATAGCTTACGAGGTGGGGTTCACCGCCCCTTCGTACTTTGCCAAGTGCTTCAAGGACGAGTTCGGGATGGCTCCGGGAGAGGTGAGGCAGGAATAACGGCTTGTGCATACGTACAAGCGCCAGCCTTTCCTCACCTTGGAAAGGGGAGGTTAGGAGGGGATGATGGCAGCAGGAAATGCCCTGAAAAAGCCTCGTTCGTAAGCTGTTAGAAATCAACAGCTTACAAACCGCAAAGCAAAAGATGCCTTTCAAGAGGCTTGAAGGGCATCTCCAAGGGGGTAAAAGGTATCGTTCAAGGAGCTTGAAAGCCATCTCTTACAGAGCAACTGCAAGCAGGCGCTACTTCACGAGCGATGTAACAGGACTGCGTAAGCCCTTCATGCTCGTCACGAAAGCCTTGGCCGAACCGAAGCGCAGGAACAGGTCGAGCCGCACGGGCACGTGGTTCTTGTGCCTGCGGACGATGGTGTCAGCGCAGCGAAATGATGAATTGGGTAAAAGAGTGGGGCTCAAGCGGGAACTTTATCTTCCCATTTTTTATTTCAACAGCTTGTGAACGTGTCTTTACATTCTCCTCTGCAGGCGTATTCATGCTCTTGGTGGTCTTTCCGTTGACAATGCAGGCAGTGGCTTTTTTGCCCCAAATATCATTCTGGTCGACCAGCGTAAGCGGCATGACTTGCTCTTTGTGGCGGTTGACTACATTGACTACGACGGTCTTTTTGTCAGGATTGAAGGCTGCAGAAGCGTCAACGTAGGGTTGGTCGGCATTGTCAATCTTGTAGACGGGTGTGCTGACCGAGAGACTCAGCGACTGTCCGAAGCAGTTGTTGGCAAACAGCTGTAAGGGATAGAATATGGTCTGGCGCCATGTTTTTTCGTTCGTTGTAGCAATCGGACCCAGCAGATTGACGATTTGAGCCATGTTCGTCATCCTCACTATGTCGGCGTGTCTGACGAAGGCGTTCAGGTAGGAAGCCACGCAGAGGGCGTCTTCCAGGTTGAACGTGTCGTGTGCTCCGCCATGCCCCTTGGTGTTATAGGAGGCATTGTATTCATCGAATGCGATGTAGAGCGGATGGTGGAGCTTGTTCGAAATCTGTGCTTCGAGGATGAGTCCTTTGGTAACTTTAATCACATTGTCAGCAAAATCGGTTGACGCCATGTAGCGATAGTAGTCGTCGGTATTGTTGCTTACGTAGTTGTGCAGCGATATATAGTCGGCATGGTCACCCAAGGTGTTGATGACGGTACGGTTCCAATTCACCCAGTCAGCTCCGTAGTTGCTGCATCCGGCGGCAATAAGTTTGATGTCCTTGTCAACCCATTTCATCACTTTTGCAGTTTCCAGTGCCGCCTTACTGTAGTCTTCAGCATTCTTGTGGCCTATCTGCCACGGCCCGTCTACTTCGTTTCCAAGTCCCCAGTAGATAATTTTATAAGGCTCCTTGTGCCCATTCCGGGCGCGCAGGTCGGAATAGTAGGTTCCGCCGTCGACGTTGCAGTACTCCACCCAGTTGTGAGCTTCTTCTGCAGTACCGGTTCCGAGGTTTACGCAGAAGTAGGGAATGACGCCTGCCTGATGGCACCAAGCCATGAATTCGTCGGTTCCGAAAGAGTTGTCTTCTCTTTTTCCCCATGCCAAGTCCATGCGTACCGGGCGCTTTTCCTTTGGCCCTATGCCATCCGTCCAGTGATAGCCGGATGCAAAATTGCCTCCAGGCCACCTTACAAGCGGTACGTTGAGTTCCCGTATTGCCTTGATGACATCGGTGCGGAAGCCGTTTGCATCGGATTCGGGCGATGCCGGGTCGTAGATTCCCTGATAGACACAACGCCCCAGATGTTCGGCAAAACTGCTGTACATCAGATTGTCTATTTGCCCTATTCGCCGTTCTACGTCAACTTTGATGACGGCTTCATTCTGGGCCATGCACAGCGTCAGCCCATGAATGAGTACCATGGATAGGATTAATATTATTTTTTTCATGCTATGATGCCAGTTATGGATGGTTGACGAGAAGGGCAAGGCAGCCTGCCGTTCAATGAATACTGTTGCCTCCTTGATGGTTCCGCCTTGCCCTCCTCCGCTTCGGTTACTCTTTGAAATAAGGAACATCGTGCTGATAGGCGGGAATATGGCCGGCTATAAGTGGCCATCCGTCCTTCCACAGAACCTGATCGAGCAAAACCTGACGACCTCCGTCAGGGTCAGCTTTCAGGTAGGAGTGGAAAATCATCCAGTCCTGTCCCTTGTCATCAGTAGTGATTTCTGCATTGTGTCCGGGTCCTGCAAAGTAGTTGTTGCCTTGGAGGAAAACATCAAAATTACCGTCGAGCATCGATTTCCCGTCCTTGGTTACGTAGGGACCGAAGAGGTTCTCGGAGCGCCCGCAGATAACCCGGTAGGTACTGTTGGCACCTTCGCAGCAAGTTCCGTTGGAGCCGAACAGGTAATAATAGCCTTCATGCTTGTAGATATAGGTTCCTTCCATCTGGTTGCCGGCAATTTTTTTCTTTTCAGCTCCGGGCTTGACGGAAAGTCCGTCGTCACTTAATTCTATTCCGTAGATGCCGTGAAAACTGCCCCAAAACAGGTATTTGTGGCCATTGTCCTCCATGTAGAACCCGTCGATGCTGTTCTGCACGCCTATCGAACTGCTGTCGAACAGGCTTCCGTGGTCCGTGAAAGGCCCCTCGGGGCTGTCGGCCGTAGCCACACCAATACCACATGTCCATTCGCCTCCCCATTCGGATTTGGCATAATATAGCGTGTATTTTCCGTTGACATAATTTATATCAGGGGCCCATAGACCGCCGTTCGGGTTCCATTGCGGGCGACTCTCGTCCGTGAAGGCAGTGCCTACAAATTCCCAATGCACCAAATCCTTGGATTTGTAGATGGGAAGATTATGTATGTCCTCTGTGGCATACAAGTAAAAATAGCCATTGCCGGCTCTGATAACTGTGGGGTCAGGCAAACTCGTACCTATAACCGGGTTCTGGTATTTGGCCACTTTACCGGTTCCGTTGTTCCCACCAGGCTCATCTGTAGTTGACTCTTTTGAGGCACACGATACCATTACCGTAAGCCCGGATGCTATCAACAGGGAGACTCTTCGTAAAATATTTCTTTTTTTCATGATTGTGTTTGGTTTAGTGCCGGTTATGTCCGCATGGACATAACCGGCAGGTTTGTTTCAATTCAGTTTATTTTTTATTTCCAACCATCATTCTGCTGAAGAGCCGGAACGCGCTCGATTTCTTCCTGAGGGATGGCCCATTTGAACTCATAATCGCCGTTGTAATTCAGCGTGTAGCGTTTGGTTCCCCAAATCTCTGTCATGCCGTTGGCACCGTTACGTTTTGTGGCATCGGCCTCAGTCAGGCGGTTTGTGCCGAACTTCTTGTCGGCCCAGGTTCCCCAACGGAGTTCTTTCCAGTACATTTGTCCTTCACCACACAGCTCCCAGCCAAATTCCCTGCGAATGCGCTGCCGCATGTCTTCTTGTCCTTTAACCGTTGTGTATTGGTTGCTGTTGAGTAATGCAAGGCCGGGAATGCGTTGCCTTACCTGGTTGACATAGGTAACGGCTTCGTCGGTCTTTCCCTGTTCGTTCAGTGCTTCGGCCAGACTGAGCAAAGCACCGGCATAGCGGAAAATGGGAATATCGATATCGCTATCCCAGATGGTACGGCTTTCGCGTCCCTCAATTACGAATTTGCGCCACAGATAGTAGTAGCGGTCATTCGTGTCGGTACGCAAGTCGTAAGGAAAGGCACCGTCAGAACCGAAGTAAGGCCAACGCAGTGTGTAAGTGAAATTATTGGATGTACATCCTCCCACATAAGTAGAATAAGGAGTGATGAAGTTCATCTCCATGCGCGGATCACGTCCGTTATAGGCTTTTCGAATACGGGCCTCGTTTCCATGCTCTAAATACTTACTCATGTCTGAACCGTAATTAGTCATCTGGGTATATCCTTCTCTGTAGTTGGCATCGAGCTGCGTGCCTGTTGCATTCGGATTCAGGTTATCACGCAGGAAGTAGACGGAGCGGGCTTTGGGCGACATTTTGGAGTAACCGGGTATGACTTCATCCATATCGAAAGGCTTTCCGTCGGCCCACTCGTAAGAGTCTACGAACATGGGGTTGGGAATGAAGTTGTTCCAGGCGTTGCCTACAGTTACGCGATTGCCATATACTTGTGAAAAGCAATTGCCCAATCCGTCGTCGTCAGTATATTGATACTGGAAAATGTATTCGTCATTTTTCTCATTAGCTGCCTTGAACATGGCCTTGTAATCTGAAAAGAGCGCATATCCCATCTTAGTGATGGCCTTGAAATCCGACTCTGCCTTATCATATTCTTTCAGCCAAAGATAAACTTGTCCACGCAGGTAATAGGCTGCGCCTTTGGTTACCCGTCCAAAATCAGCATTGCCGGTTGCATACTTGTCTGGCAGGTTGGGCTCGTTGATGGCAGCCGTACAGTCATCTATAACTTGCTTCCATACTTCTGCTTCTGTGGCGCGAGGCTTCGTGGCTTCTCCGTATTTTACCGGTTCTGTATATATGGGAACTCCTCTCCACACACAGTTAGCTCTGTAATAGGCCCAAGCTCTCAGGAAATGACATTCGGCAATGTCACGTCCTTTTTCAGCTTCGGGCATGTCGGGTACTTGCCCTATGTTCTGAATTACGTCGCTGGTACGGTAAATCTCTTCATAAAAGCATTTCCACCAAAATGAGAACATGCCTGACGAAGTTGTTGCCGAGCCCATGAGGATGGGAACATCGCCATTACTCCAGTTGGCATCCAAATCCATAATTTCGGTAAAGACATCTAATCCCACCTTACCTTCATTGGCAATGTATTCATAATAAAATCGTTCATAGGCTCCATTCACAACTGCATTGGCCATGTTGGCAGAAGTCCAGACAACGCCCGTGCCGACCCTATCTGATGGATTTGTATCCAGAAAATCAGATGAGCAGCCCGTCAAGGAAAGCGTTATGGCACACAGAAGTACACCTGATACTTTTTTTATCGTTTTCATAATTCCTAATCTTTTATGTCTTTATGTTCTAAAAAGTTACATTCACACCAAAGGAGAATTGACGCATTGTAGTGTAGCCTTCACCTGAACGCATTTCTGGATCGAGTCCCGGGAAGGAAGTGATGGTAAGCAAATTCTCACCGGAAAAATAAACACGAATATTCTGCGCATAAATAGCTTTGGTGATAGATAGCGGAAGAGTGTAGCCAATGGTGAGGTTGCGCAGTTTCAGGAAATCGCAGTCATATAGACGGAGTGTACTGCTGAGGCCGTCACTTTGACTTGGATTCTTTACCACGAGGCGAGGATTCTTGGAACCGATGTTTGTCCGTGGGTCGGCAGGATTATCGGGGTCATAGAAATAATGGTCGTAAGCAACATCTTTCGGAAGTTCCAATCCATAAACTACATCCGAAGAGTTTTGTCCTATTTCGCGCCAGTAGGTCTTGAAGCCAGTAGAACCTCCCCAATTCATGGACAAGTCAAAACCTTTCCATTCCATGTGAGCTTGCATGCCAAAGTTGAATTTGGGCGCGTTCGACTCACCCAGGAATACACGGTCGTTGGTACCTCCGTAAACACCATCGTTGTTCTCATCGGCGAAGATATAGTCTCCATACCAAATACGGTCTTTACCTACGGAATGGTTGGGGAAGAAATCGTGGCCGGCTGCTATCATGGCATTGAGCCAGTCCATATCTTTATCGGTACGAATCATGCCGTCTTTTGGTCCGCCGTTGATGTTGACGGAGCCGTCTTGATTGAAGTAAGAGCCATTGCCGGAATAAGTTTTGTAGAGATAGAACTCATTCATCATGTGTCCTTCTACGATTCGAGTATCGCCTCCAGAAGAAACTTCGCCCAAGTTGGAGTAATATACATTGGCATCCGGATTTTTCGGATCTGCTCCCCAGCCGTGTATCCATGTCCCTTTATATTTTTCTACCATGTTCTTGTTCCATGAACCATTCACCGCCACTCCATAAGTAAAGTCGCCGGCACGGTCTTCCCATCGCAGTGTAAGTTCAATTCCTTTGTTGCTCACTTCAGCAAGATTTTGCAACGGAGATGTCTTGTCACCATAAGTTAAACCGATGGACGGACTGTAGAGAATTCCCGATGTATATTTGTTATAGTAGTCAATCACACCGCTCAGTCTGCTGTTCAGAACGGAGAAATCCAAACCTATATCAAAAGTCTTGGTAGTTTCCCACGTCACGTCAATATTGGGCAGATGGTTCAGGTAGAACCGTGGGGCTTTCTTGCCTCCCATTACTGTATAGCCGCTTTCATACCAAGACTGGTAAGCATAATTGTCTACAGAAGAATTACCCAGCTTTCCGTAAGAGAGCCGCAGCTTCAAGTTGTCGAAAACATTCAGGAAAGAATTCTTGGCAAAGGCTTCTTCCGAGATGCGCCATCCTGCGGAAACCGACGGGAAGAAACCCCAGCGGTTACCGGGAGCAAAGCGTGAGGAGCCGTCTTCGCGGAAGTCTGCTTCAAACAGATATCTGGAAGCATACGCATAGTTCAGTCGTCCGAAATAGGAACGGAAGCGGTTCTGGGTATCAGCACCATGTATGTAGTTCATCTCGGTTACGGTACTCATATCCGTAATGTGCGTGTCGAGTATTCCGTATTTGCTCGTATCAAGATTTGATGCGTAGGCCTTTCCTTCCTCGAAGCCCAAGAGCACGCTCACGTCGTGTACCTTATTGAATACATGGTTCCAATTCAACGTATTGGTCCACTTCCAGTTATATGTCTGGTTGTAGTACATGTAGTCGTAAATCTGGTCCAGTGAAGCGGCGGGACTGACAATCTGGTTGCGGCTAAAGCTATAAAGCTCGTTCTGCGTACCGCAGTATTTGTGCCGCTCCTGGAAGTAATCGTACCCGAAAATGGTCTTGAACGTGAAATCATTCAGGAACCTTACTTGTGCATGCGCTGTGGCATAGATGCGGTTGTGCTTGTAGTAAGAGTCGCCATTTCCGTTCAGATTTAACAGCGGGTTACCTGCAGAACCGTCTTCCTCAGCGGTCTCAATGCCACCGTAATGTCCGTCATAATAAGGATAAATGCCCGGTACGGTTTTCAGGAACGACCATTCCGACAGGTTGTTCACGTCGTTACGTTGCTGGTCATTGTGGAATCCCCACGCATGGGCACCTACTTGCAGCCAGTCGGTGATATCTGACACGACGTTGAGATTCATAAAGTATTTCTTGACGCCCGAACGAACAATCATGCCGGGATTGTCCAGATAAGTGAGCCCAATGTTATACTTGGTGCGTCTCTCGTTACCCAAAACGGAAATGGAATGTTCCTGCATTACCTTAGTCTTGTATATTTCGTCAAACCAGTCGGTGTTGGGATAGGCCACGTAGTTAGGATAGCCGCTTTCCGATATTCCGTTTGGATCCTTCTCAGCATCACGCCATTTCTGTATTGTAGCATCAGAATACGGGCCATTGGTGATGCCCAAATTCGTGTACGACTCGTTAACGAACTGCATGTAATCGCCGTAGTTAGAGATAAAGCGGACCAGCTTCGCCGGTTTATTGATGGAGAATTTGCCCGAGTAGGTAATCCTTATCTTGTCTGCCTGGCCGGTCTTGGTGGTTACCAATATCACTCCGTTGGCGCCCCGGTTGCCATAGATGGCGCATGAGGCGGCATCCTTCAGTACCGATATGGTCTCTATATCATTTGCATTGACATCCGACAGGCTCATCTCCATACCGTCTACCAGTATCAAAGGACTGGAATTGTTCAGCGTACCCACACCGCGGATGTTGATGCCGAACCCCTCGCCGTTTGGCCGGCCGGAGCCTTGCAGTATCTGGATGCCCGCAGCCATGCCGGCAAGTGCCTGGGTGGCAGTGGTAACAGGGCGTGACGAAACCTCTTTGGTAAAGTCTACCGAAGCCACAGAGCCCGTAAGGTTTACTTTCTTCTGTACGCCGTAGCCTACCACAACCACTTCGTTCAGGTCGGTGGCCGAAGGCTGCATGGCAATGGTTACGTTCTTCCTGCCGCGCAGATTGATTTGCTGTTGCTCGTAGCCGATATAGTTTACCTCCAGGGTAGCATCGGGCGGACAGTCAAGCGTAAACCGTCCGTCAACGTCAGTAATCACTCCCGCGTTGGTTCCTTTCACCCTTACGGTAGCGCCCACCACCGGTTCGCCGTTGTTATCGTTGATGGTTCCGGTGATTTGTCTCTGGCTCGGCTGGCCAGTAGTCTGGTCTTTCTGCTGCTTAGAGAAGACGATGACATTCTTGTCTTTGATTTCATAATCCACGTCTTGCCCCTTGAGTATCTGTTCAACAGCCTGTTTCAGGTTCGTTGCGCTTACGCTGACCTTTCTGTCAATGTCCAAATCGGAACCTTCGTACACGAACGAATAGCCGCTTTTCTGTTTCAGTTCGGTCATGGCTTTCTGTACGGTTACGTTGTTCAGGTGTAACTGCAGGCTTTGTGCAAAGGTGCAAAGACTGCCCGATAGAACCAATAAAACAAAAAATATTCTTTTTTTGCAGTTCATGGTAGTGTTGATTTTATGTTTAAAATTAGATGTTAGATAAGTGTACCAGGAATGGTTTCACAGGTTTCTGCGGCATGTCAAAAGATGCCGGACAGGCTCTTTACGGGCAGGCGAGCGTGCAGGCTTTCCCGCCTTTACGGAATCCGTCAGGAAAAGATTACTGCTCTGATAGTGATCATACGGATTATTATTTAGGTTAAACATAGGTGCTGTCAATACAATACAATCCCTTTTTGGGCTTTCCTGTATTTCAGCCGCCCCGTCGCTGCAAGTGCATTGAGTACTGTGTATATGCTTTGCTGCTCCTGATGGAACTCTCCGTAGAAGTGGCGGTTGTACAAGGCAGTGTCTGCAATGGTGATGTGTACGCCGTAACTGCGTTCCAGCAGCCTGGCGATTTCAGTCAGCGGCTGCCCGTTGAGCGTAATCTTGCCCTTGGTCCACAGGGCAGATGCCGTTGCGCTGTTGCCGTATATATCCACTTTTCCCGTGCTTTTGTTGTACACCGCTTTCTGGTTCGGGCTCATGCCGTACAGCTTGCCGGCCTTGCCGGTGGCAAAGTTTACTTTTCCTTCTATCAACGATATCACCGCTTCTTCATCCTCGGCGTAGTCGCGCAGGTTGAAAGTGGTTCCCAAATCGTTTACCTTCAGTGAGTTTGTCCTGACGCTGAAGGGCAGTTTCTCGTTCTTCTTTACCTCAAAATAGCCCTCACCGTCCATCCACACATTGCGGTCTTTCAGGCCGAAGCCTTGCGAGTAGATGAGCCGTGAGCCAGCGTTGAGCCACGCCTTGGTGCCATCGGGCAGAATGGTCATGGTGCGTGAACCCTCCGGCGCCTCAACGGTGATGTCGGCAAATGAGGCAGCCAGACTCCCCTCGCCTCGTTGGTAGCCAAGGTAGCCTACAATAAACGCTACAGCAACGGCAGCAATATAGCCTGCCAGGCGGTGACTGCGTGGGCGTGTGTGTAACTCATTGTGCCGGCTGCTGATGGCGTTGGCCGTGCGTAAGCGGAATGTGTTGAAGGCTTTCCTACTGTCGTATTTGGCGAGTTGTCCGGCATCCACTGCCGAGAACCACACCTCCTGCCGTTGCAGGAAATAGCGTTCATGGTCGGCCGATGCCGCAATCCATTGTTGCAGTGCGTGATAGTCGTCGGATGTTATCGTGCCGGTAAACAGTTGGACTATCAGTTCGTCGATATGTTCTCTTTGTTGTTCCATGGTGTGTCTCTATAGTTTGTGACGATGTTTATACGGAAAAGGACAGGTGAAAACGTGTTTTTTTGCAAGAAACGCAAAAGGTTTTCTCTTTTGTCTGCATACTCAGGCGATGAGGCCGACCGCTGATGAAGCAGCCCGCGAGACGAACCGGAAGCCACCACTCTAACATATCAGATGCCAAGGATGAGCAAAATGACGAGATATTTGCCTAACTCGCCGCGCAGAAAGCTAAGCGCCGTGGCCAGATGATACTTCACTGTGCTGACGGAAATGGCCAGTTCGCGAGCAATATCCTCATTGCATCTGCCCTCGAAGCGGCTCATGCAGAACACCCGCCTGCACTTCTCTGGCAGCTTGCCCACGGCCTCGGTTATCTTCTCTTCGAGTTCTTTCTCCAGCAGGCGGCCCAGTGGATAGTCGTCGCTGCAAAGGTATTGCACGGCGGGTAGCTGCTCGAGGCTGCACTTACGCACGGCTTTCTCCTGTCTGCACTGCCTCGATTTCAAGTAATCCAGGCACCGCCGCCTTACGCTTTGCGCCAGGTAAGCCCTCAGAGAGGTGCTGATTTCCAGCTCCGAACGTACTTCCCACAAGTGGAAGATGGTGTCGCCAACAATGGTTTCGGCCGTGAACGAGTCGTGTACATACCCTTCTGCGATGTGACACAGCACGGCATAGTGATGGCTGAACAGATAGGCGTAGGCCTCCTCTCGTCCTTCGCGAAGTTGTCTGGCTATCAGTTCCTCCGTGTGTTCCATTGTTTGTAGCTCCTGATTAAGTAAGTTTATTCCGGTTGCTATATTTGAAATGTAGGCTACAAAAATAGCAATAAAGTAACAACGTAACAAAAATATGTTTCAAAAGTTGCCTTTCCACGCCCGCCACCAAGTGCTTCAAGGACGAGTTCGGGATGGCACCGGGAGAGGTGAGGCAGGAATAACGGCTTGTGCATACGTACAAGCGCCAGCCTTTCCTCACCTTGGAAAGGGGAGGTTAGGAGGGGATGATGGCAGCAGGAAATGCCCTGAAAAAACCTCGTTCGTAAGCTGTTAGAAATCAACAGCTTACAAACCGCAAAGCAAAAGATGCCTTTCAAGAGGCTTGAAGGGCATCTCCAAGGGGGTAAAAGGTATCGTTCAAGGAGCTTGAAAGCCATCTCTTACAGAGCAACTGCAAGCAGGCGCTACTTCACGAGCGATGTAACAGGACTGCGTAAGCCCTTCATGCTCGTCACGAAAGCCTTGGCCGAACCGAAGCGCAGGAACAGGTCGAGCCGAACGGGAACGTGGTTCTTGTCGTCGGTTACATAGAAGTCGACGATGTGCTCGAACTTTCCGTCCTCCTTTTCAGAGTAGGCCAGCCGCAGGCAACGGTACTTGTGGCCGTTGTCGCCCTTAACAGTAACCTTGCCACTGTAGGCCAGCCGGCCCGTGTCTACGCTGTTGCCGTCGGCTATGGGGAAGTCAATCACCTTGCCGCTCGTCCATCCGTCGGGGTTGAAAGAACGGGCGCGCAGGAAGATATTGAGCATATCGTACACACAGTAGTTCAGTGTGTGCTGCTCCCAGAGGTGCTCGGCGCTGCTTGTGAGTCTGTGCTGGCGGATGTTGCACTTGCCTCCGGGGTAGGTGTAGAACACCTCGTCTACCGTGTATCGGCTGCCTTCGCGGGCTCCCTTGCGGAAGTAGAGCGGCTCCATGTCGAGCGATGAGTAGCAGAGCAGCGTGTCGCGCAGCACGTACATGTCGTCTACGCGGCGATTGCCGCGCGTGGTGAGGCTGGCGCGATAGGCCGGCTTGCCGTTGTAACGGCTCTGGACGGTGTACATGGAGGCTGTTCCGGCCTTTACCCAAACGAACTTCCAGTTATAATAAAGGTTGTAGGAGAGGAACTCTCCCGACTTGAATGCCTCGTTGCGGAACGAGCATTGGGCGCCTGACTGCATGGCTACGGCCAGCAGCAGGGTTGTTATCAGATATTTGAAACTTCTCATTGGCTTATTCGTTTTAAATGTTTCGGCCGCACCGGATGCTGTCAGCCGCCGTGCTGTTACTTCCTTACGGTTACCACGTTGGCGGGCAACGGCACGCCCATTTTGCGTGCCCGCTCGGCGTTGCGGTACTTGATGGTTTTCTTCTTGTCGGCCTTCTGTTGCGTTATCTCGGCCGATTTCTGCTCGTCGAGGCGCCGCACGGCGGGCTGCCAGGTCTTTCGCACCTCCCATTTGGCACGGCATTCTATCTTTTCAGGATAGTAGTAAACCTCTTCGGGCTGGCGGTCGAGGTCGTAGTCACCCGTGTCCCATCGGCCGTTTGCATTCTCATCGACTATCATCCGGAGGTAGTAGGTGTCGGGGTTCACGTAGAAGAACTCTGCCGTACCGCTCGTGGTACTCACCTGCTTCTGCACTTTGTCCTGCTTGTCGAGGAGCTGGCAGATGACCGGTCGGCCGTTCATGCCCTCCAGGTTCATTACGATGGTGGTGTACTCATCGTCATTGCGCACCTTGAAGCCCTGCTTCAGCTTGTCTGACACGTTGCCGTAGATGTCGCGGAAGGCTGCGCTGTCTACCTCGAGACTGTACTCCACGCCCGGTCTCCACTCGCCGTAAAGCTCGTAAGTGCGCGGTATGGGGGGGTAGGGGCGCAGCAGGAACCTGGCGCGATACCAGAGGGTGTCTATCTTAGAGTACAGGTGAACCTTGGCGGTGTCCATCTCCGCCAGCGGCACAGGGAAGGAGAAGAGGATGTTCTGGTCGGGGTCAAACTGCGAGGGAGCCTTGATTTCGGGCTTCAGAGCCTCCGGGCGCCACACGGTTTCGTATTTGTCGCCACGCTTCTTAGCCCGGTCCTGCCGCTTCTGCCACTCGTTGCGGCGGCGCTGCAGGTCCTTCAGGCGGCGGGCGTAAGGCTGTTTGGAGAGTATCTGGAGCGTGTCCGTCTGCATCACGAGCTGCCCCGCGGAGTCCGTCATCTCGTAAGCAAGCTGCACGCTGAGCGTGTCCTGGTTTACCAGAGCCGTGTCGCGCAGCCAATAAGTAATGGTGTCGCGCTTCTCGTTGGCCTCCACCAGGAAGGCATCTGCGGCGTTGAAGTTCAGCCCCTTGACCTCCGGAAGCTTGTTGCTGCCGTAACTGTAGAAGAGTGTAAAGTGGTTGGCATCCTGCCGTTCGGCCTTGATGAAGTAGCGGTCGGTGAGCACTTCGGTGAATGCTCGCAGCACTATGTCGTCCGGAAGGAAGTGAGTATAGCCCACGCGGGCTATGGAATCGATGTGCAGAGAGTCTCGCCAGAGGGTGTCCTGGCGCACATCGGGCTTCGAGGAAGGCACGATGACGTCGTGATTAAAGGCCAGTTTCTCGCTCTTCTGCGAGAAACGGTAGTCGCCGTCCACATCCTGAAGGGCGTAGATGCGGTAACTTCCGGGCGCTACTCCTTTGATAACGAAGCGTCCGCGACTGTCAGTCTTCGACACGCGGAGCATGGGCAGCTTGTGGAAAGCACTGTCCGACTGGTTGGCGTAGAGGCCTACGAGGATGCCCTTCACGGGCTCCAGGTTCTCTGCCTCGAGCACATGCCCGCTCACCTCCATCGTATCAATCTCGCTGCCGGTGGAGAAGCTGTAGGTAAAGTTGCCCAAGGGATTGTCTTCGTTGTTGTCGGTAATGGCGTCGGAGAAGTCGATGGTGTACGTTGTATTGGGTTTCAGCGAGTCTTTCAGCTCCACGACGATGCTCTTGCCCTGCCCTTTTATCTCGGGTGCTTCCATCTGCGGAGGCGACACCACCACGTTTTCGGTGGGGTTGTCTATCTTGATGAACTCGTCAAAGTTTATGCGTATCTTGCGCCCGGTGATGCCTGTAGCCTTGTCGGCAGGCGTACTTCCAATAACGCGCGGCGGTGTTTCGTCGTACCAACCGCCGTCGGGCTGACCCATGCGGGCACACGACGACACGGCAAACAGCGCCGTGAATGAAAAGAACAAGCCTGCCGCAACGCGCCCCAAAATGCGCAGCGCGCCGCCCGGACACCCACTCCCCGACCGTGGACGGTGCCCTCTCTGCAGCTCAAAAATGTGTTTCTCCGTTCTTCTCATTCGTCTTTTTCGCTTTACCTTATTATATTCATTGTTCTTGGGTGGTTCCGTTGAGCTCCAGGAGTTCGTCTATATTCTTCCTGCTGTTGCTCAGTCTGGGCACCTTATGCTGCCCTCCGAGCTTGCCCTTTGACTTGAGCCAGTCGTTGAAAAGATTAGGGCGGGCCTGCACAATCTGCAGATGTTGGAGCGTGACGTCGTGGAAACGCTTGGCCTCATAGTCGCTGTTGAGCTCCTGCAGGCGCCGGTCGAGCAAGTCGGAGAACTGCTGCAAGCTCTCCGGAGGCCTGCTGAACTCGATGAGCCACTGGTGCCTGCACTTGGCATTGGCATCCATGTAGATGGGCGCAGCCGTGTATTCGGCCACCTGGGCGCCCGTTTGTTCGCAGGCGTAGGCCAGCCCCCGCTCGGCGTTATCCATGATAAGCTCCTCGCCGAAGGCATTGATAAAGTACTTGGTGCGGCCGGTGATGACGAACTTATACGGCTTGCGGCTGGTAAACTGCACCGTATCGCCGATGAGATAGCGCCACAGTCCGCACGAAGTAGAGATGAGCATGGCGTAGTTACGCCCCAACTCCACACCCTCCAGCGGAACAACGGCGGGATGGTCGGTGCCGAATTCGTCCATTGGTATGAACTCATAGAACACGCCGTAGTCGAGCATGAGGAGCATGCTCCTGTCCGTCGGGTCGTCCTGAATGCCGAAGAAGCCCTCGCTGGCGTTGTAAGTTTCCATGTAGTGCATGCCCGGCGAGGTAATGATTTGCTCGTACTGGCTGCGGTAGGGCGTAAAGGCAATGCCGCCGTGGAAGAACACTTCCAGGTTTGGCCACACCTCGTTGATGTGCTGCTTGCCGCTCAGTTCGAGCACGCGAACCAGCACCGAGAGCATCCAGGAGGGAACTCCGGAGAGGTTGGTCACGTTCTTCCCTATGGTTTCGCGGGCTATGCGGTCGCGCTTCACCTCGAAATCAGAGAGCAGCGCCGTCTGCTTCTTCGGCACGCGCACTAAGTTGGCAACCGGATTGATGTTCTCTATCAGGATGGCGCTCAGGTCGCCCACCAGACTTCCGGGCAGGTTATAGTTGGGCGAATGGCTGCCGCCGAGGATGAGACTCTTGCCGTCGAACATCCTGCTCTGCGGATTGTTGCGCAGGTAGAGTGCCACTACATCGGCCCCACCTTTATAATGTATGTTGTGCAGACCTTCGGATGAAACGGGTATGAACTTGCTTTTGTCGTTCGTGGTGCCCGATGATTTGGCGTACCATTTTACCGTTCCGGGCCACAGCACGTCGTGTTCGCCGTGGCGCATGCGGTCTATACAGTCCTTCAGTTCTTCGTAAGTAGTTACCGGAAGGCTGCGGGCAAAGTCGCTGTAAGAGCGTACCGCCCCCATTGCATACTTGCGTCCGTACTCCGTATGCTTACCTCTGCCCACAAGATATTCGAGCACCCGCTGCTGCAACTCATCCCCATCGCGAAGGTGATGCTTCAATTCACGCTGACGGGGAACGAACAGCTTGCCGGCAAAACTTGTTAAACTCATTGATGCCTATTATCAGTTTAAGTTGCAAATTTAGCCTAAACTTTCGGATTTAACGTACAATTTAAGATTTTTAATACTGTCTCCGCCCGTTTGTTTCTTGATGACCTGGCACCGTGTTTATTACATTCAGCGCAGCTTATTTTACAAGACAAAGTAACAGAGGCAGGCAATTCACAATTCACAATTCACAATTCACAGGTTTTGAAGATATGCTTCAAGCCTCTTGAACGATACTTTCAAGGGCCTTGAAGATGCCGTTCAAGAGGCTTGAATGATACCTTTTATCTCCTTGTTTGTAAGTAGTTGGATATCAATAGTTTGCGTAACGGATACCAGTTAGCCTTCTTGCTATATTTATAAAAGTAGGTAATTGGGGTCTGCTTGTGGGCGTCAGCGTATCCTCCCCTTAGAAAGGGGAGGTTAGGAGGGGATGATATGTTAAGCAGCAAACTGCTAATTCGTAATTCATAATTCACAATTCATAATTCAGAAGGTGATGGTCTATCCTTCAAGTTAGCTAATTCCTGCCATCAAATCATCCCCTCCTCCGCCTCCCCTTGGAAAGGGGAGGATACCGGTTTGTCTTCTTGCAAACCGTTGCTTGTTTGTTTCAAAAATGAAATAAGCATTCAGCAGCAGAAAAAATACTATGTTACTCTGTCTTTAAAATAAGGAGACAGCACAACAAAATAATATCAGCAACGAAAAAAATACTCTGTTACTCTGTCTTTAAAAATGAGGAGCAAATCAGCTGGGAACATGCAGCAGACAAATGAAAAATTTGTTACTCTGTCTTTAAAAACCAACTTTTCCACCCCAACTTTATAATTATTTTCTCTTTGTTTTTTAAAAGAAAAAAGAAAATGAATGGTATGATGTGGTGTTGATAAGTGCAAAACTCGAGGCCCGATTATTTGGTTATTCCGCTTTCAACATTCGGGTTGCAGTTATGCACACATCCACCTAATTTCTGATTGTTGGTTTTCAGCGAGATAGCATACTTATTCACATGTTCGTAATAGATAGTGCAAAGTTGATAAGTTGATATCTTTTCAGCTGCCGAAAATGTGGAAATCGCTTTTAGAAGGGCGTAATAAACCTGTGGATATCCACGCTTTTGCGGCTCTCTGTCTGCCTACGTGCATATCTGCAAAGTTATGATGAGGTTGTAAACAGGGTTTTCCACAGGTTTATCAACAGGTTGTTGAAAAGCCAGCAGGGTTGTTTCAGCCGCCTTCAGACCATCATTTTTCGTTCAAACCACTTGCCGAATACGGGGTCGGTCAGGGTTATCTCGTCGCCTTTTACGGTGATGATGTCGCGTTCCAGCAGGGCTTTCTTCAGTCTGTTGATGTTTGAATAGCTTCCCAGTCGGTATTTTTCGCGTACCTGTGAACGGCCGAAGTTGTCGTTGATGCCGTCGATGATTGCACGGATAAAGTTCATCTGGTATTCCGAGAGCGGCTCTACCATCTGCATGAAGAGGATGTCGTTGGTGGCCAGCAGTTCGTTCATGGCCGCCTGCAGATGGGCTCTGGTAACGGTGTCGCCCTCCTTTGTCAGTGTAAAGACAAGCCACGAGAGCTGCTGCACGTAGGCCGAATAATTGTCGACCAAGGTGCATATTTCTGCTGCCAGTGTGGGACTGATGCTGCGGTTGCCGTCGGCAAAGTGAGTGACGATGTAGTCCGTCCAGTCTGCAGTAGATATTTTGTCGAGCACTATCAGGTCACCGAACTGATAAAAGGGCATGCTCCTGTTCAGAAAAATGCTGCCCATGAGGTGGTGTTTGCTGCCGAAGAGACAGTAGGACGTACGCTGCTGGTGCTGCCACACACTCCTGAGGCGGGCCTGCACTTGCTTGCTGTCGGCTATCTCGCCTATTTGTTGGAACTCGTCTATGCACACCACAATCCTTTTTCCTTTCCTTTCGGCTATCTGTTCGACCAGAGAGAGTATCTCCTCCGGTGTATGCGTCTTGGGCGAAATGCCGAGTGAGACGCTGAACTGGATGTTGGGGTCGGGACTGAACGAAATCTTCGGCGAGAGCCGATAGATGAAGTCTTTGGCTTCCTCGAGCCAGAGTTCCTTGCGCGAGGCCGTTTGCTGCAGCACTGCCGCAGCCAGTTTGTTATAGAACTCGTACTCCGTCTTGCACCCGAAGATGTCAACATAAACCGTAATGAGCTCCGTCGGCGAGACCAAACCGCACACATGCCTCACCAGAGAGGTCTTGCCTAAGCGGCGGGGCGACATGAGTATCACGTTCACTCCATTTCTGAAATCGGTCAGCAGGCGCTCCGTTTCGGCCTTTCTGCCCGTAAAGTTATAGCCTGAAACAGCCACTCCGAAAACAAATTTGCGCTCCATAACTTTCTTGTTTCAAATGATTTACGCCGCAAATATAGGCTTTTATTTTCATTTACACAAGTATGTATCACACAAAGTTGTGTCACACAAGGTTGTGTGACTTGTTTTTCAGCGTATTTAATGGGTGTTTTCAGCGTCGTTATCAACCGCCGGTAAAGGTGTAAAAGGCATGTTTCAGAAATTCTGAACGGCAGTTTCGCCTACCGCGGTTGCCGCAGGC
Organism: Prevotellaceae bacterium KH2P17; assembly: GCA_900199655.1. Taxonomy (GTDB): domain Bacteria; phylum Bacteroidota; class Bacteroidia; order Bacteroidales; family Bacteroidaceae; genus Prevotella. The sequence continues at coordinate 238,525 of FZRE01000002.1, forward strand.
GGGAGGCTTTAATAGTCGTCATCATCGCCCATCAGCAAGTTTAAAAGGTTGTCGGCATCCTTTATGGTGAACGAGAAAGGAAAGGTAAACTTGAGCCCGAAGGCCAGGGCATGGCGGTGGATGCTGCCATGCGAGAGGCTGGTGGCGCTGCTGTCGGTGTAGCGGGAGCGGATATCGGCGTGGGAATTGATGCCCATGCGGTAGCCGTACGTTACCTGCAACGCTACCGATGACAGGATATAGAGGTCTACACCCACCAAGGGAGCCACGCTGAAGCGTGGCAGGCGGATGGTTGCCGTACGCTCGTAGGCCTTGCTGACGGGCGTGGCGCTGCTGGTCATGGTGAGAGTTTGGCGCGTGGAACCGAGGGTGCAGAACGCGTCGAGGCCTATGTAAGGCTGCACCATCCACTCTTTTGGGGCGGGATACCAGCGTCCGCCGAGCATTGCCTGCTGCAAGTTGGCCGAGAGATCCTGCCCCTGATAGTTGAGTTCCTCCTTCTCATAGCCCGCCGTAAGGCTGAAGTGGGAGGCGGGAATGAAGTATTCGGCATGCAGAGAGGTCATGAGTCCCGTCTTCACACCGGGCAACGAAGAGTTAATGGACTGCCCCGTGGTGTGCAGGTCGGTAAGCTTCACGGGGCCCAAAGCACCGTCCAGGGCCCACCGCCGCTCGCTGTCGGCATCCTGTGCCGGGGTCTCGAGAGGTATCAGTAATAAGAAAATGAAAAGAAAGAAAGCCGGTTTCAGCCTTCTGCTGCAGCAAAGGGCGGCCGGCAACGCATGTTGGTTAAAACTTAAACGGCTCATCTTAAAAGGCCGCCACGGCGGCTGTTACACTTCTTTTGTAAAGACATAAATGGCTTGAAACTCATGTTGCATGATGAAAAAGCCCTTTCCGGCCTCGGTTGTCAGGAGGGAAGCAGAACTAATACTAAGTGTATCTCCGCCCTTCTTTCGCAAGAGGCAGAGAGTTGAAAATTTGAAGCAAAAAGACTTCCCCGCCCGTCCGGTAAGACCGGGAGTAGGGCTTTGTTTTTTATTTGTTTGCCGTCAGTGCAGTCCGAAGGCCGTTTTCCAGAGCTTGTAGTTTTCGTGTTCCAGCGGATGAACGTGTCCGTCAGCTCGTATAACCTTATTGATAAACCCGCGGATGCTCTTCAGTATGGCCTGCCTTTCGGGCTCGCTGAAGCCGTCGAGCACCTCTCTTGTGCCGTCAACGATTTCGTTCAGGGTGTATTTCTTGTCCAATGAGGCCTGAATATCGGCCTCCATCTCGGCCGTGATGTCGCCTATCTGCTTGATGCCTGATACGAACTCGTCAATGTATTCTTTCTCTCTGCGCTGATAAATGCCGTCGGCATTGGCGAAGAAGAGTCCCGTCTGCGCCATCAGCTTTACTATTGCGGTGATTTTTTCCATTGTTTTTACTCCTAAGGTTCATGTTTCTTACGGTCATTCCGGTTTCTTGTCGAACGACTTCCCGGCCAGTCCGATGACGCCGATAACGCTCTTCGCCATCTGACTTAGCTTCTCCGAGCTTATTCCGACCTTGCCGAGCGTTTCGCTGATCTTGCCGTCCTGCAGTTTTTCTTTTGCCGATTCAATCATTGAATTGGCCACATCGCTTTTGAGAATGTTTTCCAAGAAGTTCCCCATAATTGCGTTTGATATTAGTTATAATATAATAATGTGTCGCCACAAAGATAGGGAAATAATTTAAAACGGCAAGGAAAAAACAAATTATTTTACTCAAATAATGATGCTGAACGGCCGGATTACGGTTGCAGAAAGCATTCACCACGCTTCCTGAAGGGCTGTACCGGGCGCGGCGATAGCCGTGAGCAGGGCTACAGCTGGCCGTTCTCAACCTGTAGCACGATACGCTCCGTGAGGCGATCTACGCCCTCGGGGTCGTACTGCTTCTTCAGACTGGCGCCGAAGAACCACGCAAACGCCTGGTAAACTCCGGCCCTGGTAGGACCGAGGAAGGCCTGAATGAGATTGTAGGACGACGAGTTACACTCGCGGTAAATGAGCTTGATGAGCAGCTTACCCTGCTGGTAGGTGAGCTTCTTCATGCGGGGCGTGTACTCTTTCTTGATGCTGTATTCCACACGACGCATGTGTTCGTCACGCGCCTTCTTATTGGGCAGCGTCTGCAAATACTCCCCCGTCTCGATGATAATGGCCCTGCACTCCTTGGCAATGGGCAGTACCTTCTTGACATTATACACCAACCGGTTGTATCGGGCACGCTCTGCAGCATTGCTGAACACCGGAACAGGGTACACGTAGAGCGGGTTCAGCTCCACGTACTGTATGGAGTCGGCGCCATAGAGCACCTTTCCCACCTTTACCTTAGGCTCAAAGGTGGGCGTATCCATGTTTATCGGGCGGTCTTCGGGGTTGATGTGGCCCGGCTTGTCGTCCTGGGCAAGCAGCTGCAGGGGGGCCAGCAGCGCCGCGAAAACCAGTATGCAGAACTTTACTTTCATTGCAATGGCAAAGATACAGATAAGTTGTCAGCCGGAGAAAAAATTTCTTTTTTATTTGCGTTATTAAGCATTTAAAGCTATATTTGCGACCAGTCACACACACACAGACCATGAAAAGACTTTTGACGCTGCTCCTGCTGGCAGTCGTGCTGCACGCATCGGCACAGCATACCGAGCCGTGGGAGGAATATCTTGACCAGTTGGGAGAAACCGAAGACGTGGAAACGGAGACCTGGGAAGCCATGTACGACGTGCTGAGCGAGCTGGCCGCAAGGCCCCTGAACATCAATACGGCCACCCGCGAGGACCTGGAACGCCTGCCTTTTCTCACCCCCCGGCAAGTTGAGGACTTATCAGAATACCTTTATAAATATGGCCCCATGCGCTCGTTAGGCGAGCTCTCGATGATTGAGTCGCTCGACCCAACGCGCGTAAAGCTGCTTGGCTGCTTCGTGTTTGCAGGCCAGCCGGCCGGCGGAAGACAACTGCCCACCCTGCAGCAGGTGGCCCACTACGGCCGCCACGAGCTCACCGCAGCCGGCCGGTTGCCCTTCTACACCCGCCACGGCGACGTCAACGGCTACCTGGGTTACAAGTACAAGCACTGGCTGCGGTACGTTTTCAGCTACGGACAGCAGGTGAGAATCGGCCTCACCGGTGCCCAGGATGCGGGCGAACCCTTCTTTGCAGGCCGTAACAAGGCGGGCTACGACTTCTATTCCTTTTACCTCCAGTTGCGCGACATGGGCCGACTAAAGGCGCTGGTGGCCGGAAGATACCGGCTGAAATTCGGCCTCGGCCTTATCCTGAACAACAGTTTCGGCTTCGGAAAGATGGCAACGCTCTCCACGCTGGGCAACAGCAGCGCCTCCCTGCGTGGCCACTCGTCGCGCTCGAGCGCCAACTTCTTGCAGGGAGCAGCGGCAACCGTGCAGGTTGTACCGCACGTGGAGCTTACCGGATTCTTCTCTTACCGCAAGATAGATGCCACGCCCGGAGCCGACAGCAGCACCATTCAGACCATCCTGAAGACCGGATACCACCGCACGCAGACCGAGATGGACCACAAGAACCTGGCCGCGCAGACCCTTGCAGGGGGCAACGTGGCCTGGCGATGGCACGGTCTGCATGCCGGCATCACGGGCTTCTACACCTCGCTCGACCATGAACTGGCGCCCCAGTCCACCCAACGCTTCCGCCGGTACTACGCCCGCGGCAGCCGCTTCTGGAACCTGAGTGCCGACTATGGCTACACTTCGCGCGCCCTGACCCTGAGCGGCGAGACTGCCACCGGCGACTGCGGAGCCCTTGCAACCATCAATCTGTTGAGCTGGCAGCCCTCGTCCCGCCTCTCTCTCCTGGCCCTGCAACGCTTCTACAGCTACCGTTTCTACTCGCTCATGAGCAGGAGTTTCAGCGAGGGAGGTGCCGAGCAGAACGAGAGCGGCATCTACTTGGGAGCCACCTGGCGCCCGGCAAGCCACTGGGAGCTGATGATGTACACCGACTACAGCCACTTTGCATGGCCCCGGTACGGAGCCAACGCTCCCTCGCATGCCTGGGACAACCTGCTCGCCGTTACCTGGCGCAGCGGCAGAACGGCCATCTACGGCCGCTACCGCATAAAACTGAAGCAGCAGGACAATGCTGAAAAGACCGCACTCATATCCGGCACCGAGCAGCGGGGGCGCCTCGCATTCAGCTATGAGGCCGATGGATGGGGACTGAAGACGCAGGCCGACGTGATGAACAGCCACTGGCAGGGCAACAGCCTGGGGTGGATGGCGAGCCAGAACCTGAGCTGGCAGCGCCGCCGGCTGCACCTGTACGGCAGCGTGGGCTACTTTCACACGGCCGATTATGCCTCCCGCATCTACACCTACGAGCGCGGATTGCTCTACGACTTCTCGTTTCCGGCCTTCTCGGGGCATGGCATCCGCTACGCACTCATCGTGCGCACCGACCTCGGCAGCCACGTTATGCTCATGGCCAAGCTCGGCTCAACCGATTACTTCGACCGCGACCACATCTCTTCCGGCTACCAGCAGATTGACCGCTCATCGCAAACCGACCTCGACATCCAGCTCCGTCTCAAGTTCTGAAGTCCGTAGCCGCCTTCCTCCCAATGTCTTTCCGCGGTGCTTTCAACCCGCCGTTGCGGTGCAGGAAGACAGCTTCGGGAACTTTCGACAAGTGTCGCACGATTATTCGACACCTGTCACACCATCGTGCGACACTTGTCGAAAGTTCGTGAAAGCATCCTTTTACACCTTTCTTTCAATCATTCTAAAACCGGAGAGAGAAAGAAACGGAACCTCTCTCCGGCCATTTTACGTAGGTCCGGGCATGTGGCGTTAATAGCCAAGCATGGCTTCGGGGCGTATGCCGAGTATGTGGCATATCTTGCCGGCTAAGCTCAAGCCCGGCTCGCTCTTGCCTTTCACAAAGTCGTTTACGCGCGTTGGGCTTACGCCAATGCGCCGTGCAAGTTCTTTCTGGGTTATTTTTTGCTCGTCGAGGCTTAACTTGATAAGCTCGGCAGGAGTGGGTTTGGCGATGGGGTAATGCAGTTTTTCGTACTCCTCTACGATGTCGCTCATGAGCGTAAGCTCCACACAAAGCGGCGAGTCGGTGGGAGTGCTGTCGTCAACAAGCGGCAGCAGTTCCTCTATTCGTCGCTCGGCCAGTTCGTATTGCTGTTTGGTTATTCCTTCCATTGTCGTTTCCTCCTTTATAAATGAGTAATGTCTTGTATCTTGTCATACTGCTGGTGGGTTCCCACAAAGCGAATGAAGATTCGCTGAATGGTGAACTGAATGACCACGACCAGCCTGTATTTGTTGCCTCGGATGTTGAAAACGTAGTGCTGGTTGCCTACCATGTCGGTGTCGCCGTAGTCTTGTCGGATGTCTCCTAACGAGTGCCAGCTGCTGTGCAAGGCTATGTCGTACCACCGTTCCAGTGCTACACGGGCGTCTTCGCAGCCTTTCTGCTCGTAAAACAGCTTGATTTTCTTATGCGAAATAATTCTCATGATGCGTTCACAAACACTTTCTTTCGGTTACAAAGATAAGTATAAATACCGAAATACAAAATATTCAGGCAGAATAAATCTATATTTCAGAATTTCAAGAGCATTGTAATCGTTCTTTCAACTCATTTCTCCCATCAAGCTACTTTTAACCTGCAGCAACTCTTTATTTCATAAATAATTGCTAACTTTGCACCCTGATATGGGTATGTTGACTTATTTTGTCGAGGCAATATTGATATTTATCCTTGGCTGCACGGTGTATCTGAAATGTAACCAAGGCATGGCCAGGAACGCTCGCGGCCAGCAGACGCGGCGCTTCCTGATAACAACCCTGCTCTCGATACTGCCCTTGGCCGTTACGGGAACATCGTTGCTGCAACCCCGTATGCTGCTTGGCCTGGGCCTGGGTGTGCTGTGGATGGTCACTTATCCGCTGCTCTTTCACCTCACCAACCGCAAGACATCGCCCGATTACGAGAACTACATGGACATTACCTTCGGCATCTACATCTTCGGCTGGCTGTCGGCGCTCAACCTGCTGTGCCCCTGGGGTTGGGTTGTGGCACTTGTTGAGCTGCCGCTGATGCTTGTTCCGCTGTTCCAGATTGTTTACTTCGTGACGTACAGAGTGTGCATTGATGACAACGGAATGAAGCTCATTCAGGAAACAGACGTGAACGAGGTGGTCGAATTCTTCCGTTCTTTTGCGTGGTGGCAGAATGCTCTGGCCGTCCTGCCCGCGGTGTTGCTCACGGCTGCACTGTTCGTTGTGAACGGCCGGAGCGGTGCAAACGTACTCTTAAACACCGACTGGCACGATGCCGAAAGCCTCATCCGGGCCGGCTTAGTGATAGGACTGTTCGTCTTCTTCAGCATCTACACCTTCAAGCCTCACCACGGCGTGTTCGGCCGAACGGGCATAGCCATGCTCTACGCCAACGTGAGGGAGTACGCTGCCAACAACCTCCGCTACATCCGCGAGGCTGCCCTGCGCATGCAGGAACTGCGGGTTGAGCCCCTCGGCAGGCCTTCCGATAAGCCCCACACCATCATGATGGTAATAGGAGAGTCGGCCTCTCGCGACTTCATGAGTGCCTATCATCCCGACATGAAGGAAGACACAACGCCCTGGCTGCGTGCCTCCGCGGCCGACAGCCGCCACTTCCTGCTCTTCCGCAATGCCTACTCGTGCACCATGCAGACCGTTCCCACGCTGGAAAAAGCACTCACCGAACGCAGCCAGTACAACCTGAAGCCGTTCTATGAGTCGTGCTCCATCGTCGACATAGCCCACAAGTTAGGCTACACAGTGCACTGGTACAGCAACCAGGGGCACCTGGGAGCGGCCGATACTCCTATCACCCTGGTGGCCAATACGGCCGAAACGGCCAAATGGACACGGCAGGAAGTAAACCGCGTGCAGTACGACGAGACGCTCATCAGCTTCCTTGATGAGGTTGACCCCACACAAAACAACCTCGTGGTGCTGCACCTCATGGGCAGCCATTTCAACTTCATGAGCCGCTATCCGGCCGCCTTCACCCGCTGGGGGCAGCCCGGCGTGCAGGAGAACGTGACCAACTACAAGAACTCCCTGGCCTATACCGACCACGTGCTGCAGCAGTTCTACGAGTACGCATGCAGCAAGCTGAACCTCGAAGCGATGGTTTACTTCAGCGATCATGCCACCGAACCGGGCCGCAGACGTAAGCCCAACTTCGACAGCTTCCAAATGGTACGCATCCCGTTCTTTGCCTTCGTGAGCGAAGATTACATCGACCATCACCCCGAGCGCTACGCTATGATGGCCCGGAACCAAGACAAATACTTTACCAACGACCTGATATACGACTTCATGTGCGGCCTGTTTGACGTGCGTTCCAACCACTTCGACGAGGCCGAATGCCTGGCCAGCAGCCGTTACCGCTACACGCGCAACATGCTGCTCACCTACGACGGCAAGAAGCACATCAGTCAGGACAACGAAAAAGTGTAATCTCCGCCACTTTCATTCACCCCATTTTTCATTCAGTTATGTCCGCTTTGAAGATGGCGGACAATAGCTTCGGGAACTTTCGACAAGTGTCGCACGATTATTCGACACCTGTCACACCATCGTGCGACAAGTGTCGAAAGTTCCTCCTCACGGTCAACTTCACCCTTCATCCACATCTCCGTTACCCTGGGTAACGGCATTCTTACAGCTTTATTTCGTTCATTATCTCGGCCGGGGCACGCTGCTGCTCCAGCAACTGCTTCATGCGGTCCATGTAGGGTGCCACGTGTTCGAAGAACCGGAGGTAGCCCCGGCACAGGTAGTTGAGGCCGGGATTGCCGTAAGCGTCGGTCACGAAGCGGTTCTTGGGGCACTCGCCGTTGCATGCGAAGCGGTACTTGCACTCCCTGCACTGCCGGGGCAGATGCTTTTGTTTGAGCGTTGCGAAGGCCCGCTGCTTGTCGCCGTACATCATCTCGAGCAGCGTTTGCGAGTTGATGTTGCCCAACCGGTACTCCGGGAACACGAAATGATCGCAGCTGTACACGTCGCCGTTGAACTCCATGGCAGCCGCATGGCCGCATGTTTTGCCCATGGTACAGATGCCGGGGGTCTGCCCGCACCAGTTTGCCAGCGTGGCATCGAAGAGCTGTACGAACACTTCGCCCACGTCGTTGCGCACCCACTCGTCGAAGATAGCACAGCAGAAGCTGCCCCACTGGTCGGGCGTTACGCTGAAATCGGCCATCGGGGCGTCGGCTGCATCTGTGAGGCTGGCCAGATGGCGGCCGTCGGCATGGCTCACGATACGCTCTACGATGGGCGTGAACTGGATGTACTTGCAGCCTATCTGCTTGAAGAAACGGTAGAACTCGAGCGGGTAATCGGCGTTGAAGTCGTTGACCACGGCCATTGCATTCCACTCCACGCCGTGCTTCTGCAGCAGCTTGATGCCCGCCATGACCTGCGTCCACGACGGCTTCCCGCTGCGGCTGCGCCGGTACTCGTCGTGAAACTCCTGCGGACCGTCTATACTCACGCCCACCAGCCAGTTGTTCTCACGGAAGAACTCGCACCACTCATCGGTCAGCAGGGTGCCGTTTGTCTGTATGGCATTGGATATTACGCGGCCGCGGGCGTACTTGCGCTGCAGCTCCAGGGCCCGCTTGTAGAAGGAGAGAGGGCGCATGAGCGTTTCTCCGCCGTGCCAGGTAAAGAGCACCTCGTTCATGGTCTGCGCCTCGATATACTGTTGGGTGAAGCGTTCGAGCAGCCGGTCGCTCATCACGTGGCGCGGCACTTGGTCGTACAGATGGGCTTTCTCGAGATAGTAACAGTACGTGCAAGCCAGGTTGCAGTGGGCCCCGATGGGCTTCAGCATGACGTACATAGGATGCGAAAAGAGGTTGAGGGTGGGCATGTTGGGTGTTGGGTGTTGGGTGATGGGTGGTAGATGAATGGGTTTGTGGGTGTTGGGTGATGGGTGTTAGGTGATGGGTGGAGAGTGATTTTCTTTCCTTCGCCTACTCGATACGCACTTTGGGGCCGGATGGGGAGGGAGTTACGGTGAGGTCTACGGCCGTTATCCAGTTAACGTAATGCAGGCGGATGCGGAGCTGGTTGCCCTGCCAGGCATAGCTGCCGGCCACGAAGAACGGGGGCGTAATGCCGCTGAAGCGGCCTTGGGCGCTGATGGTATAGGCGGGCCAGGCGGTGGTTTGGGTGGTAATCCAGCGGCGGTAGCCCAGGCGCAGGTTAACGGCATGGTCGTTGGCATCGGTGAGCGTGAGCACTATCTCGCTGCTTCGGCGCTCTGCCTGCATGCTCTTGAGCCCGTACTGGTTTGCGGGCAGCGTGTTGGTGCGGTCCAGCAGGCTGTCCTCATGGGTGCCCCGCCTTGCGCCGGAGGGAGTGGGAAGCACGGCGTGCGAGAGCTTCTGTAGTCGCCGCGCATCGCTCCGCGGGGCTGCGGGCAGCGGAGCATCCGTTACGCGGGGCATGAGCAGTCGCCAGAAGAGGTTGCGCTCGCGCTGCCCGTCGTAGTTGGAATACTGCGTGACCACTATCACCATGTCTTCCTTGGGCATCACGAAGATGTACTGCCCGAAGGCTCCGTCGGCCCTGGCGGCGCCCGGATAGGCGCATCGCCACATCTGGTAGCCGTAGCCCTGCTGCCCGTTATCAATCTGCTTCTGCATCATCTCGTGCGTCCACTGCTCGGGTATGAGCTGCCGGCCGTGCCAGTTGCCGTGGTGCATGAGCAGGAGTCCGAACTTTGCCAGCGTCTCGCTCTGGGCATGCAGGCCCCATCCGCCGGTGTTGATGCCCTCCGGACTGAGCTCCCACTGCACCTCCGTTACGCCCAGGGGGCCGAAGAGGCGCTGCCTGAGATACTCCAGCAGCGTGGTGCCCGTTACGCGCTGCACGATGGCAGAGAGCATGTAGGTGCACAGGGAGTCGTACTTGAAGAGCTTGCCCGGCGTGGCAACGGGGCGCGAGAGGAACTGCCGCGTCCAGTCAGCGGCGCCGTTGCGCAGCTGCCAGTCGGGTTCAATGCCCGAAGCCATGACGAGCAGGTCGCGTACCGTCATGCTTGCCAGGTTGGGAGAGATGCTGTCAGGCAGCTCTCTGGGAAAGAACGTGGCCACGCGGTCGGTCAGCCGGAGCCGGTTCTCGCCTATGGCAATGCCCACGGCGGCGCTTACAAAGGTCTTTGAGCAGCTGTACAGCGTGTGCGCATACTCGGGTCGGAAGGGCTCGGGGTACATTTCGGCCACCACCTTGTCGTGCCGCAGCACCATGACGCTGTGTATGCTGGTTCTTGGCAGGGCGAGCAGCGAGTCGAAGAGCTGGGCTACGGCGGCCGTGGGAATGCCCTCGGACTCGGGCGAGGAGCGCCGGAGCTGACCCGTCTGCGCCCATGCGGCGAGACCGGTAAGCACGAATGCGAGACAGATAACGGTTCTTTTCATGTGAGAGAGATGTTTCGATGAGTTGCCCAAAAATACAACTTTATTTCCAATCGGGCAAACTTGACGGCCGTATTTTTGGCTTCCGGGGGTGCAAGAGGTATGCTTCGGGAACTTTCGACAAGTGTCGCACATGAATTCGACACTTGTCACACAATCGTGCGACACTTGTCGAAAGTTCCCGGATGATAGGTTTTGAGTAACGGGTGGCATGCAGCACCACCCTGATGGCGATGCTCCGGGCCCGCCGCATTTGCAAGGCAGAAACCGCGCCCCGCAGCGGCCTCAAGCCCGCTGCAGCGAGGCTGCAACATGGTACCCTGCGTTGTACCAGCGCGGAGCTTGCAACCGGTGGGGGCATTGCGTATCTTTGCAGCGACAACTAAAATTAATTGACCACTAAAAAATTATTCAGGATGAACGAAAAAGAAACCTACGACGTTCTCCTCTCCGAGCATTTCAGGCTCGGAGAGCTTACACGCTCCGCCGCTGCTATACGCTACGGACTGCGCAATGAACCCAATGAAGTGCAGACGGAGCGCCTCCGCCAGCTCTGCCTACGTGTGCTCGAACCGCTGCGCAGGCGCTTCGGCGTGCTGCGTATCACGAGCGGTTTCCGCTCTGCAGAGGTGAACCGGCTGGTAGGTGGCGTGCCCTCATCGCAGCATACCCTGGGCGAGGCGGCCGACATCTTTACGCCTTCGGCCGAAGTGCAGCGCAAGATGAAGGACTTCATCGTGTGCAACCTGCCCTACGACCAGCTCATTGTGTACCACCGACCCAAGACTGGTGCGCGCTGGCTGCACGTGAGCCTGAAGAGCGACCGCGGCAACAACCGCTACCAGCTGCTCTGTTCAGGGCAGACGGAACGGACAACCGAAGGTGGCGGTAAATAAAAAGTGTTAAATTGTTTGCACCGTTTCTTACTTTTCCTTATATTTGTATAGGTGGAGAGGAGTCTCCGGACTCCTCTTCCATCGGGTGTTCAACTTAACATACAACTGATATGGAAAAAGGAGTAATAGGCTTTAATGCAGGCCGAGTTTGGCGCTATCTGAAGGACAGCGGCGAGACCGACATCAACAGATTGTGCCTGGACCTGGGCTTGAGTTTCGAGAATACCGCCCTTGCCGTGGGGTGGCTGGCCCGGGAGAACAAGGTAACGGTGAGGCGGAAGGACGGCAATCTGCTGATAGCAATCCAGGATGTTGAGTTCTCGTTCGGATAACCGTCAGCATGTATCCATGCCCCGCACCTGCCCCGACATGGCGTGAGGAGAAACAAGGGCGACCGCAGGCCAGGCCTGCCGGTACCGGCTGTTTGTGTCCTTGTTGTTTACAGCTGCATGAAAAACACCTGCTGTAGGTTTCTACAGCTTACGAAGAAGAAATAATCGGTGCACCGTCAGTCACGGCGGAAACAGTTGAAGATGGCGGCCAGGCTGCGCATCTGACTGATGAACGGGCTCTGTTCGCGGCTCTGCCGGAGCGCGCTGAACACGAGGTCGTACTGCCGCATGCGCTCTGCGGGTATGAGGGCGAGGGCCAGACTGTCGGCATAGTGCAGGCGGTAGAGGTCGAGCACGAGGTCGAACCCTGTCCAGCTGTCCATCGTCTGCTCGGCATCAGCCGTGCGCGGAGCGATGCGCTGCAGCAGCTGAGCACCGCTGCGGGGCAGCAGCTCACGGCGCAACACCTCCGGAAGGTCGCGCTCTATGAAGCGCACCCGGGTGAGGTCGCGGAACTGCCAGTCGCAAAACTGCTGATAGCTCCTGGACTGCAGGGCCTCGATGCTCCACACCGGGCGGCGTCCGTGGGCCTTTTCGTAGGCGTACTCACGGCGGTAGCGGTCGAAGAAGGCATCGAATCCGGGTACCGAGTCAACCGGTACGGTGCTTACTTGGCAGTCGCCTCCCATGCCGATGGTAACGAGCTTGTAGGCCGGCATGCAGGTTGCCAGCGACGGAATTTGTATGTTGACCAGCCGGCGGCCGTCTTTGGCAGCGTAGGTGGCCTTGTCGTTTACGTGCATGTGGCCTGCAAAGTGCAGGCGCAAGCCAGCTTCGAGGAACGAGTCGGTAACCTCCGGGGCCGGCACACGGTCGATGTCGAAGGCTCCGTTGCCCCAGGCACGGCGGATGATGGGCGAGGCGCCGTCGTTAAAATCGGCCAACGGATAGTGGCTGAAGGCAATGAGCGTCTTGCCGCGGCGGCGTGCTTCGGCCGTAACCCTGCGCACCCACGAGAGCAGGTGGTGCTTGTGGCGCAGCACGTTGTTGTAGCCAACGGACGAATTCTTGTACGTCATGCGGCCGTTAACCAAGCTGTCGGGCAGGTAGACGCCGGCATCAATGGCCATGAGCCACAGCCCCTGCACCGGTTCTGCAAGGTAGCTGGCGTCTATGGCGCGCAGGCTGTCGCAGTAAGTACAAGTCCGATTGGCGATGCTTGCGGCCTCCTGCGCCTTGAACAAGGAGTAGCTGTCGGGTGTATAGGCCGAGAAAGGCGTCTCCCAGTACAGATAATCGGCTCTGGGAAAGAACCCGAACCTGCTGTAACAGCGCATCTGCTCCTCGTAACCCGCGCTGCGCAGGGTGGTGTCGACCTGTACGGGCGGCACGGCTGCGGCACTATAGAGCGACGAATCGCTCACTATGGCGTGCGAACTGCCGTCGGCAGCCAGGAAGTTGGCCTCTTCGGTATCGGTTCCGAAAGGCGACTTGGGGTCGTGGTTGCCTACGGTCATGAAGAAGCTCATGCCGTATCGGCGCTCGTATTCATGCAGTATGCGGGCTGCGGCGTGCTGGTTCACGAGCTGCCCGTTGTCGGTCATGTCGCCCGTCAGCACCACGATGCCGGCCTGGCGGCGGGCAGCATCGTCGAGAGCAGCGCGCAGGGCGAAGATGTTCTCATTGAAGAGACGCGTTGACTGCACCTGTACGTTCATGGTGCGCAGCAGCTCCGGGTGCGAGATAACATCCTGTATGTGGGCGTCGGACATGAAAGCAGCGGTGCGGTTGCGTTCGTACTGCAGCTGTCGGAGTACCTGACGGAAGCGTTCGGGCTGGTCGAGGTTCACCATGTCGGGGTGGCAGTTGATGGCTTCGCGATAGGCTTCGTCGCCGTTCTTCATCATCAGTGCGGCCATGATTTTGATGCCCCGTGCCCGGCAGTAGTTGCGGATGGAGTCGGTGAGGTGGGCCGGCGAAATCTCTATGGCCATGGGTCGGCATACGCGCATCCACTGTTGCAGCTCGGCATAGCTCTCTGCGTTTACCTTTATTTTAAGTTCCGGAGCCAGGCGCACGAACCTGTCCTGCATCTTGCGGCTGCCGAACCAGAAGAAGCTGTTGTGCTGCCAGCCCCTTGAACGTACGAGGCTGATGAGGCGGGGCAGCGAGACGCCGTCCTTGACATCGAAGAACACGTTGGCGCGACCTTTCAGGCTGTCGAGCATGGTGGCAATGGTGGGCACTCTGGTGCCGGCAAAGCGTGGACTGAACCAGCTGCCCGCATCCAGGCGGTCGATGTCGGCAGACCGCATGCGGGCTATCGGTCCGTGGCCGTTAGTGGTGCGGTCGAGGGTTTCGTCGTGCAGGTTGTAGAGCACGCCGTCGCTGCTCTGCCTGACGTCAACCTCTATCCAAGAGGCTCCGTAGTCGAGTGCGGCAAGCGCAGATGCCACGGTATTCTCCGGTGCCAGCGAGTTGGCGCCGCGGTGCACCAGCACTTCGATGGGCTGCTGCGCCGCTGCCGAGGTTAAAAAAAGACACGTTGCAAGCGAAAGAAATAGAGACTTCATGTTGCTGTTGATGAGTGATTGCACAGAAAGTGAGAGGCTCTGCGGGAGCAGCAGCTGTGCATGCAAGTTGCTTCCGTGGCCTCTCTGTTCCTTGCCTGTTGTCTAATACCCAACGTTCTGCTTCCAGTTTGTATTGGTGTTCATCACCTTGGTGGGGACGGGGAATATGCGGCGGAACTTCTCGCCGGCACTCTGCGGGTTGTAGGAGCGCAGTCCCCAGAGCTCTTCAAACTTGCCAAAGCGAATCAGGTCGTTGCGGCGCCAACCCTCGCACACCAGCTCCCGGGCCCGCTCATCGAGCAAGTCGTCGAGCGTGGGGTCTGTATCCATGAGCTGAGCCTTGGCAGCCTGGCGCACTTGGTTGATGAGTGAACGCGGCGTATCGCCGTTAGTAGCCTTGGCGCCGCGCAGGATGGCTTCGGCTTTAAGCAGCAGGATGTCGGCAAAACGGAAGATGGGAACGTCGTTGCACTGGCTTCGGCCGTCGTCGCTGGTGGTGTTGGGGTCCATGTAGAACTTGATGTTGCGGTAACCCATGGAGCGGCCAATCTTGTCGTTGCCGGCGTTCATGGTCAGTTCAGGGTTGCCCAGCTCCGGTCGCAGGGTAACTCCGTTGGTCAGGTTCACCTGCCAGGTAACCTCTGCATCGCCGTCGACACCGCTGTAGAACTGGTCTACGCCCTTCTTGGTAGTTGATACCGTGAATGGTTTGTCGGTGCGTTGGTAGTTGCTCCAGTAGTATTGGGGCCCCTTGAGCCATAGGTCGTTGCGCACGTCTCCGGGCAGATTGAACTTGTTGCAGTACTCGGCGTTGCCGCGTAATACGCCCGCCACGGATGCTGCCATGTTGTGGTCAAACTGTGCGCGGCCGTCTCGGTGGGTCCACCAGCGGGCGTAGTGCATGCCGCGCTGTGTGATGCGGTCGTACGGCATGGCGTAGATGAAGTCCTTTATCTGCGGCCCGTTGGTGGGCAGAAACTTGCTCCAGTAGTCGCCCTCGAGGTTAAATTGGCCCGAGTTGATGATGTCGTCGCAGTATGCAACGGCCTCCTCCAGCTTCGGGTTGGGTGTATCGGGCGTATAGGAAGCCACGTTCTCGGCCGTGTACACATTCCAGTTGAGGTACAGTTTTACCAACAGCGCCTCTGCCATGTAGCGTGTTACCTTGCCGTAGGTCTTCTCGTTCACGTCGGTAGTGAGCTTGTCGAGGCATTCCTTGACCTCGCTCTCAATGAAACGAGTCACTTCGGCACGCGTTGCTCGGTCGGTTTCTTCCTGCCCCATGGCCCTGAGAATGGGCGCGCCGCCGAAGTTGTCCATGAGCAGAAAGTAGTAGAAAGCCCGCATCACGCGGATAGGAGCGGCGTAGGATTCATCCTTCAGCTGTGCCAACACGTTGTTGGCAGTGTTCACTCCGTTCATGGCACCGTTCCACATGGTCTCCAGATAGGGGTGATCGGCATTCCATGAGTGCAGGTCGAGGTCGCGGAAGCGGCCTCCGTCGTAATAATCAGAGCCCAAGGCTACGGCCAGGCACTCGTCTGACGAGATGGACTGCGCGAGCCAGTGGTTCTCGCCAAGGGCGTCGCGGTAGCTGTTGTAGACGCCTCCAGATATGGCATCGACGGCATCCTGCGTCTCGGGAAGCGTGGTGTACTGCGACTTGATGTCGACGTCCAGATTGGTGCAGCCCGCTGCCAGCATGGCAACAGCCGAAAGCAACAGTATGTTGGAATGTTTTTTTCTCATGTCTTTGGATTTAGAAGTTGATGTTTACGCCCAGCAGGAAGGTGCGGGTGCGCGGATAGGTCTGGCGGTTGTCGATGCCCGGCTCTATGCCTCCCAGACCTACCTCGGGGTCAAGGCCCTTGTAAGACGTGATGCAGAAGAGGTTGTTGCACGTTACCTGCAGGCGCAGATTGTTGATGGCGGTGCCGATGCGGCCGAAGTCGTAGGCCAGCGAAAGCGTGGACAGGCGCAGGTAGGAGCCGCTCTCCAGGTAACGGTCAGAGAGATAGTGGGAGTTGATGTCGGTGACTTTGTTCTCTGCCAGGGCCGACTTGAGGATGTTGCGCAGGCCGGCGTCGCCCATGTTTGATAAGCGGGCACGCGTTGCGTTCATGATTTTGTTGCCCAGCACGCCGTGCATGAAGGCCGTAAGTGTCCACCTTCCGTAGTTCAGGGTGTTGTTCCAGCCGTAGGTGAGCTTGGGCTGCGCGCAGCCTAACTTTACCAAGTCTTTGTACTGGGGCTTAGAGGTAGTGTTCCCGGTGGGGTTCCCCTCGTCGTCGTACTCATAGAATACGGACACGCCCTCGTCGTTGTAGCCGGCCCATTTCCATCCGTAGAAGGTGCCAATTGGTTCACCCTCGCTGATGCGTTGGCTCGGCATGCCAGTCTGTCCGTAGCCGCCGAGGTAGGCTTCGTCCATGAAGTTGACGGAGAACTCGGCGCTTGAAATCTTTTCCACCTTATTTTTATTATGCGAGATGTTGAGCGATGTGCTCCACGTAAAGTTGCCGGTACGCACCGGTATGGCGTTGACGGTAAGCTCAACGCCACGGTTACTGATGCGCCCTACGTTGGTTGTGAGCCAGTTGTAGAGGTATTTGGTGGTCGAAACCTGGTAGTCCGCTATCAGGTCATTGGTGGTTTTGTTGTAGAATTCGAGCGTTCCGTTGAGTCGGTTGGCCAGGAATCCGAAGTCAATACCTATGTTGAACATGCCCGTGCGCTCCCACTTCAGGTCGGGATTGGCGTTGCGCGTGGCCCCAATAGTCTGTATGGGCCTGTTGTCGAAGTTAGTAGTCCAGCCGCCGAGGGCGCCGTACACCTGTGTTGCCGTAAAGACATCGAAGCCCAGCGAGTTGCCGCTTACGCCGTAGCCGATGCGGAACTTGAGGTCATCGAACACGCCAAGGCGCTTGATAAAGGGTTCTTCAGAGAGCCGCCATGCCGCCGATACGGAGGGGAAGGTGGCCCACCGGTTGTTGCGGCCGAAAGCCGAAGAGCCGTCGCGGCGCACCGTTGCCTGCAGCAGATACCTGTCGGCATAGGCATAGTTCACGCGGCCGAAGAAGGAAATCATGCGGAGCGTGGAGAGGTAGTAGTTGCCGTAGTCGATGCGGTCCTGGCTGTTGGAGAGCCCGAGGTTATGGAACGTGAGCGTATCGTCAAAGAAGTGAGAGCCCGTAGCCTGAAAACCGTCGTTGTCGTTGCCCTCTTCCCACGAGTAGCCAAGCATGGCTCCCAGCTTGTGAACCTTGCCTATGGTCTTGTTGTAGTTAAAGAACAGCTCCACGGTCTTGTGGTCGTTCTCCACGCTTGCACGCCTTGCGTAGCCCTGGGCGCCTGCTTTGATGTAGGAACCGGAGCTGTAGTAGGTGTTGTAAGTGTAGTGTTGGTTCTGGTAGGAGAGGTTGAGGTTGAAGTTGAGTCCGTCGATGATGTCTACCGTTGCCTTGGCCACAGCCTGCATGCTCTTCACTTTGGTCTCGTTGATGCTCTCCCTGTACAGTCCCACCGGGTTGTAATACTGCGAGCGCGAGGGGCGTTCGAACCACTTGCCGGCAGCATCCTTCACGGGCGATATGGGCAGGAAGTAGGTCATGGCATCGTAAACGCTCATGGCATCGCCCAGATGCGGCACGTCGTTCTGCTTGGTGAGGCTGCCGTTGAGGTTAAAGGAGAGCGTGAGCCTGTTGGCCAGCGCCTTGGTCTCCACGAAGGCTCGGCCCAGGTACCGCTTGCTGTCGGTGCCGCGTATCACGCCATTGTTGCTGAATACATTGAAGCTGGCGCTGTACGAAGTGCGTGCCGAGCCGCCCGAGATGGCGAGGTTATGGTTCTGCGAGAGGCCCGTGCGCTGCACCTCCTCCTGCCAGTCGGTATCCACGTTGCCCTCGTCGTTGGGGTCAATGGCAAGTTTGTTTTCGTTCATGAAGTTGCGGTATTCGGTCCCGCTGAGCATCTCGTAGCGCTTGGCTACGTTGTCCACGGCCACGTAGGCGCTGTAGTTAACGGTGGCGTGGTCGCCCTTACGGCCTTTCTTCGTTGTCACTATGATGACGCCGTTGGCGGCCTTGGAGCCGTAGATGGCCGTGGCCGAGGCATCGCGCAGCACGTCTATGCTCTCTATGTCGTCAGGTGAAACAACCGAGAGCGGCACTCCCGGAATGCCGTCTACCACGTAGTACGGCTCCTGCGCCGCACCGGTACGGAAGGTGGAGGCGCCGCGCAGCGTTATCGACGGGGTGCCGTTGGGGTTGCTGCTCTGCGTGATGGTGAGGCCGGAGACCTTGCCCTCCAGCAGCTGGGCGGGCGAGGAGTAAACGCCCACGTTCATGTCCTTGGCCTTGACGGTGGTGATGGAGCTCGTAACATCCCTGCGTGACATGCTGCCGTAGCCCACAACCACGACCTCGTCGAGCGACTTGGCGTCTTCCTCGAGCATGATGCTGACCCTCGTCCGGCCGTCGGCGGTGAGCTTGCGGGTAACGAAGCCGAGCGACGAAACCTCTATCACCTGGCCCCGGGTTACGCGGAGGGTGAAGTTGCCCTCGGCATCGGTAATGGCTCCTGTCTTGTTGTCGGCCTTTACAACGGCGCCTGTTACGGGCTCGCCGTCGCGGGTCGTTACGTTGCCCTGCAGCTGGTACGCATCATCCTGCTGGGTTACAAGGCTGCCTCCGCCTGCACCGGGGGCGCTGAAGCTCAAGACCGGCGATAGAAAGAGACATGCGGCGAGCAAGAGAATGTAGCGCCTGCCGTCTGCACAGATGGTTGTGTCCTGTTTCATAAGTTTTTATTTGGTTATTTAAATTCCTGTCTTTACATTTAAGTTTCATGGCATCAGGGAGTTTGCGCACGTGCGGCCGCAAACTTGTGTAGACTCTTTGGCTGCAAAGATAAACATTTTTCTGGCACTTAATCATAAATTACAAGTTTTTTAATCTTTTTGTATTATTTTCTTAACACGTTGCCCCGACGTTCTCAAGAGGAACAGTCCGCAGGTTTGACCATGACTGCCCCGTTAGCCGAGAGAGCGAAACACCTGCCCGAGGCCATGCCTGCGTCAGGGGCCGAAACCTCTGCCTGGCACTGTTAAAACCTGCTGTTTATCCTTACAATACAGTAAGAAAAGGCGGCGCGGGTTTTCTCCGGAGCCGCCTGTGGGTCAAAATAAGGCAGAAATCAGATATGTTATAAATGGTTGATAATCAACATTTTGTGTTTTTATCCGTATTTTCGGGGTTCCTGAAGGTATGCTTCAAGAGGCTTGAAGGATGCGTTCAACAAAGCCGGAACATATCTTCAGGCAGGCAGAACGTACCGTCTGCCGCCGCCGGAGGTATGCTTCAAGGTTCATGAAGCATGTTTCAGGTGCTGCAAGTGGGTAAAAACGGGCGGCCGAAGAGCCGTTCTCGGTGCCGGAACTGTGCCGTTTTTACTTTTCCGGTTGGTATAAAATGTGTTAAAAATTGGCAAGTTTCCTGACAAAACCGACGGCCTGCCACAGCGCTGCCTGCCGCCGGTGAAGGCGCTGATGGGCAAACTTTCAGTCGGCTTCGCCGAGCTTTTCCCATATCTTAAGGAAGGTGGGGTGGTCTACCTTCTTGTCGTAATTCACCTTGATGCCGGCATCGCGCAGCACGTCGAAGGCCTGGTCGCTTATTACGTCGGCATAAACCTCGACCACGCCGCCGGCCGCCATGGCCTTTGCTGCTGTGCGGCCCACGGCCTTGTCGGCCAGTTTGGCGCCGAAGAGCAGCTCGGGTTCGTCGTTCAGAATGTTGTAGAGTGTCCTTACGCCACGTCCGTTGAAGGTGTTGATGTTTCCTTCGTGCAGCACTACAAGCGAGCATTGCTCGGTGTGCAGCGTGTCAATGAGTTCGTTCATCATGGTCTTGTCCTCCATGTGTTTGTTGTAAAGATAAGCGCAAACGTGCCCTGCGGCCGTCCGGCTGGTGTCATCTCGGCTTCCGACGCGTGTGTATGGGGTCGGTGGCTTGTGCAAATATAGGCATTAATTTTGAACCTTCATGTAAATAAATAAGTAAATTTTGCAAAAACAAACGGGAACCTTCCGATTCCCGTTTCTCGTTTGCAGTCAGCCGTTTTGGGCCAACAGGCGGCACAACTGGCGCATGCCGGCGCTGGCTCCCTGCTGTATGTGGGTTACGTTCCGGTAGCCGCCGGCCATCACGGGTTCGGGGTCTATGAGGTACACGGGGCACTGCGGCGGGGCGTACTGTATGAGCCCGGCTGCCGGATAAACGTTGAGCGAGGTGCCGATGATGACGAACACGTCGGCCTGCTGGGCCTCGCGGGCGGCCGGTTCAATCATGGGAACGCTCTCGCCGAAGAAGACGATGAAGGGCCTCAGCAGGCTCCCGTCGCCGGCTTTGGTTCCCGGGGCCACCTGACAGTTGTCTTCGGGCAGGCTGACGATGAACTCCGGGTTGTAAGGGTCGCGGCTGGAGCACACCTTGGCGAGCTCGCCGTGCAGGTGGATGACGTGCGACGAGCCGGCGCGTTCGTGCAGGTCGTCCACGTTCTGCGTAATAACAGTAACCTCATAGTCCTTCTCCAGGCTGCTGATGAGGCGGTGTCCCTCGTTGGGTTGGGCTCGGTAGAGCTTCTGCCGCAGCATGTTGTAGAAGTTGGTAACCAGCACCGGGTCGGCTTCCCACCCCTCGTGAGAGGCCACCTGCTGCACGGGATAGTTCTCCCAGAGGCCGTCGTTGCCGCGAAAAGTCTTGAATCCGCTCTCTACCGACATGCCTGCTCCGGTAAGAAATACGATTTTCTTCATAAGCACAGAATATTAACTAACTACAAATTTAGTATTTTTTTCGGAATAAATCGTATTCAGTCAGAATAAAATAGTACCTTTGCACATTATTTATATTAAGCAAGCAAACAGACAGACATGGACAAAGTAAGTTACGCTTTGGGACTTGGCATCGGCCGCCAGCTGGTTGACATGGGTGCCAGGCAACTGAACATCGACGATTTCGCGCAGGCTATCAAGGACGTGATCATGGGCTCCAAGCTGCAGCTCGATGAGCAGGAAGCGCAGACATTGGTACAGAATTTCTTCCAGGAGCAGGAACAGAAGCAGCGCGCTGCTGCTGCCGAGCGCTTCTCGGCCAATAAGGAAACGGGCGAAAACTACCTGGCCCGGAATGCCGGTAAGGACGGTATAGTGACCTTACCCAGCGGACTGCAGTACAAAGTGCTCAAGGAGGGCAACGGCAAAAAGCCCAAGGCAACCGACCAGGTGCGCTGTCACTACGAGGGAATGCTGGTAGACGGCACGCTCTTCGACAGCAGTATCCAGCGCGGCGAGCCTGCCGTGTTCGGCCTCAACCAGGTAATTGCCGGCTGGACCGAGGGCCTGCAGCTCATGCAGGAGGGCGCCAAGTACCGCTTCTTCATCCCCTACAGCCTCGGCTACGGCGAGCGCGGAGCCGGCCAGCAGATACCTCCGTTCTCGGCGCTCATCTTCGACGTCGAACTGCTGGAAGTGCTCTGAAACGCTGATTTAGAAATTTCAAAAAAGCAATTATACAACAATGAAAAAACTGACTTTCGTAGCCGCTCTGGCTATTGCAGCCGCCACCCTCACGGGTTGCGGACATTCAACCCCCAAGGCTAACCTCAAGAGCGATGTAGACTCTATGAGCTACGCCATGGGCATGTCCCAGTCGCAGGGACTCAAAGATTTCTTAGTGGGCCGCATGGGCATCGACACGACGTACATGGACCAGTTCCTCAAGGGCCTGAACGACGGTGCAAACGCCGGCGACGACAAGGGCAAGGCTGCCTACTACGCCGGTATCCAGATTGGACAGCAGATATCAAACCAGATGGTGAAGGGTATCAACCGCGAGGTTTTCGGCGATGACTCGACCAAAACCATCAGTCTGAAGAACTTCATGGCCGGCTTCGTGGCCGGTACTACCGGCAAGAAGGGCCTCTACAGCATGGAACAGGCACAGCAGGTGGCACAGGCCAAGATGACCGATATCCGCCAGAAGAACCTGCTCAAGCAGTATGGACCCAACAAGGAGGCCGGCGAGAAGTTCCTCGCTGCCAACAAGCAGAAGCCCGGAGTGGTAACACTGAAGTCGGGAGTGCAGTACAAGGTCATCAAGGAAGGTAACGGTCCTATCCCCAAGGACACCTCACTGGTGAAGGTACATTATGAGGGCCGCACCCTCGACGGCAAGGTAATAGACAGCAGCTACAAGCGTGGCGAGCCCGTGACCCTGCACGCCAACCAGGTTATCAAGGGCTGGACCGAGGCCCTGGTGCACATGCCCGTGGGCTCTGCCTGGGAGGTTTACATCCCGCAGGAGATGGCTTACGGCGAGCAGCTGCAGAACAACATCAAGCCTTACTCTGCCCTTATCTTCAAGATTGAGCTGCTTTCTATCGAGAAATAAGCATATGGCAAGATAAATAGTCAGGTCCCTTCCCATCTCCGGGGAGGGACTTTATAATCATAGCTTCTAACATGAAAAAGGTGATTTTGCTTGCACTCGTCATCTTGGCGAGTGCCTCTTTGAGCCCGGCTATGGCCGAGAAGAAAAACAAGAAGAAGAAAACGACGGCGCAGCCCGTTGAGGCCGTGGTGCTTGCCACGCCCTCCGATACTGTTAGCTACGCCGTGGGAAAGGCCTCTACACGCGGCCTGATGAACTACCTGAAGCAGGAGTACGGCGTCGATACGGCCTACATGGCCAACTTCGTGCAGGGCTACAACGAGGCGTTGCAGCGCATGAACGACCCCGAATACAAAGCTTACAACGCCGGGGTGCAGATAGCCCGCATGGCTGCCGAGCGCATTCTGCCCGGTGCCAAGGCCGACTTTGAGAACACCAAGGACTCCATCGCGGCCCGTCCTTTTCATCAGGGATTCCTCGCCGGGGTAACAGATGACAACACGTTCTTCGCCCAGTCGGAGGCCGAAAGTTTCTACGAAGCCCGTCGCACGGCCGACATTGAGGCCCGCAACGCCGCCTACAAGACCGAAAACGAGCGCTGGCTGGCCGACAACAAGACCAAGGAGGGCGTCAAGACCACTGCCAGCGGACTGCAGTACAAGGTCATCAGCGCCGGCAACGGTGCCATTCCGAAGGCTACCGACAAGGTAACGGTGAAGTACGAGGGCAAACTCATCGACGGCACCGTATTCGACAGCAGCTACAAACGCAACCCGCAGACCAGCTCGTTCCGCTGCGACCAGGTTATCAAAGGCTGGACCGAGGCCCTCACCATGATGCCCACGGGCAGCAAGTGGGAGCTCTACATCCCGCAGGAACTGGCCTACGGCAGCCGCCAGGCCGGCCAGATAAAGCCCTACTCGGCACTTGTGTTCACCGTAGAGCTGGTGAGCATTGAGCAGGAGAAGCCTGCCGAAGCTCCCGCCAAGGCCGACAAGAGCCAAGCGGAGGCCCCTGCCAAGAAGACTGCCTCACGTCGGCAACGCTAACCTGGCATAACGGCAGCAACCCCGCACGTAACAGGCAAAAAGCTGACAAAATGCACGGAAAACCGAAAATTCCGTGCATTTTGTTGTTTATATCACATTAATTGCCTATTTTTGTTGACACATTGTAAACTCCACTCATCATCAACAAAAAGCTTAGTAATGGACAGAATAGACAATTTAGACAAGAAGATACTCAGCATTCTCTCCCAGAATGCACGTATTCCTTTCAAGGACGTGGCAGCCGAATGCGGCGTTTCGCGTGCCGCCATCCACCAACGCGTGCAGCATCTGGTCGAAAACGGCGTCATCACAGGCAGCGGATTCGACATCAATCCCAAGAGTCTGGGCTACTCCACCTGCACCTACGTGGGGCTCAACCTGGAGCGCGGAAGCCTGTATAAGAACGTAGTGGAACGGCTGATGAGCATTCCCGAGATTGTGGAATGCCACTTCACGACCGGCCCCTACACCATGCTCATCAAGCTCTATGCCCACGACAACGAGCAGCTCATGGACCTGCTGAACGGTCAGCTGCAGTCCATTCCGGGCGTTGTGAGCACCGAGACGCTCATCTCTCTGGAGCAAAGCATCAAGCGGGAGATACCCGTCAAAACAGAGCAAAAGTAAAAGCATGAACGATTTTGACCTGCAGTCGCATCTCGACTCCGTCTATGCGACCTTCCCCGAAGCCAGTAACCGCCCGGTCATTGGCATTACTTCCAACTACACCAACGGCGATGCAGCCCTGCGCGACCGCTATTATACGCAGGTGGTAGCGGCCGGCGGCACGCCCGTTATCATCCCTCCGGTGGCCGACAAGGATGTTATCATCGGCACGCTCGACCGCATCGACGGCCTGCTCCTTACCGGCGGAGGCGATTATAACCCGCTCTGGGCGGGCGAGGAGCCGTTGCCACAGCTGCACGGCATCAACTCCGAGCGCGATTTACCCGAACTTTTACTCACCCGCCTGGCCTTTAACCGCCAGATACCCATGCTGGGCATCTGCCGCGGCATACAGACCCTGGCCCTTGCCCTGGGCGGTACGCTCATGCAGGACATAGCCCAAGGCATGCCCGCAGCAGCCCGCCTGCTCAAGCACAGCCAAGATGCCGACCGCCAGGAGCCTACCCATAGCGTGAGCATAGAGCCCGACTCCATCCTGCACGGGATATATGGAGCCGAGCGATTGTACGTGAATTCCTTCCACCATCAGGCCGTTCAAGACCCCGGCAAGCGCTTCCGCGTAACGGCGCAGGCCCCCGACGGCGTTACCGAAGCTATCGAGAGCACCGAGTTCAAGGCTGTTCTGGGCGTGCAGTGGCATCCGGAATGGCTGCAGCAGGAGGGCCTCAAGCTCTTTGAATGGCTCGTCGGCGAGGCCGGAAACTTCTCCGTAGCCAAGCGCCTGCACCATCGGGTGCTCACACTCGATACTCATTGCGACACGCCCATGTTCTTTCCGCAGGGCGTGAACTTCGCTCAGCGAGACCCCCGCATACTGGTTGACCTGCACAAGATGGCCGACGGCAGGCAGGATGCCGTAACCATGGTGGCCTATCTGCCGCAACCCAAGCCCGGGGAGCCGTTCGCAGAAAAGATTGACATCGCCGGACTGCAGAAGTACAACCCGCAGCAAGCGGAACTGCTCAGCCACATCACGCCCACGGCTTATGCCGACTTCATCTTCGACAAGATAGAGGCAACCGTGCACGAGCATGCCGCCAGCGTGGCCATAGCCCGCACTCCGGCCCAGCTATACGAGAACAAACGGCACGGACGCAAGTCTGTCATGCTCGGCATAGAGAACGGTCTGGCCCTTGGCAGCGACCTCTCAAACATCAGCCACTTTGCCCAAAGGGGCGTGGTGTACATCACCCTGTGCCACAACGGCGACAACCAGATCTGCGACTCCGCACGGGGCAGCGGCACGCATGGCGGAGTTTCCGCCTTCGGAGAGCAGGTTATCCGCGAGATGAACGCCCAAGGCATCATGGTGGACCTGTCTCACGGAGCCGAACGCAGCTTCTACGATGCCCTCGACATCAGCCAGTTGCCCATCGTGTGCAGCCACTCCAACTGCCGCGCACTGTGCAACGTGCCCCGCAACCTTACCGACCAGCAGCTCCGGGCCTTGGCCCTTAAGGGCGGCGTGGCCCACACCACGCTCTACGCCGGATTCCTGCGGCAGGCCGGAGAGGCCGACATACGCGACGCGGTGGCCCACCTGGAGCACGCCATCAGCGTGATGGGAATAGAACATGTGGGGCTGGGAACCGACTTCGACGGCGACGGCGGCATCCGCGGACTTGCCGACTCGTCGGAACTCATCAACTTTACCATCTGCCTGCTGCGCCGCAAGTACAGCGAGCAAGACATCGCCCGCATCTGGGGAGGCAACTGGCTCAGGGTGATGACACAAGTCCAAAACGCAAGAAAATGAAGAAACGTACCATCCTAATCATCGCTATCATGGCTGCTGTTGCCCTCATCCTGTTCATCGTCTTCAAGGGAGTGCTGTTCCCGCAGATGGCTTCGCCCGACGCCGACGAGGTCGACGCCGAGGAGAAAGTGGAACCCGCAGGCCCCGCCTTCAATGCCGACAGCGCCTACGCCTTTACCCAGGCACAGTGCAACTTCGGCTACCGCGACATGAATTCGGCCGCACACGACCGCTGTGCCGACTGGATTGAAGCCCGGTTCCGCCAGTATGGATGCCAAGTGAAGACCCAGCGCGCCGACCTCAAAGGCTACGACGGCACCATCCTGCACAGCCGTAACATCATCGCGTCCTTCAACCCCGGCGCCACCACCCGCATCCTCCTCTGCGCCCACTGGGACTCACGGCCGTGGGCCGACAACGACCCCGACTCGCTCAACTGGCGCAAACCCGTCCTTGCGGCCAACGATGGAGCCAGCGGCGTGGCCGTGATGCTGGAGATAGCCCGTCTGCTCTCGGCCAGCCGCAGCGCCGTACCTGCCCACTCCGCGCAGGGAAGTGCCGCCTCCGCAGCCGCCCCGCAGGCCACCCCGGAGGCAGGGAAGTGGGGCGAGGAGCTCTCGTTCGGCGTCGATTTCGTGTGCTTTGATGCCGAAGACTGGGGAACTCCGCAGTGGGCCGGCGTGGCAGACGATGCCAGCTCATGGGCCCTGGGCGCCCAGTACTGGGCACAGAACGCCGCCGGCTACGAGGCCCGTTACGGCATTCTGCTCGACATGGTAGGCGGCCAGGGAGCCAAGTTCTACCAGGAAGGAATGTCGAAACGCTACGCCCCCGAAATCGTGAAGAAGGTTTGGCGGGCCGCCCGAAAGGCCGGATACGGCAGCTATTTCCCCCGCTCTGAGGGCGGTTACATCACCGACGACCATGTTCCGGTGAACGAGATAGCCCGCATTCCCACCATCGACATCATCCCCTATTACCCCAACTGCCCGCAAAGCAGCTTCGGGCCCACGTGGCACACGCTGGCCGACGACATGGAGCACATTGACAAGAACACCCTCAAGGCCGTTGGCCAGACCGTTATCCAGGTGCTCTTCACCGAGGAGTAGCGCTGCCCCTGACGACTGTCCCCGTTGCTTTAGGGCCGCTTGTTCTGTTTGATAGCCCCTTTATTCCAACCCCGCGTATTTGCAATCAGCCGCCCCAAAGGCTGCAAATACGCGGGTGTTTTTATGCTTTTCAGATGCCGATGGCCGGCAGTCTGCGCTTTGCAGTTCTGCAGTTTGAGATTTGTAGTTCATCAGTTTGCTTTTTGCAGTTCATCAGTTTGCTTTTTGCAGTTCTGCAGTTTGAGATTTGCAGTTCATCAGTCTGCGCCCCCATTGTTTGCTCGCGTTTCGCTGGAGCTGTCCTTCAAGCTCCTTGAACGATAGCTTCAAGCCTCTTGAAGATGCCGTTCAAGAGGCTTGAAAGCCACCTCCTGCTCTTCTGCTCATAACTTGTTGATTTTTAACAGCTTATGAGCAGAGTCGCAAAAGGACTTTTCCTGCCGCAATCATCCCCTCCTAACCTCCCCTTTCTAAAGGGAGGAAAGGCTGCTGATAGTTTTTAAAGACAGCGTAACAGCGTAATTTTTCTGCTGTAGTTGCGGTGTAAAGACAGAGTAACAAAGTATTATTTCTGCTGTAGTTGCGGTGTAAAGACAGAGTAACAAAGTATTGTTTTACTGCTGCGGGGGTGTTTATACGTTAGGAAAGAATAAGCAACAATGTGCAGAAAAGCTAACTGGTATCCTCCCCTTGGAAAGGGGAGGCGGAGGAGGGGATGACCACTTGGCAGGCAGTTGGCAATCTTCAGGCAGGCAGTTGGTAATTTCCTGGTGCAATCATCCCCTCCTAACCTCCCCTTTCTAAGGGGAGGAAAGGCTGCTGACAGTTTTTAAAGACAGCGTAACAGCGTAATTTTTCTGCTGTAGTTGCGGTGTAGAGACAGAGTAACAAAGTATTTTTTCTGCTGTTGTTGCGGTGTAAAGACAGAGTAACAAAGTATTTTTTCTGCTGTTGTTGCGGTGTAAAGACAGAGTAACAAAGTATTGTTTTACTGCTGCGTGGGTGTTTATACGTTAGGAAAGAATGAGCAACAATGTGCTGCAAGGCTAACTGGTATCCTCCCCTTGGAAAGGGGAGGCGGAGGAGGGGATGACCACTTGGCAGGCAGTTGGCAATCTGCCGGCAGGCTGTTGGTAATTTCCTGGTGCAATCATCCCCTCCTAACCTCCCCTTTCTAA
Organism: Prevotellaceae bacterium KH2P17; assembly: GCA_900199655.1. GTDB lineage: Bacteria > Bacteroidota > Bacteroidia > Bacteroidales > Bacteroidaceae > Prevotella. Next base: position 267,051 of record FZRE01000002.1, read on the forward strand.
GGGGAGGATACAGGTTTGCCTTGTGGGTATTCATTGCTGTTTTTCCATCTATCACTTTCCCGTTTTATAAATCGAACAACAGAAAAATTACTCTGTTACTCTGTCTTTAAAAAGGAGTTACTCTGTCTTTCACCCGCATCAGCAAGCCAGCAGGAAACTGCATGCAGCAAAAAAATTACTCTGTTACTCTGTCTTTAAAAAGGAGTTACTCTGTCTTTACACCGCATCAGCAAGCCAGCAGGAAACTGCAAGCAGCGAAAAAATTACTTTGTTACTCTGTCTTTAAAAAGGAGCTACTCTGTCTTTAAAAAGCATCTGCTCCGCCCCTCGCCCGCAGCAGCAAACATGCTGCTTGCCGGCGGGCCAAGCAAAGGAGCGGATAAAGTTTCCTGTTTTGAGCCTTTATCTCATTTATTTTTCGTAATTTTGCCACATCTATCTCTGCGCACGCGCGGAGAACACATACCGACAAGCGCTTATAAATAAAATTCAAGAGACATAAATGGAATACAATTTCAGGGAAATTGAAAAGAAATGGCAGCGCCGGTGGGTGGAGAACAACACCTACCGGGTGACCGAAGACAAGGAGAAAAAGAAGTTCTACGTGCTCAACATGTTCCCTTATCCCTCGGGAGCAGGGCTGCATGTGGGCCATCCGCTGGGCTACATAGCCTCCGATATCTATGCCCGCTACAAGCGGCTGCAGGGCTTCAACGTGCTCAACCCCATGGGCTACGACGCCTACGGGCTGCCGGCAGAGCAGTATGCCATACAGACCGGGCAGCATCCGGCTGTCACTACGGAGCAGAACATCAACCACTACAGGGAGCAGCTGGACAAAATCGGCTTCTCGTTCGACTGGGATCGGGAGGTGCGCACCTGCGACCCAGGCTACTATCACTGGACGCAGTGGGCGTTTGAAAAGATGTTCAACTCCTACTACGACAACCGACTGCAGAAGGCGGAGCCCATCGAGAAGCTGGTCCGCCACTTCGATGATGAGGGTACACTGGACCTGGACGTGGCGCAGAGTGAGGAACTCCAGTTCTCTGCACGCGACTGGCACAGCATGAACGAGCATGAACAGCAGAAGGCGCTCATGAACTACCGCATTGCCTACCTGGGCGAAACGATGGTTAACTGGTGCGCCGGGCTGGGCACGGTGCTGGCCAACGACGAGGTGGTTGACGGCGTGAGCGTGCGCGGGGGCTATCCGGTGGTGCAGAAGAAGATGCGCCAGTGGTGCCTCAGAGTGAGTGCTTACGCACAGCGACTGCTCGACGGGCTGGACACGATAGACTGGACCGACTCGCTGAAAGAGACCCAGCGCAACTGGATAGGGCGGTCGGAAGGGGCCGAGATAGAGTTCAAGGTAGCCCCTCATCGCCCCTCATCCAACACCCAACATCCATCATCCGCCACCCAGAACTCCTTCACCATCTTCACCACAAGGGCCGATACCATGTTCGGAGTCACGTTTATGGTGCTGGCGCCCGAGAGCGAGCTGGTGGCCAGACTTACCACCGCGGAGCAGCAACAGGCCGTTGACGAGTACCTGGCCTACGTGAAGAAGCGCACCGAACGCGAGCGCATAGCCGACCGCAAGGTAACGGGCGTGTTCTCGGGTTCGTACGCCATCAATCCGTTTACGGGCGAGGAGATTCCTGTGTGGATATCGGAGTACGTACTGGCAGGCTATGGCACGGGCGCCATCATGGCCGTTCCGGCTCACGACAGCCGCGACTATGCCTTCGCGCGGCACTTCAACCTGCCCATCGTTCCGCTCGTCGAGGGCGCCGATGTGTCGGAAGCAAGCTACGACGCCAAGGAAGGCATCGTTTGCAACAGCCCCCAGGAGGGCAAGCAGTCGGCCTTCTCGCTCAACGGCCTTACCGTAAAGGAGGCCATCGAGGCCACCAAGCGCTACGTGAGCGAGCACCATCTGGGCCGCGTGAAGGTGAACTACCGCCTGCGCGACGCCATCTTCTCGCGCCAGCGCTACTGGGGAGAGCCGTTCCCGGTTTACTATAAGGACGACATGCCTTATATGATACCGGAGCAGTATCTGCCCCTGGAACTGCCCGAGATTGACAAGTACGAGCCCACCGAAACGGGCGAACCGCCGCTGGGTCATGCCAAACGGTGGGCCTGGGACACGCAGCAGAACAAGGTGGTTGACAAGAGCCTGGTCGATAACCGCACCGTGTTCCCCATCGAGCTGTACACCATGCCGGGCTTCGCAGGCTCCAGCGCCTACTATCTGCGCTACATGGACCCGCACAACAACGAGGCTCTGGTGAGCCGTGAGGCCGACGAATACTGGCAGAACGTGGACCTGTACGTGGGCGGAACGGAGCATGCAACGGGCCACCTCATCTACAGCAGGTTCTGGAACAAGTTCCTTCACGACTACGGTTACAGCTGCCGCGAGGAGCCGTTCCAGAAGCTCGTGAACCAGGGAATGATACAGGGACGCTCCAACTTCGTGTATCGCGTGAACGAAAACGGCGATGCAGCGGCCTCGAAGGAGAGCCCGCTCTTCGTAAGTTTCGGCCTCAAGGACCGGTACGACACCACTCCCATACACGTGGATGTGAACATCGTGCATGCCGACGTGCTGGATATAGACGCCTTTCGCGCCTGGCGGCCGGAGTACCGGCAGGCCCGCTTCATCTTTGAGGACGGCAGCCAGTCGTCTCCCTCATCGTCACCGGACCCCTCATCACCCAACACCCATCACCCAACACCCATCACCCAACACCCATCACCCCTCCCAGTCTACAAGTGCGGATGGGCCATCGAGAAGATGAGCAAGTCGATGTTCAACGTCGTGAACCCTGATATGATAGTGGAAAACTACGGTGCCGACACGCTCCGGTTGTACGAGATGTTCCTCGGTCCGGTAGAACAGAGCAAGCCGTGGGATACCAACGGCATTGACGGTTGCCACCGTTTCCTCCGCAAACTGTGGAACCTGTTCTACGACAACCATAGCGACAAGCTCATCGTAAACGACGAGGAGCCGGCCCGGGAGTCGCTCAAGAGCGTGCACAAGCTCATCAAGAAGGTTACCGGAGATATCGAGCAGTTCTCCTACAACACCAGCATCTCGGCCTTCATGATAGCCGTCAACGAGCTTGGTCAGCAGCAGTGCCACAACCGCAGGCTGCTGCAAGACCTCGTGGTGCTGCTTGCACCCTTCGCGCCTCACATATCCGAGGAGCTTTGGGAGGCTCTGGGACAGGCCGGAAACGTCTGCGATGCCGCCTGGCCCACATGGAATGAAGCCTTGCTCGTGGAGAACGAGATGCAACTCACGGTGAGTTTCAACGGCAAGGCACGCTATCAGAAAACCTTCTCGGCCGATGCTGCCAACGAGGAGATACAGCAGGCCGTTCTCGAAGACGAGAAGAGCCGCAAGTATCTCGAAGGAAAAAGCGTCGTGAAAGTTATCGTTGTACCTAAGCGAATTGTAAATGTAGTCGTCAAATGACCATCAACCACCGCATCATCTGGAACGAGACAAAGGATTATATATTCATAACCCTCGGCTTGCTCCTGTACACTTTCGGCTGGACAGTGTTCCTTCTGCCCTATGAAATCGTAACAGGCGGCGTTACGGGCATGTCGGCAATCATCTACTATGCCACCGGCTTCAAGATTGAGAACACCTACCTCATCATCAATGTGTCGTTACTTGTGGTGGCGCTCAGGATACTTGGCTTCAAATTCATGGTCAAGACAATCTATGCCATCACAGCTCTGTACTTCATGCTCAAGTTCGCACAGATGCTTATGCCTCTCGATGAACACGGCAACTTCGTGCAGATACTGGGCCACAACCAGGACTTCATGTCGCTGCTCATTGGCTGTTGCATTACCGGAACGTCGCTGGCCATCGTGTTCCTGAACAACGGCAGCACCGGCGGTACCGACATCATAGCCGCTTGTGTGAACAAGTACAGGAACATGTCGCTGGGCCAGGTGCTCATGACTGTTGACTTCATCATCATCGGGTCGTGCTTTCTCTTCCCGCAGTTCGGCGACTTCCTCGGCCGTGCTCACAAGGTGGTGTTCGGTTTCTGCACGATGGTAATCGAGAACTTCATGCTCGATTACGTGATGAACCGCCGCCGGGAGTCGGTTCAGTTCATGATTTTCTCCGACAAATACCAAGAGATTGCCAACGCCATCGGCACGCAGATGGAGCACGGAGTGACCATTCTCGATGGCCACGGATGGTACACCGGGCGCGAGATGAAGGTGCTCTGTATCCTTGCCAAGAAGAATGAAAGCGTCAACATCTTCCGACTCATCAAGATGATAGACCCCAACGCATTCGTCAGTCAGTCGAGTGTAATCGGCGTGTACGGCGAAGGCTTCGACCCAATCAAGGTGAGCGTGCCCAAGAAGAAGCAGCTTTCCAACCCCCAGCAGCCATCACCCAACACCCAACCCCCATCACCCAACCCCCCGAAATGAAGATAGTTTTTGCCACAAACAATGCCCACAAGCTCGATGAAATCAGGGAGATACTGGGCCCGGAGTTTGAGATAGCGTCGCTGAACGACATCGGCTGCCACGAGGATATTCCCGAAACGGGCGACACACTCGAAGCAAACGCCATGCAGAAAGCCCGCTACGTGGCCCGTAAATACCGCCTCTCGTGCTTTGCCGATGACACCGGACTGGAGGTGGAGGCCTTAGGAGGCGAGCCGGGCGTACACTCCGCCCGCTATGCCGAGGGCACCGACCACGACAGCGAGGCCAACATGCAGAAGCTGCTGCGCCGATTGGGCGATGCCGACAACCGCCGGGCGCGCTTCCGCACCGTAATAGCATACCTCCCGCTCACGGCCTCCGGCACTGCCGAAGGCGAGCCCCTGCTCTTCGAGGGCACCGTAAACGGCCGCATAGACCGCGCTAAACACGGCACCGGCGGCTTCGGTTACGACCCGCTCTTCATACCCGACGGCTACGAACACAGCTTCGCCGAGCTCGGCATGGAGGTGAAGAACCGCATCTCGCACCGTGCCCGGGCCGTGCAGAAACTGGTCGATTACCTGAAAACCCGTCAATAACCGCAAACTATGAGGAAGTTTCTGCTGCTCACACTCGGGCTTATCGCCACTGCCGCCACGCTGCAGGCGCAGGTCGGCAGCTGGCGTGCCTACCCCGCCTATCACGACATCACGGCCGTTGAAAAAGGCGGGAACACGCTCTACGTGCTCGCCTCGGGAGGCCTCTACACCTACAACACGGTCGACCGCAGCGTGCAGACGTACGACAAGACCAACGCCCTGAGCGGCACGGGCATCAGCTTCATCGCCTGGTGTCAGGCCGCCCGGCGGCTCGTCATCGTGTACGAAGACCAGAACATCGACCTCATGGACGACCGCGGTCAGGTCATCAACCTGCCCGACTACTACCTCAAGTCGATGACGGAGGACAAGACAGTGAACGACGTCCACATCAGCGGCACCGCCGCCTACCTCTCCACCAACTTCGGAATACTGAAGATTGACGTGGCACGGGCAGAGGTGAGCGACACCTACAACCTCGCCTTTCCCGTTGCCTACTGCCGTACAGAGGGCGGCAACATCTACGCCGCCTCGCCTGCTGCCGGCCTCTACGCCGCCCCCCTCACGTCGAACCTGCCCGACAAGGCCAGCTGGACGCGCCGCGGCGACTACACCCCGCAGCACAAAACCATTGACCCCGCACTGCTTGCCGAGGCACAGCAGGCCCGTGCCGACGGCCCCAAGTACAACTACTTCGGGTTCCTGCGCTTCGAGAACGGAACGCTCTACACCTCGTGCGGCCCCTTCGTCGACACCAACGACCGCAACCTGCCGGGCTGCGTACAGACACTCACCGGCCACAACTGGACCATTTACGAGGACAACCTGCAGCAGCAAACGGGCTACACCTATGCAGACGTGGCCTGTACTGCCGTTGACCCGAAGGACAAGACGCACGTTTTCGCCGCCGGGCGGAGCGGACTCTACGAGTTCCGCGACGGCCGCTTCGTGAAAGCCTACACCAATACAAACAGCCCGCTGCAGACGGCCTGGTCCGTTGCCGACCGCACCAACCGCAACTACGTCATTGTGCAGGGACTGCAGTTCACCCCCGACGGCAGCCTCTGGTGCCTCAACAGCATGAGCACCTCGGCACCCTTGCTGCGCCTGGATGCCGGCGGAGAGTGGACCGAATACCCCCACCCGGAGCTGATGTACAGCACCCAGCGCGCCCTGGAGAACCTTACGGGCATGACGACCGACAGCCGCGGCCTGCTGTGGTTCGTCAACAACCACTACCGCATGCCCGCTCTCATGGCCTACCAGCCCGAGACCGACAAGCTCAATGCCTACAAGAACTTTGTTAACCAGGACGGAACACGCGTGCAGGTAGGCTACGTACGCTGCGCAGCCGAAGACCGCGAAGGCAACATCTGGGCCGGAACAGACCACGGGCCGCTGCTGCTCCGCGCGGCCGATATAACCACCGATGCCCCCGTGTTCTATCAGGTAAAGGTGCCGCGCAACGACAACACCAACCTGGCCGACTATCTTCTGGACGGCGTAGACATCACGTCAGTGGCCATAGACGGTGCCAACCGCAAGTGGTTCGGCACCAACGGCAGCGGCGTTTACCTCATCAGCGCCGACAATCTCACCCAGTTGCAGCACTTCACCACGCAAAACAGCCCGCTGCTGTCCGACTTCGTGGAGAGCATAGCTATCGACAGCCAGTCGGGCGAAGTGTTCTTCGGCACCGAAAAGGGGCTTTGTTCCTACATGGGCGACGCCACCGCCACCGCCGACCACATGGACAAGGACAGCGTGTACGCCTATCCCAACCCCGTGCGGCCCGACTACACGGGTCTTATCACCATCACCGGATTGTCTTACAACGCCGATGTAAAGATTGTGACCTCCGGCGGCACGCTCGTTGCCGAGGGCCGCAGCAACGGCGGAACCTATACTTGGGACGGCCTCGACCGCCGTGGCCGCCGCGTGGCCAGCGGCGTGTACATGGTCCTAACGGCCACAGCCGAGGGCGACAAAGGCACCGTCTGCAAGATAGCTGTCGTGCGATAAGCCCTCCGCCTGCTGCGTTTCCACCCTTTGGCAGTAACCGGCAGGATAGTGATAGCAACAGAACAAACCGGTAACCTACCCTTGGAAAGGGGAGGTGGAGGAGGGATGAGGGAGCCTACCCCGGCCCTCCCGAAAGGAGGAAGTCCAGCTCCGCACCAGTGTTGAGTAAGTTATTAACAATCAGCAAGTTACAAGATAGCGTGCAGATGGTGGCTATCAAGCCCCTTGAAAGGCATCTTCAAGGCGCTTGAACGGCACCATCAAGAGCCTTGAAAGGCACCTTTTTTATCCCTGGCTTGTAACTTGTTGATTAATGGAGCTTTGCTCCCTCCCTTTTGGAGGGCCGGGGTAGGCTCCCCACTTCACTCCTAACCTCCTCTTTCCGAGGAGAGGCAAGGCTGCTGAAAATTTCCTGTTGATTAGCTGCTGATGATTGAAGACAGCGTAACAGAATGGTTTTTTCGCTGCTGCTGCGGTTTGAAGACAGAGTAACAGAGTATTCTTTTAGCTGTTGCTGGGGTTTAAAGACAGAGTACAAGGGTAACTAATCAATGAAAAAGAAGAAATATCGAAATTGATGTAAACTAACTGATAATGAGGAGGAAATACACGAATTGGCATAATACTGCTCTATTTGTAAAGGGCAGAAACATGCAGATTTAGGCAGAAGTTCAGTTACCAGAGTGTTACCTTGTTTTGATGTTGGTAACGATGGAGAAGAAATAGGTAACTGAATTATTATCGTTCGTGTGGCTGTTGCTTCGGTCGGCAGTTTTCTGCATAAGTGAGGAACGCTTTAATTCGGGTAATTTTGCCCACAAATATTAAAGCGTATGAAAACAGAGAAAATGAAGGTGTTGCTCTACCTTAAAAAGAGCGGTATAGGCAAATCAGGTAAAGCCCCGATTATGGGGCGGATAACACTTGGAAGGAGTATTGCGCAGTTCAGTTGTAAACTTTCCTGCAACCCCGACTTGTGGAATTCACGTGAGAGCAGGATGGACGGCAAGAGCCGTGAGGCGGTGGAGATTAATGGGAGATTGGAGAATTTGTTGCTTTCCATTCAATCTGCCTATCAGTCTTTGATTGCCAAAGGACAGCCATTTGATGCAACTAATGTGAAAGAACGGTTTCAAGGCAGCGTACAGGCAAGATGTATGCTTATCGAGAGGCTGGATATGCTCATCAAGGAGAAAGAAAGCCATATCGGTATAGACATCAAGGAAGAGTCTGTGTCTGCCTATCATTCCACTCGGAAACGGTTGCAAGAGTTCATTCAGAAGAAATACCATGTTTCGGATTTAGCATTCTCGCAGTTGACAGAAAACTTTATCTATGAGTTGCAGGCGTTCTGTCTCGGTGAGCTTGGTCATCAGCAAAGCACATTTTTCAGAGTTGCGGCAGATTTGAAGACCGTCTGCAGGCTGGCTTATCGCGAGGGGTTGACTGATACGCTTCTGTTTGATAAGGCTCATATAGAACGCGGAGACAAGAAAACACCCAAAGCTCTTGACAAAGAGGCATTGGATAAACTCAAAGCACTCCGCTTTGATGAATTGGAAGAGGAAATGGAAACAGCTCGTGATGTATTTCTCTTCGCCTGTTATACCGGTGCAGCCTATTGTGATTTGATGGAGTTAAGCAAGAAGCATCTTGTCCGTGATGATAAGGGTAGCCTTTGGTTAAAGTTCAACCGACAGAAGACAGGTGTACTTTGCCGTATCAAGTTGTTGCCGGAAACTGTTCGGTTAATTGAGAAAATGCACAGCGATGAAAGGGAAACACTGCTGCCTTTCATCAAATATCCCACTTATCAGTCCTGTCTCAAAGCCTTGCGATTACGGGCAGGTATTTCTTTTCCATTTACATCGCATACTGCAAGGCACACCTTTGCCACGCTTATCACATTGGAGCAGGGCGTTCCTATTGAAACAGTCAGCAAGATGCTTGGACATACGAACGTAAGTATGACCGAACGTTATGCAAAGGTAACACCACAGAAACTCTTTGAGGAGTTTAACCGTTTCCTTTCTTTCACAGAAGATTTACGTTTAACCATTTAACCAAGATTTTTTATGAGAAGTACATTCAAGATATTGTTTTACATCAACAGACAGAAAATAAAGGCAGACGGCAAGACCGCCATTCTCTGCCGTATCACCATAGACGGAAAGAGCACCGCCATTACCACAGACGAGGAATGCAAATCCTCCGAGTGGAACAGCAGGAAAGGACTGACAACCGATAAGAAGACCAATCAAAGAATCGGCGAGTTCAGAGAACTTGTAGAGAAGACCTATCAGGATATTCTGATAAATGACGGGGTGGTAAGTGTGGAACTGCTTAAAAACCGTTTGCAGGGAATAGCCACCATGCCGACAACGCTTCTTGCCATTAGTAAAGCCGAACTGCAATCCGTTAAAGAGTGCGTGGGCAAATCAAAAGCTGAGGGAACCTATCAGAATCTTCTTTATTCAGATAAGTTACTTACGGAGTTTGTAAAGGATAAGGGAATGACGGATATAGTCATAGCCACTATAACGGAAGACTTGTTTGAAGAATACCGTTTCTATCTGAAAAAGCGAGGTTTGGCAACAGCTACCATGAATCGTTACCTTTGCTGGTTGAGTAGGCTGATGTATCGTGTGGTCAGTCAAAGGCTCATTCGCTGTAATCCTTTTGAGAAAGCCAAGTATGAGAAAGCGGAACAGAAGATACGCTTTCTGCAAAAGAGCGATGTTGCCAAACTCATGGCATTGAGAGTAATTGATAAGGAAGCAGAACAAGCAAGACGGATGTTTATCTTCTCATGCTTTACGGGCTTGGCTATTGCTGATATGGAACATTTGCAATTTGGACACATTCAAACGGCAGCCGACGGACAGAAATATATCCGAAAAGAAAGGCAGAAGACAAAGGTGGAGTTTATTGTGCCCCTGCACCCGATAGCTGAGGCCATCATCAAACAATGTAAGGAAGAGCAACCCAGCATGAAAGAAATGCAGACGGTGAAAGACAAAGACAACAGCTTTATCTTCCGAACTAATTGCAGCCGTAGCGTGATGAGTGCAAAGCTAAGCATTGTGGGCAAGGCTTGCGGTATCAGAGAGCGGTTGTCCTACCACATGGCAAGGCACACGTTCGGCACGATGAGTTTAAGTGCAGGGATACCTATCGAAAGCATTGCCAAGATGATGGGGCACGCCTCTATATCCAGTACTCAAATCTACGCACAGGTGACGGACAATAAGATTTCGGAGGACATGGACAGGTTGATAAGGAAACATCAGACAAAAGAAACGAAGGAGGAAACCGTATGAATGTCAATCACCATCAAACAAAAAGAGAGCGAAGCTATTTCGAGTGGGGCGATAATATGCAAATCACTCGCAAAGGCAAAGGCGAAATAGCAATGACAGAGAGTGAACTGGTGGATTTCTTTAGTGTAACATGGAGGAAGCTCAATTATCGTCTGCAACTTCTACTAAAAGTCTCTCCCCTGCAACCCGACGAAAGGGATACAGGGGAGCAGGAAGTCTACGTGAACGGACGGCTGCGAGGTTATGCCTTGCTTTATCCGCTTACTATCATCATCGCTTTGTCTTATCAATTGGACAGCATGGAAGCCCATTTGTTCAGAAAACACCTCTGTCGAGAGCTACAACGCCCTTTACCTGTAGTGGAGCAGATATACCTACACTGCAGTGACAGTATCAATTGATATACTTTTCTCTTTCACCGATATTATCCTACTACATTACTACAAGAAGGGATAATACAGTGAAAGAGAAAGGGTTGGTATTGTAGTCAGAAAGTAGGAATGGTTATTACTACCGTCTAACTACACACAACTATGTTTTTGAGGCCTTCAAGTATACCGAAAGCCTTATAAGTAGTTATTCTCCAAGTAGTCTATCAACAGTAGAGATACGCATCTGTTTTATTGCATAACATTCCTTTTGCCCGTATTTCCTGACCCTCTGATTTCTTCGTGATAAAGATAATTCACTATCGAGGGATGTCCTTTGGGACTTCGTTCGTAAGGCAATTCATTATCCACATACTTACATTGAGCCTCCTGCGCCATTTTCGCAGCCTCTTGCTCCAATTGCTTCCAATATGTTCGGTCTTTATGCAAATAGATTTCTTCATAAAGTGGGAACAAATGGGGATAGTATGATTTGATATAACCCATAATGTTGGCCTTAAAACCACCCCGCAGATTGAGGTTCTCAAGCCAAAAGAGGTCGCAAATATCTTTCACTTCATGAAAAATAGCTTTGAAATTGGTGATGCCAGGGAAGATGGGCGACACAAAACAAATGGTTCGGATGCCCGCCTCGTAGACCTTTCGCATGGCTGCGATGCGCCGCTCTATGCTCACAGCCTTGTCCATGTCGGCACGAAATGTCTCTTCAAGCGTGTTGACTGACCACGATACGGTGACTTTCTTCATTTGCCGGAGCAGGTCAAGGTCGCGCAACACGAGGTCGCTCTTTGTACAAATGAGTATTTCTGCATCGCTGTCTTTGAGCTCTTCAAGCAGTTTACGTGTCCTGCGGAACGTTGCTTCTTCGGGATTATACCCATCGGTCACTGATCCAATAACCACGCGTTGTCCGGCATATTTCTTCGGATTCTTGATTGCAGGCCAATGCTTCACGTCTAAGAAAGCGCCCCATTCTTCTTTATGTCCTGTGAAGCGCTTCATGAATGAGGCGTAACAATACTTGCAAGCATGGGTGCACCCCACGTATGGATTCACCGAATAGCCACCAACAGGGAGGTTGGACTTGGTCATGATGCCACGCACCTCTTTCGTTCCAATGAGTGTTTTTGCCATATATCTTCCTTTATTCTTTATAAATCCTCTACCGTTTCACCGTCTTCAGGAATAAAGACGCGGTCTAAAATTCCTGCCACTTCCGCACGCTTTCTCACCATTTCACGCGTCACGCTATTATGGTTCACGCCTTCAAGATGCGTCACAAATAACTTTGCATCAGGTGCAGCTACAGCAACTTTTACCACATCTTCATCGTTCATAATAACGCGTCCACCCAAACGAAAGCCATTGCCACCAGCATTAAGGGTGATAACCTCGGGGCGAAAACGCTTCAAATTGCGCTTCACACCAGCATACCAGATAGTATCTCCGGCGTGATAGAGCGTCTTTTCTTGTGGATGAGTGAATACATAACCCGCTGTATGTCCGGCAGGATACTTCATGATGAAATTACCATGCTGGCTCTCAGCCTTTTGTATGCTCACTTCCCCAACCCTTGTATTGTCACCGACAACTTCCACATGATTAAATCCATGCGACATTACCACCTGCCGATCGTTTTCGTCTTGCACAAAAAATCGCATATCTTTAGGTATAATTTCATAAGCCGCCTCATCGATATGGTCATCGTGCAAATGGGTAAGCAACACCGTATCTACACCTTTTAGCATCTCTTCTACAGGAAAAGGTAGTTCATGAAGTGGGTTGCGCAGGTGTTGATTTCTACTAAAGGGGAAAGGAGGCATGCAGCCTTTCTTTCCCAACATGGGGTCGATCAGAATTTTCTTTCCCCCATATTCAACGATTATCGTTGCGTTTCTTACTTGCTGAATATTCATTGTTTATTAAAATTAAAGTTTAACATTGGCTTCCAGCATAATACCATCCTTCAGAGGTTCATCATCATCAGAGAACGAATTTGCCTTATATTGTACGCAAAGCACGAGCATTTCGCTGCTGCCTGTGTTCTTGAAAGCACGTTTGCCGTTGGGCGCAATTCTCACGATGCTTCCTTCTGAAACGGGAAATCGTTTGCCGTCTACATCGAAAATTCCGTCACCTTTAAGAATGAAATAAAGCTCTTCGTGGGTTTTATGGGTATGGCGTGTGCCATAATCCTGCCCAGCTGCAAGACTTTGGAAAGACAATTCTGCGCCTGTTGCTTGTAGTGCATGTCCGGCAAACATCTTTCCTGGGATAGAGAAATTGCCCATAGCCAACTCATATTCCTTAATTTCATTCAACTTACCTACGTTCACCGTGGTGAAGTTCTCACCTTTTTCTACATTTTTAATTTCTTTCATAATGCTATTTGTTTTGATTACGAGTGCAAAGGTAGTGCATAAAACAAAGACACATTCTACCATTAATAATATATGCTCTACCATTTTGATAAGCCATTAATTATTCGTACATTTGTTGCATGAAATTAGAGAATCACCCCCAAGAACTTACACAAGTTCCTTTCTGTAAAACGGAATGTGGTGTAGACTTCAACATCAATACCGATACGCACGAGCGTTTGCGGGGCGTATTGATGGAGTATCCGTCTTTCAAAACCAACTTCTTCGAGTTGTTTTTCTTCAGGAAAGCATCCGGGTGGCTGCGTTATGGCTTTCAACATATCGCGTTGAAAGACAATACGGTGCTGATACTTTCGCCGCACATCCATCAGGAGTGGCACATTGATGAAAGCCAAACGGATTATCGTTTCCTTATTTTCCGTGATGATTTTCTTTCAACCTATCTTGCCGATCCTTTCTTTACTTATCGTTTGCTTTATTGCTACCAAACAGATTTCCCACCCTATCTGTCGGCTACAGCTATGGAACAACAAGAATACGAGCGTTTGCTTGTGCGGATAAAAGAAGAACTCAACCATCCTCTTGCCGACAGCTATCACATCATCGTATCCTTGCTTCATTATCTGCTCATGACCCTTAATCGTAGGTATTCTGTTCAATACCATCTGCCTTTTGATGCCCCCAAGAACCACCATGCCTTTGAGTTCAAACAACTCTTAGAGAAGCATATTCGCCAATACCAGCAAGTGGCCGACTATGCAGCCATGCTGAACATCAGCCGCATCACATTGAATGCTTCTGTACAGGCACAATATGGGCAAACGGCCGTACATCTGCTGAAACAACGTCTGCTTGCAGAAATCAAGAATGAAATACTATTCACTGACAAAACTACCAGTGAATTGGCATACAAATTCAATTTCTCGGAGCCGGGACATTTAATGCGTTTCTTCAAAAAACAAACAGGACAGACGGTTACGGAGTTTAAAGAAGAATATAAAGGACAACAGTTTACCGCAGAATAGAAAAATGATTAAACGAAGAACTTACCAATAAACGAACGGCACTTGAAACAGATATATCTCTGCTCAAGTGCCGTTATCCATTCACCAATATACGCTTATTGCCTTTATCCTGTCTGACTACCCTGATAATTCTCCTCCAGCATCTTCTCCAAGTCCGAAGCCTTGTAGAGTATCTTTCCTGCAAACTGCGTGTAGGGAATAATCTTCCTGTCTCGGTAGTCCTGCAAGGTACGGGGACTGATATACAGTCGCTCGCACACTTCCTTGCCCGTTAGGAAAAGTTCGCCTGCAAAGAGTGGCTTGTGTGTATCCGCCACTTCTACTATTCGTTTACCTACACCTCTCAACGCTGAGACGACCAACTGCATCTCGTCCGACTCCATGTTCAAGTCTCTTGCTGTTTCCATCATATCTGTCTGTTTTTAGGTTTGTTCGATTTCGTAAGAAGCAATGTTTCCACATCTTCACGCTTGTAATAGCACTTGTGCCCGATTTGCGTAAACGGCAGCACACCCGTATCACGATAATGCTGCAAGGTGCGCTTGCTGATGTTCAGCAGCCGGCACACATCGCCGTTGTGCAGCCAGTCCGTATGCTTGCTTTTCTCTCCGAATGCCTTGTGGCAACTCTCGGCAAGGCTCAAGATTTCATCTCGAAGCTTTGTCCAATTGGTTTCTGTAATGATGTAATAGTTCATAATTTTATATTGTTATTGTTTGTTGTTTCAAATCTTTCCAGTTTTCATCGGCAAAGATAATGGCGTGCGTACACCTCTCAAAGCCGTGGGGAACAGCAGGGAAGTATCGGGAACTATCAGGAAAAGAGCAATCCGTTTCATCGGTTCGCATTTGCGTTTTCCTGCCCCGTCTTTTTTCTTTTATTGCAAAGACAATCCAAGCGAGTGCAGAGGAAAGTTCACTTATCCTTTGCCGAGCGCAGCTTGTCTTATGCAAAATTAATATCGGGCATTTCTTATTCCATCACTTTTCATTCAAGTGGCAGCTTGTGGCACTATGACAAGGACAAAAGAGACAGATTGATACTTTTGCCACTATACAAATAAGGCTAATAAGACAATCAAAGCAAAAGAGTGCATCTGAGAGCAAACAACGACATCCGTATTTCTGCTAACCTATCTTTCCTGTCATCCATTTTTTGCTTAATGAGGCTATAAATACCCTTCTTGACAGCCTGTTCTCCTAAGAATTTTGCAGCGGACGAGCGCAACATTATGCAAGAAGGCTCTGAATGCTTGGAAGTTACGCATTCTCACCCTAACTTCACTCTTGGAAACCAATTCAAGGGAATAATGAAAAAGAACGCAGATGCAGGCAACATAGACAACAGAAGAAATCCTCATCGCAGGGGTAGCTCATCCAAGAACGCAGAGATAGAAAACTACCTCTCCACACACTACGAGTTCAGATACAATACAGTATTGGGTAGAACCGAATACCGAAGTAGGAACAGCGGCATATTTACAAAAGTCGGTCGTTATGAAATCAATACGCTCCGCAGGGAACTTGATTGCGATGAAGGCATCGTAACTTCTTCCGATAATCTCTACTCTATCATCGAGAGCAGTTTTTCTCCGCGCATCAATCCTGTGCAGGAGTATTTAAAAGGGTTGCCATTGATAGATATAGGCGATAGCAGTAGCTGTGATGATGCCGGTTGCAGGGATAGTAATGTGTCTTCTTTTTCACCGAAAGCGATTCCCAATTTGGCAAGCTGCGTGGTTGTCCGTAATTCTAACAAATGGTTGCCGTATCTTACCAAATGGCTTGTGGCGGTCGTCGCCAATGCGATGGACGACCGTGAGTGTCGTAACCATACCTGCCTTGTACTGACAGGTGAGCAGGGTAAGTTCAAGACAACGTTTCTCGATTTGCTCTGTCCCCCAGCACTGCACGGTTACAGTTACACAGGAAAAATATATCCGCAGGAAAAGGACACACTTACCTATATCGGTCAGAACCTTATCGTAAACATAGATGACCAGCTCAAAGCCCTCAATAAGCGGGACGAGAACGAACTGAAGAACCTTATCACCTGTCCGATGGTCAAGTACCGTATGCCGTATGATAAGTATGTAGAGGAGCATCCCCACTTGGCAAGCTTTGTGGCATCGGTGAACGGCAACGATTTTCTTACCGACCCGACAGGCAGCAGAAGGTTTCTGCCCTTTGAAGTTCTATCCATAGACATAGAGAAAGCCAAGCGTATTTCAATGGACAATGTCTATGCTGAAGCCAAAACCCTATTAAAGTCAGGTTTCCGCTATTGGTTTGATGATGAAGAGATTGCCGAACTATACAGAGAGAGTGAGGACTTTCAGGTACAAACCGCTGAGATGGAACTTTTGCTGCGTTGCTTTGAAAAGCCAACGGAGGATGAAAACTATTCGTTAATGACTACTACGGAGATACTCACCTATTTGGGTATTTATACTCACCAACCACTTGTTGCCAAGCGTATGGGCGAAGCCTTGAAGAAAGCAGGATACATAAAGGTGAGCAAACGAAGAAACGGTGGTAGCCCCATATATGTCTACAAGATTAGGAAAATCTTGCCATGCCCGCTCCTTCAAACTTGTAGTAGCCAAATGTAGTAGAATGTGTAGTATCGTTCTATACTACCCAGCATTACTGATTATCAATCACTTATCACAGAATAGTATGTAGTAAGAAGAAAGATGAAAAAGTTTGGAGGGGAAAAACTTTGGAAACGGTAAAACCATAAAACAGACAAGCATAAATAATTATCATTCAACCCATTAAATTATCAAAACAATGAAAGAAGAAGATTTATCAGCTATCAAGCGATATTCCATCGTGGAATATCTCGAAAGGAAAGGTATCAAGCCTGCCCGCAAAACACCGACCTATGCTGTGTATCGCTCACCATTGAGGGAAGAAGTGCATCCGAGTTTCAAGGTGGACAGGGAAAAGAACCTTTGGATAGACTATGCCGAAAGCAGAGGCGGAAGCATCATCGACCTTTGTATGCGTTTGGAAGGCTGCACGCTCTCGGAAGCCATCTGCCGTTTGGGACAGAACGCTTTAGAGCATACAGCGTACAGCTTCAATTCTCCAAAGAGAGAAACACCCATCAGTTCAAATCAAAGAGAGCATGTAACGGCAAGCGGAACAAGGAGACTGATATGCCTATCAGACACCTTGCCGCCGCATTTGCAGGAGTACCTCAAAAAGGAACGCTGCATTGATTTGGAAAAGGCAACACCCTTTCTTAAATGTATCAGTTACGAGATAAGGGGAAGAAGATATGAAGCTATCGGCTTTGCCAATTCTTCGGATGGCTATGAGCTTCGTGATGATAAGACTTTCAAGGGAACGATTGCTCCTAAAGACATCACCCCTATATTTGAGGACAAGGCACAACCTGTCTGTTTGTTCGAGGGATTTATGGACTTTCTCTCTTTTCTTTCAATGAAAGGGGAAGTAACCAACCAATGCCTTGTGATGAATTCCGTGAGTAATGTTGTAAGAAGTATTCACTACCTGAATAAAAGAAATATAACCTCTGTTCGTGCTTTTCTTGATAATGACGATGCAGGGCGAAAGACAGTGCAGGAATTTGTAAACACAGGTTTTAAGGTAGAAGATATGGCAGTGTATTATAGAGACTTCAAAGACCTCAACGATTTTCACGCCAGCCGTGTCCGTGAGCAACAGAAAAAGTTGGAGAAAACTCCAAATACAAGCAACAAAATAAAACAAGTCAAACTTAAAATAAGATAGAGTGATGAAAAAGGAAAGAAGAAATATGGAAGAAATAGATCGTTTCATAGGAAAAACTTTTGGTATGAGCCAAGCTGAAAATTCAAGTGAACAAACTGTCGCTGAATTCCGGGCAGAGGGAATGAAAAATATTCAAGAGCAAAAACAACAAGAAACAGGACATGCCATAGAGCATGCCACGCCATCCGAGCCTGTACTGCATACAGAGCATGCAACTATTCAACGACGCATCAGTGCCAAGATGAGAAAAGAGACACTTGACGCATACAGGCAGGCGTTCCTTGTTCCAACAAAGCTAAGTGAGAGAAAGGCGGTCTATCTGAGCAGGGAAACACAGGAACGTGCGGACTTCATTGTCCGTAGATTGGGAGATAAAGGAGCCAATGTCTCGAGCTTCATCGAAAACCTTGTGCGTATCCATTTGGAGGAATACGGTGAGGATATAGAAAAATGGAGGAAGCTGTAAACAACAGAAAAACGGTCAAGGACTATCGAGTAAAAGGATGTCCCTTTCACTCAAAATCCTCGACCGTTTTAGGGTAGTACCAACAATAGATTTTTACTGAACACATTGAACGGTGGGAATGCCACGAACACAGTTAATCTTCTGAATGCATAGCATTCATTTTTGGACGACAAAACGCTTTATGCGTAAACGTTTCGTTAGCTGACATTGCAAGACGTCAGTTTGTACCCACAAACTGCGCCCAGCTCCCCTCGTTAGATTGTCGGGGAGATAAGACCGTAATCACTCCGTTCTCATCGGTCAGCATTCAAGAATTAAGAGACAATGAATCATCTATAATGATTAACTTTCAAAGAAACTTATATGAACAGATATAATAAAAAGATTGCCAAATGGCAGCAACAGAATAAGGAAGAGCAGAAGATGAATAAGACAGAGTTCATCAAGGTTAGATGCACCTTAGAGGAAAAGCAACGTATTAAGTCAAAGGCGGAAAGTGCGGGGCGTAAGTTCTCAGACTACTGCCGTGAGATACTCCTAAATGGAGAGGTGGCAGCCGTTCCCAAGATGACCGACAATGAAAGGGAAGCCATTTGTATACTTCAGCATACAGGACGGTTCTATGGGCAGATTTCTAATCTCATCAAGGTTAAGGATGAAAGGTGGGTACATATCACTAAGAACCTTTCGCTATGTGCCAAAGAAGCATTTAAGCGATTTTACGACCCGCATTTTCGTGTGGACGACGAAATATATAAGGTCTTAAATATGTCGAGAGATGATAGGAAAATGTAAGGCGATAGCGCATGGCAGCACGGCTTTGGATTATATTTTCAGAGAGGGAAAGCTCGGTAATCGGCTTGCTTTCCACAATCTTTGCAGCAGAGAACCGAAAGCAATCTATGAGGAAATGAAAGTGGTCAGCGATTATAACAGTCGTTGCAGAAACAAGTTCCTCCGCATTGAAATCGGTATAGCACCTCAGGATGAGAAGAAACTACCCGTATCTGAACTCATGCGGATAGCCCATCTGTTTGCCAAACAAATGGGACTTAACAACCACCAATGGGTAGCAGTAACGCACAAGGACACCGATAACAGGCATATCCATATCATTGCCAATCGTATCAGCCTTTATGGAGAAGTCTATGATACCACCTTTGTGAGCAATAGGGCAGCGAGAGTGGCGGAGGAAATAAGCAGAGAGGAAAACTTGACTATCGCAAAGGAGGTCAAAACAGACAAAAAATACCAAAAGGAAAAATCTAACCCAACGAGAGAGCAAACAAAGAAAGAGGTGCAACAAATCTGTTATGCCCTGCTTGACAAGTACAAAGGAACAGGCATCACGGGACACTCCATGTTCCTCTATGAGCTGAATAAGAACGGCATCGCCATAGATCGCATGAAGAACAAGCAAGGTAATGTCTATGGCTTAAAGTTCTCATGCGCAGGGCAATCCTTCAAGGCTTCCGAAATTGGTAGGGAGTTCGGCTACCATTCCTTGCAGAAAAACTTTGAAACAACAAACAAGGAAGAATCAAGGAAACCACATCTAACAGTACAAGAGCCGACAGAAAGGAAAGAACAACCTGATAAAGGTTACCAACTTGTACCTCCAAGCTGTTCCTCTATCTCACGAGCCAATGACACACCACAAGTGCAGAACTCCATTGGTGCAGTGGCAGACACCATCGTTGGTGCAGCCGATGAACTGATGGAAGGGTTAGGCGATTTGATTACACCAACCGCACAGGGCAATGACTATGCCGAAGCTGCGTGGCAGCGCAAACTCAGAAACCAAGCGAACAGAAAGAAGAAAAGAGGAAGAGGTATATAACCCACAGCCAAACAGCCAGTCAAAAGTGCAGAAAGTGCAGAAACAGGAATACTTCATCAAAAACGCTTGTTATTCGGTAACAAAGTATTATCTTTGCAAACAGAATAACAAGCGTTCTTTGTTAGGTAGAATACAGCGACTTGAAGTAGTTCGCTCGTTTCCAAATCGTTACCTATTTACTTTTACCAACAAGGTAACTTCTTTATTTTCAATTAGATACATTTTAACAATTATCTTACAGGGTATTCTTTTAGCTGCTGCTGCGGTTTGAAGACAGAGTAACAGAGTAATTTTTTAGCTGTTGCTGGGGTTTAAAGACAGAGTAAAAATGTAATTTTTCTGCTGCTGGGAGGTTGACTGTTGGGAACGATAGATAAGTAACAATGAGCGGAAAGGCTAACTGGTATCCTCCCCTTGGAAAGGGGAGGCGGAGGAGGGGATGACCATATAGCAGGCTGTTGATAATCTGCAGGCAGGCTGTTGGTTGTCAGCAGGCAGGCTGTTGGTAATTTCTTGGTGCAATCATCCCCTCCTAACCTCCCCTTTCCAAGGGGAGGATACAGGTTTGTTTTGTGGGCATTATCAACTGTTTCTTCGTTTTTTATCTGCCCATTCCTTACCTCGCACAGCTAAAAGAATAATTTGTTACGCTGTCTTTCACCCGCAGCAGCAAACGTACAGCAAGCCATCAGCAGCAGAAAGAATACGCTGTTACTCTGTCTTTTAACCCCAGCAACAGCTAAAAGAATACTCTGTTACTCTGTCTTTCACCCGCAGCAGCAAAGCAGTAGCAAGCAATCAGCAGCAGAAAAAATACGCTGTTACTCTGTCTTTTAACCCCATCTGCGGCAGAAAAACTATCATGTTACGCTGTATTCAAACAGTAGCAGCAAGCCGGAAGCAGGGAAACGGAGGGCCGAAGAGGCTAACAAAGTTATGGCAAATGTACGGTTATATCAGTTATTTTCTATAACTTTGTAACCGAAACCATTATCACAAAACCTATCTTTTATATGCGTTTACTTAAATCTTTATGCTCAACCTTGATGCTGTTCTCGGCCTTGCAGGCCTCTGCAGTGCAGAATCCGGTTGATTACGTGAACCCGCTGGTGGGCTCCCATTCTACCTTCGAGCTCTCTACCGGCAACACCTATCCCGCCATCGCCATGCCTTGGGGCATGAACTTTTGGGTTCCCCAGACGGGCAAGAACGGCGACGGATGGCAGTACACCTACAATGCAAACAAGATAAGGGGCTTTAAGCAGACCCACCAACCAAGCCCCTGGATTAACGACTACGGCATGTTCTCGCTGCTGCCCGAGACGGGCAAGCCCGTGTTTGACGAGGAGAAGCGCGCCAGCTGGTTCTCGCACAAGGCCGAGAAGGCAACTCCGTACTACTACAGGGCCTATCTGGCCGACTATGATGTGGTGACCGAGCTCACGCCAACGGACCGTGCAGCCATGTTCCGCTTCACCTTTCCGGAGAGCGAACACTCGTATGTAGTGGTCGACGGCTATGACCACGGCTCGTACATAAAGGTCATCCCGGGCCAAAACAAAATCATCGGCTACTCTACACGCAACCACGGAGGCGTGCCGGATAACTTCAGGAACTACTTTGTCATCGAGTTCGACAAGCCTTTCACCTATACCGCATCGGTTAACGGAGGCACCATCAGCGAGGGTACTGCCGAGGTGCAGTGCGACCATGCGGGTGCCATCATCGGCTTCAGGACGCGCCGCGGCGAGCAGGTTCATGCCCGCGTGGCCTCATCGTTCATATCACCGGAGCAGGCGGAGCTCAACCTCAAGGAGCTGGGTAACGACAACTTCGACCGCATTTGCGCCAAGGGACGCCAGCGATGGAACGAGACGCTGGGCCGCATAGAGGTGAACGACGACAATGTTGACAACCTGCGCACCTTCTACAGCTGCTTTTACCGCTCGGTGCTCTTCCCCCGCAGCTTCTACGAGATAAGCTCCGACGGCACTCCCAGGCACTACAGCCCCTACAATGGCAAGGTTCTGCCGGGCTACATGTTCACCGACACGGGTTTCTGGGACACCTTCCGATGCCTCTTCCCGTTCGTTAACCTCGTTTATCCCGACATGGCCAAGAAGATGCAAGACGGCCTGGCAAACGATTACCGCGAAAGTGGATTCCTGCCGGAGTGGGCAAGTCCGGGCCACAGAGACTGCATGGTGGGCAACAACTCGGCATCGGTAGTGGCCTCGGCCTACCTGAGCGGCGTTCGTTCCGACGACATCGAGACCCTCTGGCAGGCCGTGGTTCACGGCGCAAACGCCAGCCATCCCACCGTTGGTTCTACCGGCCGAAAGGGCTACGAGTACTACAACAAGCTGGGATACGTGCCCTACGACGTGAAGATAAACGAGAACGTGGCCCGCACACTGGAGTATGCGTACGACGACTGGTGCATCTACAAGCTCGGCAAGGCACTGGGCAAGAAGGACAAGGACATACGCATCTTCGCCCGCCGCGCCATGAACTACAAGAACGTTTTTGACCAGGAGACCCGCCTCATGCGTGGAAGAAACCGGGACGGGAGCTTCCAGAGCCCCTTTAATCCATTGAAGTGGGGCGACGCCTTCACCGAAGGAAACAGCTGGCACTATAGCTGGAGCGTTTTTCATGACCCGCAGGGACTCATCAACCTCATGGGAGGAAGGGGCGTGTTCAACCAGATGCTCGACTCGGTGTTCAGCGTTCCGCCCGTTTTTGACGCCAGTTACTACGGCCAGGTGATACATGAGATACGCGAAATGCAAATCATG
This sequence comes from Prevotellaceae bacterium KH2P17, assembly GCA_900199655.1. Classification (GTDB taxonomy): domain Bacteria; phylum Bacteroidota; class Bacteroidia; order Bacteroidales; family Bacteroidaceae; genus Prevotella. The sequence continues at coordinate 290,134 of FZRE01000002.1, forward strand.
AACATGGGCAACTACGCCCACGGAAACCAGCCGATACAGCACATGATTTACTTGTATGGCTACAGCGGACAGCCCTGGAAGACGCAGTACTGGATCAGAGAGGTAATGGACAAGCTCTACAACGCCAACTTCGACGGCTACTGTGGCGATGAGGACAACGGCCAGACATCGGCCTGGTACGTCTTCTCGGCACTGGGTTTCTACCCCGTATGCCCCGGTTCGGGCCAGTATGTGCTCGGTACGCCGTACTTCAAGAACGTTGTGCTGCACCTTGAGAACGGCAAGACGCTGACCATCAACGCCGAGAACAACAGCCCGCAGAACCGTTACATCGGCCAGATGACCGTGAACGGGCAGCCTTACGGCAAGAACTATCTCGACCACAAGACCCTCCTGCAGGGCGGCGTCATCAACTACAGCATGTCCGCCACACCCAACAAGAGCCGCGGAACGGCAGAAGCCGACTTCCCCTACTCGTTCAGCAACGAGGCAGGCAGCAAGCTCAGGTAGCCCGGCTCCTGCCTTACAAGCAAAGGAAGCAGGAGAACGCAGCCGCCTTCTCCTGCTTCCTTTGCTCCTTTCTAACCACCTAAATCTCAATTCCATGCCTTCAACTTTCCTCAAAATCAGCTGCTTCCTGCTCACTCTCTCGCTGCCCTCGATGGCCCAGAGCGAGAAAACAACCTTCCAGACGGGTGCCCACTGGAAGCCCGCCACCGACATACGGGCCGACGTGGTGATGGTTTACGGCACCACCGACCACCCTGGCCAGACCTTTGAACAGCGCCTGCAGTCGTGGCGCAACCACGGTTACCGCACGCACTTCATGACGGGCATAGCCTGGGGAGAGTACCAGGACTACTTTACCGGACGGTGGGACGGCCGCCTGCACCTGGACGAAGGCCAGAAAGAAGCTGGCGGCGACACCATCTGGCACGGCCGGATGGTGCCCTACATCGTTCCGACCAAGAACTATCTCGACTACTTCAAGCAGCGCCACATCAAGCGGGTGATAGACGCGGGGGTGGACGCCATCTTCCTCGAAGAGCCCGAGTTCTGGGCCCGGGCGGGCTACAGCGAGGCTTTCAAGCGCGAGTGGAACGACTTCTACGGATTTCCCTGGCGGCCCCAGCACGCCTCGGCAGAGAACACGTACCTCTCCAACAAGCTCAAGTACCACCTCTACTACCGCGCCCTGAACGAGGCTTTTACCTACGCCAAGCAGTACGGCAGCTCGAAGGGAATGCACGTGCGCTGCTACGTTCCCACCCACTCGCTGCTCAACTATGCCCAATGGCAGATTGTAAGTCCGGAGGCCTCGCTGGCCTCACTCAACTGTGTAGACGGCTACATAGCCCAGGTTTGGACCGGCACATCGCGCGAGCCGAACTACTACAACGGCACGGCAAGCGAACGGGTGTTCGAGACCGCCTTCCTCGAATACGGCTGCATGGAGTCCATGACGAGGCCAACGGGGCGCAAGGTGTTCTTCCTCACCGACCCCATAGAGGACCGCGCACGCGACTGGCAGGACTACCGGCAGAACTACCAGGCCACCTTCACGGCCCAGCTGCTTTATCCGCAGACGGCCAACTACGAGGTTATGCCCTGGCCCGACCGCATTTACGAGGGCATGTACCGCGTCTCGGCCCGGAGCGAAGAGCGCGCTCACATACCCCGCTTCTACTCCACGCAGATGCAGGTCATGATAAACACGCTCAACGACATGCCGCTTTCACAGAACCGGGTGAGCGGAAGTCAGGGCGTGGCCGTGCTGATGGCCAACTCTCTCATGTTCCAACGGTCGCCCCGACCCGTAGAGGGATACGACGACCCGCAGCTCTCCAACTTCTACGGCGAGGCCCTGCCGCTGCTCAAGCGGGGCGTGCCGGTGAGCGTGGTGCACATGGAGAACACTGGCCGGGCCGACACCTGGCAGGGCGTAAAGGTGCTGCTCATGTCGTACGCCAACATGAAACCCCTCACGTCCGATGCCCACCGCCACATTGCCGAGTGGGTTAGCAGGGGCGGAGTGCTGGTTTACAGCGGGCGCGATGACGACCCTTACCAGCGCGTGAGCGAATGGTGGAACCAGGGTGCAAACCACTTCAAGGCCCCGGCCGACCATCTCTTCGCCCTCATGAACATACCCGCAGCGGCGCCCGAGGGTGCCTACGCCTACGGCCGGGGCAAGGTGTACGTGCTGCGTAGCGACCCAAAGGAGTACGTGCTGCAGGCCGGCGGCGACAAGAAACTGGTGGAAACGGTTGCCCGCGCCTACGAGACAGACGCCCGTGCCGACCGCCTCAGCTTCAAAAACTCGTTCTACCTGGAGCGCGGCTGCTACACACTGGCCAGCGTGCTCACCGAGAGCGAGGCCGGAACAGAGCCGCTCAGGCTCAAGGGAACTTACATCGACCTCTTCGACAGTCGGCTGCCGGTGCTCCGCGAGAAGGTGGTAGAGCCCGGCAGGCAGGCCTTCCTCTACGACGTGAGCCGCGTGGCAGAGAAGCAGAAGCCACAGGTGCTGGCCGCTGCCAGCCGTCAGTACGGCGAGCGCCGCACAGCACGCAGCTACCGTTTCACGGCCCGCAGTCCGCAAAACACTACCAACGCCATGCGCATACTGCTGCCCGCACGGCCCCGTAACATATCAGTGAGCACAGCCGGCGGCAGCCGCTGGCAGTTCCGGCAGAACTGGGATGCCCGTTCGCACACCCTCTTCCTCGGCTTCGAGAACCGTCCCGGAGGCGTTGATGTGCAGCTTTCATGGTAGCAGTTGGCTCCTCCGGGCCGTACTGCAAGCCACCATTAAGGGTACAAAAACAATGATATGGGAACTTTCGACAAGTGTCGCACGATCGTGCGACACTTGTCACACTCATGTGCGACAGGTGTCGAAAGTTCCTGAACACTATCTTCAACACCCTCAACTCTCACATCCCATCACGCAGAGAATCATCTCATCACCGCCCGGAACCCAACACCTAAACCCCATTACCCACTCATTTATCAATATTGACTTTTCGTTTACCAATATTGGAACAAACGTACGCCGTTCCAAAAGTTTTTCTTTAATTTGCAAACTGTTATGAGTGAGCAACGCAGCAACACAGTGTTGTCCGTCACGGGATCGGACAGTATCGGCGAATCTGGTGCACAGGCAGACATCCGAATCATTGCTTCCATCGGCGGGCAGCCGCTTTCAGCCATCACATCGGTCACGATGCAGAACACAGTAGGCATCCAGCAGTTCTACGACTTGCCGGCTACCATCGTGTCGGGGCAGATGGAAGCCGTGCTTAACGATGTGCAGCCCGACGTGGTAAAGATAGGCATGGTGAGGCGAATCGACGTGGTTGAAGCCATTTGCCGGTCGCTCGAGCGCTACCGTCCGCGATGGGTGGTGTTCCATCCCGTCATCTTCTCCTCCCGTGGAGAACAACTTATGGACGAGCAGGTAGCCCAAACGGTGCGCCGGCAGCTCCTTCCGCTCTGCACGCTCATTGTACTCAAGCGCACGGATGCTCACTACCTGCTGGGCTGCCAGCCCGATAACGACCCACACCTGCTGTTTCTCGACAACGCCTACCCTGCCCACCACGGGCTGGGTAACGGCTTCTCGTCGGCCATAGCGGCCTATCTGAGCCTGGGATACACCATGAGCCAGGCCGTGAGTGAGGCTCGCACGTACGTTGCACAGCACCTGCGCCCGGCCCGCAGGCTGAAAGGCCGCAGCCACGAGCTGTACGGCGAGTTCATGGAACAGATGGAGGCACACTTCCGAAGCCGCAGTGACGTGCAGTTCTATGCCGACTCACTCAACGTGAGCAGCCGCTATCTGGGCCAGGTAACACGGCGAGTAAGCGGCCGGTCGCCCAAGAGCATCATAGACAGCAGGCTGACCGAAGAAATCAAGAACAGGCTGCTCACCACGCCCCACACGGTTCAGGAGACGGCTTTCGCACTCGGTTTCTCGTCTCAGGCACAGCTTTCGCGCTTCTTCCGCAAGATGACCGGGCTCTCGCCGAGCCAATTTAAGAAGGCCGGAGAAGGCACCGGCGGCAGCGTACAACAGCAGATAAGAATAAGAAAATAAACCATCAGAGATAAGAAAATGACCAACCAACGACAAGAACTCAACCGCAACCTGGCCCAGATGCTCAAGGGCGGAGTGATAATGGACGTAACCACACCCGAGCAGGCACGCATAGCAGAAGAGGCGGGAGCCTGCGCCGTAATGGCACTGGAACGCATTCCGGCCGACATACGCGCTGCAGGAGGCGTGTCGCGCATGAGCGATCCCAAGATGATACGCGCCATACAGGACGCCGTAACCATACCCGTAATGGCCAAATGCCGCATCGGCCACTTCGCCGAAGCTCAGATACTGCAGGCCATCGAGATAGACTACATTGACGAGAGCGAGGTTCTCTCGCCCGCCGATGACGTCTACCACATCGACAAAACGCAGTTCGACGTGCCCTTCGTGTGCGGCGCCCGCAACCTCGGCGAGGCCCTGCGCCGCATTGCCGAGGGTGCTACGATGATACGTACAAAGGGCGAACCGGGCACGGGCGACGTGGTGCAGGCCGTGCGCCACATGCGGATGATGCAGAGCGAGATGCGCCGCGTGGCCGCGATGAGTGCCGACGAACTCTACGAAACGGCCAAACAGCTGCAGGCGCCGCTCGACTTGGTGCGCTACGTTCACGACAACGGACACCTGCCGGTGGTAAACTTTGCCGCCGGAGGAGTGGCCACTCCGGCCGACGCTGCACTCATGATGCAGCTCGGAGCCGAAGGTGTATTCGTTGGCAGCGGCATCTTCAAGAGCGGCAATCCGCGCAAGCGCGCCGCCGCCATCGTGCAGGCAGTAACCAATTACACCGACGCCAAGCTGCTGGCCGAGCTGAGTGAAGACCTCGGCGAGGCAATGGTAGGCATCAACGAGCAGGAAATCAACCTGCTCATGGCCGAAAGGGGACAATGATGCGGGTGGCAGTTCTGGCGCTGCAAGGTGCCTTTGCGGAACACCGCAGGGCGCTCGCAGAGATAGGGGTAGATAGCTTCGAGGTGCGCAATGCGGCTGATTGGCGGCAGCCCAAGGATGCGCTCATCCTGCCCGGAGGCGAGAGCACCGTGCAACTCAAGCTGCTGCACGACCTCGACCTCTACGAATCCGTGCGGCAGGATGTCGCGGCCGGACTGCCCACCTTGGGCACCTGCGCCGGCCTCATCTTGCTGGCCAGGGAGGTGGAGCATGAGAGCGCCGCCCGTCTGGGCACCATGGACATCGTCGTGAAGCGCAATGCGTACGGCCGCCAGTTGGGCAGTTTCCATACCGAAGCCGATTTCCAAGGCCTCGGCCGCGTGCCGATGACTTTCATCCGGGCGCCCTACATCGAGCGCGTAGGCCCCGGGGCAGAGGCTCTGGCAACGGTCGGCGGGCATATCGTAGCTGCCCGTCAGGGAGCTCAAATCGTCACTGCGTTCCACCCCGAGCTCGACTCCGACCGCCGCATCTATCATCTCCTCCTCGACTGCTGTAGGGGTGAGACAGAGTAGGTTATTCTTAAAGACAGAGTAACAGAGTAATTTTCTGCTGCTTATTGCTTGTTTTTGGGTGGCTACTGTGGGTTAAAGACAAAGTAACAGAGTAAGATTTGGTAGCCGAAAATTACTTTGTTACTCTGTCTTTTTTATGTCTTCACTGTGCAGCAAATTATCACTGCCCGTCTTGGAGGTGCCTTTCAAGCTCCTTGAACGATACCTTTTAGCCCCTTGGAGATGCCTTTCAAGGCTCTTGAAAGGCATCTTTTACAATGCCGTTTGTAATTTACTGAATTTCAATAGTTTGCAAATAGGGTCTAAAAAGGCTATTTCCTGCCTCCGTCATCCCCTCCTAACCTCCCCTTTCTAAGGGGAGGATACGCTGGCGCCTGCACTTTGTTGCCGGCTCACTGTATGTACTATAATAGGTGGAAGGCTAACCGGTATCCTCCCCTTAGAAAGGGGAGGCGGAGGAGGGGATGATGTGTTGGCAGGCTGTTGGCAATCTTCAGGCAGTAAATTGGTAATCATTGGGTGCAATCATCCCCTCCT
>FZRE01000016.1 GCA_900199655.1 Prevotellaceae bacterium KH2P17
GGATGTTGAACTTCTTCTCGGCCAGGTCTATCATCGTGGAATTGGCCAGGCAGCGGAGTTTCTCCTGGGCCAGTTCCTTCTTCAGGCGCTTCAGTTCAGCTTCATGCGCCTTGCGCTCCTCGAGCAGCTGGGCGCGAAGCTCGTCGAGCGTGGTTGGCAGTTCTTCGTGTTTCATAAGCAAGGGAATTGATGAGTTGTCGGGGTGGCCGTACGCGCGGAGGTATCCGAAGAATGTCGCCACGGGAATGCCGACACTCGCGGAAAAGGCGCGTATCGACAGGCCACTCGTGAGGTACCGACGTAATAACTCTAATTTTTCGATTTTCATTGTACTGTTTCATGACTTTTTACTTCTTTTGCTTGATGTAAACTGTCAACTTATTCAGTACAGGTCAGTAAGCAAGTGGAAGACCGGCCATCGGGGCTTGGAACGGGTGAGCGAGCAGAATGCTTACTTGGTTTTCAGCGCCTGGCGCAGGAACTTCGGCGTGTAGCCTTGCTTGCTGCGTGCCACATCTTCGGGTGTACCGGTTGCCAGCACCTTGCCACCGCCGCGCCCGCCTTCGGGTCCCATGTCGATAACCCAGTCGGCCAGTTTGATTACATCGAGGTTGTGTTCTATGATGACAACCGTGTTGCCGCGGTCAACGAGCTTCTGCAGCACGTTCATCAGTATGCGAATGTCCTCAAAGTGCAGACCGGTAGTGGGCTCGTCTAATATATATAAGGTGCGTCCGGTATCTTTTTTGCTCAGCTCGGTGGCGAGTTTCACACGCTGGCTTTCGCCTCCCGACAGGGTGGTAGAGCTCTGTCCTAACTTGATATAGCCCAGACCTACATCCTGCAGGGTCTTGATTTTAGGCAGTATATGTGGCACGTTTTCAAAGAATTCCACGGCTTGGTTGATGGTCATGTCAAGCACGTCGGCAATCGACTTGCCCTTAAATCTCACTTCAAGTGTCTCTCGGTTGTACCGTTTGCCGTGACAAACCTCGCAGGGCACCATCACATCGGGCAGGAAGTTCATCTCTATCGTCTTGTAACCGTTGCCTCCGCAGGCTTCGCAGCGGCCTCCTTTTACGTTGAAAGAGAAACGGCCGGGCTTGTAACCTCTGATTTTTGCCTCCGGGAGATTGACAAATAAGGAGCGGATATCGGAAAACACGCCTGTGTAAGTAGCCGGATTGGAACGTGGTGTGCGCCCGATGGGACTTTGGTCTACGTTCACCACCTTGTCTATGTTCTCCATTCCTTCGATATCATCGTAGGGCATGGGCTTCTTGAGCGAACGGTAGAACTGGTGTGAGAGGATGGGCTGCAGCGTCTCGTTGATGAGAGTGCTCTTGCCGGAGCCTGATACGCCTGTGACTAAAATCAGCTTGCCGAGCGGAAATTCGATGTCTACGTTTTTGAGGTTATTGCCCCGGCAGTTGTGCAGCACGATGCTCTTGCCGTTGCCCTTGCGGCGTGCCGAGGGTATTTCTATCTGCTGTTCGCCCGTAAGATACTGCGCGGTGAGCGTGTGCTGGCGAAGCATTTGCGCAGGAGTGCCCTGGAATACCACCTCACCTCCTTTGCGTCCGGCTTTCGGTCCGATGTCGATAATCCAGTCGGCCGCCCGCATCATATCCTCGTCGTGCTCTACAACGATGACCGTGTTGCCCAGATCGCGCAATTCCTTGAGCGAGTTGATGAGCCGCTCATTGTCGCGTTGGTGGAGACCGATGCTTGGCTCGTCGAGGATGTAGAGCACATTGACGAGCTGGCTTCCTATCTGGGTGGCCAAGCGGATACGCTGGCTTTCACCGCCGGAGAGACTGGCCGACTGCCTGTTAAGCGACAGATAATCGAGTCCCACTTCCAGAAGAAAGTTGACGCGGCTCCTGAGTTCCTTGACTATCTCGGTGGCTATCTGCCTGTTCTGGTCGTCCATGTGTTCCTCCACGTGTTCCAGCCATTCTTTTAAATCAGCAATGTCGAGACTTGCAACCTCGGAGATGTTCTTGTCCCATATCTTGAACGAGAGCGATTCCCGTTTCAGTCGCTGCCCGTGACACTCCGGACACACGGCCTCTGCCATGAACTGTTCGGCCCACTTCTGGCCTGCAGCACTGTCGTCACTCTCCATGACATACTTCAGATATTTAATGACTCCGTCGAATGAAATGAAATAATCGGTCGATGTATGAACAAGTTCCTTTGAAATCTTCAGGTTCTCCAGCGAGCCGTACAGAATCTCGTCCATTGCCTCCTTGGGAATGTTTTTAACGGGCGTCTTCAAGGTGCAGTCGTATTGATGCAGAATGGCATCAATCTGCCAGAATATCATCTGGTTCTTATATTTGCCCAGTGGAGCAATGGCTCCTTCGTAGATACTCTGCTTGTTATCGGGTATAACCTTTTTGAGATCTATCTCGTTCACGTACCCCAGACCCTTGCAATGGGGGCAGGCACCTTCGGGCGAGTTGAACGAAAACATGTTGGGAGCGGGCTCACCATACGATATGCCGGTCACGGGGTCCATGAGTCGCTTTGAAAAGTTACGTATCTCGCCGGTGTCTTTGTCCATTATCATGAGTACGCCTTCGCCTTGTTTCATGGCCAGAGATACGGAGTGGCGAAGCCGCTCAGCATCGGCAGAACCTTCGGCGCCCTTCTGGGGCAGCTGCATCTTGTCGATAACGACCTCAATGTTGTGGTTCTTGTATCGGTCGACTTTCATTCCTCTGGATATTTCCTTGATTTCGCCGTCAACCCGGATGTAGAGATATCCCTTGCGCCTCATGCTCTCGAAGAGTTCGCGATAGTGTCCTTTGCGTTGGCGTACCAGCGGAGCGAGGATGAAGATACGCCTGCCGGCATACTCATCGAGTATCATGTCGTAAACTTTCTCTTCGGTGTATTTAACCATCTTTTCGCCGCTCATGTAGCTGTAGGCCGTTCCCGCCCGTGCGTAAAGCAGTCGCAGATAGTCGTATATCTCGGTAGTGGTGCCCACGGTAGAGCGCGGGTTCTTGTTCGTTGTTTTCTGTTCGATGCTGATAACAGGGCTGAGGCCCGTTATCTTGTCTACATCGGGTCGCTCCATGTTGCCCAGGAAGTTACGTGCATAGGCAGAAAAAGTCTCTATGTATCTTCTTTGGCCCTCGGCAAAAATGGTGTCGAAAGCCAATGACGACTTGCCCGAGCCGGACAATCCAGTAATTACTGTCAGTGAATTGCGGGGAATCATCACATCCACATTTTTCAGATTGTGTACGCGTGCGCCCCAAACATTAATCTTCTCGTCTTCTCTTTTCATCTTGTAGTCTACGTCCTAAATCTCTTGCCTTTATCCTGTGAACCTTAATCTATTGTCAGTCAGTTGTTTCTGTGTATCCTCTCAACAAGTTTACATCCTTCTTTATATTGAAGTTCCTGCCGTCAGCCCCCTTGGCTTTAACGAGACAAAAGTAGACGCCTTGCTTGACATCCTTGCCGTTAAAGGTACCGTCCCATCCTCCGGAAGGGTCACTCCATTCGTATATTTTCTGTCCCCAGCGGTTAAAGATGTAGGCATGAAATTCCACAATACTCTGATAGCCGGTTTTTGCTCTGTACACATCGTTAATGCCATCACCGTTGGGAGAGAAGGCATTGGGCATTTCGAGCTTGCTGTCGGATATGGAAACCGACATCGGGCCTGCCTCTTCCCAATATTCCCGGGCATATGCAACTGTGTCGTTGCCTTGGGTGAACGTGGCGTAACATACGATAAAGTTCACTCCGGCCTTGTTGAAAGTGAACTCCGTGTCCTGCTCGTACCTTATTAGATAGGGGTTGCTGGCATTTCCTTCGGTATAGAAGCGCCATTCGTAGTGGGCATTCCAGGAGCCTACATTCTCAGGATTGGCTTTGAAGATGCCTATAACGGGAGCGGAACCGGAGAAAGGGCTTTCTCCCTCTTCACCCGCCGAGTCTGTAAACTTGGCTGTGGGAGAGATGCCCGGTATATCTTGTGCGGTGATGCCAACAGAGTAAAACAGTGCCAGCAGTATCGTGAAGATGTGTTTAAAAATCATTTTCAAGTCCTATAATCATGCAAAGATAGCAAAAAGATTACAGATATAGAATTAGAGTTTAGAGTTTTTTTGTATTTTTGCAAATGAAAAATCAATTCGTGGATATGAAAAGAATACTAAGATATATGGTGCTGTTGCTCATGCTGGCAACGGCTGCTGAGTCGATGGCGCAGATAAACAAGTGGCGTGATGTCTATACGGCAAAGAAGAAAGATACCCTTTTCGGCATTGCCAGAAAATACGATATTACCGTTCCTGACTTGATGGAAGCCAATCCGGAGATGAAACAAACGGGTTATGAACTGAAGAAAGGCGACACGATTTTTATTCCTTTTGCGAAGAAGAGCGTACAGCCTGTTGCGACGCCCAAACAGACTAAAGCCGTTCCTGTTACGGGGCGGCAGATTAGGGTGGGCATCATGCTGCCCATTCACAATGTAGACGGCGATGGGCGTCGCATGGTGGAATATTACCGGGGCGTGCTGATGGCGTGTGACAGTTTACGCAGCATCGGCATTTCAACCGAAGTTCATACGTGGAACGTGCCCATTGACGCAGACATTCACCAGACATTGCTCGACAATGCTGCAAAGGAGTGCGACATCATCTTCGGCCCTCTCTACACCCATCAGGTAAAACCTTTGGGCGATTTCTGCAAGGCTAACGATATCAAGCTGGTGATTCCGTTCTCCATCAGCAGCGATGAAGTGACGCGTAACCCACAGATATTCCAGGTTTATCAGGAAGAAGACAATCTCAACAATGATGCCATCAACGCTTTCCTTTCCCGCTTCCCCAAACATCACCCCGTGTTTATAGACTGCAACGACAAGACGAGCAAGAAGGGTGTCTTCACCATGGGGCTGCGTGCCCAGCTTGAGAAGAAAGGTATCAGGTATAATGTTACCAATACGGCGAGCAGCGAGGAGATGTTTGCCAAGGCCTTCTCGCGTACGCAACCCAACATTGTGGTTCTGAACACCGGGCGTTCACCGGAGTTGAATGTGGCGCTCGCCAAAATAAACGGACTGACAACAAATTATCCCGGCATAGTTGTTACCCTGTTCGGTTATAACGAATGGCTCATGTACACAGAGCAGAACTTGAACAACTTCTTCAAGTTCGACACCTATATACCCTCTACCTATTATTATAATGCACTTTCGCCAAGGACGCAAGGTTTCGAGAAGAACTTCAGGCGTTGGTTCAAGACCGACCTGCAGTATGCCTATCCGCGTTTCGCGTTGACGGGTTACGATCAGGCCATGTTCTTTTTGCGCGGCTTGCACAAATACGGAAAGAACTTTACTGGCAGCAGAGCAGAAAATGTCTACATGCCCATGCAGACTCCCTTGTACTTCAAACAGGTAGGGCAGGGCGGCTACCAGAATGCCAATTTCCAGTTAATTCATTACACCTACAACCATAATATAGAATCGGTTAACTATTGATAGCTGTAGAATGACCAATCGAATAAAAACTTGCTTGATGGCATTAGCCGGCCTGCTGGCTATTCAAACCACAGCAGCACAGATAGGCGAACATCGCAATGACTTCGCTGTCGGCGTCAACGGAGGCTATGTGCTCAGTAATGTACGTTTCACTCCGAAGGTTCCCCAAGGCTACCACGGTGGTTTCACGGGTGGTTTATCGTTGCGCTATGTCTGTGAGAAGTACTTCAGCACCATCTGCTCGGTATATGCAGAAGTAAACTATGCCCAGTTGGGATGGAAGGAAGACATCCGTACCGTTACCGACGAGCCAGTCATCAACGGAACTACCGGTGTGGCCGAAGCCTACAGCCGAACCATTAACTACGTGCAGGTACCTGTATTTGCACACTTGGCATGGGGCAGAGAAGACCGAGGCTTCAATTTTTTTGTGAACTTGGGGCCCCAGTTTGGCTTTTATTTGAGCGAAAGTACGGATGCAAACTTTACTCTCGAGCAGCGAAATGCCGCCGACAGAGCCGTGAACGTAGTGGCTCAGGACACAATGGCTGTAGAGAAGAAGTTCGACTATGGCATCGCTGTAGGTCTCGGAACAGAGTACAGTATTCCCAAAGCAGGCCATCTGCTGCTTGAGGCCCGCTACTATTATGGGCTCGGAAACATATACGGAGACACAAAACGCGATTTCTTCGGAAGTTCTAATTATGGGAATATTGTCGTGAAGTTGAGCTATCTGTTTGATATAACAAAAACCAAGAAATAATCATAAACTTAAACCTTTAATATTATGTTTGAAAATCAACCCAAAGGTCTTTATGCGTTGGCATTGGCCAACACAGGCGAGCGATTTGGTTATTACACCATGATTGCCGTCTTTGCCTTGTTTCTCCGAGCAAATTTCGGACTTGCTCCCGGTACAGCCGGACTTATCTACAGCATCTTTCTGGCTTTGGTGTATGTCATGCCGTTGGTGGGCGGAGCTCTTGCCGATAAGTTCGGTTATGGCAAGATGGTTACAGCCGGTGTGCTTGTAATGTTTGCCGGCTATCTCTTTCTGAGTATTCCATTGGGCAGAGATACCTTTGCCATGGTATGTATGTTGGCAGCATTGGTCTTCATCAGTTTTGGAACAGGCCTGTTTAAAGGCAACCTTCAGGTAATGGTGGGCAACTTGTATGACGAGCCCCAATACTCCAAACAGCGTGACAGCGGCTTCTCCATCTTCTATATGGCCATCAACATTGGTGCGCTGTTTGCACCAACGGCAGCCGTTAAGATTAAGGAATGGGCAGAAAGTATCGGCTATGCCAGCAATGATGCCTATCATTTCTCGTTCGCTGTAGCCTGCGCATCACTCATTCTTTCCATAGCCATTTATTACGGTTTCCGTTCCACTTTCCGTCATGTAGAGGGCAACTCAAAGCAGAATGCCGTTGCCGAAGGCGAAGTGCAAGAACTGTCAAAGCAGGAAACCAAGGAACGCATCATCGCACTTTGTCTTGTATTTGCAGTGGTTGTCTTCTTCTGGATGGCTTTCCATCAGAACGGATTGACCCTTACCTATTTTGCCAATGAGTTCGTTAAGCCGACATCAGAGGGCATTCAGAGCATGGCTTTTGATGTTGTTAATCTGGTAATGATTATCTTCATTGTGTACGGCTTGTTTGGTTTCTTCCAGAGCAAGACCGGCAAAGGGAAGGGTATTGCTACTGCCGTGATACTTGCTGCGTGTACAGTATTGTATTATAAGTACACCCGGATATCAGGTGCTGTTGAAGTCAGCGCTCCCATCTTCCAGCAGTTCAACCCCTTCTATGTGGTTGCGCTGACACCAGTCAGCATGAGTATATTCAGCTATCTGGCCTCAAAAGGCAAAGAACCTTCAGCTCCTCGTAAGATTGCCTATGGCATGTTGGTGGCCGGTTCGGCTTACGGACTTATGATTTTAGCTTCTGTCGGTTTGCTTACCCCCGATGCACAGGCAGCCGCCGGCGACAATGCAACCTTTACATCGGCCAACTGGCTGATTGGTACTTACCTGATACTTACCTTCGGCGAGTTGCTTTTGAGCCCCATGGGCATCAGTTTCGTGAGCAAGGTGGCTCCTCCAAAGTACAAAGGTTTGATGATGGGAGGCTGGTTTGTTGCCACCGCTTTCGGCAATATGCTTGTTTCCGTAGGTGGTTTCCTGTGGGGTGGACTGCCTCTGTGGACGGTTTGGCTCGTCTTCATCGTGCTCTGCTTGCTGTCGTTCGTCTTTATGATGGCTATCATGAAGAAGCTCGAGAAAGTTTGCTGATGCGGCTCTTAGAAGTGTATAAATCCCTTGCATGTTTCCTTGAAATACGGAAAGTGCAAGGGATTTTTCTTTTCGTAGTGTTCGTCTTTAACTCATAAATGCCGGCTGTGACAGTAAAACTATGATTAACAAAATAACCAGACAGAAACTTTAAGCAGCTAAATACACAGAAATTTGAAGATTTTCCTGCTTTTGTTTTGCCAATTCAATTTTAAATCTTAGTTTTGCCAAACTATTAGAATGACCATGTGTATTATTGCCTGAAGCTAAAACCTAAAAACATAAATAAGTACATGCGATTTCTTACAGGACAAGCATTACAGTCAACTTGTGATGGGAATACTTTCAAGTCGATATATAAAAGGATTAAAGAATAGATTTTTGTCAGAACCTTAAAAGCATCGAGCAATATGCTTTATACCAAGCGCCCCGTTATTTATACGGGTTTGCGCTTTGGAAGTTTGCTATCTATTATTACTAAAATATACAAACAATGAAGAACTTTACCTTGATAGCCTTGACTTTGTTGCTCTCGGCAACAGCTCAGGCTCAGCTCTACAAGGATTTGCCTAAAGGAGATTATTACCCCGGCTATAATCCTGTGGTGAAACCAGACGCCTCGCTTTCCCTTCGCAGGCAGCGCATGAGTCGTGCCCCTGGTGCTGAAGCTGCTTACCCTGACCATTGGAACACCGGCGCACAGCGCTATTTCCCGCCAATCTTCTCACAAGGCGGCTATGGTTCGTGCGGAGTAAGCTCGCACGTGGGCTACATGATGACTTCGGAACTGAACGCCTGGCAAAATACCGACGCATCGTTGCCCGAGAACCAGCTTACCCCCATGTTTGAATACCCTTTCACCTATAACGGGCCGGGCAAGGATGATATGGCTTTGTATGTAGGCTTCCCCACTGCCGATGTGTACGGCGGACGCTACGAGAGCAGCATTTATATGCCTTCGGAGCACAAAGGCTCCAATTGGAGTTGGATGCAGGGTTACAAGAGCTTTTACAATGCCATGCTGCACCGCATCAGTTATGCCTCGAACTTTCCGGAGTCAACAAACACCGAGGAGGGGCGAGCTGCCGTGAAAGCATATCTGTATAATCATAACGGAGACGAAACCTTTGGCGGTCGTGGTGGAACGGCGTGCGTGGGTGTTGGCATTGCCAGTAGTGGCCTTGCCACGGTGCCGGCCTCTGATATCAACAGAGCCAACGGCTTTGTAGGCCAACGCTATTTGGAACATTGGAATATAGGCTCGGGTAATTACGACCACGCCATGTGTATGGTAGGATACGATGACCGCATACAGTTTGACCTCGATGGCAACGGACAAGTGGGGGAGATTACCAACACCCTTGGACAGAATGAGAACGGAGCCTGGATTATGGCGCAGAGTTATGGCGCGGGCTGGGGTAACGCCGGATTTGTTTACTGCCCGTATGCGCTTGACGGCGGTGTGAGCCAAGAGGTAACAACCCCTGCCGGCAAAAAGGCATACAAACAGTATGGCGGTTGGCAGCCCTATGTGTACCATTACCGCACAGACTATACACCTTTGCGTACAATGAAAGTGCTTATGGACTACTCCAAACGCTCTGAGATAAGCGTCGTAGCCGGTGTGGCTCAAGACACCGCGGCAGCAAAACCCGAGAAAACATTCCAATTTGCTTATATCAACTATACGGGCGACGGCGATGGCGACGGCAAAGATGCTGCCACTCCGCTTTTAGGAACATGGAATGACGGAATTTCGCATACAGAACCTATGGAGTTCGGCATCGACCTTACCGATTTAACCGATGGATTAGACAGCAGCCGGCCGTTGAAGTATTTTTTGATAGTTAATTCAAAATCAACTGCCGACGGCAACGGACACATCCATGCGGCCAGCATCATTGACTATGAGTTCAACAAGCTTGGCGTGGAATTTCCTTTAGACAGCAAGAACGTGGAAATTCAGACGGCCGGCAAACAAACCATTATCAGTGTTGTGGTGAAGGGAGAACCCTTGCATGCGCCTACCAACCTCACCCTCTCTGGCAACCAGCTCTCATGGACTGCTCCTACGGGTACACCCTATATTCCCACCTCTTATTATATATACAGGGATGACAATAAAGTAGGAGAAAGCACCAGCACTAACTTTACCACTGATGGAACTGCCGGAAGCTATTGCGTGAAGGCTGCTTACATGATAAATGGTACAGAACATTTATCGGCGGCAAGCAACCTAGTGGGTGCCTCGTCAGCACTGACAGCGGAGCAAGCCTATGACAACAACGCTCTGGCTTTTGAGAGTGGTAAGTTCTTTGTGCCGGATGTTGTAAACGAGGCGCACGACAGCTACACGGTTGAAATGTGGCTCAATCCCAACAAGTTGATTAACTGGGCCGATTTTATGTTCCACAATTTGTGGGGCGCTAAATACCTGATGCACACCTCGGCAGACGGTAGCATATCAGCGGGCTGGAACAACAATACAGATAGAATCGATACGCCTGCCAACACCCTTGTTGTTGGCAAATGGACTCACATTGCTCTCGTTATAGAAGGTAACAACCACCGCATTTATGCCGACGGAAACCTTGTGGCCGAAGGGCAAGGCAGCGTGAGCGGGTTCCCCGCTTATTGGGCCGGACGCCTTTATTTTGGAGATAAGAATTCACTCAACGGCACCATTGATGAGTTGAGGCTGTGGACCTGTGCACGCTCGGCCGCCGACATCAAGGAAAACATGCACCAGCCCATTGCCGACCCCACGCACACACCCAACTTGCAGGCTTACTTCAAAATGGATACTTATGACAAGGACGGCAAGACATACATAAAAGACTGGGTAGGCGGACATGATGCCGAAATTTTAGGCGGTACCCGAACTGCAGCACAAACCAACGGCGCCACGATAAGCCGCGATAGCCAGCCCGTAGCAATAATACAGGCACCGGCCAAGGCCGTAATGGGCGAGCCGATAAGCATTCAGGCCGCAACAAGCGTGGCTACCACGGCATATACATGGACTGCCACCAATGCTGTTCCTGCTACCTCCACGCTGCGCGTGCCTACCTTTACTTTCAATAAAACAGGCATACAAACGCTGAAACTCAAAACCACAGACCTCTCCGGAGCTACGGCCGAGGCCGAAGCTACGATTGAAATAGAGCAAATTATGCCTACCGCTGATTTTGTGTTGAGCAGCGAAGGAACCACGGGCAACGACCGAATTAGCTTTATAGCCCAAAACAAGGCTCCCGGCTGTACTTACCTGTGGAGCATGCCAGGTGCCGACAACGAAACGGCCTCTACGGCCAATGCCAGCGCCAGCTACGCTACGATGGGCACGAAGAAAGTAACCCTCACTGTTACCGGCCCCGACGGAGCAACGTACACCTCAACCCAAAGTTTCGAGGTGCGTAAGAGTACGCCGGCTACGGCTTACCAGATAACTCCGCAAGTGGTGGTGAAAGGCAGTCCGGTGCAGCTTACCGACCAGAGTGGTTATGCGCCCACGTCGTGGAAATGGAGTTTCAGGAGCAGCAACAGCTACTTTGCCTTTGTCGGCAAAGAGGGCGAGATAACCCCCGAAGTTCCCGGTATCTACACCCTCACCTATACGGTTGGCAACGAGATAGGAAACTCTTCCATAACAGCAAACCGCGCGCTGATAGTATGCAATGCAGCTTCTGAGACGGGGCTCAACTTCTACGAAGGCGGTTCGCAGCGCATGGATGCCACCTTATCTGCTGCTCCATTTGGGGCATGGACAATAGATTATTGGCTCAACCCATTGCAGTTGAGTAACAGTTCGCTGGGAATACAGACTGCGGACAGCAATGGAGCAGCTGGCATGAAGATTGTTTCAGATGCCAGCGGCAATGTAAAACTAAGCTTCGGCGAGGCATCAGCATCGGCCGACGGCTTCTATATCCCTGGCGAGTGGCATCATTATGCCATTACGCACAGCGGAACTACTGTCAGCTTCTATCGTGACGGAACGCAAGTGGGCACCACTATTGATATAGGTGTGGCCGATTTCAGCAACGCGTTCACACAACTTACCCTCGGCGGAACCGCTGCTCCGATGAAAGGCAGCATCGACGAACTGCGCGTATGGAACCGTGCGCTCAGTCAAAACAATCTGCGTGAAGTGGCTGTAGCCCCTATCAGCGATGTCAATGCAGCTATGCAGAACCGGGGCTTGCTGGCCTACTGGCAGTTTAACCAGCCCGACGGCAATGCCGTTGATGCCTGCGGACATGCCGAAGGAAAGCTCACGGGATTTGCCAACACGGTGAACTATTACACCGAGTCCAAAGGTGTGTTCGCCCTGAACTTCGACCCGGCCGCCAACGAGCCTGTCGTAGGCGAGTTGTTGGCCAAGAGCAATTTCTCTTTTGTATCGGTGAGCGATTATGACAGTTCAGAGAATGCCACCGGCAACCAAGCCATAGACGCCGACGAGAAAACCTTCTGGCACTCTAAATGGGAGGGTGGAGAAACGGTTTATCCGCACAGCATCACCCTGAAACGTACCGACTGCGACACCTTGCGCACCCTGCAGTTCTGTTATGCAAGGGCCGACCGCTACCGTGCAGCCAATGTTACGGTAGAGCAGAGCGCCGACAATGTTAACTGGCAGGTGCTCGACAGCGACCATGTGCTCTTCAGTTTCGCCCAGCAAAACATGGTGCTGGCCCAGCCTGCAACCGCTCCCTATGTGCGCATTACCTTTAACAGCGGCATTACCGGAGGCAATTTGCTGTGCCTCAATGAAATCAATTTCTATGGTACAAAGCACAACACATCTAATGGCATCAGCGTTCTGCAAGGCACGGAGACTGGCCCGCAGGTAATATACGACCTGCAAGGGCGCCGTGTTAACAGGCCGTTGCTGCCCGGAATTTATATCATAAACGGCAAAAAACAAATCGTTCGGTAATACGGTTCATACAGAAAAGGCACCGCAGCCATCTCTTTACAACAGGAGAGAAGGCTGCGGTTTCTTTTGTATTTCATACATTACCAGGTCTTACCAGATAGTGGTAAAGCGTTTACCAGATAGTGGTAAAGCGTTTACCAGATAGTGGTAAAGCGTTTACCAGATAGTGGTAAAGGCATTACCAGATACATGTAGAGGCATTACCAGATACATGTAGAGGCATTACCAGATAGGTGTAGATAGTTGGTAAAATAGCTGGCTTGTCGTTAAACACTAAGTGCTTCCGGTAAAAAGGCATCTGGCAACAAAGAAAAACGGCAGCCGACAGGTGTCTTTTGCATTCACCCCAAATCCGCTCATCATACACAATTTGAGGCCGTTGCCGTCATCCTTCCTCCCGGATGTTGGCCTGCTCCAAACCGTAATTGTGCTTCCTGTCGGCCATCAGCAAGATGGCGGCCACCACGGCAGCTGCCAGAGCGAACCCTGCAAAGATGAGAATGGGGACAAAATAGTCAACATGGCCGGTTTCGGCAGCCGTGTAATCATCGATGACATGGCCCACCCAAATGGGCACGAGCATGAGCCCGATGTTCTGAATGTAGTAGATAATGCTGTAGGCTGTGCCCAACTGCCTGAGCGGCACTATCTTGGGAACCGACGGCCACATGGCACTCGGCACGAGCGAGAATGCTACGCCGACCAAAACCATCAGGAACAGCGCAAACCAACTGGTGTTGATGATGGGCAGAGCCAGGCACAGATGGCACACGGCGAGCAGCAGGCAGCCTATAAGCATCAGCCGGGCGCCGTGGCCCAGGCGGTCGTACAGGTTGCCGAAGAACGGGGTCAGCACGATGGTACCGTAGGGAATGGCGGAAACTATCAATCCGGCCGTAACTTCGGCCACGCCGTACTTGTTGATGAGCAGGTCGGTTGCAAACTTCATGAACGGGCGGATGGAGCTGTAAAAGAGCATGCAGAGGATGGCGATGAGCCAGAAACCGGGATTGCGGAGCACGGTCATGAAGTCGCTGAGTGAGAAACTCTCGTCCTTGATGGGCTGTGTCTGCGGGGCCGCCACCCGTGCAGCGAGGTTGCCGCCTGCGGCCTTATCGAACCTGCGGTCCATGAACACATAGAGAATGAACATCGCGAAACCGAGCAGCAACACGATGGCTCCGGCAAGCAGTGGTGCCGGGAGGCCGTAGCTGAGTGCGATGAGCGGACTGAAACTCAGGGCCGATGCCGTGCCCAGTCGGGCCATGGCCACCTGCACACCCATAGCCGAAGCCAGCTCGTGACCGGTAAACCACTTGGTTACAATCTTCGAGACGGTGATGCCCGTGATGTCGCAACCCATGCCAAAGAGGCCGAAGCCCAATGCCGCTATCAGCACCTGGAGTTTGATGTGGGCAGGAATGAGGCCGAAGAGGGTGAAGGGCAGGTTGGCATAAGTAGCGGGCGAAATGGCCGTAACGGCATAGTAGTTGATGGCCGAACCCAGCAGCATAACGCCCGTAGCCAGCAAGCCGGTGAAGCGGATGCCGAACCTGTCGAGTATGATGCCGCCCAGAAACAGCATGAGCAGGAAGATGTTGAAGATGGAATAGCTGCCGGCATAAAATCCGTATTCGGTAGCCGTCCAGCCCATTCCGCCCTCATCGACCGGAGCTTTGAGTTGAGTGGAGAGAGGGGAGATGATATCCCAGAACACGTAACCCATCATCATGACAAAGGCTACGATGAAAAGAACGCCCCAGCGCTTGCGCCTTGAGACGGACAGAGAAGAAATCCCGTCAGGTATGCCCGGCTCTACGGATGTTGAACGGATGGAACTGTGGTTGCCTGTTTGCCTTTCCATAATTTGCTATCATCAACATCCATTCGGCGGGACGGCTGCCTGACGGGATTTCGGTGAATTAATCTTTGATGTTCGGTTCTTCGAGACCGAGGCCTTTCTTCTTGTCTACAATCTTCAGAATGAGACCGATGACGAGCGCCGCAATGCCCAGGCAGGCCAGCATGACCAGCGGAGCAGTATAGTCGAGCTGGGTGGCATCGGTTACGCCGGGGTTGGTCTTGTCGAGTACCTTGCCGATGAGGAGGGGGAACAGCCATAAACCGATGTTCTGTATCCAGAAGATGAGCGCGTAGGCCGAGCCTATTATCTTGGCGTCAACGAGCTTTGGCACGCTGGGCCAGAGGGCTGCCGGAACGAGTGAGAACGATGCACCCAGCACCAGAATGGTGAGGTAGGCCACAACCACACCGCCCACATCGTTACCCTTGAAGCCGGGTAGCACGAAGGCGAACGTAAGATGGCAGGCGATGAGCAGCAGCGAACCCAGGACGAGCATGGAGGCAGCCTTGCCCTTGTGGTCAACGTAGTTGCCCAGAATTGGCGTGATGCCCACGGCCAGCAGCGGGAATACGGCAAAGATACTCTCGGCCGACTGGCGCATGTAGCCCATGTAGCAGTAGGTTATGAGCAGGAGAACCGAGAGGGTGAGCAGCGAGTATTTCACTTTTGCCTTCTTCATGAAGTTGCTCATGAAGGCGGTTGCAGCCACCAAAATCATGATGAGGTACTGGATGATGGTTACCTCGGAAGAAGCCCAGAATGATTCTGCGGGTACTTCACGGAACGTGAGGTTGCACTGCAGCATGTTGACTGCATACTTCTGGAAGGGGAAAATGGCGGAATAATAGAGTACGCACAGCAGCGAAACAAGCCAGAAGCCGCTGCTCTTGAGTATCTGCCCGATGTCGCTGATCTTGAACGGGTCGTCTTTCTCTTCTGCCTCTCCGGTCTGTGCATCCAGCTTCTTGTCCATGAAGAAGTAAACAACAAACATAATCAGGGCGATACACAGCAGTACAACTCCGAACGCTACCGAACGGGACACGTCAACTACGCCGCCCAGCTTGGCAAAGAACGGTGAGAATATCATGCAGGTGGCTACGCCCAGACGGGCCAAGGCCATCTCCGAACCCATGGCGAGCGCCATCTCGCGACCTTTGAACCACTTTACTATACCGCGGCTTACGGTGATGCCCCCCATCTCGGCTCCGCAGCCGAAAATCATGAAACCGCAGGCAGCCAGCTTGGCAGAGGCGGGCATGCCCTCATAGAAAGGCGATACGCCTAACTGTTCGAAGACGGGAATGTGGTTAAGGTTATTGGTGAACCAGGCCTCCAGTCCGCTTCCCATAAAACTCTTGCTGATGGCATAGTACTTGATGCAGGCACCTACCAACATCACCGCTCCCGAGAGCACCGCCGTAAAGCGAACGCCCATCTTGTCGAGAATGATACCTGCGAAGATAAGGAAGAACACGAAAACATTGAGGAATGTTTCGGCTCCCTGCATGGTACCGAAAGCGGTGGAATCCCATCCCCGCTGGGTGAGCATCAGGTCCTTGATGGGGGAGAGGATGTCCATGAAGATGTAGGCACAGAACATGGCCAGTGCCAATAGTAAGAGCGCCGTCCAGCGAAGGGCAGCGGAATCTCTGAGTGTTTTTTGAATTTGCTCTGTCATAATTTAATATTTTATCTCTCAAATCTTATTTTTTGAGCCACTTGTCAAGCCAACTGAAGAAGGTGCGCTGCCACTGCACACCGTTCTGAGGCTTGAGAACCCAGTGGTTTTCGTCGGGGAAAAGCAGTAGTTCTGCCGGGATGCCTCTCATGCGAGCTGCATTGAAAGCTCCGAAACCCTGGTTGGCATTGATGCGGTAGTCCTTCTCGCCGTGGATACACAGGATGGGGGTGTCCCACTTGTCGACAAACTTGTGAGGGCTGTTGGCGTAGGTACGCTTGGCCCGGTCGGTCATGTCTTTATTCCAGTAGGCATCGTCGTACTCCCAGTTGGAGAACCAAGCCTCTTCAGTATCGGTGTACATGGACTCCAGATTGAATGCACCGTCGTGGGCTATGAAAGCCTTGAAGCGCTTGTCATGGTGCCCGGCCAGATAGTAAACGGAGAAACCACCGAAGCTGGCACCAACGCATCCCAAGCGGTCTTTGTCGACAAAGGGAAGCGTACAGGCATCATCAATGGCGCTCAGGTAATCGTTCATGCACTGTCCTGTCCAGTCACCGGAAACTTCTTCGTTCCACTCGGAACCGAAACCTGGCAGACCGCGGCGGTTTGGTGCAACGACTACATAGCCGTTTGCGGCCATTATCTGGAAGTTCCAGCGGTAACTCCAGAATTGCGAAACCGGGCTTTGTGGGCCGCCCTCGCAAAAGAGAAGCGTAGGATATTTCTTGTTTGCATCGAAGTGTGGAGGCAGGATAATCCATACCAGCATGTCTTTGCCGTCGGTGGTCTTTACCCAGCGCTGCTGCGTTTTGCCTAATGCCAGCTGGTCGTAGATATGTTTATTTTCAAAGGTAAGCTGCTGCACCTTTGCCTGTTTCTCCTTGCCGGGCTTTATCAGGTAAAGTTCGTCGGCCGACTGGTGACTGTGCCGCGAAGCCAACAGCTGCTTGCCGTCGTTGAGCAGTTGGACAGAACCATAATCAAACCATCCGTCGGTAACTTGTGTAACTTCTCCTTTAAGATTGGTTTTCCATATCATCTCTGTGGCATGCCATACACCCAGGAAGTAGAGTTCTTTGGAGTTGGAAGCCCAAGTGTAATCGTCTACATTGGAGTCGAATTGCTCTGTCACGTAATTTTTTGCTCCGGTCTTGAGGTTATAGACACACAGACGATTGCGATCGCTTTCGTATCCGTCGCGTTTCATGCTCATCCATGCTACATACTGACCATCGGGAGAGAAGCGGGGGTTGACATCGTAACCTACGTTCAGGTCGCCGTTCTGCTTGTTTACCACTTGGGTAGCCAGCGTCTTGGTAGGGTCTACTTTCGGACTCTTGTAGCCTTCGGGCTTGCAAAGGTTCTTAGTCTCGCGGCTCTCTATATTATATAGGTATATGTCAGCATCGGTGGAGATAGCATACTCTACACCTTCTTTCTTTCGGCTTGTATAGGCAATGCTCTTGGAATCAGTGCTCCATGCAATCTGCTCTATGCCTCCGAACGGTGCCAGTGGGCTTTCGTATGGTTCGCCTTTCATGATATCGATATCGTTTCCTACGTTGTTGCCATTTACTTCGGCCAGGAACGGATGTGCGATGGTCTCGACATAATGATCCCAGTGGCGGTAATTCATGTCGGTGATAATTCTTCCCGAGGCGAGAGGCAGGTCGGATGGGTTTTCTTTAATGGTGCCGTGATAGGGTATCGACTTGATGAGCACGACATGCTTCTCGTCGGGTGAAAAGCGGAAGCCCTCAATGTCAGTTTCCGAATTGGTGAGCTTTTGGCGACCGGAGCCGTCGGGATTCATTTTCCACAGTTGTCCTTCGCGAAGGAAAGCTATCTTTTGCCCTTTCTCTATCCAGGCTGCATCGGTTTCATTCTTGCTGTCAGTGGTTAGTTGCTTTTGGCTTTTACCGTCAGCATTCATGACATACAGCACAGTGTGACTTTTGTTTTGAGCCACGCTGTAGTATGAAACCTGATAGGCAATTCGCTTGCCGTCGGGCGAAGCTGCACTGCCGCCGATGCGCCCCATTGCCCAAAGAGCTTCGGGAGTCATCGTGTCGCTTTGCAATTGGATATTATTCTTACCAATCATATTCTGCGCATTCATGCTGCTGCATGCCATGAGGGCTGCTGCAACTATTGTCATAGCTTTGTGCATCTGTACTGTTCTTATAGTTTACGTTTCTTCCTGTCGAGTTCTTCACGCTTGCGCTGAAGCTCTTCCTGCTGCTGTTGCATGGCCTGCAGGCGTGCAGCAAGGCCTTTCATCTTCTGCGGATTGTTGGCATTCTCCTTGTAGCGAGACTCCAGGATGGCCAGAAGTTTAGCGTCGTTTGTGGTGTGACGGAGTGTCCACATGATAGCGGCACTGAAGAAAAGGCTGATGAAATAGTAGAAGTTAAGCCCCGAAGAATAGTCGTTGAAGATAAAGAAGAACATCAGCGGCATGAGGTACATCATCCACTGCATCATCTTCATCTGTTCTGCTTGCTGACCTACCATCTGATCCTTCTGCTGTTGCATGGTGAACCATGAATACAGAATCTGTGCTCCGCAGAACAGAATGCAGGTGAGGCTCAGGTGGTCACCAATCAGCCAAATGTTCTTGTTCCATTCCCAAATGGGGTCGTACGTTGAGAGATCCTTCATCCACAAGAAACTCTGTCCGCGAAGTTGGATAGCATTCGGCACAAAGTTGAACATGGCAATCCAGATAGGCATTTGTATGAGCATAGGCAGACAACCGCTCAGTGGCGACACACCATATTTGGCATATTCCGCCATCATTGCCTGCTGTTTCTGCATCTGGTCTTCCGGTTTGTTGTATTGTGCTGTGGCTTCATCCAACTTTGGTTTGAGTACACGCATCTTTGCGGAGCTCATGTAGCTCTTCTTTACCATCGGGAAGGTGATAACCTTCAGCAACATTGTAATGAGAATGAGCACAATACCCATGGGGAAAATCTTGCTGAGCCAGTCGAACACGTAGATAGTGAACCATCTGTTGATAATTCGGAATAGTGGCCATCCGAGGTAAACCAGGCGTTGCAACTGCAGGTCTTTGCCGAATGAGCTTTCCTTTTCAACCTTCTGGAGCAGACGGAAATCGTTGGGGCCATAGTAGAAATCAAACTCCGACGGTGTGTTACCAGTGGGATCGAAGAATGTCTTCATTTTGGCTTGGTAGGTTTTCAGATAGCCGGAGCCTTTCTCGTGGGGGATACTGGTCATCAAGGACTTCTGCTGAAAGTCGTTCTTGGCTATCATTACGGCAGAGAAAAATTGATTTTTGAATGCTACCCAATCAATTTTTTCTTCTATCTCCTTATCCTTGACTTCCTTTGATTCGTTGAGATAGTCAGTTCCTCCTTCAACATCATGATAGGTGAGGGTGGCGTAGCGGTTTTCAAAAGTGTAGCCTTTCTCCTGTTGCCTGCATTTATCAAGCCAGTTTACATCCATGGTCGAGGTGTTTGGGGCAAAGATACCAGCCATGCCGATAGCATTCATCTTCATGTGCAGTATATAGTTTTTGCCCAGCGTATAGCTTATGACAATACTCTTGCCTGTACCGGCCTGAGCTGTGAAAACTACCGACGAGTCAGTAATTTCCGACGGTTGGAAGTACAGATCTTGTGTGCTGATGTTCACTTCTTTAGCCGTAAGGGTATAGTTTAGACTTTGGTCTTTCTCGTCAAAGAGCGTGAGTTGTTTGTTGCCCAAAC
Source organism: Prevotellaceae bacterium KH2P17 (assembly GCA_900199655.1). GTDB lineage: Bacteria > Bacteroidota > Bacteroidia > Bacteroidales > Bacteroidaceae > Prevotella. The sequence continues at coordinate 20,042 of FZRE01000016.1, forward strand.
GGTCTCCGTAGCCTTTGATGACAGCTTTCTCTACCGTTGCTCCCTTGGAACTGAATGTCAACTCGACAGCTTTGTTTTTTAAGACAATATTTTGCTGCTGTCCTGTAAGTGCTGCATGGAACAGAGCTGTGGTATCTTCAAGCACCTTGGTCTTGACTGCCGTTTGCCTGGCAGCTGCCTCCATCTGTTTTTGTTTCTCTGCTTTTTGTCTGGCAACTTGGGCAATAGAATCCTGAACGAAAGCTGCTCTCTGTTCTTCTGCCGATGGTTGGCTCCACCAACTGAACCCAATCAGTACCACTGCAATCAGCACAAAACCGATGATAGTGTTTTTATCCATTTCTTTTTTATGATTTATCCACAAGCCTTCGCTCCCGTTTTGATTTCAGACCCCAGTGAGTCTTATATCAAGGAGTAAAGGTTTATGGACGATATTGATATTATTTTTTATTCTTGATTGCTGTTTTCACGAAGTCTACAAATAAGGGATGCGGCTTGAGAACTGTGCTTTGATATTCCGGATGGAATTGAGTTCCGATGTACCATTTAAGTCCCGGGATTTCTACTATCTCCACTAAATCGCTTTCCGGATTCCGTCCAACGCACATCATGCCGGCCTTCTCGTATTCCTTTTGATAATCGTTATTGAATTCATAGCGGTGTCTGTGGCGTTCCTGTATGTGCTCTTTTTTGTAGATGTCGAACACTCGTGAGCCTTGTCTCAATACACACTCATAGGCACCCAAACGCATTGTGCCACCCATGTTTGTGATATTTTTCTGTTCCTCCATGATGTCAATTACGTTGTATTCCGTCTTTTCGTCAATTTCCCGGCTGTTGGCATTGGCATATCCCAAAACATTGCGGGCAAATTCAATAACCATCATCTGCATGCCCAAGCAGATGCCAAATGTCGGAATATCGTGGGAGCGTGTATAGTGGGCAGCTATAATCTTTCCTTCGATACCTCTCTGGCCGAATCCCGGACAGATGACGATGCCGTCCAGACCATCCAGCTTCTCACCGACATTCTCCTCTGTGAGGCCTTCTGAATTGATAAAGGTGATAATGGTCTTGTGGTCATTATAGGTTCCGGCCTGCGAGAGGCTCTCACGAATGCTCTTGTAAGCATCCTGCAAATCATATTTGCCAACAAGACCTATATGCACTTCTTCCGTAGCTTTGTTCCTGCGTTCCAGAAAAGCCTTCCAAGGACCCAGGGTGGGCTTCTCGCCTATAGGTTCTCCTACTTTGCGGAGGATAGCCTGATCCAAGCCTTGGTCCTGCATGTTTACCGGAACTTCGTAGATGCTTGGCAAGTCTTCACTCTGTATAACACAGTCAAAATCTACGTTACAGAAAGCTGCAACCTTCTTACGTAGTGCATCGCTCAGATGCTTCTCGGTTCTCAGAATGAGAATATCGGGCTGGATACCTACACTCTGCAGCTCTTTGACAGAGTGCTGGGTTGGCTTTGTTTTCAGCTCGTCGGCTGCTTTCAGATAGGGAACATAGGTTAAGTGTACGTTGATAGCATTCTTGCCGAGTTCCCATTTCAACTGTCTGATAGCCTCCATAAATGGTGCACTCTCAATGTCTCCAATGGTGCCGCCGATTTCGGTGATAACAAAGTCATAGTGATATTTCTTTCCCAGCAGCTTCACATTCCGCTTGATTTCATCCGTAATGTGAGGAACAACCTGGATAGTCTTGCCCAAATAGTCGCCACGTCGCTCCTTGTCAATCACAGCCTTGTAGATACGACCAGTGGTCAGCGAGTTAGCCTTGGTGGTCCTGATGTCTGTAAACCGCTCATAATGTCCCAAATCCAGGTCAGTTTCCATACCGTCGGTAGTTACGTAACATTCTCCGTGCTCGTAGGGATTCAGCGTTCCCGGGTCGATGTTGATATAAGGGTCGAATTTCTGGATGGTGATATTGTAACCTCTTGCTTGAAGAAGTTTCCCGATGGAAGAAGAGATAATTCCTTTGCCAAGCGATGATACTACTCCGCCTGTGACGAAGATATATTTTGTTTCAGCCACGATAGTGAAAATTAAATATTAAAGATGGTGCAAAATTACAATAAAAACATGAAACGGGCAAGCAACTCCCAACTTTTATTACTATCTTTGCAGCCAAATGCAAGAACTTGTTATGAAAGTAAAATATTTGTTCGTCTTGTCGTTTGTCCTGTGTTCTGTGTCTGCTGCGGCACAGGTGAGAAATCGTGTCTTCAACAGAGGTGTTGTCAGTTCAGCTTTTTCCGATCGCTATATGGATTCCCTGCGACAGGTTAATCAGCGGCTCGACAGCATTTATAACATATCCGTAGCCCGGCAGACAGCAGAAGGACGCTTGGAGAGCCAACGGTATTCTACATTATTTCTGCCACTCACTTTCTACAATGGTGTGGCCCATCAGTCTTTTTCTTTAGATGCTGATGTCTCCGATTTAGATAAGACTCTGCTTGGCATCTACCTGCACCGCCCCGAATTGATAAGCAATACAGAGAGCCAACTCGACCGCATAAACATAATAGAGCCTGTAACCAAGAAGCAGAAAACGGAAACCAATATCGTAGAGAAAGTAGCTCCTGTACCTATAGAGCCTGATGTGATTCCGACGGAGGTGATGATTAAGAAGCCCAACTTCTGGACAATCTCTGGCGATTACTATCTGCAGTTCCTCCAGAACTACGTATCGTCCAATTGGTATAAAGGCGGTGAGAGCAACTACTCGGCTGTTGGCGCTGTAACACTGAATGCCAATTACAATAATAAACAGAAAGTAAAGTGGGAAAACAAGTTGGAAATGAAACTCGGTATGCAGGCCAGCCGTGGTGACACCCTGCACAGCATGAAAACTTCCGAAGATCTCTTGCGCTATACCAGCCGCTTAGGTCTGCAGGCAAGCACTCATTGGTACTACACGCTGCAGATGGTTGCGTACACCCAGTTCCTGCGCGGTTACAAGAGCAACGACAGCTTTGTTTATTCCGATTTTATGTCTCCGCTCAACGTGAACCTCTCACTTGGTATGGACTATACCGTGGAGTGGCTGAACAAGCGGCTCACGGGAACCATTCATTTGGCGCCGTTTGCCTACAACTTTAAATATGTTCAGCGCCTCGAACTGTCCACCCGTTACGGCCTGGACGAGGGCAAGCACGCGCTCAACGATATAGGTTCCGAATTCGATATCAACCTTTTGTGGAAGATGACCGACAACATCAGTTGGAAAACTCGCTTCTATGCCTACACGACTTATAAGCGTTCGGAATTAGAGTGGGAGAATACGTTCTCTTTCCAGTTCAACAAGTACATCTCCACCAACATCTTTGTTTATCCGCGTTTTGATGACGGAGCTTCGCGCGACGACCATCACGGTTTCTGGCAGCTGAAGGAGTATGCCTCCATTGGCTTTGCCTATTCGTTCTGACAGTAGCTGATTACAAACAAACAGGGAACCGTGTTGAGGCGCGGTTCCCTGTTTGCATTATGTGGGTTGTTACATTTGCGTATAGCCTTTTGCAAGTCCGCCGGCCGCCGTTTCCTTATAGAGCGACGGCAGGTCGTGCCCGGTCTGCTTCATGACGGCTACCACGCGGTCAAAACTCACCCGATGTTTACCGTCTGAAAAGGCGGAATAGAGATTGGAGTCCAGCGCCCGGCAGGCCGCGAAGGCATTGCGTTCTATGCACGGAATCTGCACCAGGCCGCACACGGGGTCGCAAGTCATGCCCAAATGATGCTCCAATCCCATCTCGGCAGCATACTCTATCTGAGCCGGACTGCCGCCAAACAGTTGGCAGGCTGCTGCCGACGCCATGGCACAAGCAACGCCCACCTCTCCTTGGCAGCCTACATCGGCTCCGCTGATAGAGGCGTTCTGTTTCACGATATTGCCGATAAGGCCGGCTGTAGCCAGCGCATGCAGAATGCGAGAGTCGCTGAAGTCGTGTCCTTTGGCCAGATGATAGAGCACTGCCGGCATAACACCGCACGAACCGCAGGTGGGCGCCGTGACGATAGTTCCGCCCGAAGCGTTCTCTTCACTCACTGCAAGCGCATAGGCGTAAACCAGTCCCCGGGTTTGCAGAGATTGTTTGTACCCACGCGCCTTTACATAGTAGACGGGTGCCTTACGAGCCAGATTGAGCGGCCCGGGCAGCACTCCCTCGTGGTTGATGCCCCTTTCTACGGATTCCTGCATCTTCTTCCACACCTCCATCAGGTAGTCCCAGATGTCAGAATTTTCGTTCTTGTTCACGTATTCCCAGTAGCTGCGGCCGTTGTTTTCGCACCATCGCATGATTTCGGTGAGCGTGTTCATGTCGTAGATGTCTTCCGTATCAAACCTGTCACCGTGCGACTTACCTTCCGAGAGTGCGCCACCGCCTACGCTGTAAACCGTCCATTCATCCTTTCCTCCGTCGTGGCTGAACTTCATGCCGTTAGGATGAAAGGGCAGGAAGACCTGAGGCTGCCAGTTGATGGTTGTGGGAGCAACGGGACGGAGCACTTCTTCTATGGCCAAATCGGTCATGTGCCCTTTGCCTGTTGCCGCCAGACTGCCGTACAGTGTTACGTCAAACGACTTTGCATCGGGATGCTGTCCGCGGTATATCTGGGCTGCTTTGTTTGGCCCCATCGTATGGCTGGACGACGGGCCTTTACCTATTCTGTATAATTCTCTTAATGATTTCATGGGTACAAAGATACAAAAAGCTCACGTGATATTGCCATCGCGTGAGCTTTTTATGTATAGTTAAGTTCCTGTCAGATGAACAAACTGCCAATCTGGAACGCCAGAGCGCTGACGCACCAAGCCAGACAGGTCGTATAGATGGCGGCAAAGCCGGCCCACTTCCACGACCCCGTTTCGCCTTTGATGGCGGCTATCGTCGCTATACAGGGGAAATAGAGCAACACAAAAAGCAGGAAGCTGTAGGCCGTGAGCGTAGCTACGGGACCAGCCTCGCTGGCACTGATGCCGTGCAGGGTGGCTATGTCCTTCGTCATTTGCTGCCGCAGAATGGCGTATTTTCCGCCTTCGTTGTTGAAACCTATATCGTCGCCGAAGCTGTCGTTGTTGGAGTAAAGCACTCCCATAGTTGAGGCCACAATCTCCTTGGCACCTACACCGGCTATGAGTCCTACGTCGAGCTTCCAGTCAAAGCCCTGTGCGCGGAACACGGGTTCCACGAATTTGCCTATGTGGCCGATGTAGCTTTGCTCCTGCTGCGCCTGTGCGTCAAGCCGATCGTTATGGGGGAAGTAGCCCAGCGCCCACACAATGATGCTGGCCACGAGGATGATGCCTCCCATCTTCTTGAGGTATTGTTTGCCTTTCTCCCAAGTGTGTCGGCCTATGGCTTTCCAGGTAGGGAAGCGATAGGGGGGCAGTTCCATCACGAAGGGCGTGTCCTCGCCCTTGACCATGAACCTGGTAAAGAGTTTGCTCATGACCACGGCCATTAGAATTCCAATGAGATAGAGCGACAACATGATGAGTGACTGATACCTTACGGCAAAGAAGCTGCCTATAATCATGATGTAGATGGGCAGCCGGGCAGAGCAACTCATCAGCGGCAGGATAAGCATTGTGACCAGACGCGACCGCCGGCTCTCGATGGTTCGGGTGGCCATGACGGCCGGAACATTGCATCCGAAACCCATGATGAGCGGAATGAACGATTTGCCATGCAGCCCCATCTTGTGCATCAGCTTATCCATGATGAAGGCGGCACGTGACATGTAGCCGCTGTCTTCCATGTAGGAGATGAAGAAGTAGAGGATAAGAATCTGCGGCAAGAATACGATGACGCTGCCCACACCGCCGATAACGCCGTCGGCCAGCATGGCTTTCACGGGGCCGTCGGGCATGTTGCGGCTGATGGCATCGCCCAGCCAGGCCACGCCGGCATCAATCCAGTCCATGGGATATTGGCCCAGAACGAAGGTTGCCGTAAACATGACGAACAGAATGAGGATGAAAATAGGGAAACCAACCCACTTGTTGGTCAGGACGCTGTCCAGCAGATGGGTTATCTGATAGGTATCCTTGTTGGTGCCGGTCTTGTATTTTGCCTCTTCGAGAGCTCCGTGTATGAAGCCGTACTTGGCATCCATTACGGCCGTTTCGCTGTCGTCTCCGGTCTCTTCTTTTACACGGGCAGCGGCTGTTTCGCGATGTTCAAGTATCTCTTCGGCATCGGGCAGCTGTCTGACAAGCCGCTCTATGTCCTTGTCCCTCTCCAGCAGTTTGATGGCCAGATAGCGTGTAGAGTAGCGCTCGCGCAGGTTTTCCTCCTTCTTGAGATGCTCCTGTATCTCGGCTATGCCGTTCTCTATCTCGTGCCCGTGGTTGATGTGGATGTGGCGAAAGTGCGGGTCGGCATCCTCTGTACCTTCATACATCTCGATAACAGCATGGAAGAGGTTCCTTACACCCTCGCCGCTGGTAAAAACGGTAGGCACCATCGGCACGCCAAACAGCTTTCCGAGCTTATCAAAGTCCACGTTGTCGCCACGCTTCTCGGTTTCGTCGAACATGTTCAGAGCCACCACCATGCGCAGGTGCATGTCAATGAGCTGCGTGGTGAGGTAGAGGTTACGCTCCAGATTACTGGTGTCGATGACGTTGATAACAATGTCGGGAGTCTTCTCGACTATCTGCTTTCGCACGTAAAGTTCCTCGGGCGAGTAAGCCGAAAGGGAGTAGGTGCCTGGCAGGTCGACGAGGTTAAACACGTAACCTTCGTATTCGGCATGCCCTTCCTTGGCGTCAACAGTCACGCCGGAGTAGTTGCCCACGCGCTCATGAGCTCCCGAAGCAAAGTTAAAGAGCGAAGTCTTGCCGCAGTTGGGATTGCCCACCAGAGCCACGTTGATGACTTTGTGGCTGCGCTCTGCAGCCTCTTCCCAGAGCTTGTTGGTCATGGCCTGTTCGTCGGGGTCGGCCGAATCAATGACAGGTGAACTGATGTTGGGAATTGGCTGCTTGCCTTGTGCGTGCCGTTTCACGTCTTCCATGGATATGACTTCTATCAGGTCGGCCTCGCTGTGGCGCAGACTGATTTCATATCCCATTACCTTGTACTTCACCGGGTCTTTCAGTGGGGCATTGAGGAGCACCTCTACCTGCTTGCCTTTGATAAACCCCATCTCGATGATGCGCTTGCGGAAACCGCCGTGTCCGTAGACTTTGACGATGATTCCTTTCTCACCGGTTGCCAGTTCTGATAATTTCATGTCTTCTTGTTTTCTTCCGTTCGGGACTTGCGACCTGGGTACTAAGACCGCATTCAGCCGTTTAAGAACCTATGCAAAGATACAATAAAAATACGGTATAAGGGCTTTTCCTGCGGTCTAAAGCATCAAAATACCTACTAATTGTGATGGTTTGGAGGTTCTGAAGATGTGGTTTGTAATCTTTACCACTATCTGGTAATGCCTTTACCGCTATCTGGTAAAGGCTCTACATGTATCTGGTAAAGCCTCTACATGTATGTGGTAAAGGTTCTACATGTATCTGGTAAAGCCTCTACATGTATGTGGTAAAGGCTCTACATGTATGTGGTAAAGCCTTTACCAGCTATCTGGTAATCTCTTTACCACTATCTGGTAAAAGTTCATGAGCTATGCTCACGTGCCTCTGAAGAGGTGCTTTTCGGCCGTTGTTGACTATTGATTTTACACTTCCTTGATGTCGAAGTAATCTTTGAGAACCTGTTTGGCGCTTCCGTCCAGGTTCGGTATGTCACGCAGTATGTGCCCGTGTTCCAGGAGTGCCACGCGGTTGGAGATGTTAACTGTGTGCTGCAAGTTGTGACTGCTTATCAGAATGGTGGCGCCGGTGGCATCGTGATAGTCGGTGAGGAGCTTCTTCAGGATGTTCTGGCTCGATGGGTCGAGGAAGTTGAAAGGCTCGTCGAGTATCACGACTTGAGGCCGGTTGAAGAGCGCCGAGATAATGCCTATCTTCTGTTTGTTACCTGCCGAGTAGTCGCGTATGAGCTTTTTCTGCCCCATGATTTCGCCGGCCATGAAGCGCTCAAAGTCCTTTTCCCGCTCTGCTATGGCGGTTTCGTCCATGTTGTTCACCTTGCCGATGAAGGCAAAGTATTCTTCGGGCGTGAGGAAATCTATCAGGAAGCCCTCGTCAATATAGGCTCCGGTAAAGTTCTTCCATTCCTCATTCTCAGCCGGGTTTATGGTGGTTGGCTCCGTCTCGGCGTCACGGTGGGGCAGGGTGATGCCCACACGGCCGCTGTCGGCTTTGAGCAGGTCGAGAATAAGACGAAAGAGCGTGGTCTTGCCGGCGCCGTTGTTGCCTACAAGTCCCAGCATGTCGCCGTCGTGTATGGTGAATTCGGGAATGTCTACGGCAGTTTTTTCGCCGTATGTTTTCTTGAGGTCGGTGAGTTGTATCATCTTGACAGTTGTTTGGGTGTAAGCGGATAAACGAAAAAACGAAGAACAAGCAGAAGCCTGTCTTGGGGCTTTTCTGTTTATTCTTCGTTGTATGGGTGCGGCTGTTATCTCAGGTTACGGCCGTGGCAGTTCTTGAATTTCTTGCCCGAACCGCACGGACACGGGTCGTTGGGGCGTGGCATCTTCTCGGCCCTGTAGGGCGTGTGCTGCGCTGCCTGTGCCGACTCGCGCGTGTCCTGGTTGGCTGCAGCCTGCTGGGCGGGGTCGTTGAGGTCCTGCTTCTGCTCGTTGTAACGCTGGGCATGCTGCTCCTCTGCGGCTTCGTGAACTTCTTCCTGCTGCATTTCAGGTATCTGGGCGCGCATCAGGATGGAGGCAATGCGGTTGTTGATGTCGTCAATCATGCTGTCCCAAATCTTCGCACTCTCCAGCTTAAACACCAAGAGAGGGTCTTTCTGCTCGTAAGAAGCGTTCTGAACACTGTGGCGCAGTTCGTCGAGCTGCCGCAAGTTCTCCTTCCAGTCGTCGTCGATAACGTGAAGCAGAGTTTGCTTTTCAAATTCCTTGACCACCGTCTTGCCTTCGGTCTGATAGGCCTCGTGGAGGTCGCAGGCAATGCGGTATTGGCCTTTTCCATCGGTGAAGGGGATGGCGATGCGCTCAAAACGGCCTCCCTGGTTTTCCTCCACCTCCTTGATAAACGGCCATACGAGGCTCTGAACCCTGTCGGTCTTGCGCTTGAAGGTTGCCATGGCATTCTGGAAAGCACGCTCGGCCAGCTCTTCCTTGCTGCCGCTGAGGAACTCGTTTTCGTCGAACGGACATTCCATGGCAAGCACCTTGAGGAACTGCTCCTTGCATCCCTCGAAGTCGTTACGCTCGATGATGTTGATGCAACGGTCCCAGATGATGTTGGCGATATCCATGCCGATGCGCTCACCCATGAGGGCGTGGCGGCGCTTTTCATAGATAACGGTGCGCTGCTTGTTCATCACGTCGTCGTACTCCAGCAGGTGCTTACGGATGCCGAAGTTGTTTTCCTCGACCTTCTTCTGGGCTCGCTCAATGCTCTTGCTAATCATCGGGCTCTCGATACGTTCGCCTTCGTCATAGCCCAAGCGGTCCATGACGTGAGCAATACGCTCGGAACCGAAGAGGCGCATGAGCTTGTCTTCGAGCGAAACGTAGAATACGGAAGAGCCGGGGTCGCCCTGACGGCCGGCACGACCACGCAGCTGGCGGTCTACGCGACGGCTCTCGTGACGCTCGGTACCAATGATGGCCAGACCGCCGGCAGCCTTCACCTCGTCGGTGAGCTTGATGTCGGTACCACGACCGGCCATGTTGGTGGCAATGGTTACGGCACCGAGGCCGTTGGTAGAACGTCCGGCTTCGGCCACGATGAGAGCTTCTTTTTGATGAAGTTTGGCATTCAGCACGTTGTGGGGAATGTTGCGCATCTGGAGCATGCGTGAGAGCAGTTCGCTGATGTCTACAGAGGTGGTACCAACCAAACAAGGGCGGCCGGCATTGCGCATCTCGATGATTTCGTCGATGACGGCGGCATATTTCTCGCGAGCTGTCTTGTAGACACGGTCGTCCATATCCATGCGGACAACGGGGCGGTTGGTAGGTATCTCGACTACATCGAGCTTGTAGATATCCCAGAACTCTCCGGCCTCGGTGCTGGCCGTACCCGTCATACCCGAAAGTTTGTGGTACATGCGGAAGTAGTTCTGAAGGGTAATGGTGGCAAAGGTCTGCGTGGCGGCTTCAACCTTTACATGCTCCTTGGCCTCGATGGCTTGGTGCAGGCCGTCACTCCAGCGGCGGCCTTCCATAATGCGGCCTGTCTGCTCGTCAACAATCTTAACCTCGCCGTTCATGACAACATACTCGTCGTCCTTATTAAACATGGTGTAGGCTTTGAGGAGCTGTTGGAGGGTATGCACACGCTCGCTCTGGAGACCGTAGTGGTTCATCAGGTCGTCCTTCTTGTCCAAACGTTGTTGGTCGGTGAGGTTGGTCTCGTTCTCCAGTGCGGAGAGTTGCGAGGCAATGTCGGGCAATACAAAAAGCTCGGGGTCACCAGTCTGCTTGGCCAGCCAGGCTCCGCCCTTGTCAGTAAGGTCGGCAGAATTCAGCTTCTCGTCAACAACAAAGTAGAGCGGTTCAATGGCCTTGGGCATCTCGCGGTTGTTGTTCTGCATGTAGTATTCCTCGGTTTTCAGCATTCCAGCCTTGATGCCGTCTTCCGAGAGATACTTGATGAGCGGCTTGTTCTTGGGCAGTGCCTTGAAAGAACGATAGAGGGCAAGGAAGCCTTCTTCTGACATTTGAGCGGCCTTCTTGCGGTCCTGTTCCTGCTGGGAGGCTGTAATGAGCTGTTTGGCTTCGGCCAGCAGTTCGGTAGCTTGCTTGCGCTGAACTTCGTACAGACGTTCTACCAAAGGCTGGAAGGCCTCGAACATCTGGTCGTCGCCCTTGGGAACGGGGCCGGAAATAATCAGAGGTGTACGGGCATCGTCAATCAGCACGGAGTCGACCTCATCGACAATAGCATAGTTGTGGCGACGTTGTACGAGATCCTTGGGGCTCATGGCCATGTTGTCACGCAGATAGTCGAAACCGAACTCGTTGTTGGTACCGAACGTGATGTCGGCCTGGTAGGCCTTGCGACGCGCTTCGGAGTTAGGCTGATGCTTGTCTATACAGTCAACACTGAGGCCGTTGAATTGATAGAGAGGCCCCATCCACTCGGAGTCACGCTTTGCCAGATAATCGTTGACGGTAACCATGTGCACGCCGTTTCCGGTCAAGGCATTGAGGAATACCGGCAGGGTGGCAACGAGCGTTTTACCCTCGCCGGTGGCCATCTCTGCAATCTTGCCCTGATGGAGGGCAATACCGCCAAAGAGCTGGACATCATAGTGCACCATGTCCCACTTGATTTTGTTGCCGCCGGCAGTCCACTCATTGTGATAGATGGCTTTGTCTCCATCAATGGTAATGAAGTCGTTGGCGGGATTGGCGGCCAGTTCACGGTCGAAATCGGTGGCTGTAACCACTGTCTCCTCGTTTTCGGCAAAGCGGCGAGCAGTGTCTTTCATAATGCTGAAAGCCACCGGCATCACCTCGTTAAGTGCCTTCTCGTAAATATCGAGGACTTCTTTGTCTAACTTGTCAATTTCGTTGAAGATGTCTTCACGCTCTTCGATAGGCGTTTCTTCGATTTTTGCCTTGAGCTCATCGATTTGAGCCTTTTGTTCTTTTGCCGAGTCCTGGACGTACTGCTGTATCTCTTTAGTCTTGGCGCGCAGTTCGTCATTGCTCAGTGCCTTGATTTGGGGATATACTTCTTTCACTTTTTCAACCAGCGGCTGAATAAGTTTCATATCCCGTGTACTCTTGTCACCGAACAGTGATTTAAGAAAGTTGTTGAAACTCATTGTTTATTTTGTTTTATTTGTTGCTATTAATATAATGTGTAATTGGATGCAAATTTACGAATAAAATTCTGAATAGCACTACATTGTAGCTACATTTCGTCTCAAAACAATCAATACGACAGCTGCAATGTTTAATGTTACTGGATGTTTGAGAGCGAAAAAGAATTGGATTGTAAAAATGCTGGCTGGTCAGAACAGAGGTTCTGCTTTGCAGGCGTTAGGTGCCCGGATACGGATGGCTTTGGCAATGGTAGGCGCAATGCGGTCTACCGTTACCGGGGTGTTGATGCGTTCGGCCTTGGCTCCTGCACTGTAAACAATAATGGGGAAGGGAACAAAGGAAACGCGACTGATATATTTTTCCTGATTATCTTCGTTGTATAGCTGCCAGCCGGAGGCCACTTCAATGATGATATCACCACTGATGGCCGGATTATGGCCGTTGCGAATCTTGAGGATATCGTTGCCTCCCGACAACAGTCGGGTGGTGGTGTAGACATCTCGTACGCCTGCGTTCTGGATGAGGAATTCCTGACATCTGTTCAGAACTTCACCCAATCCGATACGCTTCTGCTCGATGAGTTTGTGGTTGAGATAAATCTCGTTGTGGAAGCAAGACTCGACATAATGTCCCTGACCGTAGATAGCGCTCAGGAATATGTTCATCAAGTTGGCCGTGCGGTTAATGTAGAAAGTACCTGTGGGAATGCGAAATTTGGCATAGTCGGTTTTGTCTTCATCTGTATATCCTGTGCTTGTGATGAAGAAAAGCACATTCTGCTTGCCTACGTTAGTTTCAATTCCGGATATCAGTTCGCCCAGTACGGAGTCTAACTTGCGGTAGATGCTCTCCATGTCGAACTGCCAGTTTGTCGCGCTTTTACCTTTGGCTGATAGCGTGATGCAGAGTAAGTCGGTCACGTCGTCCTTACCCATTGAGTTGGCAAGCACGCACTCTTTGGCTGCATGCACTATTGCTATATTCTTAGTAGCTTCATCTTCAGTGCGTTGAGAATAGATGCTCTTGTATGCGTTTAGCCACTTTCTGCCCTTGTCGGGATAGTAATTTGAAGTAGTGAAGACGCCCGAGTGGTCGTCTATCCATACAGCGCCGTCAACAGCATGGCCGGCTGACAATACGGCAGCATCCTTGTTGGAGGCAAGAGAGTAAACGAGCGCATTGCCGTTGGATGCGACTTTGAGTTCGTCACCTATTGTAGAAGTGGAAATCTTGGCCGGCGAAACGGTGTATTTGTTATCGTCTACGCATACCACAGGCCGTAATGTGCTCCGGTCGAGCCATTGAGTGCCGACGATACTATTGTAGTATGGAGAGGTACCGGTGGATATGGAGGCAATGGCTGAGGCTCGGTCTACCGGTGTAAAGGGATAGCTTGCAGCCTCGTAGACACGCCCCTGACTCAACAGTTTGCGAAATCCGTTCTGCCCGTAGAATGGAGAGAAGGCTTCTATATAGTCTGTGCGAAGCTGGTCTATGGTTATGCTCACCACGAGTTTGGGTGCAGGCTGTAAGGATTGAGCCTGCCCGGTGGCCGAGAGAGCGAAGAGAATCGCGGTGAGATATCTATTCATTTGTCAGTTTGGGCTTCTTACACCAGTATTTAATGATTGCTATTCTGATTAGCAAAATCAATGCCAGAATGTACATGGCAACATCATATCTTTGCCAAATACCTAAGAACAGGGCGATTATGAGGAATGCCATCAGCACATTCAAATATCCGTGTGCCTGATGCTTCCTTAGCTTCCGGACAACCGGAATGAGGAAAATAATCGACAATGGACAGAGAATGAGTATCTGAAAGTTTAGACTCACCGTTGGGTGTTGTGAGAAAACCATGGCCAGAATGATTAACCCGCACAACCCATCAACCAAAAGCCATAGTGCGTCGAACCCCCATATAATCTTTTTGGTAAAGGCTTCTACGAAACAAATTGTGATAGTAATCGCGGCAAGAACCAATACGCAGCCAATAGGAGACAAGGGGAAACCCCCGTCGGTGTGGTTTGCAACAGGCGGAAGCAAATAAGTGGATTGAGTGACTAACTTCCTTCGCGAGCCGTCTTTGTTGATAATAATGGCATTATCGAAGTCATTCTCAAGATGAACCGGCAGAAATTGCTGCTGCTCCTGGTTCGTTTTGGCATCAGCCTTCACACCCAGAAGCAAGTCGTTACCTAATTGCATCCAAGGATGTCCGTGGGTGTAGTCGTGAATTAAGGAGCGATAGCTTGGCGAATAACTTCTGTTTTCGGCATAGGAAACTTTGCCTGTGATATGCTCAACTATCATGTCTCGGGCACGGGTTGTGCAATTATCATAGAAATAATTGTATCGGTAGACTTTATTTTCGGGTCGATAGTTTTCGTCAATGGCCTGAGTGATGGCCCATTTCTCCTCTCTCGAGAGATTGAGAGCTTGCTCTTTAACCCAACGGCCGTCGCTTCTGTACTCTTCAATAAACAGATTAAAAGGTTGAATTGCCATTTCATAATCGGTAATCCCGAAAACAAATCTGAGGATGAAGTTCTTCTGTTGAAAAGAGAACATGCCGTAATTGATGCTCAGATCCTGATTTCTGCCAATATCGTGGAACCTGATGGCGGTGTGTCCATACAAAGAGTAGACCTCTTGCCCTGGCCCACAAGTAAGCAGACTTACCTCTACCGAATCCATGCTCTTGAGTATAGGATTCTGTTCTTCTACAGCTTCACGGGCTTCTACTGCCGTCGTTAAAGACAATAAAATAACAGCCGAGAGGCCTCTCAAAATATGTTTTAAATGTTTCACGATGCAAAAATAGCTTATATTTTGCAGTTATCATGCTATTGTTTCGAAAATTTTCGATAATTTTGCAACCAATAATTAAAGGCGGGCTTTTTGTCTGCAACTTTACACTTCACGTAAATCTAAGGAATTTGAAGAGTTTCAATATGAGAAGAATATTGTTTAGCGCCGTTGTTCTGGCTGCATGTTCAACTACAGCTTTAGCACAAAGCGGTACTAATTCCCCTTATAGTCAATTCGGATTAGGTGTTTTGACAGAGCAGACGAGTGGTTTTAACCGAGGTATGAATGGCCTTGGCATCGGCTTCCACGAGCACAATCAGATTAACTTCCTTAATCCTGCATCTTATTCAAGTCTTGATTCCCTGAGTTTTATTTTTGATGTCGGAATGTCCGGACAGATTACGAACTTCGAGGAAAACGGCAAAAAACAGAACGCCAAAAACGGCAATCTGGAATATGTTGTAGCAGGTTTCCGAGTCTTGAAACATGTAGGTATCAGCTTTGGTGTGGTTCCCTTTACAAATGTAGGCTATAATTATTCGAATTCCAGTTTTGTAGGCAATTCTCTATCC
Source organism: Prevotellaceae bacterium KH2P17 (assembly GCA_900199655.1). Taxonomy (GTDB): domain Bacteria; phylum Bacteroidota; class Bacteroidia; order Bacteroidales; family Bacteroidaceae; genus Prevotella. The sequence goes on from FZRE01000016.1 coordinate 35,313, forward strand.
ACGAGCGTTACCAATACCTACTCCGGTTCCGGAGGTTTGCACCAAGTGTATTTGGGAGCCGGATGGGAACCTTTCAAAGGCTTTGCTTTTGGTGCCAACGTGTCTTATCTGTGGGGCAATATCACCCGTTCTGTTGTCAATAGCTACAGTGATGCCTCTGTAAACACGCTCTCAAAATACTATGCAGCCGACGTGAGAAGCTACCGAATTGATGTAGGTATGCAATACACGGCGCAACTTTCTGCTAAAGATGCCGTCACGCTGGGCATTACCTATGGTCTTGGACACAAACTGAAAGCCGACCCCTCGTGCACGGTGGTTTCCAAGAATTTGCAAACAGGGGTGGCGGATTCTACCGTCCAGACAATAAAAGATGGCTACGAACTGCCAACCATGATAGGTGCGGGTTTGATGTATAATCATCACAACCGCCTGAAGATAGGACTCGATTATAGTCTCCAGAAGTGGGCAAAGATTGATTTTCCTGAATACAGCGTTGTTAATGACCAACCGCAGTATGCACTCAAGAGTGGATTGTTGAAAGACAGACATAAGTTTACCTTTGGCGGGGAGTTCTGTCCTAACGAAATGGGACGTGGTTTTGCTCAGCGCATGCACTACCGTGCCGGAGTTTCCTATGCCACTCCGTATTACAAGATTAATGGAGCCGATGGGCCAAAGGAAATCAGTGCCAGTCTGGGTTTCGGCATTCCTATTATCAATACGTGGAACAACCGTTCCATGCTCAACATCAGTGTACAATGGGCTCGCCAGAGTGTAACAGGATTTATCACTGAGAATACATTCCGCCTCAATGTTGGCTTGACTTTCAATGAACGCTGGTTTGCCAAGTGGAAGCTGAATTGATGATAGCTTATTAGTAAAACGAAGTCTTGAAGAGAGTCCTCTTTATATTGTTGCTGACAGTCAGTCTGCTTCTGTCACTCGCTTCTTGCGAGGAGCAGAAGGAACATACGGCTCCTGCCATCTATCCGCGAGATTCGGTGGCAGTAATGATTAGCTATGGTGTCAATACGTTGATATCGGATTCGGGCGTCATCAAATACCGTATCGTAACTGAGAAATGGGAGGTAAACCAGAACCGGAATCCGCAAAGGTGGATATTCGACAAGGGGCTGTTCCTTGAACAATTTGATGAAAAGTTTCACGTGCAGTCGTTCATTCAGTGCGATACTGCCTATTACTATAATGAGAACCGCTTGTGGGAATTGAGAGGACGGGTTCACATCTTGACCAAAGACGGGCTCCGCTTTAACAGCGAACAGCTGTTCTGGGATGAGCGTGAACATCAGCTCTATTCGCATGTATTCTCCAAGTTAATCACTCCCGAAAGACAGTTGCAAGGCAGTTATTTCCGCAGCGACGAGAAGATGACGAAATATTATGTGTCAAATACGCAAGGTTCTTTTGAGAAGGGCGACATTGATAGTGGCGGCGATACGCTTACGACAGCTGCCGATACTGTTAAGGCTGCCGTCAGACCGCAGACGCCTCCACGCCGTCGCAACACCTCCATACCCTTGACACATTAAGAAACGACTAAAACAATGATGGGTAGCGCAGTCGATATACCACTTATTATAGGAATAATCATCTCTATGGCTTTCTCTGCCTTCTTTTCCGGCATGGAGATGGCTTTCGTATCCAGCAACCGTATGCTGGCAGAGATGGATAAGGAGAAGAATGGCCTTTCGCAGCAGCTGCTCTCCACCTTCTACCGCCATCCCAACGGGTTTGTCAGCACCATGCTTGTTGGCAACAACATCGTGCTGGTTGTTTACGGCATTCTGATAGCCCGTTTCTTCGACAACACCATCTTTGCAGGTATGGAGCCAGGCTTCACCGTGCCAGCAGATACCATTCTTTCCACGTTGATAGTGCTCTTTACCGGTGAGTTCCTGCCCAAGACTCTCTTTAAGAGCAATCCTAATAAACTGCTGACAGTATTCAGCATCCCTGCTTATTTGTTCTATATCTTGCTATGGCCCATCAGCAAGTTCTCCACTTTCTTATCCAAGATACTGCTGCGCATCATCGGCATCCACATGAGTAAAGACGATGACGACGAAGGATTTTCGAAAGTGGATTTGGACTATCTTGTCCAGTCGAGCATTGACAATGCCAAAAATGACGACGATATTGAGGACGAGGTCAAGATATTCCAGAATGCGCTTGACTTCCCTGACACCAAAGTGCGGGATTGTATGGTGCCTCGCACCGAGATTAACGCGGTAAACCTGAACGAGTGCTCACTCGACAACCTCAGGCAGATGTTCATCGAGAGCGGTAACTCCAAGATTGTTGTCTATAATGGCGATATTGACCATATCGAGGGCTACATCCACTCCTCCGAGATGTTCCGCGCCCCGGAGCACTGGCAAGAGCACATACAGAGCATGCCTTTCGTGCCCGAAACCATGGCTGCCCAGAAGCTCATGCAAATCTTCCTGCAGCAGCAAAAGTCATTGGGAGTGGTTGTTGATGAGTTCGGCGGAACCAGCGGAATCGTATCATTGGAGGATATTGTAGAGGAGATTTTTGGTGAAATTGAAGATGAACATGACAATACCAAATACATTGCGAAAAAGACTGACAACGGAGACTACATTCTCTCTGCTCGTCTGGAGATTGACAAAGTAAACGAGATGTTTGACCTCAACCTGCCCGAGAGCGATGAGTACATGACCATTGGCGGACTTATCTTATATTATTACGAGAGTTTTCCCAAGCTCAATGAAATCGTCACCGTTGGCCCCTACGAATTCAAGATATTGAAGAGCACACGTACAAAAATAGAGTTAGTAAGACTAAAAGATAACTCCTAATTGAAAATTTCGGGCGAAACTTTCCGTCATTTGATATCTTTTTAGTATTTTTGTACGCATTTTAATAACTGCAGGATGTGTTTACGCTCAAGGCGATGCCTTGTAATAATACGTGAAATAATAATTAAATAAAAACATAAATATTAATGGCAGCATTAGGAAAAATCAGAAAGAGAGGCGTGATTCTTATCGGAATCATTGGTTTTGGCCTCTTTGCGTTCATCGCCGAGGAGCTGTTTCGTTCTTGCGAATCGACCAAGAACGACCAGCGCCAGCAGATAGGCGAAGTCTTAGGTGAGAAAATCAACGTGCAGGAATTCCAGAAACTGGTCGACGAGTACAGCGAAGTCATCAAGATGCAGCAGGGTACCGAGAGCCTGAACGAGGAACAGCTCAATCAGGTAAAGGACATGGTATGGAACACATTCGTCCAGACCCGTATAGTGGAAGACGAAGCACAAAAGCTCGGCCTCACCGTTACCAACGAAGAGTTACAGAATATCCTGAAGGAAGGAACCAATCCCATGCTTCTCCAGACTCCGTTTGTCAACAGGCAGACAGGCCGTTTCGATGCCAATGCCCTGCAGAAGTTCCTGGCCGATTACAACAACCAGAAGAACGCCAACTCGCAGATGTCGCAGCAGTACGAAACCATTTATAAATACTGGACCTTTATTGAGAAAACTCTCCGTCAGCAAACGCTGGCTCAGAAGTATCAGAGTCTGCTGGCCCATTGCGTACTCTCCAACCCTGTAGAAGCCAAGATGGCATTCAAGGACGAGACCGAGGAAGCGCAGATACAGCTGGCCGCCTTCCCTTACAGCAGCATAGAGGACAGCAAGGTGAAGATAGCTGATGCCGACCTGAAGGCAAAGTACGAGGAACTCAAACCTCGTTTCAAGCAGTATGTGGAGAGCCGCGATATCAAGTATGTAGATATTGAGGTTGAACCGTCTGCACAGGATCGTCAGGCTCTGCAGAAGCAGTTTGCCGACTATACCAAGGATTTGGCTGCAGCTGCTGACCCTTCAGAGGTTGTGCGCAAGAGCACTTCGCTCATCAGCTACCTCGGCTTGCCGGTCACTAAAGAGGCTTTCCCGCAGGATATAGCACAGCGTCTCGACTCCATGACAGTAGGCCAGACCTACGGCCCTGTTGAGAACAAGATGGACAACACCATGAACATTGTGAAGCTGGTTGCCAAAACGCAGCTGCCCGACTCCGTGCAGTACCGCATGATTCAGGTGCCCGGTACCACACCCGAGGCAGCTCGCAAGAGCGCTGACTCTATCTATACGGCTCTTGCTGCCGGTGCTGATTTCGAGGCAACCGCGAAGAAGTATGGCCAGACGGGTGAAAAGCAGTGGCTCGTTACCGCTCAGTATCAGAACGCCCCTTCGCTTGACAAGGATACCAAGGGCTACCTGATGGCGCTCAACACGATGGCTGTTAACGAGCTGAAGAACTATTCAATGACGCAGGGTAACCTCATCATTCAGGTGCTTGACCGCAAGGCAATGGTCAACAAGTACACCGCAGCCGTCATAAAGAAGCCCATTGAGTTCTCAAAAGACACTTACAGCGCAGCCTATAACAAGTTCAGCTCTTTCGTGAGCGCCAATCAAACTGCCGACGGCATTGTGAAAAACGCCCAGAAGAGCGGCTACCGCGTACAGGAAGCTAAGGATATAACCACCTCTACTCACTATCTGGCCGGCATTCACAGCACCCGCGAAGCCATGAAGTGGCTCTTCGAGGCCAGTGAGGGTGATGTTTCGCCCATGTACGAGTGCGGTGATAACAACCACCTGTTGGTGGTAGTATGCGAAAAAATACATCCTGCCGGCTTCCGTGGATTAAATGATCCGCAAGTTCGCGAGCTGGTGCAGGCTGAGGTTTTGAAAGACAAGAAGGCCGACATGCTGATGGACAAGGTCAAGGGAGTTACCTCACTTGCCGCCGCCAAAGGCAAGGGTGCCAAGACGGTTGATGTTAACCAAATTACTTTTGCAGCTCCCGTGTTTGTATCTATGACAGGTGCCAGCGAGCCCGCGTTGAGCGGCGCCGTAGCCGCAACGGCCAAGGGTAAGTTCAGCACTCAGCCAGTAAAGGGCAACGCCGGCGTTTATCTCTTCCAGGTTGTGAACAAGAGTACACATCAAACCAAGTTTGATGCCAAGGCGGAAGAAGCCAAGCTCGCACAGAAATACTTGCAGCTGGCCGGCAACTTTATGAATGAACTGTTTGTGAAGGCAAAGGTTGTAGACAACAGATACCTTTTCTTTTAGCAGTAGTGTGCTCCATGGGGAGCAGTAACTGAACAGAAAATACAAATAATCCCAATGCCTTTATGGCGTTGGGATTATTTTTTGCGGTTCTCGAATGTGGTTATCGGTAACTTTTGACAAGTGTCGCATAATCGTGCGACAAGTGTCAAACGATTATGCGACACTTGTCAAAAGTTGAATGATCAACTTTCTGAAGTTCAAAAAAGGTGGCAGAAACAGGTCACTTGCTGCGGCGGCTACGCCCCTGCCTGTTTCCGGAGTGAGTCTTTCCGCCAGTTGCCTTTCGGCGATTTGCCGGCGTGAAGTTTGGATTGAATGAATGTTTGGTGCCCTGATCCCCGCCTGTCGGAGAACTGCCAATGGCTTTTGAGTCATAGCTCACTTGCGGATGCCTTATCGAGTTACCGTCATATAGTCTTCCGATGAGATCCGCCCGTCCTATTCGTTTGAGCTCCTGCTCTATGTTCCTGCGTTCTTCATGCTTGTACCAGAAGAAGAATTGCCGTTGCGAGAGCTTTTCTTTCGGCGTTTTAGCACTGAATACAGGCTCCAGGGTATATGGATCGTAGCCGGTGTACCAGGTTTCGGTGCTGACTGTCATGGGGGTAGGGGTGAAGTCCTGAACCTGTTCGAGATGAAAGTCAAGCCCTTTGGTGATAACAGCCAGCTCGGCCATGTCTTCTTCTTTGCATCCGGGGTGGCTGCTGATGAAATAAGGGATAATCTGCTGGCGTAGGTTCTCCCTTTTGTTTATGTCGTCAAATATCCTTTTAAATTCGTAGAATTGCTTGAAAGAAGGTTTTCTCATCAGCTTCAGTACTCTGTCTGATGTGTGCTCGGGAGCCACCTTCAGTCTTCCGCTTACATGTTTGGTTATCAGTTCCCGTGTGTATTGCCTGGCGGCTTCGTTGCTTTTTTCATCCTTGCTTTTGTGCAATAGCAAATCATATCTTACTCCGCTCCCAATGAAACTCTTCTTTATTCCGGGCAAAGCGTCAACGGCGTGATATATATCAAGCAACTTACTGTGGTCTGTATTCAAGTTCGGACAAATCTCCGGATGAATACATGAGGGGCGTTTGCAGTGCTCGCAAGCCTTCAGGTTGCGTCCTTGCATTCCGTACATGTTGGCCGAGGGACCTCCAAGGTCGGAAAGATAGCCTTTAAAATCAGGCATTCGGGTAATCTGATCCACTTCTTTGAGTATGCTTTCTTTTGACCTGCAAGTGATGAACTTGCCCTGATGTGCTGATATCGTGCAGAATGCACAGCCCCCAAAACACCCGCGATGGATGTTTACGGAGAACTTAATCATCTCGTAAGCCGGAATGGTTTTGCCTTTATACTTTGGGTGCGGCATCCTTGTATATGGCAGGTCATAGGAAGCATCAAGCTCGGGTGTTGTCAAGGGAGGATATGGAGGATTTACCACAGCATACATTCCGCCCACTGCCTGCAACAGCCGCTGGGCGTGTATCTTATTGGATTCTTCTTCTATATGACGGAAGTTATCAGCTTCTGCCTTCTTGCTCTGCAGGCATTCCTCGTGACTGTGCAGTACAATATCATTGTCGGTTATTCCTCCGGGAATATCCTCTTCTTTGCTCAGGTAGACAGTTTGAGGAATCTCTCTGATTTCTTTCATCTTTCGCCCTTTGTCGAGTTCCTTGCACAGTTGCAGCGTCGGCTTTTCGCCCATGCCGTAGATGATAAGATCGCCTCCAGAATCACACAGGATGCAACGCATGAGTTTGTTCTGCCAGTAGTCGTAGTGAGTCAGTCGTCGCAAGGAGGCTTCAATCCCTCCAAGTACAACGGGAACGTCCGGATATAACTTCTTGAGTATCTGCGTATAGACTATTGTCGGGTAATCGGGTCTCATGTTGTGGCGTGCATCGGGACTGTAGGCATCTTCGCTTCGGAGTCTTCTGTTCGCAGTGTATCTGTTCACCATTGAGTCCATGGCTCCGGGAGCTATTCCAAAGAACAGTCTCGGACGGCCTAACTTCTTGAAATCCCTATAATCTCCATGCCAATCGGGTTGCGGAACTATGGCCACTTTATAGCCATTTGCTTCCAGTATGCGCCCTATGACAGCAGCCCCAAAGGCGGGATGGTCGATATAGGCGTCACCGGAGAACAGTATGACATCGAGCTGTTGCCAGCCCCGTAAGTCACATTCCTTCCTGGTAGTAGGAAGGAAGTCTGTAAGCTGAAATCTTGCAGTTACGTTATCTGTCTTCAAAGGGTTATGGTCTGTATTAGCAGTCTTACTCAGCTTCATTGTCCTGCGTCACCTTTTGCTTGCCTCTCCATTCTATATAGAGCAGCACCAGCTGATGCAGGCCGAAAGCCTTCATATTGTTATTGTAGATTACATCTAAGCAAAGGTCGAGCAGGGCTTTGTCCTTGCCTGCCTCCGACTCCAGCATAGAGCGGACGTTGAATTTCAACTTGTCGAGCACGGTTTCGTCAATGATGCCGCTACTGTCTACAAGATTTTTGAGCAGCGAGTATTTCTCGAGTGTCTGCAAATGTTCGTCAGAAACTTCGATGCTTCTGGTTCCTGACTGGTTGGCTTGAATTTTGTACATCATATTTATGTTTTAAGTTATTTCAAGAGAAAGTCTAATATTCCGTGCATGATGGAGTTCCGTGTTGCCTGTGAAGTAATGCACTCGAAAGGAAATCCCATCACGAAACTTCTGTGGTCATTTCCACGATAGGCAACGCCAGCACTTTGGCCGTCGGCGTATAGCATGGAGCTGTATGCAGGCGCCAAGGGTTGGAGCACTTCGGGATGAACAGCGGCATAGTGCTTAGCGTTCAGGCTGCGATAAATGTCGAAGTCAAGTCCCAGACCTTTGATGATGGGAGATGATGTCAGCGTGTCAGTTACCATGTAGTTTGCTTTCAGCGTATTGGCCAAAAAGTCCTTCTCTGTTGAAGACAACATGTCGGAGCCTATGTAAGAACCACTGACAAGCAGATTGCCATGTCGGGAAACGTACTCCGTGAACATTTTTTGCATCCGGACAGAGAAAGTCTTGTAATATTCCAGCGCATGACGGTCGTATTTTTCAAGTCCCAAGAGGTAATCTACACAAGGATAATCGGACAGATTGGTAGTTCCCGTCTCCACAGCTTGCTTCGAACAGCTTACAATATTGTATGATTTCGTACTGGCAATGGCATCGGCATGCGTGCGAACATAGTTGAAGTCGTTGCCTGCAATGAAATGGCCGGCAAGTTCGTCGCCTCCGTAACCTAACCCGCCGGGGCCTTCTGTCCCCATGTCTTTTTTCTCATAAAACTGTTGCTGTCCGTTCCACCCGGCAGTCAGTCCGTAACTTACGCCTTCATCCTTGTTCAAGTCAAAGCCCTGTCTGTCTGCATTGTCAATAATGGCGGGGGCTGAAAGACGGTTGAATCCGTTAACTATCAAAACCGTTTTGGATGCCTCGGGCTGATAGTAGGCAGAAAGTACCGCCGTCGGGAAGCTCTCGCCGCCTCTGTTCACAGCTGTAACTTTAAAGTTGTACATCACACCGGGTTCCAATTCTATTGTATAGCTGCTTTTCTTCGTGCTAACTCCGTTGTCGAAACCGCTTGTACCCGTTGCCATGTAAACGTTGTAGGAGGTGGGCGTTGCGGTTGATTCGAATTCGTCCTTCTGCGGTGCCCAGTTTAATTCTACCTTATTTCTTTCAACAAATCTGATATTAAAATTGACGGGTTGCAGGGGCTGCACCACGTAGCGGCATCCGTGTTGAGTGGCTATGAAGCGCAATATCGTTTTGTAGATGGAGCGTGCCAATGTGAATTTGAAGTTGGGGTCTTGGCCATAAACCATATCAGGAAAACTCTGGTGTGACAAGGTTTCCAGAATTGCTGATGGCACTTCAGGCTTTCGGGTCTCAGAATAGTTGCGATCCCAGAGGTAGCGTTTGTTCCAAATCTTGTATTTGTTCTTGATATCGCGGGTAACTCCTTCAAGCAAAGTGCGGGCAAAGTTCTTGGAAGCCATGCGCGAGATACCCGAGTTGAGTTTACCGTCATTGAAGCGGGTCGTGCAGATGGCCAAAGAGCCCACAAGGCTCTGGCCGTCTCTCTCGTAGCCTGCATCGCTGTGAACTGCCAAGGAAAGTTCGATGGGAACACCCTTTCCCTGCAGGGATGGGACATAGCAGGAGCCTCCGGCCAGCCAGTTCGTCATATCTGACCTTACGTTAATGTCGTCGGCGTAATCGTCTGCACCGTTTTTGCCACTGTACACAGAGTAGGGGGCACCGGCCCACTGTGCATAATATCTGGCTCCTTCAAGCGTTCTCGGCAATCCGCTAATGGTGCCACCTCTTTCTATATTGCCCATTCCGCCGCCTATTCTGACTGCATCGGCAGTTACTATGCCGCGATGGGATGATTTTGTTGTGAGCACTACACGGTTGTACTGATTGTTCCCTTTGTCAAAATCGAAAGTTCCCAAATACACCCACGTGCCGCCACCTATCCGTTGATTGACTTTGAAATGAGTTTCAACGCCCTTGTGAAAAACGATGTATTCGGCATCCGGAATGCTTTTGGGCAGCGATTGGTAGCTGATATACACAGCGTAATTCCCTTCTTCCGGAATATTTGGCTGATAGGTTACGAGGCTTATCTTGGAATTACTTTTCGTGGCATCCATCATCCGTGCCGTGCCTGCCTCAAAGGGATTCTCGTTGTTGTGATACACACCGGCGTGTGATTTAAATCCTCTCGTACCGGTAGTTGTCCATGAACCTTTGTTTGCATACTCCGAATAGCTGGAGCCGGGGCCGGAACCATCGTTGTCAATGATAATCTCGTTGGTTTGCCAGTCTCGTTCCCGTGGTGTAAATACAACGGCTCCGGCATTTTGAAGCATTGGGATGAGATAGGGGATGACGATGGTTTGTGTGAACAGATCCTCCGTAGTGCCAAATAGATTGGGGCGTTGCCAGACCCATTTTAGCTTGTTCTGGTCATAATACCTTCCGTGACTGGCCCATACAGACAGATGTCTGTTACTCAAACCATGAGTAATCTTGTTGGGTCTCGACACATTCTTTACCCACGGTTCGCCCTTGTAATCAATGTCACCCCATGCCTGCGTAACGCCGTCGTTAACTGATACAAGGTCGGGCACTAACTCTTCTATGGTCATGCCGTTAGTAACAATGCGGATTTTATAGTCATCATGCGGGTTGGGAAGAATCCTTCGGATTTTTCCATATATGTCCTTAACGGTGCGTGCCGTAAACTCCTGAGCGGCAAAATAGTCGTTGGCAGTTATCGTAACCGTTTTGGCAGAGTCGTCTACTTTATACGCCACCATCCTGGCTTGCTGATACTGACGGCTGTCCTTGGGTCTGTAGGAAAGAAAATAGTTGTTGAGCCGTCCCACCGTCTTTTCCGGAAGGACGGTCTGTTGACCCCACAGGCTCGAATGGAAAAGGAGACATGTCGTTATCAGGAAAACAATCTTTCTGTTCATCTTATATCTCTCCGGTTGTAAATAGCTCGGGTCTTTTGCCCTTGAAATCCGTAAAATACAGTTTTATCTCCCTCATTTCTTTCTCAAAGTCGCCTGTCGGCACAAAGCTCTTCGTACACCGGATGAGTTTCTTTTCATAGTCTACACCATAGAGCAGGATGGGAATTTTAGCTTTCAGTGCGATGAAATAAAAGCCTTTCTTCCATTCCGGATTAAGTGAGCGGGTTCCTTCCGGGGTGATGCAGAGGTGGAACACCTTGCTCTGTGCAGCCTGCCCGGCGAGATGGTCGGTCATACTTGTATGCTTGCTCCGCCAAACGGGTATGCCGCCAATGGCTCTGAAGAAAGAGCCCAAGGGGCCTATGAACCATTCCTTTTTCATCAGGAAGTTGCTCTTCAAGTCTTCGGCACGCATGTAGAGCTGTCCGATAACGAAGTCCCAGTTACTTGTATGGGGAGCCAGGCAGATGATGTACTTGTCAGGATGAGCTACGGTAATTTCCTTTGTCCATCCCATGCGCTTGTACAAGAGCCATTTACAAAATTGTTGCAACATCAGCTGTGTGAATTAAATAGGGTTGGGTTAGCCAATGTTTTTTATTTGGTCGATAATCTCCGAAACTTCTTCGTTGAATTTCTTAATCAAGTCCTGGTAATATGCTTTCTGCTTGATGCCCGGTTCGGGATGTGAGATGCGGCTGATATAATGGTTGTGAACTACCAAAATGGAGTTAAGCAAGGCGTTCATGTTTTCGTCGTTCTGCTTTCCGGTGTAAAGATAAGCAGCTACACATTCTGCAAAGAGGTCGCTGCACACATAGTTAATGGTGCGCTTCAAATTTCTTTTATTTGCCATAGTCGTATTCTGTTATTCACCCCAAAGATAGGTAAAAAATCCAGATCGGCAAGAGGTAATGCGAAAAAAATGTTTCCAAAGTTCGATTTCTTTCTTTTTTCTTTCCTTATATCAAGTAAAAGAAGTAATTTTGCATCTAAATATAAGGCTCCCGTCTCGTTGCAATCGCAGGGTCTGCAAGTGCGGGGCTGTTATATTTCTTTTTATGGACAAGCGTAAAAATTGTCTAATATTTATATAAACTATAAGGTAAAATGAAAAAAAGTCTTTTGCAGAAAGAGAGAGCTGCTTACCAGCCTAAGCTGCCAAAAGGTCTTCGGGGTGCTGTCAAGGTACAGGAAGGCGAAGCTACGCAGAGTGTAGGCGACCAGGAAGAAATCAAGAAATTGTTCCCCAATACCTATGGCATGCCATTGGTAGAGTTTGTTCCCGGCGAGGTTGAGAACACCCAGAAGCTGAATGTGGGCGTAATTCTCTCCGGCGGTCAGGCTCCTGGCGGCCACAATGTAATTTGCGGTATCTTTGATGCTGTTAAGAAACTAAATCCCGAAAACAAGCTCTATGGCTTCCTGATGGGACCCGGCGGACTTGTTGACCACAATTACATAGAGCTGACTGCCGACATTATTGACGAGTACCGCAATACAGGCGGCTTCGACATGATTGGCTCCGGCCGTACCAAGTTGGAGAAGGTAGAGCAGTTTGAGAAAGGTCTCGAAGTTATCCGCGAGCTTGATATCAAGGCCATCGTTATCATTGGAGGCGACGACTCCAACACAAACGCCTGCGTTCTGGCAGAATATTATGCTGCAAAGAACTACGGTGTACAGGTAATTGGGGCTCCGAAGACCATTGACGGCGACCTGAAGAACAGCCAGATTGAGACCTCTTTCGGTTTCGATACCGCTACAAAGACTTACAGCGAGGTTATCGGCAACATTGAGCGCGATGCCAACTCTGCCCGCAAGTATTGGCACTTCATCAAGCTGATGGGTCGCTCGGCTTCTCACATCGCCTTGGAATGCGCACTCCAGACGCAGCCCAACATCTGCCTGATTTCCGAGGAAATAGAGCAGAAGGACATGACTCTGAACGAAATAGTGGAGCAGATTGCCACCGCAGTGGCCAATCGCGCTGCCGCCGGAAACAACTTCGGCGTTGTCCTCATACCCGAGGGACTGATAGAGTTCATTCCTTCTATCGGTCGTCTGATAGACGAACTCAACGACCTGATGGCCGCTCACGGCGACGATTACAAAGACTTGGACAAGGATGCCCAGCGCGCCTACATTCTGGCTCACTTGAGCAAAAAGAACGCCGAGACGTTTGCAACACTGCCGGAGGGCGTTGCCCGTCAGCTTTCTCTTGACCGCGATCCTCATGGAAACGTACAGGTTTCGCTCATTGAGACCGAGAAACTGATTTCGGACATGGTTGAGGCCAAGCTGGCCGACTGGAAGAAAGTAGGCAAGTTTACCGGCTCGTTTGCCCCCTTGCACCACTTCTTCGGTTACGAAGGCCGTTGCGCCATGCCTTCCAACTTCGATGCAGACTATTGCTACACCCTCGGCGTGAGCGCCGTTGAACTCATTGCCAACGGCAAGACCGGCTACATGGCTATTGTGAAGAACCTGAGTGCCTCTACCGATGAGTGGAAAGCAGGAGGCGTGCCAATTACCATGATGATGAACATGGAGCGACGCAACGGCGAGATGAAGCCCGTTATCCGCAAGGCGCTGGTAGAACTTGACGGCAAACCGTTCAAGAAGTTCGCCGAGAAACGCGACCTTTGGGCTAAGGAGACCTGCTACGTGTACCCGGGCCCGATACAGTACTGGGGACCGGCCTCTGTCTGCGACCGTACCACCCGCACGTTGGCACTGGAACTTGAAAAGTAATTTGTAACCTACATTGATAAACCGCAGAGAGCACCCCGGGTGTCTCTCTGCGGCTTCTTGATTATGATGAACCGACGAACCTCTCATCGCAGAACCACCACTTCCGCTTCCGGAAAGGGGAGGGGCAGGCGTACGCGCCATTCTCACTCGTCGTTTCTCAACCTCTCCTTCCTTAACCGTTACCCGCGCTGGGCATGGTGGATAGGCGGCATCGGTGTAGTCATATTCTACATTTGGGCCTTTTACCACTTCTTCGTAGGCCCCACCGGCTTTCGCTGGCGCGCGCTTTATGGCGATGCCAACTACCCCGAGGGATATGAAATCCACGGTATTGACATTTCCCACTATCAAGGCACCATTGATTGGGATGAGCTGAAATATGCTGAAATAGAAGGTTATCCGCTCCGCTTTGTTTTCATCAAGTCTACCGAAGGTTCTACATCGCTTGATGAAAACTTTAACGATAACTTCTATCAGGCACGTGACCACGGCTTTATACGTGGTGTTTATCATTTCTGGAGCAATCAGTCAACCCCGCGCGAGCAGGCATATTATTTCCTTAAACAGGTGCATCTGGAGAATGGTGACCTGCCTCCCGTGCTCGATATTGAGCATAAACCTCAAGACAAGTCGGTTGAAGATTTCCAGCGTGATGTGCTCACTTGGCTCCATATTGTAGAAGACAAGTACCACGTAAAGCCCATTATCTACACCTATTATAGTTTTAAGGAGCGCTATCTCAGTGCCCCCGTCTTCGACGACTATCCTTATTGGATAGCCCACTATTATGTGCCTAAGGTGGAGTATAAGGGTCCTTGGAAGTTCTGGCAGCATACTGACGCCGGACGGTTGCCCGGTATCAAAGGGTACGTTGACTTCAATATCTACAACGGTTCTTACTACGACTTGCTGAAACTCACGATAGGGAGGCAGAAAGAAGATTGGTAAATGCGCCCGCAGCACCTTGTTGTCGGGACTGCTTCGCCCGTTTTGCGCCGGTTCATGGGTGTACGTTGATGGTCTTGCTGCCCGCTTCTGCTCGTTAGTTGGCTTCGGAATATATCCTTATTTTTTAACTTTTAAAACGCACGCCGATTGGTCCGGGCATGCCGGCAGTCTAAAATATGTCCATATTCTGATTGCTTCTAATTTGTTGAAAATCAGAAGTTTATACATTCATTTTGCTTCTCCGTCTTCCTAAATCTATGCTTTAATGGCCTGCAAGCTATCTTTCAAGCCTCTTGAAGCTATGCTCCGGCATGCTTGAAAGCATGCTATGGGAGCCTTGAAGGTATGCTTTGAAGACGCTGAAGGGCAAAAGGAGAGTGCCCGATAGCGGAAAAATGAAATCAGAAAGAGGTGAAACAACCAAAATACCTGCATTCTTTTTCTGGCTGACTGATAGGTAACGACTGGAAAGTTGACCAACTTTTCTGACAAATTAAGATTCCATCAGCTGGCCTGGCTGCAGTTGCAAACCGACGTCGCCACATGGCAATCGCTCCGTCAGAACAACAGGTTAAGCCAACTGCAGCATGAGGCAGGCCCACTCGCCATCGGTTTTTCTGCCCACTTCTTTCAGCTTCAGCTCTGTTGCCTTGGCCAGCAGCATGGGAATGTCGGCTTCATAGAACCCGCTCATGACGAGCAGCGCGCCCGAAGCCATGATGTCCTTGAAAGTTTCGAGGTCGTGAAGCAGAATGTTGCGGTTGATGTTGGCCAGCACCACATCGAACACACCGCTTACATGGGAGAGTACAAGCGCATCGCCGTGCAGCACCTCCATGTTCTCTACATGGTTTATTTGGCAGTTGTGCTCCGTGTTTTCTACGCTCCATTCGTCGATGTCGTAGCCTACAACGCCTTTGGCTCCCATCTTTGAGGCGGCAATACCCAGAATGCCGGTACCGCATCCGCAGTCGAGCACTCGCCTGCCATCCAAATCAAGAGAGAGCAAGGCAGAGACAATCATCCGCGTGGTTTGATGCGTTCCGGTACCGAAGGCTTGGCAGGCATCGATAAAGATGGGTGTCATGTTGTCAGTATCGGGGATGGGGCGTTTGGCGTCGCAGATAATGATGCGGCGGTCAACGATGACAGGGTCGAAGCCCGATGCCTCCCACGAAGCATTCCAGTTCTTGTCCTCTGCAGGGCAGATGGTGTAGGTAATGTGCACATCGGGCATGGGAAAGTCGGCGATGCCTCCATCCAGCGTTTGCTTGTCCAATGCGTCGGTCTGAACATATCCCCTGATACCTTCGGGCGTATCTTCAAACGATTCGAAACCTGCTTCGCCCGCCAAGTCGGCAACCAGGTCTCTGGCTGTTTGCATCAACTCTGCTGCACATGCAATATTGAAGTCTGCTACCAAGTATTTCATATCCCCAATCCGTTCTAAGTTTAAATTCTCTTGCAAATTTATAAAATTTAGGGAAAAACCTATCACGGATTAGGGAAATTCCTTAAATTTGCAATAAAATAGGTACTATTTTTGCATTAGGATAAGTAGGAAAATAAAAAAAGGAGTAAATAATGAAAAAAATCTTTCTTCTCGCAGTCCTTGTTGGAGTGACGCCATTGTCATTGATGGCTCAGGACGACGACCTCTACTTCACACCGAAGAAGGCGGCTGAGATGAACTCCAACGCAGATAAAGTTTCAGAGAAGCCTGCATACTATGCGGGCAGTAACCGGGATGTGGATGAATACAACCGCCGCGGTAAGTTCTGGAGCCATTACCAGAAGATTGGTACGGACAAGGACGGCAATGACATCATCCAGTTCCAGAAGGGTAACGGTGTTTATCCGGACTCTACGTACATTGACACCACCTTTGTGGGCAAGTATTATGACACAATGGTTGATGACGATTATCGGTACTCGAGCCGGATGAGCCGCTGGGATGGCTTCTACGATCCCTGGTTCTACAGCTACCGTTGGGGCTTCGGTCCTTACTGGCGCGGCTGGTACGACCCTTGGTATTATGGTTATGGTGGCTGGTATGACGGCTGGTACGGCGGTTATGCAGGCTGGTATAATCCGTGGTACTATGGTTATGGCGGCTGGTACGACCCTTGGTATTATGGTTACGGATGGGGACCTTACTACGGATGGTATGGATATCCGTGGGGTGGTTATGTAAGCTACAGTCGCCCTGCTGGCCGCACGTACAACTCCTGGAGTGGTTACGGCAGCAACAACGCGGCCTATCGCACGGGAACTTTCGGCGGACGCAGTACCAACAACGGCCGCAGATACGGTGCCAACAGCAGAGCCTATTCGCGTGCTTCGGGTTCTAACCGCTCGGTTTTCGGAGGCCGGTCAACCTCAACGCCGTCAAACCGCAGCTATACACCGTCGCGTTCCAGCGGCAGTTTCGGCGGTGGCTCTTCATCAAGTGGAGGCAGCTTCGGTGGCAGCAGCCGTTCTTCGGGCGGTGGCTCCTTTGGAGGCGGACATGTGAGTGGCGGTGGCCATTTCGGTGGCGGCAGGCGCTAAGGACAACAAATCTGTTAGTATATAAGATTATATATAATAAGGAGTAAGGGCAGTAATTGTCTGCTCTTCTTTAACTCAAAAGATTATGAAGACAAAATATATTATAGCAGCAGCGCTGGCCATACTGGTTATGCCGGCCACTGCGCAGGAAACTTACGAGAATGCCAAACTTGCCAATACTGATTTGAACGGTACCGCCCGCTACGTTGGTATGGGAGGTGCAATGGATGCCTTGGGTGCTGACCTCTCAACCATAAGCAGCAACCCGGCCGGTATCGGACTCTTCAGAAGGCCAACGGCAAACATTTCCTTTGGACTGGTGTCGCAGCAGGATGGCAAAGATTTCGCTAATGGCAACAAAACGAATGCCAGCTTCGACCAGGTGGGCTTCGTCTATGCCATGAAGAGCGGCAGAAACTCGTTCTTGAATTTTGGTTTCAACTATCACAAGAGCAAGAACTTTGATTATATTCTCTCCGCTGCGCATGATTTGAAGGATGCGTCACAGAATAAGCTCACCTATATCAAAGGCGATGCCGGTTATCTTTTCGACGACAAAGGGCAGGATTATATCACCAGTACACGGCTGGATGAACTGCTGGCAAACAAGCTGATGGACTTGGGTGATGACCAGTCGGCCGACTACAGATACGAAAACTCAACCGGCTACATGTTCGACAGGGCACATACAGGCTACATCGGGCGCTATGATTTCAATGTAAGCGGAAATCTGAACGACCGGGTTTACCTGGGTTTGACAATGGGAATGAGCGATGTGCACTATAAAGGATACAGCGAATACATCGAGACTTTGGAACCCAACAATGGCTTTAACCGGACTGAGGTGAACGTGGCAGACGACCGTCGCATTACCGGTACGGGCTTTGATATTACTGCCGGAGTTATCGTAAGACCAATAGAAGAGTCGCCGTTCCGCATCGGTTTGTCGGTCAAGACGCCAACCTGGTACGATTTGTCTACAAGTAACCAGGTTTCCTTGGGTTCTGACTACGTGCGTTCCGACTATGACTTCAAGGTCTATACGCCCTGGAAGTTCGGACTGAGTTTAGGCCATACGATTGGCAATGTTCTGGCTCTGGGTGCTGTGTATGAGTATGAAGACTTTGGAAGCATTGACAGCAGGATCAATACCGGTGCAAGTTACGATTACTGGTACGATGATTACTACAACACCAGCGAGAGTGACAATGACATGAACGATCACGCCGGAGAGACGCTGAAAGGTGTTTCGACCTTGAAGCTGGGCTTAGAATACAAACTAACACCTGCCTTGGCATTACGTGCGGGCTACAACTATCAGAGCGCAATCTATAGTGAGAATGGTGTCAAAGGTGTACTGGCCAATGGTAACTTGGTTGAATCTCCAGGCATTTATTACTCATCCACAACCGATTACACAAACTGGAAAGGCACTAATCGCTTTACTTTGGGTATAGGTTACGCGGTGAAGAACTTCAATGTAGACCTGGCCTATCAGTACAGCACAACCGATGGAGAGTTTTATCCTTTCATGAGTTATACTGATAATCAAGCCCCTGATATGAACAATATAGCTGATGCAGTGAGCGTAAGCAATAAACGCCATCAGGTATTGCTCACTTTGGGCTACCGTTTCTAAATATGTATTGTGACGGACGAACGCATCAGTTGCTATATTTGTTGTTGTAAACAACAGCTGGTTTTATGCAAACTTGATACATACAATAACACAAAATAAGATTAGTTTTTTTAGTGGTTAATTTAGTTTTAGTAAGTATTTGAGTGAGACCTGTCGAGAGACAAGTCTCACTTTTGTATTTCCGCATTGCCAAGTTTTTACCATTCAGCGTATCTGCAGATACCAAATCTTACTTTGTCTTATAACAACAGGCCAATGCTTACCAACACTCCATAGACGAACATGTTGCGGGCTGTCTTGCCCAACACGGCGTTGAGTTGCTTGCCTTGGCTGATTTTAACCATTTCGCGCCATGTATAAACATGAATAATCAGATACAGGAAAGGGAGAAAGAAGGCCAGGATATTACCATAAAACAAGTGAACCAAGCCAAGCATACAGGCTGTTATGCCAACAAACAGATAAGCTAACTCCGCATTCCGTTTGCCAACTCGTACCACAAAAGTCATCTTTCCAGCTTTGCGGTCGTTGTCTATATCACGGTAGTTGTTAACCAGCAAGAGCGCATCTATTACAAATCCGCAAGCCAGACTTGCCAACAAAACTTGCCAGGTTATGGCCTGCGAGCCTACTGGCATTGCCAAAAAATAAGTCATGGAAACCGGAATAATGCCGAAGAAAAGCAAGACCAGCAAGTCACCTAATCCCATATAGCTTAATGATGTGGTGTAGAGAAAGCAGAACGTCACGCACAGCAATCCGATTAAAATCATTTCGCTGCCGCCATACCACACCAGAGGCAGCCCCACGACGCATGCCAAAATGGTTGTAAGAACAAGCCCCTTCTTCATGGCTCCGATGGTTATCCAGCCTTGAGCGCAAGCACGCTTCGGGCCAAGGCGTGTCTCATCGTCGTTTCCATGTATGAAATCGAAATAGTCGTTCACGAAGTTTGCGTCTATCTGCATGATGAACGCGAAAAGGAAACACAGCACTACAGGAAGCACCCTGATAGCACCACCGGCATTATTCAGCGCAAGTGCCGTGCCCACTAATACCGGTACGGCTGCTCCAGTCAGCGTTTTAGGCCGTGCAGCAAGTACCCACGCCTTAAAGGAATTAATCCTAACATTATCTTCATTCATCTTAATAGCCCTTAAAATCATTTGCAAAATTAAACAGAAATAATTATATTTGCAAAAATAAATGAATTCTTTCGCATGATAGATACAAACGTTAGTCTCGACTTGATGTCATTTGTCGAGACGAATATCCTGCCCCGTTATACCGCATTTGGGCGTTCCCACGGCCTTAACCACGTTCAGCGAGTGATTGCCAATTCGCTGGTTCTGGCCAAACAGATGGGTGCCGACATCAACATGGCTTACGTTATAGCGGCTTACCACGATCTGGGTATGAGCGGCCCAAGGGCCATCCACCATCTTACCAGCGGCAAGATACTGGCAGCCGACATGAGATTAAGAAAGTGGTTTACGCCCGACCAAATCATATTGATGAAAGAGGCGGTAGAAGATCACAGGGCTTCTGCCAGTCATGTGCCCCGCAGTATCTATGGTAAAATTGTTGCCGAGGCTGACAGAGACTTGGATGCAGAAGTCGTTTTCTCGCGTGCAGTGGAATTCGGAGTAGAGAACTACCCTGACAAAGATAAGGAAGAGCAGTGGCTCAGGTTCCAGCATCACATGCAGGAGAAGTATTCCAACAATGGCTATATCAAACTGTGGATTCCCAATTCACCGAACGAAAAGAAGCTCAAGGCCGTGCGCGACATTATCGAAAATCCCACTCTGCTCCGAGAACAGTTTGAGAAATACTATGCGCAAGTAGGCCGCAACAAATAGCCCGGCCTGCAACTTTACCCGTTATCTTCCGTTTTGAGCAATGGCAATGATATGTGGTAGCGTACTGCTGTAAAGCGAATGATGCAGATAAGCAGAAAAGTAGCGATGGCCGTGATGCCCACATTCGCATGCAACGAGATGAGGAGCCAGTAGAGTAGTCCTCCTGCAATGCTCGCCATTGCGTAAATTTCCTTTTGGAAGATAACCGGTTCCTTGTTTAACAGCACGTCACGGATAACTCCACCGGCAGCACCGGTAATACATCCCATGATGATAGCAACCCAAAACGGGTGTCCGCAGGCCAAAGTCTTCTGAATTCCGGCTATGGTAAACAGTGCCAAGCCTAATGTGTCGAACACAAACCAAGCGTTGTTCAATGGACGAAGATACTTGGCAAAGGCCACCACAAACACCTGTGCCAGTGCGGTACAAATAAGATAAACGGGGGTTGTCATCCAGAAAGGTGTTACTCCCAGCATTACGTCTCGTACCGTACCGCCGCCAATGGCAACGGCAATGCCACACACAAAGCCCCCGAACCAGTCGAAGTGCTTGGCCGCGGCATGCCGAATACCGGAAATGGCAAAGGCGAAAGTTCCTACAAATTCTATGATTTGCTGAACCGAACGGGCAAACTCCGGATCCGAATAAAACAAGATATCCACTATCAGCAGAGGTTGTATAACATGATTATTCGCTGTTTGTTATGCGTTAACCACATTCTGTGGTCTGCCTTCCAAGTAAGCCTTCACGTTCTCAACCGTTACTGCCATCAGGCGTGTGCGGGCCTCGTAGGTTGCCCACGCTACGTGCGGAGTAATGTAGGCATGAGGTTGGGCCAGCAAAGGATTGTTGGCTGCAGGCGGTTCGGAGCACATGACATCTGCTCCGTAAGCCGACAGTTGGCCTTTGGCAAGAGCCTCGGCTACATCAGCTTCGTTTACAAGCGGGCCTCGTCCGGTATTTATCAATATGGCTCCATGCTTCATTTGGGCAATGGTCTCCTTGTTAATCAACTCGCGTGTGGCGTCTGTTAACGGGCAATGAAGAGTCAGAATATCGCTGACAGCAAACAGACCCTTCATAGTTGTCTTCTGGATTCCTTGAGGCAAGTCGGCTGAATTCTTGCTGGTATAAGCAAATACATCCATTCCGAAATCCTTGGCAATGACAGCAACCTTGCTGCCTATATTCCCCAGTCCCACGATACCGATGGTTTTGCCTGCCAGCTCATGCAGCGGTTCATCCCAATAACAGAAGTCGGGATTAGAGCTCCATCTGCCCTTGCGGTTCTCGCGGGCAAAACTGTCTACGTGGTTGGTGATGTTCAGGATATGGGCAAACACCATTTGTGCAACGCTGTCCGTACTGTAGGCCGGAACATTGCATACCAGAATGCCGCGTGCCTTGGCTGCCTTGGTATCTATAATGTTAAATCCCGTGGCCAGCACGCAGATGAGTTTCAGCTTAGGCAGCTGCTTCATGATGTCAGCAGTCAGTGCAACCTTATTGGTCATCACCACTTCCGCATCCTTGGCACGTGCCTCTATTTCGCCTGTGGCCGTACGGTCATAGACTTTCAGTTCTCCGTATTGTTTCAGAGCATCCCACGAAAGGTCGCCCGGATTGGCTCCAAAACCATCTAAAACTACAATTTTCATCATATCTATTTTCAGTTTCCTTTAGTTTCTATTCTTTGTAACGGTCGCCCCAACATTGCAGCATCCACTGGTACTGGCGTTCCTCCGCCGGGCTGTGTTGAGCAAACCACAAGCGTTCGTTCCTGAGATTGTCGGGCATGTATTGCTGCTCCACAAAGTGGCCCGGATAATCGTGAGCGTACTGATAGCCGTCATGATAACCCAGTTGCTTCATCAAACTTGTCGGTGCATTGCGCAGATGCAGGGGAACAGGCTCGTTGCCCGTTTCTTTGACCAACTGCTGGGCGCGGTCAACACCCAAGTAGGCAGAGTTGCTCTTTGGGCTTGTGGCCAGGTAAACAACAGCTTCCGCCAGCGGAATTCGCCCCTCCGGCCAGCCTATCTTCATCACGGCATCAAAGGCGGCATTGGCAAGCAACAACGCGTTGGGATTGGCCAGCCCTACATCCTCGGCAGCACTGATAACCAGCCGGCGGGCAATGAACTGCGGATCTTCACCGCCTTCTATCATGCGTGCCATCCAGTAGAGTGCCGCATCGGGGTCGCTGCCGCGGATACTCTTGATGAATGCGGAGATGATGTCATAGTGCATCTCGCCTTGCTTGTCGTAGGCAAGCGGGTTCTGCTGCAGGTTTCGCACCACCTTCTCGTCCGTTATCTCTATTGTGTCGCTGTTCTCGCTCTCCACAACCAGCTCGAGTATGTTAAGCAACTTACGTGCATCGCCGCCGCTGTATCGCAGGATGGCGCCCGTTTCTTTCAGTTCGATGTGCTTCTGCCTGAGCTCCACGTCCTCTGTAATGGCCCGATGAAGCAGTTCCAGCAGGTCGTCAGCATCGAGCGGCTTGAGAACATAGAGCTGACAGCGCGAGAGCAACGGCCTGATAACCTCGAAAGAAGGATTCTCCGTCGTAGCACCAATCAGGGTAACGATGCCCTGTTCCACGGCGCCCAGCAAGCTGTCTTGTTGTGACTTGGAGAAACGATGGATTTCGTCGATGAACAGAATGGGTGAATTTGTATTGAAAAAGCGGTTGTTTTTCGCTTTTTCTATTACCTCCCTCACATCCTTCACGCCACTTGTAACTGCGCTCAGCGTGTAGAAAGGAGTCTTCAGCTTGTTGGCAATTACCTGTGCCAGCGTGGTTTTACCCACCCCCGGAGGGCCCCAGAGGATGAAAGAAGAAATGCGTCCTGCATCAATCATCTTGCGCAGCACGGCACCCTCGCCAACAAGTTGCTTTTGCCCGACGTATTCATCGAGCGTTCGGGGTCTCATTCTTTCTGCTAAAGGCGCACTCATATTCATCTCACTATCTATTGCAAAGGTAGCAAAAGAATGGTAAAAAGGCATCATGCCGGGGCTTATTTTTTGTTTTTTTATATGCGCTAACGGCCGAATTTCGGTGCCGAAAGATACCTTCAGGAACTTTCGACACTTGTCGCACGATTGTTTGACACTTGTCGCACATTCGTTAGACAAGTGTCGAAAGTTGCCAGACCCTATCTTTAGCGGAGCAACCAGCCATTTTTAATACCTCGTTCTCATGCACGCCGGTCTTCCACAACTTGTATTCCGCAGTTTTACTTTTGCCGTTTTCACGCTCTGCAAATTTTTATAAGCGGAGCCACAATTTTTCTATAAAAAGTTTGTGAGTTATAAATTATGTACTTACATTTGCAACGAAAACAAAGATTGAAATGAAGGTAACAATACTCCAGATGGACATCAGCTGGAACAAACCAGACTGCAACATCGCTGAAGCAGAGCGTCTTATCAACAATTCGCCGTCTGCTGACCTCTATGTGTTACCTGAAATGTGGAATACTGGGTTCGACATGAACCCTCGTGGCGAGCGCTCGGAAAACAATTCCGCCACTCTGGCATGGATGAAGCGCACGGCGCACGATACCGGGGCGGCCCTTTGCGGAAGCCTTGCTATCAAGGATGACGAAAGCCGGTGGCGCAACCGCTGCTACTTTGTGAGGCCTGACGGGACCTTCGATTTCTATGACAAGCATCATCTGTTTACCTACAGCGGTGAGAATATTGCTTATACCGCGGGCCAAAAACGCTCGGTGGCAGCATGGAAGGGCTGGAGGTTCCTGCTGCTTACGTGCTACGACCTTCGTTTCCCCGTGTGGTCACGCTATCACGAAGACTACGACGGCATCATCGCAGTGGCCAACTGGCCCGACTCCCGGCAGCATGCCTGGAACATCCTGACACGTGCCCGCGCCATCGAGAACCAATGTTACCTGATAGGTTGCAACCGGGTAGGGGCCGACGAGCTGAACCAATATGCCGGCGGCAGTTGCATCGTAGAATCGCGGGGCTACGCCATAGCCGAGGCGTCTGCCGACAACAGCGTGCAGACTGTAACGGGTGAAATCAGCCTCGACACACTCAATTTATACAGAAACAAGTTCAGAACACTGCAAGACCGTGACAAATAAAAACAAAAACAGTATATGAAGCAAGACAAAAAAGCATTAACGCTAAAGACACTCAACAAAAGTAATGTCTGGAATATCCAGGAGAACGACATCTTCCGGATGTGGGAAGCCGCAGAAAAGGATGCCGACCTGAAGGACAACATGCGCCATTACCAGGATATAGTGCGCAGTGCGTTCGAGATAGAAGAAGTGAAGATAGACAAGCCTGAGGTCATCAAGAAATACGAAAGCCGTGGCTTTAAAGTAGGACAAGTGCGCCTTGACGACGCCACCAAGGTGAAGTGGGCACTCAAAAAGCGGCCTATCATGCGCGTAACCGACCTGACCTATGAGAACATCCATCACATCTCGGCGGCCAAACTCATCGAGGTACTCGAGCGAAACTTCGGTGGCGGATGGGAAAGTCTGTCCCAGAGCATACAGGATATCATAGAGAGCAGCTTCGACATCAGCACCACCACTTTGCCCACCGAGCGCCTGCACAAGCCCGGAGGCATGTATGAAAAGAAGGTGAACGACGGGTACGAGGTTCTCGAAATAACCAAAGGCACCTGGACCGAGGCCATTTTTGCCAAGGAAAAGCCCGAAGTTGAGAAGCCCCGGTACAAGAGCGACAGCGACAACAAGTTGGATGATGACGATATCAGCGACAGCATGGAGGACGAAGAAGAACTGCCTGAAGTTGATGACAAATACAGTGCAGAGGATGAAGACGAAGACTACGATGAGGACAAACTGACCGAAGAAAGTTATCGTACCACCTTTGATGCCGACCCGGAAGACTTGAACTTGGAGGCCGAAGATGTTTCCGACGAAGACGGGGAGTTCTAAGCCACGTCCTTTTTCATGACTCTTTAATCCTCGCCGTGATATGTTGGTGTGCTTTGTGGTGTTGCTGCAAAGTTATCAGCATAGCATGGCGAGGCTGTTGTTTGCAAGCAGCCGCATGAAAAACGCGCACCTTTTTAACTTGATTATTGCTTGATGAACTTTACAACAACATTGTCCTGGCTCAGGAGATAGATGCCGGTGTTAAGGTTGCCAATCTCTATCTGCGTTGTCTTGTCGCTGACCGGCATCTGCAGCATCAGCTTGCCGTGCATGTCGTAGATTGAGAGAGGAGTGTTTGTTGCCAAGCCTTGAACGAACAGATGGTCGGCATAAAGACCGCATACGGACGTGATGCAAGCCTTGTCAATGCCCTGGGCGGAAGCCAACCGCATCATCACGCGGTCAATACTGCTACTGGTTTTGGTCTGGTCGTTCCAAAAGAGCGTAACAGAGTCGTTGTTAAAACCTATTCGTATAACTTTCTTTTCCGCCCTGTTTCCATTAATAACCAGCACTTTATCCTCTGTTCCGGCCCATGCGAGAGCGGGAATAAGCAGAAATAATGATATGATAAAGCGGTTCATAGACTTACAGTTATCAATGCTGTGTATGGAAGTTTCGGGGCAAGCAGTATGAAGACAGGGGGCAAAAGAGGGGAAAAGAGCACAGAGCGGAATACGGGAGTCGAACCCGCCTTTCAGGCTTGGGAAGCCCGCGCACTACCGATGTGCTAATTCCGCATCAGAGCCGATACCGGGACTCGAACCCGGGACCTACGCATTACGAATGCGTTGCTCTACCAACTGAGCCATATCGGCAAATCCGAATGCAAAGATAAGGCTTTTTTTGTAACCTGCAAAATTTTCTCAGAAAAATCTATTCAGGCTTCTTCCGGCCTAAAATAAATGAGTATTTATTTGTCGGAATGAGTTTTTTTCTCTAAATTCGCAACTTGAAAGAGTGCTTCCTATGATTGGAGTTTTCAACTTAGGCTGAACTTGGACGAATTAATTAAAACATTTTCTAATCATTAACAACAAAAGCAATTATGAAGAAGTACGTTTGCGATACTTGCGGTTGGGTTTACGATCCCGAAGTAGGTGACCCGGACAATGGCATCGAGCCAGGAACTGCATTTGAGGATTTACCTGAAGATTGGGTATGCCCACTGTGTGGAGTAGGCAAGGAGGATTTCTCTGTTGCAGAGGACTAACCCGAGTGCTATTTGAATAAAAGACTAAGAGAAGCCGCCAGGCTTCTCTTTTTTGTTTGCCTTCAAGAGCGGGCCTATGCACGGACAAGGAACCCTGTTATATAAGGTGGTTTTGCAGGACATGTCGTTCAAGCCTCTTGAAGCATACTTTCAAGCGCCTTGAAGCATACGTTCAAGGCTTCAATTCGATAGGTTCAAGAATAGGGGATTTCCCTTTACGTTTAGGGAAACCTACGTTTCTTTTTAGGTGTTTGCCGTTGCAGGGTTGCGCTGTACGTTCTATCTTTGCAGTAACAAGAAGAGAACAACCACATGTAGAACCTTTAAAAGATTACGATAATGAAAACTTTAAGACTTTTAATGGCAACAATGATACTTGCTTTTGCAGTATCTGCCAACGCAATGAGTTACGAGCAAGCTCGCGAGCGTGCATTGTTTCTGACGGACAAGATGGCTTACGAGCTTCAGTTGGACGACCGCCAGTACGAGGCAGCTTATGAAATAAACCTCGACTATTTACTGTCACTGGACCGTAGGTCGGACATCTACAGCTCGTATTGGCGCAGCAGAAATCGCAATCTGCAATATATATTCTCCGAACTGCAGTACAGACGCTTTGCTGCTGTCGGCTACTTCTATCGTCCGGTATATTGGACAAACAACTCATGGTATCTGCCCGTGTACAGACATTATACCGACCGAAGCCGTTTCTACCGTGGCCGGCCGAGGGTGTATGCCTCTTATCGCGGCGGATTGCACCGTGGCAACCACAAGTATTACAAGGATTTGGCCCACAGTTGGAAGAAATATCAGAAGGAAATGAGGAAGGAGAGACGAGTGATTGAGCACGACTACCGTCATGGTTCCTTTGATAAACACCGCCGGGACATGCAGAAGCATGCCGACCGGAAGTATTGGGAGAAGAACCGCAAAAGGTATTCTTTCGGCACGATAGGCCGCTCTCTGTAAAGTTCTGCATTGACTCAGGTAGGCGACAGAACAGGAAGAGCCCTTCAACATTGCCATACCGAAAACCCTCAAGGACAAGCCACGGCTTCGTCTTGAGGGTTTTCGGTATATAATAAGGAGGGTGTTATCCGGCTATGAAGTTGATGACGAACAGAATGCTCAATACGATGAGCGTTATGTTCAAGTCCTTGAACTGAGCCGTGCACAGCTTGAGGATGACATAGCTCAGGATGCCCAGGCAGATACCGTCGGCTATACTGTAACACAGCACCATTGTAATCATGGTGATGAAGGCTGGGAAAGCCTCGCTTACATCTCCCAAGTCAATCTTTTTCACGCTGTCTATCATCAGCACGCCCACCATGACCAGCGCTCCCGAAGTGGCTGCACTCGGAATGAGGAGGAATACAGGCGAGAGCAGCAAGGACACGATGAAGAACGCTCCCACTGTGAAAGCGGTGAGGCCGCTGCGGCCTCCTTCGGCTATGCCTGATGCACTTTCAACGTAAGTTGTAAGTGTCGATGAGCCTAACATGGCGCCACAGGTGGTTCCGATGGCATCGCTCATCATGGCTTCTTTCACGTGAGGAATGGTGCCGTCGGGCCGTACGATGCCAGTTTTATAGGCCAGTCCGACAAGTGTTCCCACAGTATCGAAGATGTTGACAATGAGCAGCGAGAATACAACCAGAACGGTTTTCAGGTTCAGCAGTCCGCTGAAGTCGAACTGACAGAATATGGGTTCCAGGCTCTGCGGTGCCGCTACGGGCAGCCATCCTTGCGGAATGGAGGTTACGCCCATGGGGATTCCAATCAGCGTAGCTGCAATAATGCCGTAGAAGAGGGAGCCTTTGACGTTGCGGGCCATCAGCACGCCGCTTGCCAAAATGGCGATAATGCCGAGCAAACACTCCGGAGTGAAAGCGCCAAGACCCACGAACGTGCTTTCTTTGGCAACGATGATGCCGGCATTCTTCAGTCCGATGAAGGCAATGAACATACCGATGCCCGCCGAAATGGCAAAGCGCAGGTTCTTCGGAATGCTCTCTAAAATCAGCTCCCGCACATTAAAGAAAGTGATGACCACGAATATAATACCTTCTATAAACATGATAGCCAGCGCGTGTTGCCACGTATATCCCATGGCCTGGCACAGCGTGTAGGCAAAGAAAGCGTTAAGTCCCATGCTGGGAGCCTGGGCAAACGGCAGCTTTGCCATGAACGCCAGCAGGAGCGTGGCGATGGCAGAAGCGAGCGCAGTTGCCGTGAACAGCGCTCCTTTATCCATGCCGGTAGAAGACAGAATGGCCGGATTGACGGCCAGAATGTAGCTCATGGTCAGGAAGGTTGTGGCTCCTGCAATGACTTCGGTTTTAACTTTCATGCTTTGGAAATCAAATCCCAAAGCCCTCTCTAAAATGTTCATACGTACTTAATTTATCGGATGAGTTTTTGTTTTTGTTGCTATTTGCTTGTTTTTTAGTGCCCGAAGCCTTTGAGCCAGTTGTCTATCAGCCTGCGGGCAATGCTGAGTTTCTCCGGTATCTGGGGCAACCGGTCGTGCCGGAACCAAGCTCCGCGGCTGAGTTCCGACTTCTGCAGCCTGATGTCTCCGCTCTCATATTCGGCATAGAAGCCCACCATCAGCCCGCAAGGGTAGGGCCACGGCTGGCTTGCCCAGTAGCTGAGGTTCTTGATAGTGATGCCGGTTTCCTCCATTACCTCGCGGTGTACGGCCTCTTCCAGCGTCTCGCCGGTTTCTACAAAGCCTGCAACCAGCCCGTAGAAATCGGTCTTGAAGTTGCGGGCATGCACCAACAGCACTTCGTCCTGCCTGTGAATGAGCACGATGATGGCCGTAGCCAGCTGCGGCCATACTTCCTTTCCGCAGACCGTACACTTCTTGGAGATGTCCGTCGACATTTCCATCGGGGCACCGCACACGCCGCAGAAGCGGGTATTGCCGTCCCAGTACAGCAGCTCCTGACATTTGCCGGCCTTGAGATAAAGCTCGGTGGGCAGTTTGTAGAACGACGGGCGGAGACCGCACATTTCATATTTCGGATTGTCTTCAGGTACCAAGGGCTTTTCGATGCAGTAGGTTCTCACTTGAGAGCCGTCGTCGAAGGGGGTGATGTTCATCACGTGCGTCCACGCCTTGAGAGGTATGGGCGGTTCTTCCTGAAAGGGAATGGTATAGCTGCCGTCCTCACATTTCTCGAGCATGAGGTCGGACTTGCAGAACACGAACCAGTATTTCTTCATTTTGATGATGAGCTTTTATTTTTCTGCCGATGGCCGGTTGCTCTTTCCGAACAGTATTTTGTAGTCTCTCTTGGCTGCTTCCTTCACCCAGTTCTCGGGTACAAAGCGCCAGTTATTATTGGGTTTGGGAGCCAGAGTCTTCTGTTTCTCAATCTCCTCCATAAGGTAGAAGCGCTGATCTCTCTCGCTTGCCCAAACAATTCGGCTCTCCAAGCTGTCGCGGGGAATACCGGCGCCTTTGGTGAGCAGCTCGCCTCCGCCGTTGCCCCGATAGCTGTTGATGGCCACCTTGTACCATTTGTGCTCGTCGAAGGGTTGCCCGTTGCTCATGCGCAGTATGCGCACCTTCTCTCCGTAGGGCTTGGTAACGTCTACTTCGTAATCAATACCGGCCGCACTGTCGAAGTTGAAGGAGAAGTTCTTGAACCCCAGCCGCTGCTGGTCGCCCTTGGTCTCCTCGTTCAGCAGGAGCAGATGGTCGTCAGGACCTTGCATGGTGTTGGCCCACAGGTTGTAGCTCATCTCGAGATGTTTGCGTATCTCCTCGCCCGTGAGCCGCATCACGTAAAGTTGGTTCTCGTATTTGTAGAGCTTGAACATATCGCTCATGTACACGTTACCTTTGTTTATTTTGGCATCAAAGGACAAAGGCGCATTGAAGGCGATGTCGGCACCCGAAATCTGAAGCTCCAGATTGAGGATGAGATCATTGAAAGCACTGGAACCGAAGAAGCTGTCGCGGGTGTAGATGGTTTCGGCCAGCCTGCCTATTTTCTTGCTTACGAAAGCCTGCACTTCTTTCATCTGCCGGCTGAAGTGGCGCTCGAAGTCCTTGTCTATGGGCTGGCTGGTCATGTCTACCAGTTGTCCGTGCACGCGGGTCACTATCCCCTTGCTGTTCTTAGTTACGGTTATTTCGGCATCGCCCACAGTCATGGCGTTGTTGGCGGGGTCGAGACAGACAACCTTCTTGCCCTCGCAGTTTACCACCTGGTCAACGTGGCGCGTGTGGTCGTGCCCATAGAGCACGAGGTCAAAGCCCGGAACTTCTCTTGCAACGCGAAGAGAAGCGTCCTCTTCGTACTCGGGCGTGGTGATGCCTCCTTCGCTGCCGCTGTGAAAAAGCCCGATAACAACGTCGGGCTTTTCATGCTTTTGCACATAGTCCATCCAGTATCTGGCCGATGTTACCATGTTGTCGAACTTGAGACCCGACCACAGGTTGCGGCTCAACCAGTTGGGTATGGCCGGTGTCAGCAGGCCTATAACGGCAATCCTGATGCCTTCGCGCTCCATGACCGTATAGGGGTGCAGGTACGGTTTGCCCGTTTTTACGTCAATAACGTTGGCACCCAGCATGGGACATTTTATCTCCCTTATCCACTTGTCGTACACGCTGTGCCCCGTTTCAACGTCGTGGTTGCCTATAGTCTGGGCATCGTAGCCCATGTAGTTTACCACTTCGGCAGCCACATTGGGCGCCTGGGTGTTGATGAAGTTATAGTAGTAGCAGGTGGGCTGGCCCTGCAGGATGTCGCCGTTGTCAAGCAGTATGAGGTTTTTGCCATAGGTTTGGCGCAGTTGATTAACGTAGGAACTGACCCTGGCCAGTGTGCCTTGCTGAGGTTTGCGGTTGATGAAGTCGTAGGGAAAGAAACTTCCGTGTACGTCGGAGGTCTCGATGACGCGGAGCTTGACAGTTGTTTGTTGAGCCATTACACAAGGATTGAAACAGAGCACTGCCAGCAGTGCTGCGAATAGTTTTCTCATATCATGTAGCGTTTACGTGGGTGTGGCGGCACATTACGGCATATCGCCAACTATGTGCAAAGGTAGAAATTATTCATGAAAACCGAGTATAATACGCCGAAAATTGTTGTCTTAGGGTCTCGGATGTGCCTCTTGCAGAGGCAATGAGGCGGTTGAGGCGACGTAGAGAGCAACGTGCAGGAACTTTCGACAAGTGTCGAATTCATGTGTGACACTTGTCGCACGATTGTGCGACACTTGTCGAAAGTTCCTGAAGCATATCTTTGAGCTGCAGAAAGGAAAAGTCCGCGCACCGTGTAGTTGGTTTTTGGCAGCGTTGATGTTTTTGCCGGACAGAGGGAGAAATGCTGCATACACGGCACGATTTTTGCTGTTAAGTTTCATAGAAATGGAGGAATGAATAATGGCATTTATAGATTATTATAAGATTTTGGGTGTAGACCGCTCCATCCCGCAGAAGGATGTGAGGGCGGCTTACCGCAAACGGGCCAAGCAGTTCCATCCAGACCTGCATCCTAACGACCCGAAGGCTAAGGCCAAATTCCAGGCTCTGAACGAGGCTTACGATGTGATTGGCGACCCGGAGAAGCGGAAAAAGTACGACCAATATGGCGAGAAATGGCGCGAGGCCGATGCTTTTAATGCGGCAGGAGGCGGCAATGGCAGTTCGTTCCACTGGTCGTCGCAAGGCGGCGGGTCTCCCTTCGAAGGCTTCGACTTCAGCGGTTTTTCCGGTAACGGAGGCTTCTCGAGCTTTTTCCAGGATCTCTTTGGGGGTGGCAGTCCGCGCGGTAAGTCGCGTGCAAGGGCTGCTTCGCCCCATAGCGGAGAAATGAACGCCAACGTGAATATTGACCTCTACACGGCCATGCTGGGTGGAGACGTCATCATCCAGCTGAGCAATGGGGCAAAGATTAAGCTGCGCGTAAAGCCCGAAACACAGAACGGAACCAAGGTGCGCTTGCGGGGCAAGGGCTATGACAGGGGCGACGGCACCTTCGGTGACCTGATTATAACCTACAATGTGCAGTTACCTACGCATCTTACCGAACGACAGAAGGAGCTGTTGCGGGAGATGAGGATGTCATAAAGCATAAAGGCCGCAGATTCGGTTGAGTCTGCGGCCTTTATATATAATATGGTGTAGCGCTGCTATTCTATGATTCTGACCAAGTTGAACGACGATATCTTGCCGTCAGGACCAACCTTGGCGTTAATGCGGAACTTGTTGTTTTCTGTTTCGTCTGCCTTCTGTACATCCTGAATGGCAGAGAACTGGATGGTGTATTCATACTTCTCGTCGCCCACTTCCTTCTTATCAATCTTCATGTCGTTGTTCATTTGCCAGTTCATGCCTGTGACATCGGCTTTGTAGATTTTGTTCATGAAGGTAACGACATCGCTTTTCGTGGCATCGTTCTTGCCTAAAAAGGACGTCATAATCGTAGCCACCGAGTTGGTAAGGCCACTTTCGTTCCGGGTATTGAGGCTCTGGAAGAAACCTCGCAGTATGGTTGTGAGCCGTTCCTTCTCGTCGGGCTGAACGGTTTTGGCCTTCAGTCTCTTGATGGCAGTGTTGGCCTCGTCAACATGTTCGCCGTTGGCATGCTCGTCAAGATAAGACTGCAGTGCCTCCATGGAGTTCTCGTTGTAGGCGTACTCCCAGTCAATGGAGTCTATCCGGTGAATGGCCTCGGCCTTGTGAGGGGAGTTTGGATAGTTGCGCAGATAGTCTGCCAGGGATGTGGCAGAACCGCTTACGACGGCGTTTGTCCACTCCTGTTCGATTTGTCGCAGGTTCTTGAGCCGGCTTTCAACGGCTTCGGTATGTGCCGCAGGTGCATCGCCGAACTGGTCGAGATACTGTTGCAGGATGAGCGGGTCGCCACTTTGCAGGGCATATTCATAGGCCTCCTGCTCCTTGGCGTTCTTGCTGTCGTTGTAGAAGTAGAACAACGTGCCGGTTATGGCTATGGCTATAATGAGGCAGGTGATGATGAGACCCGTCTTCTTGTTTCGTTCTGGCCGGTTGGGCTGTGTTGTCGTTGGTGCTGTTGGCGGCACGGGCGGAACCGGCGCATGCGTAGTTGGCTCGTTGCCAGCAGGAACTGATGGCTGTGCGGGAGCTGACGGAGTGGCTGATGCCTGCTGGCCTGTGTTCAGGTGGTGGCATTTGGGGCACCTTTCCTGGCTCTTGAAATAAACCTCTCCACATTGTGGGCATCGGGTAACCTTGCCGGCTATCTCTATGCCGCACTGCGGGCACGCGGGTGCCTTGTCGCTAATCTGATGTCCGCACTCAGGACATTTGATGATAGACATGTTGTTTATAGAATTAAATATTCACTTATCTCTGTTTGTGTACACATTTCCGTCAGCGGTGGCGGAACCTGATTTCGCGCAGGGTGTGGGTTCCCATGAAGCGACTTTTGTCTACATGGCCGTTTACTCCGTCAATTCTACCTTTTCCGGTGTACTGCCACATGGTAATGTCGCGGCCGTCTTTCAGGTATGGTTCACGCAGGGTGTATTGGGCTATCATGATTTTGTAATCGTCGAGCAGGTGTTGGAAGTTCTGGTCATAGAAGTTGGCACCGGTGTAGATGAGCGGTTTTTGCTTGTAGGCTATCTCTATCAGGTTCAGGAACTTGAAGAGTGAGTCGGTAAATTCCTCTTGTGAGAGTCCGCTGCGGGTCTCGATGTCTATCATGGGGATAAGGTCCTGCTCTCCCGGTTTGCACTGTGCCATGAAGTTGGAGAGCTGAACATCTTGTGGAATACGCGCCCTGTAGAAGTGGTAGCTGCCAACTTTGAGCCCGTTTTTGTGGGCAATGTCTATGTTTTCCAGGTACTTGTCGTCTATGTTGTTGCCGCCCTCGGTTGCCTTGAGATAAACGTATGCGGTTTTTGTCTGTCCTACGGCATCCCAGAACACGGTGCCCTGGTAGTGGCTCAAATCAATGCCGTGAATATGCTGGCATGTGTCTTCGCACTCCACCTGCGCACTGGCAGTAATGGAAGTAAATAAACCTATGATGAAAAAAAACAGTCTATTCATAATATGCAAAGATACTAAAAAGAGTAGATACAGGAACAGCTAAAGCTGTGTTTTTTACAAATATTAAGTTGCTATTCCTCAATCTCTGACAGAGAACGGGTAAAATTGCTGATAAAGTTGCTGGAGGTTTCGATGGGAGCGTAGCTAATGTAGCGGATGCTGCGGCGGAGGTTGCGGCGAAGTACGGTCGAGTTGTTTTTTACAAAGCCCGTGCGGCTCTGGCGGAAGTGCCACTCCTTGGATGTGTCTATGGCCGTATGCTTTACCGACCGCATGGCGAGCTTGTAGGCAGCAGATACAAATTGGTGGACGAAAGGAATTTCTTCTTGTTCGAAGTTGAAAACACTCATCAGGATGCTGCCTTGCAGCTGGGCCATGTTCTGCATGTGCAGCTGCTGTAACCAGCCTTCCAGTTTCACAAAGTCAACCTTGTCGCCTTTGGTTCTGAGGTAAATGCCCAAATCAATGATGCTCCGCAGCGAGATGCCACTGTTGAGCATGTGGCCTACATTGTTGATGATGAGGTTCAGAACATCTACTGTAGCCATGGAGGCATCCATTTGGTGAGGCTCTTCCTTTCGTATTTTCTTCAGTCGCTTGTTGAGTAAAAGGTTGGAGAGTTGGGTGTTCATGCTCTCTGGTTTGTCTGCATATTCTTCTTGCTGCATTTCTTCGGCAATGTACTTGGGTATGTTTATTTCTTCGTCGTACTGATGGTTCTTGAGTCCCTTGTATGCTATGGAAACAACATTCTGTGCCCGTGCAATCTGCGCCAACCTTTTCCATTTGAATGCCGACATGGGTTCCAGCGTTTCATACTCGTTGAGGGCTCCGGAACGCAGCAGTCTGAAGAAATTCCGATTGATGATGTCCATTTTGTTGTTGCGATACTTTAAATCAGTTGTTTACAGATACAGTCAAGTCTGTCGGCGGATGTTATGAATACCGTTTGGGGTAACGCAGAAGGATGGCCAGCAGGGTCGAAAAGCCTATTGCCATCGGATAATAGAGATAGGGGAGTATCAGTATGGGATTAACTCCGGCAAGTCCGGCTGCCAAGAGCAGTTGTACGCCGTAAGGAAGCATTCCCTGCACGGCACAGGAAAAGGTATCCAGGATGCTGGCGGCCTTGCGCTTGTCGACTCCGAATTTATCGCCAATCTTCTTGCTGATGCTTCCCACCGTCAGAATGGCTACGGTGTTGTTGGCCGTACATACGTTGACAAGTCCTACGAGTACGGCGATAGAAAATTCTGCTCCGCGCTTGCTGGTAACATGACTTGTAAGTTTGGCTATCAGATAGTCTATTCCTCCGCCTTCTCGGATGATTTCGAGCATGCCTCCCGCGAGCATGGCAATAATGACAAGCTCGCCCATTCCGGTTATGCCTTTGCCCATGGCACCGAACCATCCATAAATGTCATAAGTTCCGTTAGCTATACCGATGATGCCGCATAAGGCAATGCCAATGGCGAGAACAGCCATAACGTTCATGCCGAACACAGCTGTCAGCAAGACAACCAGATAAGGGATAACCTTAATGAATTCAATGTCAGGAACCTTTCCGGGTGCCTGTATGTCGGCTCCCATGAACGCATAGATAATCAGTATGGCCAGCGCACCCGGCATGACAATCAGGAGATTGGCTCTGAACTTATCGCTCATCTTGCAGCCTTGGGTCTGAGTGGCTACAACAGTAGTGTCAGAAATAAAGGAAAGATTGTCGCCGAAATATGCTCCGCCCACAATGATGGCTGTAACCAATGCGATGTCGGCATCCGTGGAGTGGGCGATTCCGGCAGCAATCGGCACCAAGGCTACCACCGTGCCAACGCTGGTGCCAATGGAAATGGAGATGAAGCAGGCTGCCAGGAACAAGCCGGGAAGCAGCAAACTGTCAGGAAGAACGTGGAGTGCCAGGTTCACAGTGGCATCAATGCTGCCCATCTGCTTGGCAGACTCGGCAAAGGCACCTGCCAGAACATATATCCACAGCATGAGAAGCAATGTGCTGGAGCCGGCTCCACGGCTAAAGATATCTATCCGTTTGGCTAACGGGAAACCTCCCGAAATAGTAATGGCATAAATGCTGGCAATCATAAAGGCAACCGTAATGGGCACCTTATAGAAATCGCCTGCTATGATGGACATGGCCAAATACAGCACGATGAAGACGATGAGCGGCGAGAGGGCGAGGATGCCTTTTTTATTTGAAACTTCCAATTTGATTTGCTAAATGAACTTCTATAACTGATTTCTGCGGTAGAAATCCAGGTTTTCTTTGGTTATCAGTTCAATAGGCATATAGTTAACCGGATTAACCTTCTTTTTCAACACAATGGCCTGGAACATGGTGTCGATGCAACTATAACCCTGCATATAGGCATGTTGGGCTATCACGAAAGAGATGCTGCCTTCACGAATACATTCTGCATTCTTCTGAACAACATCATAACCCATCGTCTGAACATCACGTATGTTATGTTTAAGCAGATATTCTCCGATGATGTGTGCTTTGGAACTCAGCGTTACACAATGATGGATGTTAGGATGGGAGGTGAAGAAACGGTCGAGGATGGTGTTGTAATCCTCGGTTCGGTTGCTTTCTTCCACATTCAGTTCTGTAATCTTGACCTTTGGAAAGTGATCTTTCATATAATGAAGGAAGCCTACTTCCCGGTTTGCTTGCTGCTTGCTGACTACAACTCCGTTGTGAACACGCTTGAAAATCATGATTTCTTTTTCTTTTGCAGCAAAGAGCATCAGCATCTTTGCAGCAAAGCAACCGCTGCTGAATGAGTCTTGACCATAGAAAGAGAGTGGACGCAAGTCGGGCATATAGGAATCAAGCAAGATAAAAGGAATGTTTTTTTCATGCAATTTGTCTGTAAACGTCTGCGTTATTTCCAGAGTCGAAGGAACGATAACGACGCCGTCTGGATTAGCATTTAGTATTTCCGTATAGCTCTTGGCATAGGAGGTGAAGTCGAACCGGTCGTAATAAACAATCTTCACTCCAATGTGAAAGTCTCTTCTTGCTTCCATGGCTTTGTGAGCGCCGTCTTCTATTTCCTCCCAATAAGCCTCAGATTCATGTCTGGGTATCAACAGATAGAATGTGTAAGAACGATTATACGCCAAGGCACTGGCGTACATGTTTGGTTGATAATCCATCTCTTGAAGAGCTTTCTCCACCTTATCTCTGGCAGGCCTGGATACGTTTGGGCGGTCGTGCAGCACTCTGTCTACGGTGCCCACAGAGACTCCAGCCCGCTCGGCAATATCCTTAATTCTTATTTTCTCTGTCATTCTTTAAAAGTGTTTACTATAATGCAAAAGTAATCATTTCTTGTTTAATTGTGCGAAAGCACGGGATTTATTTTTCTATTCTGCATTTTTTTCATTGGAAAAAGTGCCAATTAAGACAAAAAAGATTATCTTTGTCTCATCAATATGATAGACTGTAAACAACATAAGGTTAGTTATAAAGCATCCGCACTGTTGCTGCCACTCGTCCTGTTATTCGCTGCATGCTCCCATGAAATGACAGACAGGATTGATGAGTTGAATGAGCGTTCGTATGCTTGGCATTACCGTAACCTGGATTCTACGCTTAGCTATGCACAAAAAGCCTATGACTTGTCTGCTGATTACAAAGAGGGCAGGGCAGAGGCTTTGAATAACATGGCCTTTGTGAATATAGCCAAGATGGAATATGCCAAGGCCTATGCCTTGTTGTATCAAGTAGAAACTTCTACAAACAATCAGGTGGAGCTGTTTATTGCTGACGTTCAAATGATGCGATTGTGCCAGCGGCAGTCTCACAACAAGGATTTTTATATCTATCGGGAAAGTGCTTCCCGCCGATTGAGGCGTATCAACGAAGAGCGGGGAGTCCTTACCGACCATCAGAATAAAAGACTCATCTATGGCGACAGTGAGTTTAAGATCATCAATTCCACCTATTTCTTTTACGTCGGACTTACTCCACAGTCCATTGCCGCACTCGATTCCATCAATCCCGATGGCGAAATAGCTGCGGATACTGCGCAGTTACTTAACTACTGGTATAATATCGGTTCCGGGGGAATTATAACTGCCAAGGCTCAAGAGGAGATCAACCAGATTGAGTTCGACTACCTTATGCGCTGCTATCTGCTGGCACGGCAAGCGAGCTACCCCTTTTTTGAGGCCCAAGCACTGCAGGCACTCAGCAAACACTTGGAAACTCCCAAGTACAGGAAACGACTCATGGCTGATAATCTGCCGGCCATGAAGTTTATCAATACCGACGAAATGGCCGATAGCTTGTTGGCAGGGAACCTGGCCTTACGTGCGCTTAATATATTTGCTGACTATGGTGATGTTTACCAGACTGCAGGCGCTTATCGAACACTTGCAGAATGCTACTGGGCGCTAAACGACTATAAGTCGGCCATCATCTGTTTACAGAAAGCCTTAAACAAGAATACGGCCATTCAACTGGCACCCGATCTTGTTGCTTCCATTCGAGAACAACTTTCGTTGGCTTATTCCGCCATAGACAACAAGCCAAACAGTGATTTCAACCGTAACAGGTATCTGGACATGCAGGAGATGACTCGCCAGGACAGGCTGCTCGAAGCCCGAGCCGATCAACTGCAAAACTCGTCCAGACAGCTTAACCGCTTGCTTCTGGCTGTTATTATTATGATAGTGTTGGTGTGCATATTGCTTTTCGCATTCGACTATATGCGCCGGCGCAATGACAGTAAGTATCCCTTGTCTGATTTGCTGAAACCACTTGAACAATGGAAAAAAGAAAATGTGGAAGTGGCACGCTTGCATCAGGAAGATATGGATGAGCTGAAGGAGCAAACTAAGTTGGCACAGCTCCATGTGCTTCAGAACAAAAAGCGGAATTTGGAGCAAAGAGCCAAGGTCTCGTTAGTCTGCAGCATCACTCCTTTCATTGACCGGATGAAAAATGAGGTGCACCATTTGTTGAAATCGGAAGAGAGTGAAGAAACGCGGCTGGAACGATACCAGTACATGGCCGAATTGACCGATAAGATAAACGATTACAATGGCGTACTGACCAATTGGATCCAGCTGCGGCAAGGTCAGCTAAGTCTTCATATAGAGAGTTTTCCGCTGCAGTCTCTGTTTGACATAGTTGCCAAAAGCAGAATGAGCTTTCAGCTTCGGGGCATTACGCTGTCGGTGGAACCCACACAGGCCGTTGTAAAAGCGGACAAGGTACTTACGCTCTTCATGGTTAACACGATGGCAGATAATGCCCGCAAGTTTACGCCTAAAGGCGGACATGTCGTCATCAAGGCAGTCATAGAACCAGATTACGTGGAGATAAACATCATAGACAATGGGCAAGGTATGACCGAAGAGCAGCTTATCCACTTGTTCGACCATAAACCTGTTATTGATGAAAGTGCTGAAAGCGTTAACGCGTCTCATGGCGTTTCTGCCTTCTCAGTACAGAGTTCCCCCAGAAGTCATGGCTTTGGACTGATGAACTGTAAAGGTATTATTGATAAGTACCATAAAATCAGCCAGATATTCCGTGTTTGTTCTATTGGAGCAGAGAGCCCTGTAGCTTCATTGCCAGATAGTGACAACAAGGGCAGTCGCCTCTGGTTCCGTCTCCCAAAAGGCATATCCCGACTGTTGTTTGCCGTTACATTATTGGGCTTTGGATGCTCGCAGCCTGTTGGTGCAGCCAAGCAATCTGCACAAAAAAAGTATCCGGTAGAGTTACAGCGTGCCTCTACGTTTGCTGACAGTGTCTATAACAGCAACATCAAGGGCACTTTCCTTCAGACTTTAGCCTATGCCGACAGTGCGCGATACTATTTAAACCGTTACTACCTGAAGCGTAATCCGCATGGCAGCGATCTGATGGTTTCCTATACCGATAAACCCACTCTGCCTGCCGAACTGAAATGGTTCCACGACAGCCTTGAAACGGCCTATGATGTCATTCTGTCCGTCCGCAATGAGAGTGCAGTTGCAGCGTTGGCCCTGCATCGGTGGAATCTGTACAGATACAACAACGGCGTGTACACTCAACTGTTCCGTGAGCGCAGTGCCGACAATACGCTGGGCGATTATGTGCGCGTCATGCAGCGTTCTGAGAACAACAAGGACATAGCCATTATTCTCCTTATTATCCTGCTGGTCCTTATTTTCCCCGCCTATTATATCATGTACTACCGGCACCGGGTTCACTATCGCTTCTGTCTCGATAGGGTAAACGATGTAAACCGCATCCTGCTGAGTAATGATTTGCCGCAGGAGAAACTCAAGCAAATAGAGAAACTCAATTTCAAGAAGCTGATGACCAATGTCGGTAACGACCAGTATGCCCGGCTCAATGACATAGTTGAGCAGATAAAAGCTGCCTTGCAGCAGAGCATAGTGTCCGATACCGAGCAGGCTGTGAACGAAGAACTTGCCAAAGACGAGCTGCGGAGAGCGGAATATGAGAGCGACAAGTTGCATGTCAGCAATAGTATTCTGGATAATTGCCTCTCTACGCTGAAGCACGAGACCATGTACTATCCGTCTCGTATTCGCCAGCTGATAGACGGCAACGACGAAAACCTCTCGAAGATATCGGAACTTGTGAGTTATTACAAGGAACTTTATTCCATCCTCAGCGAACAGGCGTTGAGGCAGACGGAGGGAAACATCCACATTGACCAGGACATGCTCAGTTACCTTTTCGATATTTTGCACAAGGCAAGCGGCGAGAAACAGATAGCCATGCGATGTAAGGAGGATGGCGACAGATATGTAGTCGTCACGCTGCTCATGCCACATTTCCTATTAACCGGTGCAGAGTGCAGCCAGCTCTTCACGCCGCTTACGGTCGATGTGCAGTTCCTTCTTTGCCGTCAGGTGATGCGTGAGATAGGCGAGGCAACCAATGCCAGAGGCTGTGGCATCTATGCCACGCCAATGAGTAAAACCGATGAAAGAGGTGAGAATACCAAACAACCGATAGAAATCGACATTAAAATACTAAAAGAGATATGGAAAAATTCAAAGTTATCATCGTAGAAGACATACCTTTGGAGTTAAAGGGAACGGAAGGAATCTTCCGTAACGAGATACCCGAAGCAGAGATTGTGGGGACGGCTGACAGCGAGCAGGCTTACGTCCGGCTCATCAAAAATGAGCTTCCTGATTTGGTTCTGCTCGATTTAGGCCTTGGCGGAAGCACCACGGTGGGTGTGGAGATATGCCGATACACGAAAGAACGCTATCCTCAAGTCAAGGTCCTTATCTTTACGGGCGAGATTCTTAACGAGAAATTGTGGGTCGACGTGCTTGATGCAGGCTGCGACGGCATCATCCTCAAGAGTGGAGAACTGCTTACGCGCGGCGATGTTTCAAGCGTAATGAGTGGCAAGAAGCTCGTTTTCAACCAGCCTATTCTGGAGAAAATCATCGCCCGCTTCAAGGCCAGTGTGAACAATCAGCTCATGCGACAGGAAGCTCTCATCAGCTACGAAATCGACGAGTACGACGAGCGTTTTCTGCGTCACCTGGCTTTGGGATATACCAAAGAGCAGATAACCAACCTGCGCGGTATGCCTTTTGGCGTGAAGAGTCTGGAGAAAAGGCAGAACGAACTGGTGCAGAAACTGTTTCCCGACGGCAACAACGGCATGGGCGTAAATGCTACGCGGCTGGTAGTACGGGCTCTCGAACTTAGAATATTGGATATAGACAACCTGCAGCCCGACGAAGATTGAAACGCTTTCTATCATATACAGCTCTGTGTTTGGGCATTGCGCAGCTATTGCTCATCCTCTCGTCGTGGATACTCACGTCTGCCATGCCTGATGCCGCCATGCGCTCATTGCTCAGTTCGGAGGGCATCAGATGGTTTTTCGGCAACTTTGTAGAGAACCTGGCCACTCCCGTACTGGTGTGGATGCTGCTGATAGGCATCGCCTACGGAGCCTTTCAGTACAGCGGGTTGGCCGCCTGCATTACCCAACGGCAGCCCCGCTCGTACCGTGAGCGTTTCGCCCTGCGCATGGTTGCAGTCGAAGTATTGCTTCTTGTGGGTATCGTCATGCTGCTTACGCTGCTGCCACAAGGCATCCTGCTCAGCGTTACCGGCAATCTGTTTCCCAGCAGTTTCAGCAAGAGCGTTGTGGCAATCATAGCTTTCATCGTATCTCTGGCATCCGTCAGCTATGGCATGTTGTCCGGACGAACGAACACGCTTGAGTCCGTTTTCAGCAGCCTTACGGCCGGTATGATTTATTTGGCTCCGTTCTGCATCTTGTACGTGCTGGCTGCACAGCTCTATTTTTCCACCAAGTTCGTGTTCGGTATTTAAGCTGCAAACAGGGGCCTGTTGACAAGCTATGGTTCAGAAAGCCTTTCCCTGAAGTGACCTGTACTGAATAAGTTGACAGTTTACATCAAACAAAAAAAGTAAAAAGTCATGAAACAGTACAATGAAATCGAAAAATTAGAGTTATTACGTCGGTACCTCACGAGTGGCCTGTCGATACGCGCCTTTTCCGCGAGTGCCGGCATTCCCGTGGCGACATTCTTCGGATATCTCCGCGCGTACGGCCACCCCGACAACTCATCAATTTCCTTTCTTATGAAACACGAAGAACTGCCAACCACACTTGATGAACTTCGCGCCCAGCTACTCGAGGAGCGCAAGGCGCATGAAGCAGAACTGAAGCGCCTGAAGAAGGAAC
>FZRE01000008.1 GCA_900199655.1 Prevotellaceae bacterium KH2P17
GTGCGTCCGCACCAGAGTCTGGACATGCGCACGCCCTTGGAAGAGATGCAGCGGCTCCTTTCCCTGGCCGCATTACAGCCACAGAGGCTCCCGGGGGCTGCGAGCCCCCGGCCGCAAGGCCGCCCCCCGGTGTTTTTCATCAATTCAACGTTCCACTTAAAATAAGGAGGTCAAAGAGTCCGCAGAAAACAGAAAATGATTAACTTTGCACCCGGAAGACAGCTGTCAACCTAAAGTGCACTTAACAGAAAAACCTGACAACCAGATTTCCACATAAGAAATATATTGTCAACCTAAAGAACATTTAACTACTAAAACTGTCAACTAAATCCAGGACAGGACAGCGTCGGAGTGCTGAAGGCATGCTTCGGGAACTTTCGACACTTGTCGCACGATTGTTTGACACTTGTCGCACATATCTTCGACAAGTGTCAAAACTTCCCACAGTTTATATATCATCCACTTGGCAACCAGTTTCCGGAGCCTGCCTTCAGCGGCTCATCACTTCTGCAACCATCAATCACCGTCCCATTTTTCCGCACATCAATACCTTATGAATTACAGTCAAACTCGTTTTGCCAATCCCGGCGCAAGTACCGATGTAGTTGTTGATAAGAAAAGAAGGGAGAGGAAAGAAAAGGGACCCTGAATTGAACTTTTCAGGTTCCCTTTTTCTTTTCTCTCCCCTTAACTTGTTGGTTTCCATACATATTACATCAAGAACCC
The DNA here is from genome assembly GCA_900199655.1 of Prevotellaceae bacterium KH2P17. Taxonomy (GTDB): domain Bacteria; phylum Bacteroidota; class Bacteroidia; order Bacteroidales; family Bacteroidaceae; genus Prevotella. The sequence goes on from FZRE01000008.1 coordinate 727, forward strand.
GGTTGTACATCGTGGTTCGAAGTACATCGCCGGATAGCTGGATGCCTACATCGAACAAAGCTCCCAATATCTTTATCTTTAAATCTACCGGCGCATCGGTAAGATGTATTCTCAGATGGGACAACAGACAGAAGGCATAATCCAGCATGGGCTCTATGTCGGTATCTCTCTGATTTCGTAGCATCTCCATCTCGTCCTGTGTCTGCAACATCTCCTGCCGGTACCTGCCGTTCATCCGCTGATACTGGTCATCGGATAACTTACCCGACATGTATTTGTCATCTATAACGTCTAACTTTGCTTGTATCTCTTTCAGGAACGCTGCCTTGTCTCTCATCTTACAGTCTATCTTACCTATCCCTTCGGCATAGATGTCCTTGATTGTTGTCTTGAACAGTGTCAGGATATCCGGATTGGGTGTAATGGAGCACGCGTAGTCTATAAATAGGCTGTTGGCTTTCTCTGCACGGATATTGATATGCTTCTTGTCCTGTGAACAGCAATAATAAGTATAATAGCCGCCATTGCCCTTGCAGGTGTAGCCCGTAAGATGTCTGCCGCATTTGGGACACAGCAGGTACCTTTTGAGGAACAGGTCCGGATTCTCCGCCTTGCTTATCTTTATCTGTGGCTTGTATGCAATCCTTTCCTGTACGGCCTTGAAGATAACGGGATTGATGATGCCCTCATGCTGCCCTTCCACTATCTGTTCCGGTTCATCATTATAGGCGGGCACGAGTATCTTGCCGATGTAGAAGACATTACGGAGCATATACATGAAAGCGTTTTTGTTGATATGCAGATGATACCGCTTGTTGTACTTCCTGCAAATGGCATTGGGCGCAAGAGGAGAATAGGCAACCTCATAGAAGATGTCCTGAATGACGGGTGCCGTCTTCTTGTCTATCTCTACCCGTGTGTTGTGCTTGCCGTCCCTTACGTTCCTGTATCCGCGTGGGGCATGATTGGAACATTTGCCTTTCAGCAGCGTGCCGTGTATGCCTTCAAGGGTTCTTCTGGATATCTTGTTATCTTCAGTATGCGCCATGCCACAGTGCAGGGCAAGCATGAGACTCCATTCCGTGCTCCTGAAGTCTATCGGTGATTCAAGGGCATTGATTTCTATGCCGAGTTCATCCGTTATCTTCCGCTTATAGACAAAGGCAAACTCCGTGTTCCTGGTATATCTGTCCCATCTTAGGAACAGTATCTTGGCAATCAGGTGCCTGTGCAGTTTACAATACGCATACATCTCTCCGAACATCGGCCTGCGCCGGATGTCGTTGTACTTGGCCGAGGAGTCGTCCTTATATACTTTCAGCACGTTCATCTTGAGAGATGCGCAGTACATGCGGAGCCTTCGCTCCTGTTCGTCCAGACTGCTGCCTTCTGCCTGCTCATCACTGCTTACACGGCAGTACAGTACCACGTTTATCCTATCTTCCATCATCTTCATGACATTACAAGTTGAATGACTAAGATAAGGGATATGGTCGCAACTATAACAGAGATTTGGCGAAGAACAGCATTTTTCAACTATTATTAAGAGATAAGAACCAAGTTATCAGAAAAGAAGCACCAAATGATGGACATGGTTCGATGTAGGCATCCGGCTATCCGGCGATGTACTTCGAACCACTGTGTACAACCGAGTGCTTGACGTAATATGTATGGAAACCAATAAGTTAAGGGGAGAGAAAAGAAAAAGGGAACCTGAAAAGTTCAATTCAGGGTCCCTTGTACCCAGAGCCGGGGTCGAACCGGCACGGATTGCTCCACTGGTGTTTGAGACCAGCGCGTCTACCGATTCCGCCATCTGGGCTTAATACGGATGCAAAGGTACGGGTTTTTTCTGAAAGCGCAAACAAATCCGTCGAAAACTTTCAAAGGGTAGCAGCGGGGCGTTTGTTTTCGTGGAGCGGTGGGGTGAAGAGGTTTTAACGATTTAGTCATTTAAAAGATGATAAAATCTTGTTGGTGTCATATTTAATGCGTATATTAGCGTGCTGTATTTTAAATCTGTAAGCTATGACAATAAAAACAAATAACTACTGCGTGATCCTTGCCGGCGGAAAAGGTCGCAGGCTGTGGCCGTGCAGCCGCGACCGATACCCTAAACAGTTCATAGATTTCTTTGGCACCGGCCGTACTCAGCTGCAGCAAACCTATGACCGCATGGCAAAAATCCTGCCGCCCGACCATATCTACGTGAACACCAACGTAAGCTATCTGTCTTTAGTGCAGGAGCAACTGCCCGAAATGCCGGCCGACAACATCATGGCCGAACCCATCCACCGCAACACGGCTCCGAGTGTGGCGTGGGCTACGCACCGCATCAACAGGCTGAACCCTGACGCCAACCTGATTGTTACGCCCTCTGATCAGATTGTGTTGAACGAGGAAGCATTCCGCCAGAACGTGGAAGAGGGCTTCGACTTCGTGGATCGGCGCGACTGCCTGCTCTCCATGGGCATTAAACCTACGCGTCCCGAGCCCGGCTACGGCTATATCCAGCTGGGCGACGAGGCGGCCCACGACGTTTACCGCGTGCAGTCGTTCACGGAAAAGCCCGAACGTGAGTTTGCCAAAATGTTCATGAGCAGCGGTGAATTCTACTGGAACACGGGCATATTCCTTTCCAACACCCACTTTCTCGGCCGCAGTTTCTTTTCCATTCTGCCCTCGGTGCTGCGCAATCTCGATGCCGTGAAACCCGACTGGACGATTGAGGAGGAGAGCAAGTTCGTACATGAGAACTTCCCCTCGTACCCCAATCTCTCCATCGACTACGGCATTCTGGAGAAGTCGGAAGATGCCTACGTGATGAAATGCGATTTTGGCTGGGCCGATATAGGCACCTGGCACAGCATCTACGAGGCCATGCGCAAGGGCCCGGACGACAATGTCGTGATAGACTCCGACGTGATGATTGAGGATTCGAGCAACAATGTCATCAAGCTGCCCAAGGGCAAATTTGCCGTCATCAACGGTCTCGAAGGCTTCATCGTGGCCGAGAAGGACAACGTGCTGCTCATCTGCAAGAAAGAGGACTCGTCGGCTTTGGTGCGCAAGTACGTGAATGAAGTGCAGATGAAGAAGGGCGACGACTACATCTGAGCCGCCTCCCACGAACCCGAAACCAATACAGTAAAGACCATGAGAAAGTTACAACTGATGGGCGTCCTGCTCCTCCTGGCGTCCTGTGTGTGTTCATCCTGCGAGAAGGCGAACCTCGGCGACGACGGCGATGAGCCCGAACCGGAGAATGGGGTGAGGATAGAGCTCCGGATATCACGCTTTGAACAGATAGCCTTCGACGGCGCCCAGGCCAAGTCGCGCGCCGCAACCGAGGTGAGTGAGCTCTGCTCGCGCCTTACGTTTGCCATCTTCGATGCCGGCGGCAGCAGGGTGAAGAGCGTCTCGCAGACATCGACCGATAAATCTTTCGGCACCTTCGGCGTGTCGCTGCCGCAAGGTTCTTACCGCGTGGTGGTGATAGCCCACAACGGCAACGGCTCCGTTTCAGTTACCGACCCGGAAAAAATAAAGTTCCCCGACAACAAAGTTACCGATACCTTTTACTGCTGTGAGGACATCGAGGTGACCGATGCCAGGAGCTACGCGCTGGAGTTGAAGCGTGCCGTAGCCATGTTCCGCCTCGTGATAACCGATGATGTGCCGGCCAGCGTGAAGCAGTTCAAGTTCTACTATACTGGCGGCAGTTCCACCCTCAATGCCATTACGGGGCGCGGATGTGTGGACTCCCGTCAGACGGAATACCGCGGGGTGACGGCCGAGATGGCCGGTAAGCCGTGCCAGTTCGACGTGTTCACCTTCCCCCATGCCGACGAGGGAGAACTCAAGATGACCGTAACGGCCCTTGATGCCGCCGGCACCACGGTGGCCGAAAAGCTGTTCGAGGCCGTTCCCGTACAGCTGGGATGGATTTCAAAGTACAGCGGCCAGTTCTTTGACGGCACCACCCAGACCGGCGACATCACGTTTACACTCTCGGCTGACGGCAACTGGCAGGAGATAACGCATAGTTATTGAACCCCTCCCCGGCCCTCCCCGAAGGGGAGGGAGGACTTTCTCTTTGGCTCTGCACACAAGTGGAAAACCCCTCCCTGGCCCTCCCCGAAGGGGAGGGGGGTATTATCCTTGGCTCTGCACATAGGTGGAAGAACCCCTCCCCGGCCCTTTCAGAAGGAGTGGGAGGGTGGGACCGTGGCATTGCCTGCTCCCTATATATAATAAGGTAGAGCCACGCCAAAGTCTTTAAGTTGCTTTGGCGTGGCTCTTCTCTTTTCATCCGCTCCTTTGGGCGGGCAGGGGTAGCTTCTTCGTTCCCTCCCAAAGGGAGGGTTAGGGGAGGCTTTTTTACTGTCAGACCCCTATGGCAGGCTCTCCTCAATCTTTTTGGCGATAGCCTTGAATTCCTCGTCCGAGAATTTGAGATGCTCCTTGCGGAAGTCCACATCGGCCTCGCTGTTCATGGGGATGAGGTGGATGTGGGCGTGCGGAACTTCGAGTCCAAGCACTACCTGGGCCACTTTCCTGCACGGAAAAGCCGCCTTCAGCGCCGTGGCCACCTTCTTGGCAAAGAGCTGGAACTCAGCCAGGTCGTTGTCGTCCATATCAAAGAAGTAGTCAACCTCTTTGCGCGGAATGACGAGCGTGTGGCCTTTGGCCACCGGGTTGATGTCGAGAAAAGCGTAAAACTTGTCGCTCTCGGCGCACTTGTAGCTGGGAATTTCGCCAGCGGCAATCTTCGAAAACACTGTACTCATGGTTCTCTTGTTTTGTTCCTCGGGCTCTTGTTGCGGGTGGCAAGGGCTCGGGAGGTTTAACCTTCTATGCTTATCTTGTCAATGCGCAGCTTTGTTGTGCCGCGCGGTATCTGTATCTCGACGATGTCGCCCACCTTCTTGTTCAGCAGTCCCTGTGCGATAGGCGTCTTGATAGATATCTTGCCTTCGCGCAGGTTGGCCTCGTTCTCGCTCACGATGGTGTAGGTCATCTTCTTGCCGGTAGCCATGTTGGTCATTTCCACCTTCGAGAGTATCTGCACGGCGTCCGTCTTCAGGCGCGATACGTCAACAATCTTGGCCTCGGCTATGGCCAGTTTGATGTTGTTGATTTTATCTTCGAGGTGGGCCTGTGCCTCTTTGGCGGCGTCATATTCTGAGTTTTCGCTCAAATCGCCCTTGTCGCGAGCCTCTGCGATGGCGGCCGATGCCTTGGGGCGTTCAACTGTTTCGAGCTCACGGAGCTCAGCCACGAGCTTGTCGTAGCCTTCTTGTGACATGTAAGCCATAATTGTTATTGTTTTAAACTGTTTGTAACCGTTTTTCGTCGGACATGAAAAATGAAGAATTCCGACAGCTTTCGGTGTTGTCGGAATTCCGTATCCTATTTCTTATGTCTGATTAATGTCCTTATTCGTCTGCAAAGATAGGCATTATTTTAATACGGAGCAACTTTTCGGCTAAAATTCTTCGCCTTGGCTTGATTTATGTCAAGAAATGAACAAAACTGCCGTTTTTTCTTTCTGTTTGTTTGGTTGTTTGCGCTAACATGTTTATATTTGCAATGTGTTTTTCATAGTATTAGATTTAAGGTTAACAAGGTTGGGACTCGGCGGAGCCCCATTTTTTTTGCCCTGAAGTGTGGTGCGCCGCCTTTTCTGCTTGTTTTCTCCACCCTTTATCGTCCCCCTCATCATTCCCGAACCACTGCCGCACTGCCGCTGCAGGTTAGCTGCTGCTGATGAAAGACAGAGTAACAGCGTAATTTTTCAGCTGCTTCGAGCTTGCTGCCAGTTAGCTGTTGCTGATGAAAGACAGAGTAACAGAGTAATTTTTCAGCTGCTTCGAACTTGCTGCCAGTTAGCTGTTGCTGATGAAAGACAGAGTAACAGCGTAATTTTTCAGCTGCTGTTTGGTTGTCTGTTAGTAGATATGTGTAAGCAGCGGTTTGCAGAAGGACTAACTGGTATCCTCCCCTTGGAAAGGGGAGGCGGAGGAGGGGATGACCTGATAGCAGGAAATAGCAAAGCTGCAAGGAAAATCATCCCCTCCTAACCTCCCCTTTCCAAGGGGAGGAACCGCTACGCCACCACCGCCGATAGCAATGAACAAAAAGCAAGGGGGCACCCACAAGGCTAACTGGTATCCTCCCCTTGGAAAGGGGAGGCGGAGGAGGGGATGACTTGAAAGCTACAACTTGCCACCTTGAGGAAGAAATCATCCCCTCCTAACCTCCCCTTTCTAAGGGGAGGAAAAACCAACCCCAGCCCTCCCGAAGGGAGGAAGTACTTATCACATGGATTGAGTTGGGACAAAAACAACAGTCTTTTCTCTTATCCACCTCTTATATATCGCAGTGCTCCCTCCCTTTGGGTGGGCAGGGGTAGGCTCCCCCTTTTCCTCTTTTCTCTTACCGGCAGCAGCCTCTCTCCATTGGTAGAGCCGGGGTGGGTTCCCCCTCTCGCCAGTTTGGAGCTATCCTTCAAGCCTCTTGAAGCTATCGTTCGGGCGCCTTGAAGCTATCCTTCAAGCTCCTTGAACGGCATGTCCTGCACAGCCCCCTGCCAGCAGGGGCTCCCGCGGGGGTGGCTGAATATTTTCTGCGTTTCTGTTTCCGCTTTCATTTCTTTATTGTATCTTTGCAACAGGTAGCGGCCAACGGGGCGGCTGCCTTGCGCGATGTCTTTGTTAATAAGCATGAAAGTCAAACTATATAGCTATTTATGAAAAAGATACTTTTTGTCGTTTCCGCTCTTCTGGCGGGTGTTTTGCCCGTGGCGGCACAGACCGATGAGCCGGCTTTTACCGAGTGGCACGACCTGCAGGTCAATGAGGTGAACCGCTATCCCATGCACACCTCCTACTTTGCTTACGAGTCGGCAGACAAAGCCTTGAAGGGTGACATCACCCGTTCGGACAACTATCTCTCTCTGGAAGGCGACTGGAAATTCAAGTGGGTGGAGCATGCTGACCAGCGGCCCACCGACTTTTACAAGACCGATTTGGACGACTCGTCGTGGGCGGTGATGAAGGTGCCGGGCATGTGGGAGCTCAACGGCTTCGGCGACCCTGTGTACAAGAACGTGGGTTATGCCTGGAACGGCCATTTCAATGACAATCCGCCCGAGGTGCCCGTAAAGGACAACCACGTGGGTTCGTACCGCCGCTACATCGACCTGCCCGCAGGGTGGGACGGCCGGCAGGTTGTCGCCCACTTCGGTTCGGTTACTTCCAACATCTACCTCTACGTGAACGGTCGCTTCGTGGGCTATTCAGAGGACTCGAAGGTGGCCGCCGAGTTCGACATCACGCCCTACGTGAAGCCCGGCCGCAACCTGATAGCCTTCCAGACCTTCCGCTGGAGCGACGGTTCTTACTGCGAGGACCAGGACTTCTGGCGCCTCTCGGGCGTGGCGCGTGAAAGCTATCTCTACGCCCGCGACCGCAACACGCAGCTGGTGAACCTGCGACTAACGCCCGACCTGACCAACAACTACCAGGACGGCGAACTCGACATAGCCTGCGAGGTGAAGGGCCGACCGGTGATAGACTTCCGCCTGCTGAACGCCAACGGCGTGGAGGTGGGCAGCAACACCACCAACTTTCGCGGCTACCGCCACGGCAACGTGCACTTCAGCGTGCGCAACGTGAAGACCTGGACGGCCGAAGACCCCTACCTCTTCACCCTCGTGGCCACCGTCAGACAAGGCAACCGCCCCGTCGAGGTGATAACACAGAAGGTGGGATTCCGCAAGGTCGAAATCAAGAACTCGCAGCTGCTGGTAAACGGAAAGGCCGTTTACATCAAGGGAGCGAACCGCCACGAGATGGACCCCGATGGCGGTTACGTGGTCAGCCGCGAGCGTATGATACAGGATATCCAAATCATGAAGCGCCTCAACATCAACGCCGTGCGCACCTGCCACTATCCCGACGACCCGCTCTGGTACGACCTCTGCGACGAGTACGGCCTCTACGTGTGCGCCGAAGCCAACCAGGAGAGCCACGGACTGGGCTATGCGGCAACCTCGGAAGCCAAGAAACCCCAGTTTGCTCTCCAGATACTGCAGCGCAACCAGCACAATGTCAGCGTGCAGTTCAACCATCCAAGCATCATTTACTGGAGCTTGGGCAACGAGACAGTTGACGGTCCGAACTTCTCGGCGGCCTATGACTGGGTGAAGAGTCAGGACCCCAGCCGCCCCATTCAGTGGGAGCAGGCCGGCAGCGGCAGGAATACGGACATCAGGTGCCCCATGTATTGGTCGCCCGAGGCGTGCGAAAAGTACGCCCAGAGCAAGGCTGCCGACGCGCAGAAACCCCTCATACAGTGCGAGTACAACCACACCATGGGCAACTCATCGGGTGGACTGAAGGAGTACTGGGACCTCGTTCGCAAGTATCCCAAGTATCAGGGAGGCTTTATCTGGGACTTTGTTGACCAGGCGCTGCACCGCCGGCCCGACCTCAAACAGCGCTCGCTGTCGGAACTGGAGCAGCGGGCAGCGCAGGTGTCGGCCAAGACCGAGTACACCTACGGCGGCGATTACAACACCTACGACCCATCTGACAACAACTTCAACTGTAACGGCATCATCGGTGCCGACCGCCAGCTGCACCCTCACGCCTACGAGGTAGCCTACCAGTACCAGAACATCTGGACCAAGCCCATGGACCTCCGGGCCGGCAAGATAGCCGTAATGAACGAGTTCTTCTTCCGCAATCTGGACAACGTACAGCTGCAGTGGACGCTCCAGGTGGATGGTAAGGCCGTGCAGCACGGCACCGTAGAGAGCCTGAACATCGCCCCGCAGCAGGCCATTGCCGTCAATCTGCCTTACAAACTCGACGGCATAAGCCCGCAGCAGGAGGTGTTGCTCAACCTCGACTACTGCCTCAAGGAGGCCGAACCGCTCATGTCGGCCGGCCAGCGCATAGCCTACGCCCAGCTCACCGTGCAGGAGTGGCAGCCCGCCACGCCGGCCCTGGCCGTTGCAAATGCCGGCAAGGACAAGGTGAGCGTGAAGCAGAAGAAGACCGTGCTTACCGTATCGGGCAGCACGTTCAGCCTCGGTTTCGACCGCCAGACGGGCTTCCTGTCGGCTTTCGAGTACAAAGGAGCCAGCCTGCTGGGCAAGGGAGGCGTACTGAAGCCCAACTTCTGGCGCGCTCCCACCGACAACGACATGGGCTCCGGGCTCAACCGCGCCTTCAAGGTGTGGCGTAATCCCGAGCTGAAACTCGTGAGCTTGAAGGCCGACAAGGGCGAGCAGGGCTCTGCCGTGGTTACGGCAACCTACCAGATGCCCGAGGTCAAGGCCTCCCTCACGCTCACCTACAACGTAAGCTCCAATGGAGTGGTGCGCGTGGAGCAGCGCCTGCAGCCGCAGGCAGGTGCCCAGGCACCGGCCATGTTCCGCTTTGGCATGGTCATGCAGATGCCGTTCGAGATGGACCACAGCCGCTACTACGGCCGCGGACCGATAGAGAACTACGCCGACCGCAACTCTTCGCAGACGGTGGGTCTTTACAACCAGACGGCCGACGAGCAGTTCCACGCCTACGTGCGGCCACAGGAAACGGGCACGAAGACCGACATTCGCTGGTGGCAGCAGGCCAACACGGCCGGCACAGGCCTGTGCATAACGAGCGACAAGCTGTTTTCGGCCTCGGCGCTGCACTATAACACAGCCGACCTTGACGACGGCGACGCCAAAGAACAGCGCCATCCGTACCAGGTTCCGCAGTCTTTGTTCACCCAGCTCTGCATCGACGCCGTGCAGGCAGGTGTGGGTGGCATCGACAGCTGGAGCCGTAACGCCCAGGCGCTGCCGCAGTATCGCGTGCCGTTCGGGGCCCGCACGGCCGTGTTCTGGCTGCAACCAAACGCGAAGGGAGATAATAGATAAGAGATAAAAGATAATAGATAAGAGATAAAAGATATCAGATAAAAGATAGAAATTGATGAGGCAGGAACTTTTGACAGGTGTCGAATAATCGTGCGACAGGTGTCACACCATCGTGCGACAAGTGTCGAAAGTTCCCGAAGCACCCTTTCAGCAACCTGATACGGTGCCTCCGTAACCCACGGATGGCAGTTTCCAACTCCATCCTCATCAAAAAATATCTTTTATCTGATATCTGTTATCTATTATCTAAAACTCAATCGGCAGATTGAGTTTTACGCACACGTTGCGCCCCATGTCGTAAACGCCGGTGCGGCCGGTCAGGTTGTTCACGGGCGCATACTTCAACCGGCTCAGGTGACTTTGGTAGGCGCGGTCCAAGAGGTTCTCTGCCGAGAGCGTTACCGTGGCCACCGTGCGGCCGTGATGACAGATGTCGGTGCCTGCGGAGAGGCCAAACAGCGTGTAGCTGGGCGTCGGCGTCTCCGTTCCGTCGGCCGTATAGGCGTGCCGCTGGCGCAGGTTGCACTCCATGCCAGCCCTCACGTAGGCGTTGTTCAGCGTGCGGCCGTGGCGCAGGAGGTCGTAGCGCACGTCCAAAGTCCACCTCGGAGCGGGCGTGAAGGGCAGGTACTTGCGGTCTGCCGGCTGGTGCCGCTGCACTGCGTTCACGTAAGAGAAGGCGTTGCCTATGTGCAGCCGCTCCACGGGATGCACGTCCAGCGTGAGCTCTCCGCCCATGAGGCGGGCCGAACCCTGCGTGAAGCGGAACACGGGCGTGCCCTCCACCTCCTCTCCCGGCTGTCTGTGGGCAAAGATGTAGTTGTCAATGAAGTTGGCAAACAGGGCTATGCCGGCCGTCACCTTAGCCGATGTGTAGTCCAGTCCGGCGTCGGCCTGCCAGCTGTATTCGGGCTTCATGTCGGTGTTTCCTACCTCGTAGCGGAAGGTTCCCTCATGTTCGCCGTTGGCGGCCAGCTCACTGATATTGGGCGCCCGGTAGCCCCGGGCCACGTTGAGGCGCAGGTGCAGGTTGTCGGCCACATCGTACACGGCGCCCATGCTGCCCGTTACGCCGGTAAAGTTGCGTGAGAAAGCAGCGAACCTGTCGGCCAATGCGAAGCCGTGAACATGCCTGTTGTCCACGCGCAGACCGCCGCTCACGTTCCAGCGGCCCACCCCGAAGGATGTCGTTACATAGGCCCCGGCGTCAAAGAGCTGGTAATCGGGGATGAGAAACTCCTCTCCTTTGTTGACCGAACGCTGGTACATGCCGCTCAGTCCGCCGTTCAGCTTCCACCCGTTGGCCCGAGTAAGGGCGTAGTATATATTATAGGTGCCCGTGTGCAGCATCATGTCGAGCCCGCTCTCGTTGGGAGTGAGCACCTCCTCGAACTCTCTGCGGCGGTTGTGTTGGTAGCCCAAGGTAACGTTCAGCGTGCCCGGGCCCACGAAGAAGGCGTTATCAGCAACGGCCTTGTAATGCTTCACGCGTTGGTAAGGCATGCCCCGGCCGTAGGTTTTCAGGTCATCGGCAGTGGCGATGGCCTCGCTTGCCTCCCCGTTAGTGATGATGGGCTTGAGGAACCGGCCTGTAGTTTCGTCGCGTTCGCCCTCTGTGATGCCCGGTGTAATGGCGTAGTAGCTAAGATGCAGGCGCGAGTAGCCCCAGCTGCGGTTCACTCCCAGCAGGCCCGAGAGCGCCTGGTCGCGGAACTGTGAGTTCAGTACGCGTCCGTCGAACTTGTTCTTGTAGGCGTGTGCCAGCTTCTGGCTCCAGCGCCAGTCCCATGCTATACCGTGGCTGTTGCCCGCAAAGTCGAGCGAATAGTTGATGAGTCCGTTGTTCGTCTGGTACTCTGCGGTGGGCGTGAGGCGCATCTTTCCCTGTGCCAATGTGGGCACATTGTTGAAGATAACCACGCCGGCAATGGCATCGGAGCCGTACATCAGGCTCGCCGGACCTTTGAGAACCTCGACCGAACCTACGCTGTTGGCGTCGACCTCAATGCCGTGTTCGTCGCCCCATTGCTGTCCTTCCTGCCTTACGCCGTCGTTAACAACCACGATGCGGTTATACCCCAGTCCGCGTATAACGGGCTTCGAGATGCCGCCACCGGTGGTTATCTGCGCCATGCCGGGCTTATGGGCGATGGCGTCAATGATGTTGGTGGAGGCCGACTGCCCCAGCTGTGCCGCCGTAATGACGTCAACGGGCGTTGGCATGTGGCTTAGCAGGGCCTTGCCGTTGGTTCCCGTTACCACCACCTCGTTGATTTGGGCGTTGCTCTCGTGCATGCTGAAGTCCATGCTCGAGGTCGTTGCGAGGTCTATTTGCCGCATGATGGTCTGGTGGCCAATGTAACTAACCTGTATGGTGACGCTGCGCAGGGGCAGGCCGGCTATGGAGTAGTGTCCTTCTACATCCGTAGTGGTGCCTGTCTGCAGGTCGGGAAAGTAGATGGTTGCGCCAACCAGCGCGCTTCCGTCTTCTGAATGGGTGACGGTACCCGATAGAGTTGCCGTACGGCTCACCGGCTCTGCCACTACGGGCAGCAGCGAGCAGGCGAACAGCAACATGACAATTAGCTTTTTCATGTCCTTATTCTTTAAATACGATGGTTATGGGGCGATGGCGTGCATCGTCCCGGAAAGGTTGTAATAAGGCTTTCTGCGCTTAGCAGAAAGCGGGGAATAAGGGCTCTGTTGGGGGCGCCCGGCCCGACGGAACCAGCCTTGGACGGAGCAGCATGCTGCTCTCCACGGCCGGCGGAGCCACGTGGCGGGCTGTGAGGAATACGGCTACAACGGCCGTTGAGACTGCGAGAAACGGCAGCGCCAGGAACTGACAGAGCAGGCACTCGGCCATGCCGTGGCTCTGGGAGGTGATGTGCGGGGCGTGGTGAACATGGTGCAGGCACTCCACACACGGCACGTTGCCGGCCTGTTGGCCAGTGTGCACGTGCAGAGAGGCGCCCAGCAGCATGGGCACGAATACCGAAAGGAGTATCCATGCACGCCAAATACGTTTCATCTCCACATGTTTCATCGTTGCAAAATTACTGAATATTCCCCGATTTCCGGTACCTATTGGTAATCTTTAACGATTGGTTTCGGGTGATAGGTGTTGGGTGTTGGGTGATGATGGAGTGACTTTTGGGGTGATGGGTGTAGGATGTTGAGTATTAGAAGCATGCAAATCATTATAGTCAATTATCCATTTTAATTCTCAATTCGGACTAATCATAATTATCAATTGTCCATTCTCAATTCTCAATTCGGACTAATCATAATTATCCATTGTCCATTTTCAATTCTCAATTCGAACTAATCATAATTATCCATTGTCCATTTTCAATTCTCAATTCGGACTAATCATAATTATCCATTGTCCATTATCAATTCTCAATTCGGACTAATCATAATTATCAATTGTCCATTCTCAATTCTCAATTAGCGTCTTCGGAATGCAGACCGGGGGCCGTTAGCCGTGCTTGAGCAGGTTCTCGAGCAGGGGGAGGGAGGCATTCAGGGCACCCGTACGGATGAGGAAGTTCCACAGGGGCTCAAACTTTTTCCAGCCGCCCGTGTAGAGCAGGTGGGCTGTGCGGTGCTCCAGGGTGTCGTCGTGGCGGCAGGCACGCCAGATGTTGCTCCACCGGTAGAACTCCGAATAGGCCCAGTCGTAGCCGCGCTTCAACTCTTCGGGCGTCAGACCGCGGGTTTTGTACACCACCGTTCGCGTGTCGTAGCGGCTCCAGTCGCGGGTCACGATGCGCCCTTCGGCCTCCATCCGCTGGTATAGCCGGGTGCCGGGGTAGGGCGTAAGGATGTGGAAGGTGGCAGTGGTGATGGCGTGCTCCACCGCCCAGTCTACCGTCCGGCGGAAGGTGTCGGCATCATCATGGTCCATGCCGAACACGAAGCTGCCGTTAATCATGATGCCCAAGTCGTGCAGACGGTGGGCACAGGCGGCGTAATCGCGTGCCAGATTCTGGTATTTATGCTCGCTTCGGAGGTTCTCCTGCGAAAAAGTCTCGAAGCCAACGAATATGCTCCGCAGCCCTGCATCGCGTGCCCGCTCTATCAGGTCGCCCTCAAGGATGGACTTCACCGTGGCTGCTCCCTGGAATACTCGGCCCATTCCGCGCATACCTTCAAACAGTTGGCGAGCAAAAACGGGGTTACCAAGCAGGTGGTCGTCGAGGAAGTAGAGGTGCCGACCTGGCAGGCTGTCTATCTCCTGCAGGGCTCTGTCAACGCTGGTGGTGTAGAAACTGCGTCCTGATGAGTAGAAGGCGTCCTTGTAACAGAAGTCGCAGTGGTGCGGACAGCCCCTGCTTACCACGAGCGAGTTGGGCACGAAGTAGCGCCGGCGGTGTATGAGGTCGCGCCGAATGGGTGGTATATCGGTTATCTGCCTTACCTGCGCCGTGTAGACACGTTGCGGGCAGCGGGCACGGAAGTCGGCCACAAAGCGCGGAAAAGCCTCCTCGCCCGGCCCCGTAACGATGGTGTCGGCATGCTGCAGCGCCTCTTCGGGCAGCGCCGTTACGTGCAGTCCGCCCATTGCCACATAGCTGCCGCGGCGCCGGTAGTGGTCGGCAATGGCGTAAGCACGGTAGGCGTTGGTGATGTAAACCTGCAGGCAAACCAGGTCGGGGCGGTCGTCAAGCTGCAGCTTCTCCACATGCTGGTCAGCTATCTGCACCTCGTCATCGGGCGAGAAGTAGGCAGCCAGCGTGGCGAGGCCTAAGGGCGGGAAGAGTGAATACTTGATGGGACGGAAGTAAGGACTGTCGGCTTCCTCCAGCGAGGGCAGTATCATCTTGACTTTCATGGTTACTCGGGCGGGTTAATTGAAAGTAAGACGGAAGGTGGTTATCAGGTCCTGGGGCGTTGAAACAAGGTTGATGGAGCCTCCGGAGAGGCGCATAATCTGGCGGGAGATGGAGAGTCCGATGCCACTTCCGTCCTTTTTGGTCGTAAAGAAGGGCACAAAGATGTGCGTGGCCACGTCGTCCGGTATCGGCGCTCCGTCGTTGCTCACGTCTATGATAACCTGTTCCTGCTCGTTGGTGTAGGCATGCAGGGCTATGTGTCCGCCGGGGCTGATGGCCTGGCGGGCGTTCTTGAGCAGGTTGGTAACCACGCGCGCCACCAGCGCTTCGTCGGCATAAACCAGCAGGTCGGCCGGTTCAACCTCCACGGTAATGGCGGCCGTGGGGGGCAACGACTGCCTGCAGAGGCTCTGCATCCTCTCGATGAAAGGCTTGACGTAGAACAGCTCGGGTTTGGGAACGGGCACGTGAGTGAACTTGCGGTAGTTTTCAACGAAGGCGATGAGCTCCTTTCCCGTCCGGTTAATGACCTGCAAGCCCTCCTGCTGCTCGCCTTCGGCATGGCTGAGTAGGGTGTCGCTGAGCGATATAATGGGCGTTACGGAGTTCATAATCTCGTGAGTAAGCACGCGGATGAGCTTCACCCAGCTGTCAATCTCCTGGTTCGCGAGCTCTCCCTTGATGTCGCTGAAGCCTATGATGCGCACCCGGCGGCCCTTGAGTACGGTGTGCGACTCGCGGATAGAGAAGCCTTGCAGCGCCTCCTTTATCTGGTTTACGTGGCTGATGGCCTCGCGCTTGAGCATGCGCAGGGCCGACTGGTTGTGCTGCAGCACGATACCGCGCTCCTCGTCGACCACGAGTATGCCCGTATCTACCGAGTTCAGGATGAGTTCGTAGTATTTTTCGCGCTCCTTCTGTTCGTCCCTCGCGTGCTGCAAAATCAGCTTCACGCGGTTCAGCGAGGCGTTGAGCAGCCGCTCGTCGCTGTAGGTCTGCCCCTCTGTAAAGCGGAAAGTGTAGTCTCCGCTGTCAAGAGCATCGAACAGGAAAGCCACCTTGCGGATGTTGCGGTGGTAGCGGCGCCACAGCCTGAAGTAAGCTATCAGGAGCAGCAGGATGATGAGCAGCAGTACGTAAATCATGAGTCAGCAGATTGTGATGGGCGCTGCGGCGGGTTCAGAGGCCGTAACGCTTGATTTTGTTGTACAGCGTCTGGCGCGATATACCCAGCCGCGAGGCCACCTGCGAGAGGTTTCCGTCGCAGTCGGCTATGGTCTTCTCGATGAGCCGTTGCTCCATCTGGTCAATGGTCTGCGCGCCTTCGGGCCGGCCGGAGGTGGCCGGCGTGTCGCCGTCAATGTCGCTTTCGCCTATCTCGGGGCCATCGGTCAGGATGACGGCCTTCTCCACCGCGTGCTGCAACTCGCGTATGTTGCCGTACCAGGGCAGCGCGTCAATCTTGCGTTCGGCGGCCGGAGAGAAGCGCATTTGCGACTTGTTGTACATGCCGGCATAGCGTTCAAGGAAGATGCGGGCCAGCGGCACGATGTCTCCCTGCCGCTCTCGCAGGGCCGGCAGGTGCAGGTGGATGGTGTTGATGCGGTACAGCAGGTCTTCGCGGAAGCTGCCTTCGCGAACCATCTGCTGCAGGTCGCGGTTGGTGGCGCAGATGAGCCGCACGTTGATAGGTATCTGCCGCGAGCCTCCCACACGCACGATGCTGCGCCGCTGGAGGGCCGTGAGCAGCTTTGCCTGCAGGTTGTAAGAGAGGTTCCCAATCTCGTCAAGGAAGAGGGTGCCGCCCTCCGCCAGCTCGAACTTGCCCGGTTTGTCGGCCTTGGCATCGGTAAAAGCGCCCTTCATGTGCCCGAAGAGCTCGCTCTCGAACAGCGTTTCGCTCACTGCACCCATATCAATGGGCATCAGCCGGGCATCCGAACGCTGCGACAGCAGGTGTATCTCGTTGGCCAGCACCTCCTTTCCGGTGCCGTTCTCTCCCGTTATCAGGATGTTTGCATCGGTTCCGGCAACCTTCTCCACCATTACCTTTAGGTCGGTCATGGCGGCGCTCGAGCCCCACACCATGTTGCTCTTGCCCGCCGTCTGTGGCCGTGGCGTAACCTTGTGGTAGGCGTTGAGCAGCGTTTCGCGCATCTTCCGGTTGTCGAAAGGCTTTATCACAAAGTCGGCGGCGCCCTCCTTGATGCCCGTCACAGCCAGCTCTATGTCGGCATAGGCGGTAAAGAGAACCACCTGCGTCTGCGGTCTCAGGCGCTTGATTTCGCGCAGCCAGTAGAGCCCCTCGTTACCGTTGTTGATGCCGCTCTGGAAGTTCATGTCCAGCAACACTACGTCCGGGCGGTCTTCGCGCAGCCGTGCGGGGATGTTGTTGGGGCTGGCGATGGCGGTAATCCGTGCGAAGGTATCCTCCAGAAGCATCTTTACGGTGGTGAGGATGTTGCGGTTGTCGTCTACAATAAGTATGGTTCCTTGTTTGTTCATGTGCTTTGCCTTTGCCTGCAAAAATACGTTTTTTTCCCACAAAAACCTAATCGCAGCGCGTAATTTCTGCCTGTTGGGGGTTAAATTGCTGTTTGTCGGCAGTGCCGGAGAGGCTGTTCGGGCAGTTACCGGTTACCCTTTCAGCTGTTCGTTGCTTACCTCTTTATATATAATAGGTGAGGTTTGGCCTACGTTTCCTCCCCTTAGAAAGGGGAGGTTAGGAGGGGATGATGCCGCAGCAAGTAATGGTTAGCCTATTGATAGGTCATGGTTGACCTGCTAAGAGGTCATCCCCTCCTCCGCCTCCCCTTTCCAAGGGGAGGATACCAGTTAGCCTTTTGGCAAGGTATAGGATAACAACTAACTGCTGGCAGCAATGGTGCGCCAGCGTTTCCTCCCCTTAGAAAGGGGAGGTTAGGAGGGGATGATAACAGCAGGAAATTACCTGCTAACTGCCTACAGATTATCAACAGCTTGCTAAGTGGTCATCCCCTCCTCCGCCTCCCCTTTCTAAGGGGAGGTTACCAGTTAGCCTTTCTGCCGGTGGGTGGTTTCCTTTTTATTCATTAATAATAAGGTAGAAAAGTATAAAGGAGTGTCTAAAAATTAGGCAATGGTGTCTAATAATTGGACAGTTAGGCAAAGACGCTTTTCCTAAAACATACTGATAACCAGCCTGTTGCGATTTTGGCACGGCTTTGGCATTGGTATTTGTGTATGAAACAGACCATCAACATCCTTCTGATGAGCATCACCTGCCTCGCTGCCTCGGCCCAGGAGCCGTGGACGATGGAGCGCTGCATGCAGTACGCCGTGGTTCATTCGGCTGACGTACAGCGCCAAGATATCGAGGCAAAGCAGAAGAAGACCGACTACCGCGCTGCTCTTCTGGGCTTTCTGCCCACGCTGGAAGCGCAGGTGAGCGGGCAATACAACTGGGGACGTAACATCGACCCGGAAACCAATACCTATAATAATGTAACGACATTCAACAACTACTATCAGCTTGCTGCATCGCTGCCGCTCTTCGACGGAGGCCGTACAATCAACGCCTTCAGGCAGGCAAGGCTGGCACGGGCCAACTCCGCCACCGCCATACAGAAGGTGCAGGACGACAAGGCCATTGAGGTGATGGGCAAGTATGTGGATGCCGTGTACGCCCAACGCAGCATTTCGCTGGCCAGGGAGAAGCTGACAGACTCGCAGGCCCTGCTCCGCAAGACGCAGCGACTGTTCGAGCTGGGCGAAAAAAGCCGCCCCGACGTGGCCCAGCTGCAGAGCCAGGTGGCCGAAGACGACTACAACCTGCTGCACCAGCAGAACCTGGCCCGCCAGCAGCTGCTGGCACTCAAGGCCGCCATGAACTATCCCGTGGCCGACAGCTTGCAGCTCGACACGGCCTCGGTGCCCGCTTTACCGGCTGTGGATATGGTTGCCGACGCTGCTGCCATTTACCAATCGTTTGCACACTTGTCGCCGGCGGTCAAGTCGGAAGAATTCAACGAGGAGAACGCTCGCCTCACCTGGCTCCAACAACGGGCCTCGCTGTTGCCGCGTCTCAGCCTTGGAGCAGGAGTTGCCACTAATTTCTATAAAAATCTCTCAGGAGGGGCGGGGGCGCCGTCGTTCGGCTCCCAGTTCCACAACAACATGGGCGAATACGTCTACCTCTCCCTCTCCATTCCTGTCTTCAATCCTGCGGCGTGGCGACAGGCCCGCAGGGCCAAGGCCGATTACCGGCTGGCACAGGTCAGCTTGCAGGAAGCAAGGCGCAAACTGCATGACGACATCGCCCAGGCCGTGATGGACCGCGACGGCTATGCACGCGAGGTGGCGCAGATGGAGCGCAAGACCGAGGCCGATTCCTTGGCCTGGTACCTGAGCCGCCGCAAGTTCGAGGAGGGCATGCTCTCCACCTTCGACCTGCATACTGCTGCCCAGACGCTGCTCGAAAGTCGCATCCGGCTGCTGCAGATGCAGCTCATGCTCGTGCTCAAACAGAAACTCGTAAACTATTATAAAGGTGAACCACTATGGACATTAAGATAGAACAGAAGAAGTATATCATACCCCGAAAGTACTGGCTCTGGGTAGGCGGCGGCCTTGTTTTCGTGGCCGCGCTGGTTTGGTTGGCGCTTTCCAACTTCACGTCAACGCTCAGCGTGGAGCGCCGCGGCCTGAGTATAGGCGACGTGAAGCGTGCCCAGTTCGACGATTACGTGAGCGTCGACGGCTCGGTTGTGCCCATCTCGGTGGTGCAGATATCGCCCCAGGAGGGCGGCGTGGTGCTGCAGAAGGTGGTCGAAGAGGGCACCCACGTGCGCAAGGGCGATGTCATCGTGCGGCTGGCCAACTCCAATCTCGACCTCGAAATACTGAATGCGGAGAGCGAACTGGCCGAGAAGCAGGACATGCTGCGCAACACCCAGATATCAATGGAGCAGGACCAGCTCAACAACCGCAACGAGGCACTGCAGCTGGAGCAGGACGTGGCGACCAAGAAACGCGCCTACCAGCACCAGAACTCGCTGCAAAAAGAACAGCTGAACTCGCGCGAGGAGTACCTCAAAGCTAAGGAAGACTACGAGCTCTCGGTGCGTAAGAACGAGCTGATACAGCGCCGCCTGGCCAAAGACAGGCAGCTGCGCCGCTCGCAGATGGACCAGATGAACGACAACCTGGCCTCCATGCAGAAGAATGTCCAGCTGGTGCGCGAGCGCAAGGCCAAGCTCGAAGTGCGCTCGGCCATAGACGGCGAGGTGGGCCTGCTCGACGTGGAGCTGGGCCAGAGCATATCGCCGGGACAGAAGATAGGCGTCATCAACGACCTGAGCGACTACAAGGTGCAGGCGCAAGTGGATGAGCATTACATCGACCGCGTACATGCAGGCCTCACGGCAACCTTCGAACAGAACGGCCACACGTACCGGCTGACCGTTAGGAAGGTATATCCGGAGGTGCGCGACGGCCGCTTCAAGATAGATTTCGTGTTCAGCGGAGCCCGTCCGCACAACATCCGCACGGGCCAGACCTACTATGTAGACCTGCAGCTGGGCGAGGCCAAGCAGGCCGTCATCATTCCCAAAGGAACCTTCTACAGCGTTACGGGCGGCAACTGGATATTCGTTGTCGACAAAAGTGGCCGCAAGGCGTACCGCCGCAAGATACGCATAGGCCGCCAGAACCCGCAGTATTACGAGGTGCTGGAGGGCCTGGAGCCGGGCGAGAAGGTAATTGTAAGCGGCTACGAGAGCTACAAGGACAACGAAATACTGAAGCTCGAGTAAACCTCTCCCCGTCCCTCCCCGAAGGGGAGGGAGACCTATTGAGATATAAGGAGTTAGGAATACGAGGCTTGGAGGGAAGTTTCGGCAAAGTGACTCGATAAAAAGCAAGAGATAATCAGATAAATACAATATGCAAACTGTAAACAACCCAGGCCGCCGCAGTGCCGGTCTGTTCTCCCTGCGGGGAACGTGGAAGGGCTATTTCGTGTTCCTTTCGCGCAACAAGGCCTACACGGCCATCAACGTGTTCGGGCTCAGTCTCTCGCTCATGTTCGTCATCCTGATAGGTGTGTACACGTATCAGGAGTTCTCGGTCAATAAACAATACCCCAAGGCCGGCCGCATCTACGTGTACGGACTCACGCAGAACGGCGAGCCGGCACTGGGAGGCAACTGGCACCTACGTGAGCATTTTGCCAGCCGATACCCCGAGATTGAGAGCTCGTGTGCCCTTGCTTCGGGCAAGAGACCGCTGCTCATGGCCGACGGTCAGTACGTTCAGTACATCACAACCTTTACGGACAGCACCTTCTTCGATATGTTCGACATTCCCTTTGTATGCGGCGACCGCCGCCGGGCGCTTGCCACGAAGCAGCAGGCCGTGGTGAGCGACGAGTTTGCCCGCAAGGTCTACGGCTCGCCCCAGCAGGCTATGGGCAAGCTGGTGTCGTTCGACGAGCATACCCGTTACCGCATTACGGGCGTGGCGAAGCGGGTAGAAAACTCCAGTCTCGACCCTACCGACGTCTACCTACGGTTCGAGAACGTGGAACTGTTCAACCCTTCGCTCACCTCCAAGGGCATGAACAACGCCACGGGTGCGCACGTGCTGTTCCTCGCCAAGCCCGGTACCAGCCTCATGAGCAAGGTCCGCGACATGGACGCCTACCAGAAGGAGTTCTTCTGGATATTCCAACACGAGGACGTGAAGATAAACACCTTCTTCGTTCCCTTCAACAAACTGTACTTCTCGGGCATCCCTCTTGGAACCGATACGCTGCGTGACGGCGACCTCAAACTGGTGCGTACGCTCGCTGCGGCGGGGCTTGTTATCCTGCTGTTCTCCATCTTCAACTACATTAACCTTACCACCGCGCAGTCCAACAGGCGTGCCCGCGAGATGGCAACACGCCGTTTGGTGGGCTCGCAGCGTAGCGGCATCGTGGCAAGACTGATTGTAGAGAGCCTCATCCTCTGCCTGTTCTCCATGCTGGTGGCCGTGTTGCTGGCCCTTGTGGTGGCTCCCTACGCGGCCAAACTGCTCGATACGGAGCTGCACATGGAGCTCTTGCTGCGGCCTGCAAGCATGCTGCTCATCGTGTGCTTCATCTTGGTGGTGGGCCTGCTCTCGGGCGTCGTGCCCGCTACGCTTATCTCCCGTGCCCGCCCCATCGACGTAGTACGGGGCACGTTCACCAAGGTCAGCCGCCAAAAGTTCAGCAAGCTGTTCATCACCATACAGAATGCAATCACCATCGTGCTTATCTCCGTGGCCTTCATCATGTCCGCTCAGATACGCCACATGGTAACAGCACCGCGCGGCTTCAACACAGCAGGACTGCTGGAGGTAAGCGGCAGCGCGAACGACAGCGTGATGATGCAGCACTGGTACAGCGAGTTGGAGCGGCTGCCGCAGGTAACCGCCGTTGCTCCTTGCTGCGGTACGCCCTACGACGGGGGCAATAACAACACCTTCAACGTGAGGGGCAAGACCATCTCACGCCAGGACCTCGTAGGCGACGAACGGTACATGAAGCTCTTCGGACTGAAGACCACCGGCCCTGCCGATGTAACCCTGCCCGGCAAGTTGTACGCCAACCGCCAGTTGCTGGCCGAAGAAGGGCTGCCCATAAACAGCAAGTTTGTTTACGACTACGAAGGAAAACGCCTGCCGATAGACGGCGTTTTGGCCGATTTCCATATCCGCGGGCTCGACAGCGAGCAACATCCGCTCCTGCTGTGGGTCAAGAACCGCAAGGATTTTAGGCCCTGGTCTACCGTTATCGGCATACAGGGAGACCTCGTGGAGGGCTACGAAGCGGTGCGAAAAGTGTACAAGCAGGTGTTCAACACCACGCTCGACGAGGAGCATCCCTACATCGACCAGCAGATAGAAGCAGAGTATGAGGCCGAAACGCGCATAGCTACCATCGTGCGGCTCTTTGCTTTCATCGCCATTGTTATTTCGCTCTTGGGGCTCGTGGCCATGTCAACGTACTTCATCCAGCAGCGCCGCAGGGAGATTGCCCTGCGCAAGGTGTTCGGCTCCACGGGCCGGCAGATACGCTCAAGGCTCATCCGCTCGTTCCTTGTTTACGTGGGCGTGGCCTTTGTGGTGGCCGTTCCGGTGGTGTGGTACTTCATGAGCCAGTGGATAAGTCAATACTCCTACCGCATTACGTGGTGGCCTTTCGTGCCCCTGGCAGGCGCCATCGTGCTGCTCATCAGCTTCTGCGCGGTGGCCGTACAGAGTTATATGGCGGCCAACGAGAACCCGGTGAAGAATATCAAGCAGGAGTAAGAACCTCTCCCCCCGCCCTCCCCGAAGGGGAGGGAGCTTTGCTGCTGGTAATCAAGGGGTTAGGAGTGGGAGGCTTGATGATGCCATTCAAGGGGCTTGATGATGCCGTTCAAGAGGCTTGAAGGTATCGTTCAAGAGGCTTAAAGGATAGCTTCAAGAATACGGACGGACAAAAGACGTGAAACAACTAATATATTTTGACTATGCAAACAACAAACAATAACGGGCGCAAAGCTGCCGATTGGCTTTCCCTGCGGGGAGCGGGGAGGAGCTACTTCGTGTTCCTCTCGCGCAACAAAGGCTACACCGCCATCAACGTCTTCGGTCTTTCGGTCTCGCTGATGTTCGTCATCCTCATCGGTGTTTACAGTTGGCAGGAGTTCAGCATCGACCGCCAGCACCGTAAAGCCGACCGTATTTACATGATAGGTACCACCTTCACCGACGAGGGAGTTACCGTCAAGGGCTCTCACCACGCCCTGCTGCGCCACTTCAGGCAGAGTTATCCGGAGGTGGAACAGACCTGCGGCTTCGTTGTAGGCGAGATGCGGCTGAGCTACAGCGGCCTGTTTCACAACGCAACGGTCCTGAGAACGGACTCTACTTTTTTCTCCATGTTCGATTTCCCACTCCTGCAAGGCGACCGGAACACGTGTCTGAAAGAGAAGAACAACGCCGTGGTGACGCAAAGTATGGCCCGCCGCATGTTCGGAACGGATGATGTGCTGGGCCGCGAGATAGTGTGGAACGACTCTGTTCGGTTCCATGTAACGGGCGTGGTGCCCGATTTCGACAACACGATAGTTAACTCCGACGTCGAAATGATTATCGACTTCTCGTGGGGGAAGTCCTTTAACTCGGCCGATATGGATGAGTTTTTCCCCCGTGCCGTGAACTTTACGGGCTCCAGTATCTTCGTTCAGGTGCGCCCGGGCACGCGGATGATGGGGCGCGAGAAGGAGTTCACCAAGTTTGTTAACAGCTTCTGGCCCACCTTCAACGGCGATGCGTTCCACTGCCAGGTGTGTCTCATACCACTCAACAAGCTCTATTTTACCCGTGGCGAGAGTGGTAACGACAACCTGCGGCAGGGCAACAGCAAGCTCGTTAACATCCTCTTCGGCGTCGGGTTGGTAATTCTTGTCTTCGCCATCATGAACTACATGAACCTTACTGTGGCGCAGTCGGGCTACCGTTCGCGCGAGATGGCCACGCGGAGGCTGTTCGGTTCGTCGCGTGGTGGCGTGATGCAGAAGCTCATCCTGGAAAGTACCATGCTCTGCCTGCTCTCACTCTGCATGGGCGTTGGCTTGGCCCTGGCCTTTGCCCCGGCAGCAGGAAGACTGCTCGACGTGCCCATGCAGATGCACGTTCTGGCCCGTCCGGCCGTCATTGCATTGATGTTGGGCTTTGCCTTGGCAGTAGGAGTGCTCTCGGGGGTCATTCCCGCCTACGTTATGTCTAAGGCCCGGCCCATTGAAGTGGTACGTGGAACCTTCCGCCGGCGTACCAAGATGGTGCTCAGCAAGGTCTTTATCACGCTGCAGAACGCCGTTACCATCGTCATGCTGGCCTGCTCGCTCATCATGACTGCACAGATGCTGCACCTCGTCAGGGCACCTCTGGGCTTCCGGACCGATAACCTCATCTGCCTCTATCAGGGCCAGGTGTTCGGCAGCAAGGACTTTCCCGTCTTCCTGGATCGCCTCCGCCAGTTGCCCGGAGTTAAGCGCGTGGTGCCTTCTAAGGGTGCACCACAGGACGGAGGAAACAACAACACCGTGGTTGAGAAGGACGTTAAGACCTCGTACCAGATGTTTATCGGCGAGCCGGAGTTCCTGAACATCTACGGCCTTACGCTCAAGACAAACCACCATGTGGCCCATCGGCCGGTGGTGTACCTCAACGAAGCGGCCCTCGGACCGCTCAAGATGAAGGCTACGGACAGCCACATGAGCGCCGAATACCAGAAGATTGGCTTCTACGGGTTCCCCAAGGAAGCCGCTTTCGGCGGTGTGCTGAACGACTTCCACATTCATAACATCACCGATGAAAGTAACGGCCCGATGCTGGTTTGCATCCAGGACAAGGTCGAAGAGCCGTGGTCAGTGACCATACAGGTTGAGGGTGACCCCGTTGATGCTTACCGTTCCATCAGCAAGATATATAAAGAGGTGTTCCATGAGGAGCTTGACCAGCGTCATCCGTTCGTGAGCGAGATTACGCAAGAGGACTTTGAGGACGAGATACGCACATCACGCATCGTGTCGCTCTTTGCTTTCATCGCCATTGTTATTTCGCTTCTGGGGCTCGTGGCCATGTCAACGTACTTCATCCAGCAGCGCCGCAGGGAGATAGCCCTGCGCAAGGTGTTCGGCTCCACGGGGCGGCAGATACGCGCAAGGCTCATCCGCTCGTTCCTCGTTTACGTGGGCGTGGCCTTCGTGGTGGCCGTTCCGGTGGTGTGGTACTTCATGAGCCAGTGGATTAGTCAGTACTCTTACCGCATTACCTGGTGGCCTTTCGTGCCTCTGGCGGGCGCCATCGTGCTGCTCATCAGCTTCTGCGCGGTGGCCGTACAGAGTTATATGGCGGCCAACGAGAACCCGGTGAAGAATATCAAGCAGGAATAAGAACCTCTCCCCCCCGCCCTCCCCGAAGGGGAGGGAGCTTTACTACTGGTAATCAAGGGGTTAGGAGTGGGGGGCTTGGTGATGCCGTTCAAGGGGCTTGAAGGTATCGTTCAAGGGGCTTGAAGGTATCGTTCAACGGGCTTGAAGGACACATCCGGGAAAACGACTTGATAGAGAATGAATTTTAACTGATATATAACAACTATGCAAACAACAAACAACAACGGGCGCAAAGGCGCCAACGACGACAACCAACAACTGCCTGTCAGAGGTCCATCGCCGGGAGGCAGCGGGGGCGGAATGCTCCTCTCGCCCTTCAGCAACCTGCTGCGGCGGGGCCAGCACAACGTGGCCAAAATCCTGTGTCTGGGCGTGGGACTGGCCATCTCGGCAGTTCTCATCGGCGAGGTGTACTTTGAGCGCACGTTTGATACGTGGTTCCCGGGAGCCGACCGCACGTACCGTATCAACGAGGCGTTTATTCAGAACGGCGAATTTCATGAGTATCCGCAAACCAGCGGGGCCATAGCGCCGGGGCTGAAGAAGCTGAGTCCGCAGATTGAAGCGGCCACCCGGTACACCGGTTTCATCTATGATGGCTGGTTCCGTGTAAACGGCAAGGAGCTGAAAGTGGCCGAAATGGAAGCTGCCGACAGCTGTTTCTTCGACGTGTTCCCACAACGCCAGCTGGCCGGAAACCTCAAGCAGGCGCTCAGCAGGGCCTTCTACGTAGCCGTGAGCGAAAGCATGGCCAAGCGCATAGGCGGCAACGTGGTGGGCATGAAGCTCAAAGGCAGAGACTCGTATGCCGCCGACTTCACCATCGGAGGCGTGTACCAGGACTTCCCCTACGGCAGTTCGCTGCGCGGAACCGACGTAATCTGCTCCATGAACACGCTGCGAACGGTGCTTAAGGATGATGACTGGTCGACCTTCTGGATAGGCACCGACCGCTTCCATTCGTACATCCGCCTGCGCAAGGGCACCACGGCAGCCAGCCTGCAGCCCAACGTGAAGAAGATGATGGCGCAGGTGGCGGATTACAAGATGGCCGATAAGGCGGGCGTGAAGATGAACTACACCTTCACTCAACTCAACAAGGCGTACACTTCCTCGGACCAAATAAAGACCATGACCATCATCCTCTCGGTGCTTGCCGTGGTGCTCCTGCTGTCCTCGGTCATGAACTATTTGCTCATTATTGTGGGCAATCTGCCCGTCCGCTCACGTGAGATGGCTGTGCGAAAGTGCTACGGCGCCGATGCCGGAACTATCCGTCGTATCGTCTTCGGCGAAGCTTTTGCCCACGTGCTGCTGTCCATCGTGCTGGCCGGTTTGCTGCTCTTTGCCAGCAAGGGGCTGGTGGGTCAGCTCACGTCGGCCCCGCTCAGCGCGCTTCTCTTTAGCCGCGTGGGCTGGATATTGGCCCTCGTGTGCCTCCTCATCCTGCTGGTGGGCGGCCTGTTACCGGCCTGGCTGTACAACCGGGTGCCCGTGGCAGCGGCCTTCCGCGGCCTGCGCGAGAACCGTCACCGGTGGAAGCTGGCCCTGCTCTCGGTTGAGTTTGCCTCCGTGAGCTTTCTGCTCTGCCTGCTGCTTACGGTACACAGGCAGTATGACCTCATGGTGAACGACGACCCCGGCTATGCTTACGCCAACCTGCTCAAGGTGGGCGTGAACGGTGCTAAACCCGAAGAGCTGGACAAAATGATGCAGGAGCTGCGCCGAATGCCAGAAGTTGACAAGGTATCTTCATGCAACACCATCCCTCTTTGGGGTGCCAGCGGCAACAATGTGGGGCTGCCGGGCGACGACAAGGAACTCTTCAACGTGGCCGACCTGTACGGCGTAACCGACGGTTACTTCGACTTAATGGAGATACCCATCGTTCAGGGCACCGTATTTACTGCCCGCCGGGACAGCGTGCAGGAAGTAATGGTGAGCCAGAAGTTCGTGGAGAAGATGAAAACCACAGCCCACTGGGATGGCAATGTCATAGGCCGCAAGGTGTGGATAACGGGACACAGCGAATACGGAAAGGGTCAGGTAACCATCGTGGGCGTATATAAAGACATCCGCATAGGCGACCTGAACAATACAGACGACCGCCCGTCGGTCATCTTCTACAGCAAACTGCCGTGCATGAACCAGCTGGTCAAGCTGCACGAACTTACGCCCGAGAACAAGAATAAGGTGCAGGCAGCCATGCAGCGGCTCTTCCCCGACCGCGAAGTAATAGTGCAGGCGTGGCCCGAAATGATGCACCGCGTGTACACGAACGTGGGCAACTTCCGCAAAGCTATGATGATAGCAGGTGCTGCAACGCTTGTAATTGCCCTCATGGGACTGGTGGGCTACACCACCGACGAGGTGAACCGCCGCCGCAAGGAGATAGCCCTGCGCAAGGTGAACGGGGCCCACACGCGCGACATCCTGCGCCTCTTCATGGCCAACATATCGTGGGTGGCCGTGCCGTCGCTCATCGTTGGCGCCGTGGGAGCTTACGTCGTGGGCGCCCGCATGCTGCAGCTGTTCTCCGAGCGCGTATCGCTCGGCCCGCTGCCCTTTGTGCTCTGCCTGGCCTGCCTGCTTGCTATCGTGCTGGCGGTGGTGGTTGCCAACTGCTACAGAGTGGCCAACAGCAACCCCGTGGAGTATCTGAAAGAGGAGTAAGAACCCCTCCCCGACCCTCCCCGAAGGGGAGGGAGGGGGAGCAAAAAGATTGATATAAAATAATCAAAAATGACCTCCAACGCCCCCTCTCCTTTGGGGAGGGGCGGGGAGAGGTCCCAAGTTTAACCGTTAGAAAGCCTGCCCATCCCCCTGAAACGGCAGGTACTCCCCTCCTGAAGAGGGGTTGGGGGAGGTTTCAATGATTAAAGTAGAGAACCTCAGCAAGTCGTTCCGCACGGAAGAAGTGGAGACTATTGCGCTGAACAACGTGAGTTTTGAAGTGAAGGACAAGGAGTTCGTGGCCGTCATGGGCCCGTCCGGATGTGGCAAGTCGACCCTGCTCAACATCCTCGGACTGCTCGACAACCCCACCTCGGGCCGCTACTGGCTCGACGAGAAGCAGGTAGATGCCCTGCGGGAGAAGGACCGCACCGACGTAAGAAAGGGCCAGATAGGCTTCGTCTTTCAGAGTTTTAACCTCATAGACGAGCTGAACGTGGAGGAAAACATCGAGCTCCCGCTCACTTACCTGGGCATTCCGAAGGCCGAAAGGCGCGAACGCGTGCGCCAGATCATGCAGCGCATGGCCATTACTCACCGTGCCAAGCACTTCCCCCACCAGCTTTCGGGCGGCCAGCAGCAGCGCGTGGCCATTGCCAGAGCCGTGGTGTTCGGCCCCAAACTCATCCTGGCCGACGAGCCGACGGGTAACCTCGACTCCAAGAACGGTGCCGAGGTGATGCGCCTGCTCACCGAGTTGAACCAGGACGGAACCACCATTGTGATGGTAACTCACAACGAGCACGACGCCTCCATCGCCCATCGCACCATCCATCTCTTCGACGGCGAGATAGTTGACTGACCCCTCCGGCCGTGCCGGAGGCCACGTTCAGGAACTTTTGACAGGTGTCGCACGATTGTTCGACACCTGTCACACGACCGTTTGACACCTGTCAAAAGTTCCCTGAAGCGGCTTTCTGCACCGCCGTGCGATACTGTAAAGCAATCAAAAAAACGGCAGGAAGTGCTCTTGTAGCGCCTTCCTGCCGTTGTTGTTTCTTTGGTCCGACCCTGCTGCTTACCTGATGAAGAGCAGCTCGCGGTACTTGGGCAGCGTCCAGAGTTCATCGCTCACGATGAGTTCCAGCTTGTCTATCTGGTACCGTATGTCGTCCATCTTGGGCGCAACCGTGTCGTGGTAGGCCACTGCCTTGGTGCGGGCATCGTCTATCTTGTTGGCTACGCGGCGGGCGTTAACCAGCTCTTCGACGCCCGTCTCAATGATTTGCGTGCGTTCTGCTATCTCCCGGATAATCTTCTTGTTGCGGGCAGTGAGGTTGGAAGCCTCGCTCGGGGTGAAGATATCGTACATGTTCTGCACGTTCTTGGCCAGTTGGCTCTGGTAGTGGGTAGCAACGGGGATGACGTGGTTCATGGTCAGGTCGCCCATTACGCGTGCCTCAATCTGTATCTTCTTTGTATAAGTGTCCCATTTCACCTCGTTCCGCGCCTCCAGTTCGTTGCGGTTCATCACGTTCATGTCCTCAAACATCTTGATGCTTGCCGGCTTCAGGTAGTTGTCAAAGATGATGGGGCAGCTCGTTTCGCAGTCCAGTCCGCGCTTGCGGGCCTCCTCTTTCCACTCATCTGAATAGCCGTTGCCGTCGAAGTGAATGGGTCGGGTGGTGCGGATGTCGTCACGCAGCACGTCGAGAATGGCGCTCAGCTTGTCTTCTCCGCCCTTGATGAGCGCGTCTACGCGCTTCTTGAAGTCGGTGAGTGCCTCGGCAACGGCGGTGTTGAGCACAATCATGGCCGATGCACAGTTGGCCTCGGAGCCCACGGCGCGGAACTCGAAGCGGTTGCCTGTAAAGGCGAAGGGGCTCGTACGGTTGCGGTCGGTGTTGTCGATGAGCAGTTCGGGAATTTCGGGGATGTCGAGTTTCATGCCTTTCTTGCCCTTGACGGAGAACAGGTCCTCCTTGTCGGCCTTCTCGATGTGCTCCAGCAGGTCGCTCACCTGCTTGCCCAGGAACGATGAGATGATGGCCGGCGGCGCCTCGTTGGCCCCCAGTCGGTGGGCATTGGTTGCGCTCATGATGCTTGCCTTGAGCAGTCCGTTGTGGCGCCAGACGCCCATCAGCGTCTCCACAATGAAGACCACGAAGCGCAGGTTGTCCTCCGGCGTCTTGCCGGTGCCGTGCAGCAGCACGCCCGTATCGGTAGAGAGGCTCCAGTTGTTGTGCTTGCCGGAGCCGTTGATGCCGTCGAACGGCTTTTCGTGCAGCAGCACGCGGAAGCCGTGCTTGTGTGCAATCTTCTTCATGAGGCTCATGAGCAGCATGTTGTGGTCTACCGCCAGATTGCATTCCTCGAAGATGGGAGCCAGCTCGAACTGGTTAGGAGCCACCTCGTTGTGGCGGGTCTTGCAGGGTATTCCAAGCTCCAGGGCCTGTATCTCGAGGTCTTTCATGTAGGCCTGCACGCGCTCCGGGATGGTGCCGAAGTAGTGGTCGTCCATCTGCTGGTTCTTGGCAGAGTCGTGGCCCATGAGCGTTCGGCCCGTGAGCATGAGGTCCGGGCGGGCGAAGAAGAGGCTGTCGTCTACCAGGAAGTATTCCTGCTCCCAGCCCAAGTTGGCCGTCACCTTCCTTACATCGGGGTAGAAGTAGCGGCAAACGCCCGTGGCAGCCACGCTCACGGCATGCAGCGAGCGCAGCAGCGGTGCCTTGTAGTCGAGCGACTCGCCCGTATAAGAGATGAAGATGGTGGGAATGCAGAGCGTATCATCAATGATGAAGACGGGCGAAGTGGGGTCCCAGGCCGAGTAGCCGCGGGCCTCGAAGGTGTTGCGGATGCCCCCGTTGGGGAAGCTACTGGCATCAGGCTCCTGCTGTACGAGCAGCTTTCCGGAGAACTCTTCTATCATGCCGCCCTTGCCGTCGTGTTCAACGAAGGCGTCGTGCTTCTCGGCCGTGCCCTCGGTAAGTGGCTGGAACCAGTGCGTGTAGTGGGTAACGCCGTTCTCCTGTGCCCACTGCTTCATGCCTGCTGCTACGGCATCGGCGATGGAACGGTCAAGCCGGGCGCCGTTGTCGATAACGTCCGTGAGTTTCTCATAGACCTCTACGGGCAGGTACTTGTACATCTTGGCACGGTTGAAAACATACTTCGCGAAGTATTCCGACGGCCTCTCGCGCGGTGTCTCCACCTCTACGGGGCGCTTGTGGAATGCCTCGGCCACGACCTCAAATCTTAAATTAGCCATTGTCTTATACATTATATCCTATTGGTTGCACAGCACCGTGGGTGCTGCTGTGGGTTTGCTACGCTTGTGCAAAGGTAATGAAAAGATGAGAAACACGTGAGGCGGCGCCCGATTTTTTATGCTTCGGCATCTATATTAACGGTATGCGCGCGTGCGGGAACATGAAGTGGCGGGGCTTCATCAGCCCCGGGAGAGCGGGCGCCGCTGTTGGGGGAGATTGAAGGAGCTATGCTTCAAGGCTCCTGAAGGGCATGTTCAAGGCGCTTGAAGGTATGGTTCAAGAGGCTTGAACGGCACCTCCGGCGCAGCCGCTGCAGAACTGCCGCAGGCAGGGCGATTGGCGGCAGCGGTGGCAGCGGTGTGCAGCAGTGTGGTGCAAGGCGTGGGGCTGTTGGGCGGTTTCAGGCCTCCGGCGAGCCGTTCAATAATATACGGCTTTTCCTATTCTGATAAATTATTGTTCCGAAAATGGGCTTGTCGTGTTCAATTAGTAACGACAAGCGGTGTGTTTTGCCGTCAACAAGCCACTTGTGGTTACTTTTTGTATATTTATAAATGGTATAATAATCGTTAAGAAATTCGTCTTTTTTCTTGTTCTTTTACTTTGTGTATGCAAATATTGGTTATATTTGCGAACTGCAAACAAGATAACTAACGAATTAAAACAATCTTAAATGGCAACCACCTTGATATTGTTACAGCTCGTCATTGTATTGGCTTTCATCTTCATCGGAGCCAGGGTAGGCGGCATCGGCATGGGTATCTACGGCATGGTAGGTACGTTCTTCCTCGTTTTCGTGTTCGGTCTGCCTCCCGGCAAGGCGCCTATCGACGTGATGCTGATTATAGCCAGCGTTATCGTTGCAGCCGCCGCGCTGCAGGCAACGGGCGGACTGGACTACCTGGTGGGCGTTACGGGGCGGTTTCTGCGTAACCACCCCGACCACATTACCTACTATGGGCCGCTGGCATGCTGGCTCTTCTGCATCCTGGCCGGCACCGCCCACACCAGCTACTCGCTGCTGCCCATCATCTCGGAGATAGCGCAGAAGAACAAGATAAGGCCCGAGCGGCCGCTCAGCGTGAGCGTGATAGCGGCCTCGCTCGGAATTACGGGAAGCCCGGTGAGCGCTGCCACGGCGGCCATTATCAGCACCGACATACTCGGAGCCAAGGGCATTGGGCTGGCAGACGTCATCCTGGTGTGCGTGCCTGCATCGCTTATCTCCATCCTGGTGGCAGCTTTCGTGCAGAACCACGTGGGCAAGGAGCTGGCAGACGACCCCGTTTACAAGGCCAAGGTGGCCTCGGGCGAAATCAATCCGGAGGAAGATGCCAAGCTCGTTGATAATGTAGAGGAGAACGCCAACCCACGTGCAAAGTACGCGGTGCTGGCCTTCCTGCTGGGTGTAGCCATGGTTGTGGTGTACGGCTTCTTCCCCGAACTGCGCCCGCACTTCATGGTCGACGGCGTGAGGACAACGGTGGCAACGTCGGAGATGATAGAAATCGTGATGATGTCCGTAGCCGCACTCATCCTGATAGTGGGCCGGGGCAGCGTGAAGGAGGCCGTGAAGGGCAACATCTTTGCCGCCGGCATGAATGCCATGATAAGCATCTTCGGCATTGCCTGGATGGGAGACACGTTCTTCAAGGGCAACCAGGAGTTCTTTGTCAACAGCCTGGGCAGCCTCGTGCAGTCGGCTCCGTTCCTCTTCGCCGTGGTGCTCTTCGTGATGAGTATCATGCTTTTTTCGCAAGCGGCCACCGTTCGCACCATCTACCCGCTGGGCATCATGCTCGGCATCAACCCGCTCTTCCTGCTTGCCATGTTCCCTGCATGCAACGGATACTTCTTCCTTCCCACCTATCCTACGGAGGTTGCAGCCATCAACTTCGACAAGACAGGCACCACGCACATAGGCAAGTACGTGGTGAACCACAGCTTCCAGCTCTCCGGCTTCATCACTACCTTCGTCTCTATCGGCCTGGCTTTCCTGGCCACTCAACTGTTTTATTAAGACATATCGTACCTTAGACAACAATGTTTAACCCCTTAAAACTTAAAATAATGAGACATTTACGAATGACATGGGTCATGTTCTTTGCACTGTTCATGGCCGTTTCGGTTTCCGCGAAACCAAAGATTAGAATCCTGGCCACGGGCGGCACCATTGCCGGAGTTGCCCAGAGCGCCACTTCCTCGGCCTATGCAGCCGGGCAGGTGGGCATCCAGACGCTGATAAATGCCGTGCCCGAAATCAAGAATCTGGCCGATGTGAGCGGCGAGCAGATATGCAACATCGGGTCGCAGGACATGAACGACGAGGTTTGGCTCAAGCTGGCCAAGCGCATCAACCAGCTGCTCAACGACGAAGGTTACGACGGTGTGCTCATTACACACGGAACTGACACGATGGAGGAGACGGCTTATTTCCTCTCTCTTACGGTGCACAGCGACAAGCCGGTGATACTGGTGGGCTCCATGCGCCCCTCTACCGCCATCTCTGCCGATGGTCCCGGCAACCTCTACAACGGCGTGGCAGCACTCGTGACACCCGAATCGAAGGGCAAGGGAGTGATGGTTTGCATGAACGACCAGCTCTTTGACGCCAAGTCGGTATTCAAGAGTCACACCACCGACTGCGCCACTTTCAAGGGCGGCATCTACGGCCAGATAGGCAATGTGTACAACGGCAAGGCCTATTACCTGCAGACTCCGGGCTACCGCCACGGTGCAGCATCGGAGTTCAGTGTCGACAACATCGACCGTCTTCCGCAGGTTGGCATCGTCTATGGCTATGCCAACGCCTCGGCGCTGCCCATGCAGGCCTTCGTTGATGCAAAGTTCGACGGCATCGTACTGGCCGGAGTGGGCGACGGAAACTTCTACAAGGACGTGTTCGACGTGGCAGTCAAGGCCCAGAACAGCGGCATCCAGATTGTGCGTGCCAGCCGAGTTCCCACCGGACCGACCAACCAGAACGCCGAGGTTGACGACAACAAGTACCACTTCGTGGCTTCCATGAACCTCAATCCGCAGAAAGCACGCGTGCTGCTCATGCTCGCCCTGACCAAGACTCACGACTGGCAGCAAATCCAGAAGTATTACGAGCAGTATTAAGGAGACTGCATGCAGATGACAACTAAAACCGAAAAACAATGAAACACATACTATTGACGGCTGCCATGCTTGGCCTGGCGCTGGGCGTTAACGCCCAGGGAAACAACACGGGGCTTGGCGGCAACGATGGCGACTACCAGTCGCTGGCCGAACGGGTGCTCAAGTTGGAGAAGAAGACCGATGCCTTCAACGTTTATTTCAACTACGCCGCAAGCGGCCAGGCCATTGATGACGGCAGCCACTGGGGCACGTCCTTCAAGAACAAACAGGCCCGCATAGAAATCAAAGGCAACCTGACGGACAAGCTGTCGTACCGCTTCCGTCACCGTCTGAACAAGAACAACACGGCTCAAAGCGAAGATAACTTCGCCAAGGCAACCGACATCCTCATGGTTGGATACCAGTTCAACGACAAGCTGGGCGTACAGGCAGGCAAGATGTGCCAGAACTGGGGCGGCTTTGAATTTGATGAGAACCCGATGTACATCTACCAGTATTCGGACATGGTGGACAACATGGACAACTTCATGGCAGGTGTGAACATCTCCTTCAAGCCAGTTCCCACGCAGGAGATAAACCTCAACGTGACCGATGCCTACAACAACAAGTTCGCCAACGAGTACGGAGACCACCCCGTGGCACTGGCCAATGCCGCTGCCGTACAGCAGCTGGAAGGCAGCCACAATCCGCTCACGTACATCTTGCTGTGGAACGGCAGCTTCTTCGGCAACAAGCTGCAGACCCGCTGGTCGTGGGGCATCCAGACCCAGGCACGCCACAAGTACAGCCGCATGTTGGTGCTCGGACAGAAGCTCAACTTGCCTACAGTGCAGTGGTATTTAGACTACATGGGCGCTTTCGACGGCCTCGACAGGCTCCGTATCGCCTCTTCGGAGGGCGCCGACTTCCTCGCCGCCAACAATGCCGGCTACTTCAGCGATGTTCACTACAACTCTTTCATCACCAAACTCAACTGGCAGTTCGCCCCTCAGTGGAACCTCATGCTCAAGGGAATGTACGAAACGGCCAGCGTGACCAAGATAGAGCAGTTCAAGAACTACCGCAAGTCGTTCGGCTACATAGGCAGTGTGGAGTACTATCCGGTGAAGTCGCAGGACTTCAGAGTATTCCTGGCATACGTTGGCCGCAAGTATAACTACAGCGAAAAGAGCGGCCTCGAGGACTACAATACCAACCGTATAGAGCTTGGCTTCATGTATCGCATCAAGGTGTTCTAACCAACCAATAGTCAACAGGCTCCCCTCCGGGGGAGCATTTTCATCATTAACATAAAGCAAAAGAAAGAAAATGGCAAACGAAGAAAAGAAATTCAGAACCGAGTCTGACCTGCTGGGCGAACTCCAAGTGCCCGCAGCAGCCTACTACGGCGTGCAGACCCAGCGCGGTATCAACAACTATCAGATATCCAATACGAAGATGAAAGACTATCCGGACTTCATCATCTCCTTCGGTTATGTGAAGAAGGCAGCCGCCATGGCCAATGCAGAAGCAGGCGCGCTCGACCCCAAGATAGCCGACGCTATCTGCAAGGCAGCCGACGATGTGATAGCAGGAAAGCTGAATAACGAGTTCCCCATCGACATGATGCAGGGCGGCGCAGGCACTTCGGTGAACATGAATGCCAACGAGGTGATAGCTAACCGCGCCCTGGAAATCATGGGCTACGAGAAGGGTGACTACCAGCACTGCTATCCCAACGACCATGTAAACTGCGGACAGTCTACCAACGACGCTTATCCTACGGCCATACGCTACGCCATCATCCGCATGAACAAGACCCTGATAAAGAGCCTGGAGCAGCTGATTGAGGCTTTCCGCAAGAAGGGAGTGGAGTTTAAGGACGACGTGAAGATGGGTCGCACGCAGTTGCAGGATGCCGTTCCCATGACGTCGGGGCAGGAGTTCAACGCCTTTGCCAATAACCTGGAGGAGGAGATTGCCAACATCGGCCGCAACGAGAGGCTGCTCCACGAAATCAACATGGGCGGAACGGCCATCGGAACGGGGCTGAACGCCGCGCCGGGATATGCCGACCTGTGCACACGCTACTTGTCGGAACTCACCGGCGACGAGTTCGAAAAGGCTTCTGACATGATAGAGGCAACCCCCGATACGGGTGCCTACGTAAGCTACAGTGCCGCCCTGAAGCGCCTGGCCGTTAAGCTCTCCAAGATTTGCAACGACCTCCGGCTCATGGCATCGGGCCCCCGTTGCGGCCTGCACGAAATCAACCTGCCGGCTATGGCGCCCGGTTCGTCCATCATGCCGGGCAAGGTGAACCCCGTCATACCAGAGGTTACGAACCAGGTTTGCTTCAAAGTAATAGGCAACGACAATACCGTCTGCTTTGCCGCCGAGGCCGGACAGCTGCAGCTCAACGTGATGGAACCCGTCATTACCGAGTGCCTCTTCGAGAGCATTACATGGCTCTCGCGGGCTATGGACACGCTTCGGGAGAAGTGCGTTGACGGCATCACCACCAACACCGGCCACAACCTGGCCATGGTGAAGAACTCCATCGGCATCGTGACGGCGCTCAATCCCTACATCGGATACAAGAACAGCACCAAGATAGCCAAAGAAGCATTGGAGACGGGCAAGAGCCTCGAGGACGTTGCTCTGGAGAAAGGGCTCCTTACCAAGGAACAGCTTGACGAGATACTCGACCCCAAGGCCATGCTGCAGGTACACAAGAAGTTCGACAAGTAAACCGCACTATCGCTATAAATGGAAGTTCCCGGCCGGCTGCATGCTGGTCGGGAACTTTTTTGTCTGTACCCTTCGGCGCAGAATGTAGGATGTGCCTGCGCGGTAACAGTCCGTTCGCAGCTTCAGGAGGCGTGCTCCATCCCGCGCTTGCGGTAGTGCCATATCTCCACCGAATTGATGATGTTCTGCCACAGAATGTAGCATCCCGGCCCCACGGAGCTGAGCGGGTTGAGGTACGTGTAGGCTATCCAGATGGCGAAAGCCGTGTTCTTCTGCCCCAGAGCCTGCCCTGCCTCGGTGGTGGCATCAAAGTAGTGACCGATGAAGCGGCCCGTAGCAAACTGCACGATGCAGAGCAGCAGCCCCAGCAGAGCGATGAGGGCGAGGAACCAGGCCGATGTTTCGGCGTGCACGATGTTCTTTACCGTGGTGCCCGTTACTATCATGAGCGAGCAGCCCCAGAGGTAGTACGACAGGTCCTTGACGCCCGTCACCCACCGGTGGAACCTGTGGAAGCCGTGCTTCACGATGTAGGCCAGCAGCATGGGCAGCAGCAGTACCACGCACACCTCATAGAGTATCTGCAGAAAAGCGGCCCCGAAGGAGATGTCGGCCGCCTTGTCTATCATCGGGAAACACACCGGAATGAGCAGCGCCGTGATGAAGTTGGACAGGAAGGTGTAGGTGGTCATCTGCTCCAGATTGCCCCCCAGCTTCGATGTCACCACGGGAGCGGCGGCCGCGCAGGGGCCGATGATGCAGGTCAGTATGGCCTCCATGAGCACCAGGTGCTGCCCCCGCATGCCGAAACCCAGTACCAGCGCCACGATGGCAAACACGAACACCACCTGCTGCACGCCCACCCACAGGTGCCACCTTACGGGTATGAGCTTGCGGAAATCGACCTTGCAGAAGGTAACGAAGAGTATGAGAAACATGAAAAGCGGCAGGATAGCATCAAAGAAAGGTGCCATGGCCGTGGCTGCCGGGCCCAGTGCGGGCGTAAAAGCGAAAAGAAGATAAAGGCCGGCACCCGTGCCCATGGAGACGGGAAGGGTCCAGTCCTTGATAAATCTAATGATATCCATTCATCCGAACTTTATAATACCACAGGCAAAGGTACTGCAAATATCCGACACGGGCAAGCAATCAGCCGCCCGGCTTCTCAAAAACAGTGCCGGCAAAGGCTTCCAGACCCGTTTCGGGAAGTGCCTGACGAGGGTGGCGGAAGTCCTTGCCCCGGTAATGAAAAGGTGAAGCGAGGAACTTTTGACAAGTGTCGCACATATCTGCGACAGGTGTCACACAATCGTGCGACAAGTGTCGAAAGTTCCCGAAGCATAGCTTCGGCACTTTTTCAGGTGGCTGCATGATACCCTGCCGGTGCCCTTTCCGCCCGTTTGAGAGCCGGCTGACGGCGGCGGAAGCATTTGGTCGGAAATGTTGTATAACCGGAAAAATCTTTTTATCTTTGCAGTCAGAGTTACCTAATACACAGAAACCAATGAAAAAGAAAACCATCCTAACGGCGGCTCTGTCGGCATGCGTCGGCATGGCAGCGGCGCAGCAGCCCGTCATCAGCCGCGACTCCAAGATTGAAGAGCAGATAGAGAAGCAGCTGGCCAAGATGACCCTCGAGGAGAAGATTGGGCAGATGACGGAGCTGACGATTGACGTCATCCTCGACCCCAACGTCAAGCAGGGCTTCAAGGTCAGCCAGGCCATGCTCGATACCGTCATCGGCAAGTACAAGGTAGGCTCCATTCTCAACGTGCCCCACGGTGCAGCCGTTACGCGGCAGGAGTGGCAGGAGCTCATCACCGTTATCCAGAAAAAGAGCATGAAGGAGATTGGCATCCCCTGCGTGTACGGCGTCGACCAGATTCACGGCACCACTTACACCCAGGGGGGCACGCTTTTCCCGCAGGGCAACAACATGGGCGCCGCCTTCAACCGGACGCTTACGCGCGAGGGGAGCCGCATATCGGCCTACGAAACCAAGGCCGGCAGCATTCCCTGGGTTTATGCCCCGGTGGTTGACTTGGGCCGAGAGCCGCGCTGGCCGCGTATGTGGGAGAACTTCGGAGAGGACGCCTACCTGAATGCCGAGATGGGTAGAGAGTCGGTGCTGGGCTTCCAGGGCGACGACCCTAACCACATAGGCAAGTACCATGTGGCTGCCTGCATGAAGCACTTCATGGGCTACGGCGTGCCCGTATCGGGCAAAGACCGCACTCCCTCGCAAATACCGGAGACCGAGATGCGGGAGAAACACTTCGCTCCTTTTCTCGAGGCGCTGCGCAACGGGGCGCTTACCATCATGGTGAACTCGCAGAGCAATAACGGCATGCCGCTGCACGCCAACTACGAATACTTAACCCGGTGGGTGAAAAACGACCTGGGCTGGGACGGCATGATTGTGACCGACTGGGCCGACATCGTGAACCTGTGGAACCGTGACCACATAGCCCGCGACAAGAAAGACGCCATCCGCATAGCCATCAACGCCGGTATCGACATGTCGATGGATCCCTACAGCTGGGACTTCTGCGTCCTGCTGAAGCAGCTGGTGGATGAGGGAGCGGTGAAGATGGAACGCATAGACGACGCCGTGCGCCGCGTGCTGCGCCTCAAGTACAGGCTCGGACTGTTCAAGACTCCTTATTATAATTGGAAAGACTACCCGCTCTTCGGCTCCCGTGAGTTCGCACTCAAGGCGCTGGATGCAGCCGAGCAGTCCCTGGTTCTGCTCAAGAACCAGGACGGCCTGCTGCCCCTGCGGCAGGGAACGAAGATACTCGTAACCGGCCCCAACGGCAATTCCATCCGCACACTCAACGGAGGCTGGACCATGACGTGGTCGGGGCAGGGGCAGGAACGGTTCCTCCAGGGCAAGCACACCATCTTTGAGGCCATGCAGCAGAAGTTCGGCAAGGACAACGTGAACTACGTGGCAGGCGTGACTTACAATCACCAGGGCCTTTACTACGAGGAGAATGCGCCCCGTATAGACGAGGCCGTGGCGGCTGCTGCACATGCTGACGTCATCGTGGCCTGCGTAGGAGAGAACACGTATGCCGAGACTCCGGGCAATCTCGACGACCTGGCGCTCTCCGAAAACCAGCGTCGGCTGGTCAAGGAGCTTGCCAAGACGGGCAAGCCCATTGTGCTGGTGCTCAACGAAGGGCGTCCGCGCATCGTGAGCGACATTGTTCCGCTGGCGCAGGCTGTGGTAGACATTATCCTGCCAGGCAGCGAGGGAGGCGACGCACTGGCCAATCTGCTGGCCGGCGACCGCAACTTCAGCGGCCGGCTGCCGTTCACTTATCCCAAGTCGCAGGCATCACTCATCAAGTACGACTATAAACCCAGCGAGCAGGTAACGACCATGACGGGAGCCTACAACTACAGTGCCGATGCCTCGGCGCAGTGGCCTTTCGGCTTCGGGCTCAGCTATACCACCTTCAGATACGCCAATCTGCGGGTAGACAAAGCGCAGTTTACGGCCTCTGACGAGCTTACCTTCAGTGTCGACGTGACCAATACGGGCAACCGAGAGGGCATGGAGAGCGTGCTGCTGTTCAGCTCCGACCTTGTTGCTTCGCTCACTCCGGATAACCGCAGGCTGCGGGCGTTCGAGAAAATAGACCTCAAACCGGGCGAAACCAAGACCGTTACGCTCCGGTTGCGCGGCTCCGACCTCGCCTTCGTAGGCGCCGACGGGCACTGGATTCTGGAGGAGGGCGACTTCCGCATGCAGGCCGGTGACCAGGTAACAACCGTTACCTGCACGCAGACCAAGCGCTGGGAAGAGGCAAATAAATAAGACCTCCCCCGGCCCCTCCGAAGGAGGGGAGGGGGCAAGCCACATATAACGACTGAAGCCGGACGGTACCTTGGGGGTTACTCGTCCGGCTTCAGTCGTTATATATAAATAAGGTGGAGGTGGCGCTTACGGCTTTTTTACATGTAGCCGAGCCAGCGCAGGATGTCGTTCAGATTGGCTACAACCATCAGCAGCAGCAGGATGCCGATGCCAACGTACTCTGCCCGTATCATGAAAGTTTCGCTCGGCTTGCGCCGGGTAATCATCTCATAGAGCAGGAAGAGTACATGTCCGCCGTCTAAAGCAGGTATGGGGAGGATGTTCATGAAAGCAAGAATGATGCTGAGGAAGGCCGTCATCATCCAGAACATGTGCCAGTCCCACGTTGGGGGGAACAGACTTCCGATGGCGCCGAAGCCTCCCAGGCTCTTTGCTCCGTCGGCCGAGAACACGTAACGCATGTCGCTCACGTAGCCGCCCAGTACGTTTACGCCGTATTTAACGCCTGCCGGGAAGCTCTCGAGGAAGCCGTAACTGATGTGAGTCTGCTTGTACGAGGCCAGTACATTAACGGGTCGGTAGCCTATCTTGATGCTGTCGGTAAGCGTAACCATGGCCGAATCGGCCTTTGCTGCACCGGCATGCTGGAATACGATGGGCATGGTGAGGATGTCGATACTGTCCTGCCGGGTCATGCCTTTGTTGAGATCTTGGCTCTTGAGCTTCAGTATGTCGGTGAAATCGCTGTGCGATGTGATGGCTTTACCGTTGAAGGAGAGGATGCGG
The DNA here is from genome assembly GCA_900199655.1 of Prevotellaceae bacterium KH2P17. GTDB lineage: Bacteria > Bacteroidota > Bacteroidia > Bacteroidales > Bacteroidaceae > Prevotella. The sequence continues at coordinate 42,855 of FZRE01000008.1, forward strand.
TCGCCCTTCCTGATGCCAATCTTGTCGGCCGGCGAGCCGGGTACAACATCCTCTACCGTGGCCGGAATGTAGGGACGCACAAACTGGGGGGTGCTTTTCAGCATGTCCAGCAGGTTGATGTCGCCGGGCAGGCTGATGCGTACTTTCCTGCCGCCACGCATCACGTCGCACCACAGAGCTTCGGAGATATCGCGGTAGAGGTCGGCATCAAACTCCTTGAAAGGTCCCTTGTCGGTGCCCAGAAGGATGTCATGGTCCTGGAAACCGAGTTTCTTGGCCTCGGTGTTGAAGACCATTCCCTGCGTCATGTCAGACACCTTGGTGTAAGTTTCGCCCCAATAAAAGAGCACCATGCTGTAGATGAAGAGCGCCAGAAGAAAGTTTACGAGCACGCCACCCGTCATGATGAGCAGGCGTTGCCAGGCCGGCTTGGAGCGGAACTCCCACGGTTCTGCGGGTTTCTTCATCTGTTCGGTGTCGAAACTCTCGTCTATCATGCCGGCAATTTTGCAGTAGCCACCCAGTGGCAGCCATCCCATGCCGTACTCGGTATCGCTGTTTTTGGGTTTGAAATGGAAAAGGCTGCCTTTCCATTTGCCGATACCCACATCGAAGAAAATAAAGAATTTCTCAACTCTTACACCGAAGAGCTTGGAGAAAAACATGTGTCCTCCCTCGTGCAGGAGAACCAGTAAGGAGATTGCCAGAATGAACTGGAGCAGTCTGATGAGAAATATTTCCATTATTGTTGACTGTTGTTGGCCGGCCGCCGGGGCTCATCTGCCTGCTGCGGCCTACCGAATTAAATGCTTGATAATCGTTAACGGGTGGTTTGTCTGCCATTCATGAGTTCGGCGGCTATGCGTCGCGCCTCGGCGTCGGTCTGTATGTAGACCTCGTAGTCGGGGTTAGCATCGAAAGTGGCCTGGGCCATCGTCTGCTCTATCACATCGGCCATGCCGAGGAAAGAACAGTCTCCCCGGCGGAAACCGGCATTCACCACCTCGTTGGCAGCGTTGAGTATGCAGGGCATGTTGCCGCCTCTGTTGATGGCATCGTAGGCCAGTGAGAGGCATTTGAACTTGCTCATGTCGGGTTCCAAGAACTCCAGCGGCTGCCTGAACAGGTCGAGCCGGTCGCCGTCTAAGTGCAGTCGCTTGGGGAAAGTGAGTGCATACTGGATGGGCAGGCGCATGTCCGGCACGCCCAGTTGCGCCTTCACGCTGCCGTCCATGAACTGAACGGCGCTGTGTACGATGCTCTGCGGGTGGATGAGTACCTGTATCCTGTCGGCCGGAACGCCGAAGAGCCACTTGGCTTCCATGACCTCGAAGCCCTTGTTCATGAGCGTTGCCGAGTCGATGGTTATCTTTGCACCCATCTCCCAGGTGGGATGCTTGAGCGCGTCGGCCGCCGTCACGCGTTCCAACTGCTCGTGGCTGCAGAGGCGGAAAGGCCCTCCGGAGCAGGTGAGAAGTATCTTGTCAATCTCGTTTTGGTCTTCGCCGACCAGGCTCTGGAATATAGCACAGTGCTCGGAGTCAACTGGCAGGATGTCTACATGGTATTGCAGAGCCAGCTGGCAGATGAGTTCACCCGCCACGACGAGCGTCTCCTTGTTGGCCAGAGCAATCTTCTTACGGGCGCGGATGGCGTGAATGGTAGGCGAAAGGCCTGCAAATCCCACCATTGCAGTGAGCACTATGTCGATAGGGTCGGCCTCAACAATCTGGTCGAGGGCATCTTTGCCGGCGTAGACCTTTACTTCCGGCATGTCGCTCATGAGCTGTTGCAGTGGCTGGTAGTGGGCTTCGTTGGCAATGACGATGGCTGCCGGGCGAAACGCATGGGCCTGTGCGGCCAGTTCCTCATAGCGGTCGTTGGCCGTGAGGCAGTAGACTTCGAACAGGTCGGCATGCTGTCGGATGACGTCGAGCGCCTGTGTTCCGATGGAGCCTGTGCTGCCCAATATACAAACTTGTTTCTTCATGTTCTCTGTGTTAGCCGGAGCAGGCCTCGCTATAGGTCGAGGATGCCCTCCGGCAGATTGATTCTGATTTCCTTGTTGGCGGCATCCACGCCCTCGATAAGCTCCAGATGAGCGGGTATCAGCAGGGTTTTGCCGTCGGGAGTTTCTGTTTCAAAGAGGATGTTGAGCGTGGAATCATCTACGTGCCTGATGATTCCGACGGCGTTGCCACTATGGGTATCGACAAGTTGGAAGCCTGTTATCTCGGCCCAGGAAATGTCCTCCGGCGTGCTGTCCGACAGTTGGCGGGGGAAATAAACATCGCATCCCGTCAGCTCCCGGGCCTGCTCCTGGGTGTCGATATCGCAGAACTTGACCAGTGCAGTCTCGCTTCCGCGGAAGCGATATTCCTCTATAAAGAAAGGTACAAGTATGCCTTCGACTTCCAGAAACAAGTATTCGGCGTCGGTTCTGTCAAATACATCGTCCTCGAAGAGGAAGGTCAGCTCTCCTTTCACGCCGTGTGGCTTGCCTATGCGGCCTATTCTGTAAACGTCGGTGTCCCTTACCATCAGTTCTGTACGCGTTTGATGTTGGCTCCTAAGGCATTGAGACGGTGCTCGATGTCCTGATAGCCGCGGTCTATCTGGGCGATGTTGTCAATGCGGCTGGTGCCGTTGGCACTCATGGCAGCTATCAGCAGGGCGATGCCTGCACGGATATCGGGGCTCGTCATGCGGCCAGCGCGGAGCCTGAGCTTATGGTCATGGCCGATGACTACGGCACGGTGGGGGTCGCAGAGAATAATCTGCGCACCCATGTCGATGAGCTTGTCGACGAAGAAAAGCCTGCTTTCAAACATCTTCTGGTGTATAAGCACGCTGCCGCGGCATTGCGTGGCCACGACGATAAGCACCGAGAGCAGGTCGGGGGTGAGCCCAGGCCAGGGCGCGTCGGCCAGAGTCATGATGGAGCCATCGATGAAAGAGTCGACCTCGTAATGAGGCAGGCGGGGCACGAGGAGGTCGTCGCCCTCCGTGATAATCTTGACTCCGAGGCGCCGGAAGGCTTCCGGGATGAGCCCGAGGTTATTCACCGAGGCGTTCTTAATCCTGATGCCGTCGCCTACCATGGCTGCCATGCCGATGAAGGAGCCTACCTCTATCATATCGGGCAGAATGGTGTGGCGGGCAGCGTGCAGTTCCTTGACGCCCACGATGGTCAAAAGATTGGAGGCGATACCGCTGATGTTGGCTCCCATTGCATTGAGGAGATGGCACAACTGCTGGATGTAAGGTTCGCAGGCAGCGTTGTAGATGGTGGTTGTTCCACGTGCCATTACGGCTGCCATGATGATGTTGGCCGTGCCGGTGATGGAGGCTTCGTCGAGTAGCATATAGCTTCCGCGCAGCTGCTTGGCCTGAATCTCGAACACGTTGCGGTCGGCTACGTGCACAAACTTGGCTCCCAGGTTCTTGAAACCAAGGAAGTGGGTGTCCAGTCGGCGGCGTCCAATCTTGTCGCCACCGGGCTGTGCCACCGTTGCCTTGCCGAAGCGGCCCAGCAGCGGGCCTATCATGAGGACGGAACCACGCAGTGACGAGCAGCTCTTCACAAACTCATCGCTGTCCAGATAGTCAAGATTCAGCTCGTCGGCCTGGAAAGTGAAGTCGCCGGGGGCGTGCTTCGTCACCTTTACGCCAATGTCCTTGAGCAACCGGATGAGGTTGTTTACATCCAAGATATCGGGGATATTGGCAATACGGACAGGCTCTCGGGTGAGGATAGAGGCACAGATAACCTCCAGGGCTTCGTTCTTCGCGCCCTGTGGTGTGATTTCACCGTGCAGCTGATGGCCGCCCTCGATGATGAATGATTCCATGTCTATTTTCTTTTCTTCTTCTTCTCGGTCTCAGCCGCCGGCATCTTCTCGAAGGTAAACGAGTTGAGGTCGAGCTGTACCTTGCCGTCAGTGAAGCGGGCGAGGTCGTTGGCCACTTTCTCGTCATCTGCCGAGCCGTGGCTCCATTGGCGCAGGTTGCGCTTCATCTGGTTGGCAGCCAGCTTTACAAGTTGGTCGCGTTCCTGGCCCGGCTCCATGGCTTTCAGCTTGTCGAAGATTTCAAACAGCATCTTGCCATAATGCCTTACGGGAATTTGAGTCATGGGGTAGGCCAGCGGTTCGGGCTTGGTGGCTATCTTCTTAGCCTCGTCGATGTCGAAAGGCCAGTCGATGTCGAACTCGAAGTTGCTCATAATGGCCAGGTGATCCCACAGCTTCTGCTTGTAGTCACCGTTCTCCTTGTTCTGCGGAAACATGCGGGCCATGATGGCAACGATGCTTTCGGCACAGCGTTGGCGCTCTGCCTTGCTCTCCAAGCCTATGGCATGGTCCACCATCTTCTGCACTTCCCTCCCGTATTCGGGCAGCACCAGCTTCTCGCGCTGGGTGTTGTAGTCCAATCCTTCTATATTCATTTGCGTTGTGTTCATAATCAGTTGTGTAGTGTCTGCATCACAGCATCTTGCGCGGGAGCTTGGCCACGAAGTCTTTCAGATAGAAAGGCACAAAGTAGGCCACGTCTTCGAATTGTTCTGTTGCAATGCGTTTCTCGGCCAGGGGGAACATGTTCTTGGCCAGCGGTTCAATGTTCTTGATGAAGTGAGCATTGGGATGGTTGATGGTTTCCATGCACTTTTCGGCTCCGTTGCCGAAGAAGTAGATCGGTCGTTCGTCCAGATATTCCTTGTAGGTGTCGCCGTCAACCACGTCGGCATGGATAGGCCGCACTTCTTTCAGCGAGCGGTCGAAGAGCTGCGCGTACACTTCCATCCTGCGTGCGTCGAGCATCGGGCAGAGCAGGGCATCCTCCTCGGCTGCTATTTCGCGCAGCAACACGGGCACGCAGAGCAGCTCCAGCGTGGGCACGCCAATGAGTTTCAGGTTGCGGCCGTAGCAGATGCCCTTGGCCATCGAGATGCCTATGCGCAGTCCTGTGTAGGAACCGGGCCCGCAGCTCACGGCAACATAGTCTACGGGAATGGCGTGATTGTCGACAAACGACAGCGCCTCGTCCACGTACACGCCAAGTTTCTCATTGTGATTGGGCCCCGAATGGTCTTCCTTATTGAAGATGCACTCGGCATCATTGCTTACTGCCACGGAGCACACCTTGGTACTCGTCTCAATATTTAATATGCACGACATGAGCTGATATATTCTATTAATAAAGTGCAAATTTACTCTTTTCTCCCTTATTTTTCGTACTTTTGCAGAAATTTAACGCGAAAGAAAGTTATGATACAATCAATGACAGGTTACGGAAAGTCGGTAGCAACTTACCGGGACAAGAAGATCAACGTCGAAATTAAGTCGCTCAACAGCAAGGCCGCAGACCTTTCTACACGCATAGCGCCCCTGTACAGGGAGAAGGAAATCGAGATCCGGCAGCTGGTAACCAAGGCTCTGGAACGGGGAAAAATAGACGTTTCCGTCTGGATTGACAAGGGTGAAGCCGTTGATGCCACACCTGTTAACGCGCAACTCGTGGAGAATTACTACCGTCAAATTAAGGAGATAGCTGCCCGCACGGGCATTCCGGAGCCGCAGGACTGGTTCTACACGCTGCTCCGCATGCCCGATGTTACCACCAAGACAGAGGTCGAGGTGCTGGACGATGAGGAGTGGCAGGTGGTGCGCCAGGCCGTTATGCAGGCGCTGGATGCCGTCGTTGCCTTCCGCCGGCAGGAGGGAGCGGCGCTCGAAAAGAAGTTCAATGAGAAGATAGACAACATTGCCGCCCTGCTCGCCGGCATCGAGCCGTACGAGAAGAGCCGCGTACCCAAGATACGCGAGCAGATTGTCAAGGGCTTGCAACAGATACCCGAGGCCGACTACAACCAAAACCGACTGGAGCAGGAGCTCATCTACTACATCGAGAAACTCGACATCAGCGAGGAGAAGCAACGACTGGCAAACCACTTGAAGTACTTCCGCGAAACGATGGCAGAGACCCGTCCCAACGGCAAGAAACTTGGTTTCATTGCCCAGGAGATGGGCCGCGAAATCAACACCACAGGCTCCAAGAGCAACAATGCAGACATGCAGAACATCGTGGTGAAGATGAAGGACGAGCTCGAACAAATCAAGGAACAGGTGCTCAACGCACTGTGAACCTCCCCCGGCGCCTCCGAAGGAGGGGAGTGCCTGGCGGTTCAGGTTTCCTGTTGGGGCGGGATAGGGTAATGAGGTGGACTTGGGGAGAAAGCGGGAGATTTCTTTTTTCTCTGCAAGTGATAAGAATTTGAAGCTAAAAACGTGTTATATGGAAGAAGAGGATGAAGGACATGGCTACTTTGGCAACTACCATTACCAAACCAGCGAAGCCTCTACTTACACTTTGCTGAGGCGTAACGCCAAAAGCAACCGGCGTTATCCGACCGAAGCCGAGGCACTTCTCTGGGAGCGGTTAAAGGGCAAACAGTTAGGTGTACGCTTCCGTCGCCAGCATCCGGTTTATGGTTACATCCCCGATTTCGTCTGCTTGTCCCTCAACATCGTTATCGAAATTGACGGTGGCTACCACACTTCTGCCGCCCAGCAGCAGGCCGACATGGAGCGCACCCACTACTTAGAGTCCTTCGGTTTCCGCGTAGTAAGGTTCACCAACGACCAAATCCTTTACGATACTGACAAGGTAATAGAAAAAATAAAACAAACAATGACCAAACAATCAGCCCCAACCCCGCAAGGCACCCCCCTCCTTCGGAGGGGCCGGGGGAGGTTAAAAATTAAATAACAATCACCCAATGACCAAACAATCAGCCCCAACCCCGCAAGGCACCCCCCTCCTTCGGAGGGGCCGGGGGAGGTTAAAAATTAAATAACAATCACCCAATGACCAAACAATCAGCCCCAACCCCGCAAGGCACCCCCCTCCTTCGGAGGGGCCGGGGGAGGTTAAAACTAAAATAAAAAGAACCCAATGACCAAACAATCAGCTCCAACCCCGCAAGGCACCCCCCTCCTTCGGAGGGGCCGGGGGAGGTTAAACATTAAATAGCCCATCCACAATGACCAAACAATCAGCACCAATCCCGCAAGGCACCCCCCTCCTTCGGAGGGGCCGGGGGAGGTTAATCATCTTCTCCGCCCCCAGTGGCAGCGGAAAAAGCACCATCGTACAGTGGCTCATGAAGGAGCATCCGGAGCTCCGACTGGCCTTCTCCATCTCCTGCACCAGCCGCCAGCCGCGCGGCACCGAGCGTGATGGAGTGGAGTATTTCTTCCTCACTCCCGCCGAGTTCAGGCACAAGATAGAGGCTGGGGAGTTCCTGGAATACGAGGAAGTGTACGAAGACCGCTTCTACGGAACGTTGAAGTCGCAGGTCGAAACACAGGCTGCAAAGGGCGAGAACGTTGTCTTCGACGTCGATGTAAAGGGCGGTTGCAACATCAAGCAGCACTATGGCGACCGCGCCCTGAGCATCTTCATCCAGGCGCCATCCATCGAAGAACTGCGGCGCCGACTCGTGGCACGCGCCACGGATACGCCCGAGGCCATCGAAGACCGGCTGGCCAAGGCCTCGTACGAGATGACGTTTGCCCCGCGCTTTGACCATGTTGTCGTGAACGATAACCTGGAGCAGGCAGAGCAACAAACCCTGCAGCTCATCCGCGACTTCCTGAAATAACCCGCACCGGCGGTTCCTCCGCCCCTCTGCCCGGCAAATCCTACAGTCTATGAACACGCAACCCAAACGCACCCCTGCCGCTGCACGCCATGCAGAAAGCCTTGCCCGAGCCCTCAGCGGCGCCTCCGTGGTGGGCCTCTACGGCGGCTCCTTCAACCCCATCCACGTGGGTCACGTGGCTTTGGCGCGCCAGATGCTGCGCGCGGCCGGCCTCGACAGCATTCTTTTCATGGTCTCGCCGCTCAATCCCTTCAAGCAGGCAGCGCCCGACCTGCTTGACGATGACCTCCGCCTTGCCCTCGTTCGCAAGGCCCTCACGGGCGAACCAAGGCTCATAGCGTCCAACTATGAGTTCCGTCTTCCCAAGCCTTCGTACACCTGGCAGACGCTTCAGGCGCTGGCCAAGGACTTCGCCGGCGTGGAGTTCGTGCTCCTCATCGGCGCCGACAACTGGCTGGCCTTCGACCGATGGGGCCACTATCAGGACATTCTCGCTACCCACCGCATTGCCATCTATCCGCGTGCCGGCTACCCGATAGAGGCCGCCACGCTGCCCGAGGGTGTGATGCTGATGGAAACGGAGCTGTACAATGTGAGCAGTTCCGACATCCGCCGCCGCGCTGCCACCGGTCAGCCGATAGCCGGCATGGTGCCTCCCGCCATCGAGAACGATGTGATGAGGATGTACGGAAGTGCGAATGGATAGGCTGACGGATTGTAATGTACTGGTTTCGCAGCCTCTTGTGAGCCTCTTGACAACATGACCGTAGAACTTGCGGACGCAGGAGAAAGCAGGCCGGAGATTGCCGGATGCCAGCCCGCAATCCTGTCCAAACACGCTGATAACCTGCTTGCAGAATTGTTAAAAACCAGGTTATAAGTTGACAAACACCCCTTCCTGTTTTGCGACAGAAGCCAACAAAGCCACAGCAGGGGCGAAAAACGCGCTGTTTTCCGTATTTTCATAAAGCTCTGATAATCAGCTGTTTGTATTTCTTTCGTATTCTTTTGACGGCTTGAAAACAGTCTTTGGGGATGTTGGAAGATAGTTTTTGGGGGCTTAAAGCATGTAAATTGCATTGCGAAAGCACAGCTTCGGCCCCGTTGATGCTATCCTTCAACGGGCTTGAAGCTATCTTTCAACGAACTTGAAGCAATCCTTCGGCGGGCTTGAAGCATGCCTTATGGCGCCTGAAGCATAGCAACGGGAAGCTGAAGGGCGTGTTTCGGGCTGTTTGGCAGTCTCTTTCAACGGTTCAGGAAGTGTTAAATAACGGTCATATTTTATGACAATTTCCGCCTTGAAACAACAGTGGCTTACTGTTGCTTCACAGTCTCAAGGTTCCGGGAGCCTAAGACCGAAACGGCTGCTTGCAGCAGTCGGCGGCTCTGCTACCGGGCTGTGGCTGCGCCAAAAGAGCGGAAGGCAAGCGGGCGCAAGTGTTAATTCGCCTCGCGAACCTTGTTATATCCGGAAAAAAAGAGTAATTTTGCTGCATTATAAAGGTGTTGCGAATGAAGATATTAACGATTCTGGGAAAGATAATTGACAAGCTTTTCCGCCCCATCAAGGAGAATGCGCCATTCTTCGTATTCATGTATGCCCTCGGCGTTCTGTGCGCCTGGCTTACGCAACCCGATGGTAAACCGCTCTACGAACACCTTTATTCCGAACTTTTTGTCGATGTTTACCTGCTCTGCCTGGTGCTTGTGCTCATTCCGCGCAAGGCGAGGCGGTGGGTCAAGGCAGTGCTCTACGTGGCGTTGTACGGTGTGGCCATCGTCGATGTGTACTGCTGGGTGAAGTTTGAGTCGACCCTCACGCCCACCATGTTGCTGTTAGTAGGCGAAACGGACACCCGAGAGGCGGGCGAGTTTCTGCGCACTTATCTCTCTCCCGACGTCATTTTCTCGCCCGTGGGGTGGGTAGTTCTGCTCCTGCTTGTGCACGTATTCTGGACGCTGAGGCCGCAGATAGAGGAGCATCTCACCTACCGCCAGCGCGTGTTCCTGGGCTATCGGCTCCGTAAGGGGCGCGAGTGGCTGCGGCGTGCAGAGCCGTTTCTCGGTGTGGTAGTGCTGGTGACGTTCTGCTTCAGCTGGAGTGCAAGCTACGCGAACAAGAAAGCCTTCTGGCGCATCATGCACCAGCAGACGGTTGGGGACGTAGAGCATGCGCTCACGCAGCGCGGTCATGCCAACTTCTATACGCCCGTTAACAGGCTACTCTTTAGTCTGCGGGCCAACTCACTGGCTGCGGAACAGATAGACAAGCTCATCTCCGCCGCCGACAAGGTGCAGGTTGACAGCTGCTCGTTCCGCTCACCCAACATCGTGCTCATCATCGGCGAGAGCTACGGCAAGCAGCACTCGGCGCAGTACGGCTACTTTATGCCCACCACGCCGCGCCAGAGCCGGCGCGAGAAAAGTGGCCTGCTGGTCAAGTTCACCGACGTGGTGTCGCCCTGGAACCTGACGAGCTACGTGTTCAAGAACGTGTTTTCCATGCACGTAGTGGGCCAGCAGGGCGAGTGGTGCGACTATCCGCTCTTCCCGGAGGTGTTCCGCAAGGCCGGCTATCACGTCACCTTCCTGACCAACCAGTTTCTGCCCAAGGCCAAGGAGGAGGTGTACGACTTCAGCGGAGGCTTCTTCCTGAACAACCCGACGTTGAGTAAGGCGCAGTTCGATACGCGCAACAGCCAGGTGTTCCGCTACGACGCGGGCCTGCTGAGCGAGTACCGGCGGCTGCGGAAGGAGGACGGGGAGCACCAGCTAACCATCTTCCACCTCATTGGTCAGCACGTTAGCTACCGTCAGCGCTCGCCCCGCGACCGCTGGAAGTTCAAGGGCTCCGACTATGCCGACCACCGGCCGGAGCTCAACGACAAGCAACGGCAAACGGTGGCCGACTATGATAACGCCGTACTTTACAACGACTCCGTGGTAGACCAGATATGTAGGCTCTACGAACACACCAACACCGTGGTTATCTACATGCCCGACCACGGCGAGGAGTGCTATGAGGGAACGCGCGGCATCACGTGCCGTTTGCACTCTGCCCGGGTGGACTACGACCTGGCCCGCTATGAGTTCGAGATTCCGTTCTGGATATGGTGCTCGCACGAGTACGTGGTGCGCCATCCCGAAATATACCGTGAAATCATCCAGGCACGCCGCCGCCGGTTCATGACCGATGCCCTGCCGCACCTGTTGTTGTACTTGGCAGGCATCTCGGCGCCCAGCTATCACGCGGAGTACAACGTGCTGAGCCCCGACTACAACGAGCTGCGGCCGCGCCTGCTGAAGAAGTCGGTCGATTACGACAAGCTGCGTGAGGCCCACGAAGCCAAGGAAAAAACAATGCGACATGAATGATAACGAACTCCTGACGCGAGCCGAGTGCAACGCCCTTCGGGGTCTGGCAATCGTCGGAATATTCCTGCACAACTACTGTCATTGGCTCGGTCCCGTTGTCAAGGAGAACGAGTATCAGTTCTCCGAGCGTAATGTGGCCTGGCTGCACCGGGTGGTCATGGCCCCCGACGGCAGCCTGCCGCTGCATCTGCTGTCGTTCTTCGGCCACTACGGCGTACCGGTGTTCCTCTTCCTGAGTGCCTTCGGGCTGGTGCGCAAGTACGAGCAGAGCCCGCGCCACGTGCAGCCGGGAGCGCCGGAGGTGGGCGCGTGGGCCTTTGTGAAGTACCATTTTCTCAAGCTCTTCAAGATGATGATGGTGGGGTTTGTGTGCTTCACCGTGGTTGATGCCGTCACCCCGGGCAGCTGGCACTACACGGTAACGCAGGTGGTGGCCCAGCTCGGCATGCTGAACAACCTGCTCCCGAACCCCGACAGGCAGATATGGCCCGGCCCGTATTGGTTCTTCGGGCTCATGTTGCAGCTCTATGTAGTCTATCGGCTGCTGCTCTACCGCCGCCACTGGGGCTTTACGGTGGCGCTCATGGTGGCGTGCGTGGCGGTGCAACTGCTGCTCCAGCCCGATGGCGAGGCCATGAACCGCTACCGATACAACTTCATGGGCGGCATGCTTCCGTTCGGTTTGGGACTCCTCTTCGCCCGTTTCGGCACCCGCTTCTTCAAGGTCAACACGGGCAGGGCTGTGCTGCTGGCGGGCTTCCTGGTGGCTTCGGCCCTCGTGGTGTTCCTTGGCGAGAGCTTTGTGGGGTGGACTTTCGTGCCTCTTTTCATCTGTCTGGCCTCCGTCTATGCCGTCAAGCTCATCGGGCGAGTGCACATTCCGCACGTTACTCCGGCCGTGTTCGGCCTCTTGGAGTGGATGGGCGGCATCAGCGCTGCACTCTTCGTTATCCATCCGGTGTTGCGAAAGATATTCATTCCCATCAGCCGCGGCGGCGATGTATGGACGGGTCTGCTGCTCTATGTCATTGCTTCGGTGGCCGTGGCGTGGCTCGTCAGGGAGGTGATGAGGAAGATACCGGACCCGAAACTGAAGTGAATGGCAACCCGAGAAACCGCAAACCATAGACTATGAGCTGGAAAATACCCGATATAGAGCTGGTTAACATCAGCAAGTACAGAGGCGAACTGATGGGTGCCGCCATGCTTTTCATCATCCTCTTCCACGTGGGCCTGCCCCGCGAAGACCTCTTCTTCGGCCTGCGCCGCATGGGTAACGTGGGCGTGGACATCTTCCTCTTCCTCAGCGGTGTGGGCCTTTGGTTCTCCTGGACCAAACGACCGGACCTGCGGCACTTCTTCGCCAACCGCTACTGGCGCGTGTACCCGGCCTGGCTCATCATGGCTTCGGCTTTCTACATACCCGACTATCTCAACGGCGGAGGCCACAGCACGAGCCTTGTGGACTTGGCAGGAGACATCTTGATTAACTGGGATTTCTGGCTGCATGATGAGCTCACGTTCTGGTACATACCTGCAACGATGATGCTGTACCTCTTTGCACCGGCCTACATGCAGCTCATCATCAGGCATCCCGTGTACCGCTGGCTGCCCGTCATCATGCTTATGTGGTGCATACTCACGCAATACGTTACGCCCATACACCATGCCGTGGGCCATCTGGAGATATTCTGGAGCCGCGTGCCCATCTTCTTCATCGGCATCAACTGCGGCGAGATGGTGCGGCGAAAGCAGACAATGGACGGCGCGTCGATATGGATGATCATCGTCATGTTCCTCATGTCGCTCCTTTCAAGCATCTTTCTGGAGCAGGTCAAACACGGCGAGTTTCCCCTCTTCCTGGAGCGTATGCTCTACATACCGCTTACCGTCAGCTCCATCCTTCTGCTCAACCGGCTGTTCCGCAGGCTGCCGGCATGGCTCAACAAGGCCATCAGTTTCGTGGGCGGAGTGAGCCTGGAAGCCTATCTCATACACAGTCAGTTCGTGCTGAGGTACATCGAACGGTGGAATCTAAGCTACTGGCCTACGTTCTTTATTTGCGTTGTGATAACCCTGCCGCTGGCGTGGCTGCTCCATGAAGGAGTGACACGGGCGGTTGACAAGATAAGAAGATGAAGACATACCTTAAACTCATACGGCCCCAGCAGTGGATGAAGAACCTCATCGTACTGGTTCCCCTGTTCTTTGGCGGCGAGCTTTTCAACCCTCACTCGCTGTATGCCGGCCTCGTGACCATGATGGCCTACTGCTTTGCAGCATCGTCTATCTACTGTCTGAACGATATTATAGACGTGGAAGCCGACCGCAGGCATCCCGTGAAATGCCACCGGCCGATAGCCTCGGGGCAAGTTTCAATGGCCCAGGGCTATGGCTTCATGGTGTTCATGTTTGTGCTCTCCATGCTCACACCGCTCCTGTTGACGGCCCACAAGGTCGAGACCGGGGGCGTCATCCTGTTCTATTACCTTCTCAACGTGGCCTATTGCAAGAAGCTGAAGGAGTATGCCATCGTTGATGTCTGCATCGTTGCGTTCGGCTTTGTGCTGCGTTTGCTGGCCGGAGGTGTGGCCACGGAGATTGCGTTAAGCAACTGGATAGTGCTCATGACGTTTCTCCTGATGCTCTTCCTGAGCTTTGCCAAGCGCCGCGACGACGTGCTCCGCATGAACCAAACGGGCGATGCACCCCGCAAGAACACCATCCGCTACAACCTCACCTTCATCAATCAGGCCATCACCATCACGGCTTCGGTTACGCTGGTGTGCTACATCATGTACTCCGTATCGCCCGATGTGGTGAGCCGGTTCAACACCCCGTACCTCTATCTCACGAGCGTATTCGTGCTTGTGGGGCTGCTTCGCTACATCCAACTCACGGTTGTAGACGCAAAGAGCGGCGACCCCACGAAGGTCATCCTGCACGATCGCTTTACCCAACTCATCGTGCTGGCCTGGGGATTGTCGTTCCTCGTAATCATCTACCTGCTATGACGCTCCACGTATTCGACTTTGACGGCACGCTGACCACGCGCGACACGCTGCTCGCCTTTATCCGTTACGCCCGCGGAACCAAGGCTTTTGCCTTTGGCTTCCTGCGTTACAGCCCCCTGCTGGTGCTCATGAAGCTGCATCTGTATCCCAACTACAAGGCCAAGCAGAAAGTTTTTGCCCACTTCTTCAAGGGCATGCGCGAGGCCGATTTCAACCGTCTGTGCGCCCGTTTTGCTGCCCACAGCCTCTACCTGCTGCGCCCCGCCGGGTTGGAAGCCCTGCTGCGTGCCCTCGCCGAGCCCGGTGCAAGGGTGGCGGTGGTGAGTGCCAGCATCGACAACTGGGTGGTCCCGTTCTTCTACGGCACCGTTGCAGATTATGGCGGAGAGCCCGTGCGCGTGCTCGGAACACGCATCGAGATACGCAACGGCAGGCTTACGGGGCGCTTCCTGACCCCAAACTGCTACGGCGAAGAGAAGCTGAGGCGGCTGGAGGAGGCCTTCCCTGACAGCCGCAACTGCCGACTGGTGGCCTACGGCGACAGCCGCGGCGACCGCGAACTGCTTGCCCGGGCCGACGAACCGCACTTTCGACCATTCCGGGAGGCGCCCAAGAGCGCAGCCGAAACAAACGAGCTGCACGCCCGGCTCTTGGCTTTAACCCTACCGACATGCAACAGCTGAAGGCCTACATCAAAGGGATGAGCGAGCAGAAGCGGCAGCAATTGGGCGAAATCCTGCGCTTCGGCATCGTCGGACTGCTGGCTACGGCCGTGCAGTACGGCATCTACTGGCTGCTCATTCACCTCATCCCCAACGGCATCTCGCCATCCCGCATGCACTTTCTCACTACCGCCGCCATGACCGCAGGCTACCTGGTGAGCTTCGTCTTCAACTTCATAGCCTCCACGCACTACACCTTCCGCGTGAAAGCCAACGCCCGTCGGGGTGCCGGCTTCGTGCTTTCGCACGCGGTGAACTACCTTCTGCAGATGCTCATGCTCAACTTCTTCCTCCTCATTGGCATCAGTAAGGGCTGGGCTCCCATACCTATGTTCTGCGTGTGCGTGCCGGTGAACTTCTTGTTAGTACGTTTTTTCCTGAAACGATGAAATCCTTTTTCAACATATTCCGCCTCCGTCGCGACGAACGGTTGCCCGCCCTCGTGGCGCTGGTGGTTATCGTGGCGCTCAATGCCCTGGTCATCTGTAAGTATTTCGACGTGTTTTCGGTCTACCGGCAGGGCACGTGGGGGCCTTTTCCGAGCAAGTTCCATGTCAGCGGATTCGATGCCCTCATCTACACGATGATATCCAACTGGACCACCTTCTTTACCATCGTGTTCCGCCATCCGCTGCTGGCGTTCCTGCTCTATCCGCTCTATTGGATTAACCAGGGGCTGTTCCAGCTCACCGGACTCAACTGTGTGCAGCTGGTGTGGGCCGTTCCAGCCACGTTCTGCGGGCTCTATTCGTTCGTCTTCCTGTACCGTATCCTGCGCCACGTGGTCAGGGTGAGCCGTGCCGACGCGCTGCTGCTCTCGGCCCTCATGCTGTCGTTTGGCTACGTGATGCTTACCCTCTGCACCCCCGACCACTTCGTGCTCTCGCTCTTCCTGCTGCTCCTCACACTCTGCATAGCCGGCTGCAGCATGCTCACCGGCCGCAAGCTGCCTACTGCCACCACAGCTTTGCTCTTTGTGCTCACGGCAGGCGTCACGCTAAGTAACGGCGTGAAGGTGTGGATAGCGCAGCTTTTCGTCAACCGCCGCAGCTTTTTCAGCCCGCGTAACCTCGTGCTCGGCGTGCTTGTTCCATTGCTCCTGATGTGGGCAACGTGCCAGCTGGAGTACCGGTACATAGCCCGGCCGGGCGAGATAGCGCGTGCCGAGGCCAAGGCCAAGAAGAACCACGGCCGCCCGATGGCGAAGAAGAAACCCGCGAAGAAGGACGGCAAGCCAATGGCCGAAGGCACCTTCATGGCTTGGTCGGACGTGTCGACGCCGCGACTGCAGTCGGTCGTCGACAATCTCTTTGGCGAAACGCTCCAGCTGCACAGCTCTTACCTGCTGCAGGACGTGCACGGCCGGCGCCCCGTATTCGTGAGTTACCGCAGCCCCCTGCAGTATGCGGCCGAGGCGCTGGTGGCATTGCTCTTCGTGGCAGGCATCTGGTGCGGCCGCCGCTCGCGGTTCCTGTGGCTGTGCCTGTCGTTCTTCGGGTTCGACATGCTTATACACCTTGGTCTCGGCTTCGGGCTGAACGAGGTCTACATCATGGCCGCCCACTGGGTGTTCGTTATCCCCATAGCCATCGGCTTCTTGTTCAAGGCGAGCCCGATGCGGCTGCCCCGCCTGCTTACAGGCCTGCTGGCGCTGTACCTTTTTATCTATAACGGATGGCTGATAGCGGATTACATGCTGTGAGAGAGCTGTTTGCCGTCCGCCGCGACGAGCGCCCCGCCGCCCTTGCAGCACTGTTGGTGTCGGCCGTCCTGCAGCTGATAGCCAACTGGAGGTACATTCCTCTCTTTGCCGATTACGACGAGCAGTCGTGGCACCGCTTCCAGGCAAACTTCCACCTGTCGGGCTTCGACCCGCTTACCTACGTCATCCTGACCGACTGGCAGCTGGCTTACGACGAGCTGCGGCACCCGCTGCTGGCCTTCCTGCTCTATCCCTTCTACCTTGTTAACCACGGACTGCTGCAGCTCACGGGTGCCAACTTCGCCCCGCTCATCATGAGCGTGCTGCTTGTTTTCTGTGCCACGTACGCCTGCATCTTCCTGTTGCGCACGCTGCGCCAGGTCATCGGCCTGCCCAAGGCCGACGCCCTGCTGCTCGTGGCGTTGTTTTTCTCCTTCGCCTACATCCTTGTTGCCGTCATTGTACCCGACCATTTCTGCCTCTCCCTCTTCCTGCTTACGCTCTGCCTGTGGCTCTCCGGGCGCAAGATGCAGCAGGGGCGGCCGTTCACGGTGGGGCAGGCGGCGCTGCTGTTTGTGCTCACGGCAGGCGTTACACTGAGCAATGGAGCCGTGGTGTTGTTGTGTGTGTGGTTCGTGAACGGGCGCCGCTTCTGGCATCTCAGGCCGTTGCTGCTGCAGGCGGTGGTGCCTTCGGTGTTGCTGGTGGCCTTTGCCTTGGCCATGAACGACAGTCTGGCGCACGTGGGTTCGCAGAAGGCAGTGGCCAAGCAGATGGCATGGACGCGGCTGAAAGACAGCCGCAGCGCCATTGTTGCAGAGAACCTGTTCGGCGAGTCGCTGCAGCTGCACCGCCGCTACCTGCTGCGCGACGTGCTGGTGGAGCGCCCCGTGGTGGTGCCCTATACGTGGCCGGCGCAGTACGGGGTCGAGGCAGCGCTGTTGCTGCTGTTCGCGGTGGGCGTGTGGTGCGGCCGCCGCAGCCGTTACCTGTGGCTGCTGCTGGCCGTGCTGGGGTTCAACGTGGTGCTGCACGTTGTGCTGGCGTTCGCCATAACGGAGGTTTACATCATGGCGGCGCACTGGGCTTTCGTTATTCCTCTGGCCATGGGTTACGCTTTCCGCGCTGCTCCGCGCCCGCAGCTCATCATGCTCCGCGCCCTCGTAGCAGTGCTCGCAGCCTGGCTCTGGGGCTACCACCTCTACCAAATCGTGCGTTATCTCTCCTGGCCGCTGCGGTAGCGGGGTGCGAAATATATTCAAAAAAGGTGTCGGATGTGCCTTTCGGGAACTTTCGACAAGTGTCGCACGATTGTGTGACACCTGTCGAACGATTGTGCGACAAGTGTCAAAAGTTCCCGAAGCAGCCCTCCAAGACCGCCGAATACGGCTTATTGCTGCCCGGAAGAGCATGTTCCGGGCAGTAAGGGCATGTAAACTGAAAAGAAATTTTGATTTATTAAGAAACAGCCGGCTGTCCAGCTATTTCTCTATCAGGCACACGGCGTAGGCCGATATGCCCTCCTGGCGGCCCGTGAAGCCCAGCTGCTCGGTGGTTGTAGCCTTGATGCTGACGGCATCTTCACTAACTCCCATGAGCTCGGCCAGGCACGCCGTGATGGCCGGTACGTGCGGGTTAATCTTCGGTTGCTCTGCACAAACGGTGGCGTCTACGTTGCCCACGCGGTATCCTTTGGTGCCTATGAGCGCTGTGACGCGGCGCAGAATGACCTTGCTGTCCATGTCGAGCGTCTCTGCTGCTGTGTCCGGGAAGTGGTAACCGATGTCGCGCATGTTGGCGGCGCCCAGCAGCGCGTCGCTGATGGCATGTATCAGTACGTCGGCATCGCTGTGTCCGAGCAGCCCCGTGGTGTGGGGTATCTTGATTCCTCCAAGCCAGAGGTCGCGTCCGGGCACCAGTTTGTGCACGTCGAATCCAAATCCTACTCTTATCATATATGCTGTTCTAAGTGTTTGCCGGGGTGCGGCAGCGGTCATCTTCGGAAGATATCCTTGATTCCATCCATATCGAACGAGAGGCTGATGCGCAGCGTCTGGTCCAGCGGATTGCTCTTGGCGGTGGCTATCACGTAGCCGGCATCGAGCGAGAAGACGCTCATCTTGAAGCCTGCACCTACGGTAAAATACTTGCGGTTGCCCTTGTTCTCACTCTCGTGGTGGTAACCCGCGCGGATGGAAAACTTGTCGTTGTACGTGTACTCGGCACCTACGCTCCAGTAGATTTCCTGTAGTTCCTCCGAAAAACCGCCCGGTGCATCGCCGAAACTCTTGAAGATGCCGCCGATGGACGATACGTCGTAGTAGTCTTTCTGCACGCGTTGCTGGTAGTCTTCCAGTGTTTCGCCGTCCTCCTGCTTGGGCATCGTGGGCACTAACAGCTTGTTGGCGTCGGCTGCTATGGTCACTTTGTTGTACTCGTCGACAGGTATCATGAGCGCGGCGCCCACCCTCAGGTTGGTTGGTATGAAGTAGCTGTCGTCGCTCCCGCCAAAAGTTATCTTGCTGCCTATGTTCGATATGTTGACGCCAAGCCCCAGCTGGCACTCGCGCTGGCCCAGGGTAACGTAGTTCTGGTAGTACGCCGCCAGGTCTGCTCCAAAGGCCGAGCCTGGCGAGGTGTCGTCGCTGAAGTTGTAGGTAAGGTCGGAATAAATCCATCGAACGGCCGCTGCGAGCGAGAACTTCTCGCTTAGCATGAGCGAGTAGGCCACGTCGAGCGACATCTCATAGGGGCTTATGGTGGTGCTGTTGTCGTCCATGTTGCCCATGTTGGTGTACACCTTGCCCATTGAGAAGTAGCGCAGCGAGCCCGATACGGCCGAGTAGTCGCCTATGCGGTAGTAGCCGGCGAGGTAGGCCAGGTCCATGTCGTTTACTATCTGGCGCAGCCAGGGCGTGTAGTTCAGTGCTACGCCGGCGCGGGAGATGGTGAAGGGGTACTTTGCCGGGTTCCAGTACTGCGAGTTCACGTCGGGGTCGGTGGCGGCGCCGGCGTCACCCAGTCCGGCCGCACGTGCGTCGGGAGCTATCATCTGCGATGTTACTTCCGTGCGGACGGGGTTGAAGATGTCTTCCTTCTGTGCCCTTGCGGTCAGCGAAAGGAGTGCCAACAGGGCCGTGAAGGTTATTTTCAGGGGTTTGTTCATTACTATCTGTTTGGTCAGGAAATCACGGACTTGCATCTCAAGTCATTGTTCTAAACGTTCAAAAGGCTCGGTTATTGCCTGATGACGACGAGTTTCTTGGCTTTTGAAGCTTTTTTGCTGCCGTCGCTGCCCACACGTACACGGTAGAGATAAACGCCCGTAGTGAGGCGTCGACCGCCGTCTACGGTCAGGTCCCAGCTAACAGTATAGGCGCCGTCGGTGGGCACTCCGCTCTCTGAATGGGTCCAGATGTGGCGGCCGCTGACGTCAAAGATGTCGATGTCTACATCCATCAGACTGCCCGTGCGGTCGTGGTTGATGATGAAAGTGGTGCTGCTGCGGGCCGGATTCTCGGTCACGTCGACGCTGAAGAGGTTGGGTTCGAGCCCCTGCACCACGTTGAACGTGAGCTCGGCCACGGCTGAATTGTTCTTCACATCCCATGCCCGGAACTGCAGCTTGTGGCGGCCGGGTGCCAGCGGAGGCAGGTTGTACCAGGTGGAACCGGAGGTGTAGCTGCCGAAGTCGTAGCTGAAGTGGTCGTTGAGCACGTAGGTTGTTGCCATTTCTCCGTCAATGCAGAGCTGCAGGTCGTGGCCAATGCCGTTGCCGGTGGTGTTCACGCCGTCCTCATCCGTTATCTTGGCAACGAAGTAGGGGGTAGTGTTTACGTTGCCGCCGTTGGCAAACGAGGGCGAGTTAAGGTAGCAGTAGATGGACGGACCGATGGAGTCGTTGGCCAGAATGCCGCCACCGGCGATGGTGAAGTTGGCGAACGAGCCGTGTGCCGATTGCAAGTGGTCGGCGCTCACGGCATGAAGATTGATGAGTCCGGTGCCGCCCGAGTAGCTGATGTCGCGCGGAACGGCGAACGAGAAGGCAAACCGGCCGTTGCTGATGCTGTCGGTTCCGTTGAACAAAGTCTTGGTCCGGTCGTAGAACTCGAAAGCATCGTCGGTCTCGGAGGTGTCGTTGCGCTTGCACACAATGCGCTCCTCGGCATCGCGAACGGTAGCCGTCACCACGCCGCTGAAGTCGTTGGCGCCCTCAATATGCCCTTCCACCTTCACCACGGAGCCTGCCTTGAGCGTGCTGACCTGCGTGGCAGGGGCGCCGTTTACGGCATCTACCACCACTTCGAGTGCCGGCAGGTGGAGTGCGAGGGCCGGGTCGCCGAGCAGCGAGTATTGCAGTTTGTTGGTTGTATTGTCGAGTCGGGAGGTCAGCAGCTCGTTCTTGGCCATGCGCTGGGCCTCGCCCAAGGTCATTGCCTGGCCGCCCGGGCGGCTCAGCACATAGCGCAGATAGGCCATGTTGATGAGCTTGTTGTAGTACGCATATACCGTGCGGGTGGTGCCGAACATGGCAACGGCGCCGCCCTTGGGGTTGAGTACGGCCGCCTCACCTATGGTTGCAGCGGTTCCGTCGAATGGCATGATGTCGCAGGAGGCCGTTATCCACAGTGGCAGATTGGTGTTGGAGAACTGCTGGAAGTCGCTCAGGCGCAGCACGCTCTCGTGCGATATCTGCGTCTCGGAGCCGTGGCCGGCGTAGTCCATGATAAGAGCACCGTTGCGTTGGGCCTGCTTGATGAGGGCCGAAACTTCGGGATAGGTCTTGCCGGTGGATGAAGTCTGGCGGGTGTAGGCATCCCACATGATTTTCTTTACCATGTAGCCGGGGTGGCGGAGGGCGATGTCGTTGGCGGCATCGTCGGCATCCTGCATGTGCAGATTGTAGTTCCCGTCGTCTCCCATGAATACGATTGTGTTCTGCCAGCTGCCCGCCGAGGCGTTGCGGGCATAGTTGATGGTCTTGTCTACCATCACCTTGGCTTCAGCCTCGGTGGTTACCGGGAACCGTCCTACGGCCATGTCGAGCTTGTCGGAGGCCTGTGGATCGGCGCCTTCGCCGTCGTCGAGGAGGCAGAAGAAGCCGTCGTCGACGAAGCAACTCACCTCATTAAAGGAGTTCTCGCTCTCGAAACAGAGCAGCAGGTCGTCGGGGTTGAGGCCTCGGTTGGCAGAAGTAAGCAGACGGTTGTCCCACAGGCAGTCGCCAAAAAGCAGCAGATACTTGGGCATGTCGGCCTCGGTGGCGGCGCGATCGTACAGCATCTTGAGGTAGCGGCGATAGGCATTGGCGTCCGGGGTGCCGCTGCCGAACTCGTTGATAAGCTCGTCGGCGGGCACGATACGCACCCTCAAGCCGTCGTGCTGTTCGTGGAACGCCTTGAGCCTGTTGGCCTGCGAGAGCAGTTTCTGTGATGTCGGGATGACGATAACCATGTCGGCAGGGCCGTCGGCATGATGATCCTGGTTGGTGATGTTGTACACGTATTCGGCCGAGGGGAATGAACCCGACCGCAGCTGCGGTGCTTCGCGGGGCCGGTCGAAGCTGAGCGAGAGATAGTCGAGCCGCACCGGACCGCCCGAAGTGGCAGTAATGGTAATCTCGTTGCTGGCCATGAGGTTGCTTACTGTGTACGTGCGGGTGGTCTCGTTGCCCTTGTCGTACTCGCCGAGGGTGATGTTCAGCGAGCCCAACGTGGTGCCGTTGATGGCCACTGTGGCCGAGCTGGCCGCCCCGGCGGTAAGGGCAACGGTGAGTTTGCCGGTCTTTGCCGCCGCAGGAACGGCGAGCTGATAGCTGCGGGTGCTGCCGGCAGCGATGGGATTGTCCTCAAACAGGTTGCGCCCACCGGCGTACCAGGCGAAGTTATCGACCTCGTGCAGCGTGTGGTAGTCGTCGGCAGCGGGATAGAAGGATTGCAGGAACGCAGCCGAATCAACAGTGAGCGGTTCTGCATCGGTCTGGGTGAGGAAGTAGTAGCCGTAGTTGGCGTAGGGATTGCGGGTGCGCACGGTGGCCGAAGGACTGCTCCAGCTAACCGGCCCCTGTGCATGGAAGAGGCGGCGGCCGCCCACCGTGCAGGTGGCAACTTCCTGCAGGTCGTCATACTTTTCAAGGTCGGCAGCGGCGAGCGTTTCGTTCTGCAAGGCTCCGCCGTAGCCGTAGACTTTCACTTTGCTTAAATCGGAGAAGCCGGCCTGGCGTATCAGGGCATCCGTAAGCTGGTAAACGCCCGATGCGGGCACCCTTATCTTGGCCCATCTGCCCGTAGCCAGCACGGAGTGGTCGGCGTAGCGGCCCTGCGCGTTGCCGCGGGTGCGGGCCACGGCACGGCGCTGGGAGCGGCGCAGCGGCCTGGACTGCACGTCGAGCATGAAGCTGACCAGCATCTGATACTTGTTGTTGCGGAACACCAGCGGGCAGAAAGAAACCTGCAAGACGCCCTTCTTGCGGTTCACGGAGACCTGCTGGCGGATGGCCGGAACGGCCGGCAGGGCAGCTCCGGAGAGCGAGTTGTAGCGCCGGATGTCGGCCTGGCTCATGTCGATGTATTCGGGATAGGCTATCGAGACGGTGTAAGTGGAGTCCTGATAGCCGTCGGCCAAGGGCACGGAGCAGGCAAACTGCGGCAAAAGCGAGTCTATCCTGACCTCATCTGCAGTCAGGTTGAAGAACCGCTGGGCTGTGGCAGTGGTGGCTGCGAGCAGCAGCAGCGTTGCCAGAATGTATGTGCGGGCGTTTGTCATGCGTTGCCTTGCTTGGCTGTTATTTGCAGTTGAAGTCCAGAACCTTGCGCTCCTCCAGGTATCCTTCCATGTGGTCGTCGATGTGTACGGGGCCAACGCCGGCCGGGGTGCCGGTGTACAGGATGTCTCCTGTCTTCAGGGTGAAGTACCGGCTGATGTAGGCTATCAGCTCATCGACGCCAAAGAGCATGTCGGCTGCGCACCCCTGCTGCACCGTTTGGCCGTTGATGTCGAGGTGGAAGCGCAGCAGCCGGATGTCCGGCAGCTTGCTTTTGTCCACCCACTCGCCGATGGCTGCGGCGCCGTCGAAGCCCTTGCAGAGCTCCCACGGCAAGCCCTTGCTCCTCAGCTCGCGCTGCATCTGGCGGGCGGTAAAGTCTATTCCCACGGTTACTGCATCGTAGTAGCGGTGGGCGAAGCGCTCGGGAATGCTCTTGCCCAGCCTGCTGATGCGCACCACCAGCTCCGTTTCGTAGTCTATCTGCCCCATGTCGTCGGGGATGAAGAACGGTTTGCGGTTCTTGAGCAGGGCCGAATCGGCCTTGGTGAATATCACCGGGCGTTCCGGTTTATATAACGCACCGTCCAGCTCTTTATTGTGCTGGATGTAGTTCATGCCTATGGCGAATATCTTCATCTGTCTTTTATTGAGCTTCCGGTTACAAAGATACAATATTCTCACGAAAAAAGTGCCCGCTGCCCGAATAACTTACGCCGCTGTCTTTTCAGCTCCGTGAGGCTTGCATCTAACCTGTTGTGTATCTGTAAGTTACAAGCGGCTTTCTTGGATATGCCTTTCAAGGGGCTTGAAGCTGTCGTTCAAGGTCCTTGAAGCTATGCTTCGGGCGCCTTGAACGATAGCTGCAAGAATGGGCAGGGGTGGCAGCACGGTTATCACGGCGTGCAAGCGAGGGCGCAGGACGCGACTTAATCAGAGCCTCCCCACGCGATTCCGCAAACAAAAACAGGAGGAAAACAACCTCTGCTGTTTTCCTCCTGTCCTGTTGAATGTTTGGTTCCGATTACTCGGCGGCCAGCGTAAAGCGCTTGTAAGCCACGATGTGGAGGTCGCCTTGCTTCTTGAGCCAGTCCTGAACGGTTATCTTGCCGTCCTCATCGGCAAACTGGAACTCCTGGTCTACAAGGCAGTTCTCCTTGAAGAACTTAGCCATGCGGCCGTTGGCGATGTTCTGTATCATCTGCTCGGGCATGTTCGAGGCCTTTTCTTCGGCCACTTGCTGCTTGATTTTGCGAGCTTCGTCGGCCTGCTCCTGCGTGAGCCAGCCCTTCTTCATGTTGCTCTCGATGTGGTCATCGGAGTCAACAAGGTTGGCGTTGATGCCTGCCTTCTTGAGTGCTACGTTCACGGCGCGCTCTATCTGTTCCTCCTTGGTTTTCTGGATGGCAACCTGCAGCTCGGCGTCCTTTACGCTCTGCGGAACCGAAGCCTCGTCGAGAGCCACCGGACGCATGGCAGCCACCTGCATGGCAACCTTGTGGCCGGCCTCGTCGTTGTTCTTGTCAAGCTGTACCATGGTGGCAAGCATGTGCTTGTTCATGTGGTCGTAAACGGATACGTTGCCTCCCTCGAGGTAGTTGTAGCCGTCGAGTTCCATCTTTTCTCCGGTGATACCGCTGCGCTGCTTGACGGCAGTCTCGGCGTCGTCGCCATTGGGCAGAACGAGTTTCTTTACCTCATCCAGGCTCTTGGCCTTTGCAGCAACGGCAGCGTCGAGTATATCCTGTGTCATTGCAATGAAGTCCTTGCCGTTGGCAACGAAGTCGGTTTCGCACTTAACGGCAACCATTGCGGAGAAATCACCTACAGTTTTAACGAGTACGCAGCCGTTGGAAGTTTCGCGGTCGCTGCGCTTGGCGGCGATGGCAAGACCACGCTCGCGAACGAGCTCGATTGCTTTCTCGATATTGCCATCGGCTTCCGTGAGGGCTTTCTTGCAGTCGGCAAGACCTGCACCGGTCATTTTGCGGAGCTTCTGGATATCAGCTATTGTAACAGCCATAATTCTTTATGTGTTTTGAAAGTTAAAAATAACGTGTTGTAAAACCAAGAGAGAGCAATGAGGAGTGCAACGCCTGCATTCTTCACTCCTCTCTCTCCTTATTATATATGTGCTTATTCAGCTTCCTGAACCTCCTCGGCAGGGGCCTCGTCGGCAGGAACTTCGTTCGTTGTATCCTTGCGTGCACGGCGTGCATGGCGCTTTCCTTCGGCTGCCTCTTCGCTCTGTTCGGCGGCAGCTTTATCGTCGGCTTTCTCTGCCTTGCGCTCCTCCAGTCCTTCGGCAATAGCTGCACAGCAGGCGGTGAGGATAACGTTCACGGAATCCTGTGCGTCGTCGTTGGCCGGGATGACGTAGTCAATGTCCTTGGGATCGGAGTTCGTATCCACGATAGCAAATACGGGGATGCCCAGACGGTTGGCTTCCTTAACGGCGATGTGCTCCTTCATGACGTCAACTACGAACAAGGCAGAAGGCAGACGGGTAAGATCGGCGATGGAACCCAGGTTCTTCTCCAGCTTTGCACGTTGACGGCTAATCTGCAGCAGCTCTCTTTTGGAGAGGTTGGAGAATGTTCCGTCGTTCATCAGTTTGTCGATGTTCGTCATTTTCTTTACGGCCTTACGGATGGTAGGGAAGTTGGTGAGCATGCCGCCCGGCCAACGTTCGATGACGTAAGGCATGTTGACAGAGGCTGCCTTCTCGGCAACAATGTCCTTGGCCTGTTTTTTAGTAGAGACGAACAGAATCTTCTTGCCTGATTTGGCGATGCCTTTCAAGGCCTCGGCAGCCTCGTCTATCTTGGCTACTGTCTTGTGAAGGTCGATGATGTGGATGCCGTTGCGCTCCATGAAGATATAAGGAGCCATTGCGGGATTCCACTTACGGCGCAGGTGACCGAAGTGGCAGCCTGCCTGGAGTAACTGGTCAAAGTTTGTTCTTGACATTTTTCTTCTTTCTTTTTAGTTGTTTACTTTCTTTTTAATTCTGGTTAGAATCAGCCGTCGGGTAGTCTTTTGAATCCCGCCGGTTTAGATACTAAACGGGTCAGTCCGGTAAGCGAGCCTGCTGCTATGCGGCATATAGCGCGGCAAACAGCATGACAGGCAGCAGTTGTTTAGCGCTTGCTGAACTGGAAGTGACGGCGGGCTTTGGGCTGTCCCGGCTTCTTACGCTCAACAGCACGGCTGTCGCGGGTCAGGAAACCGTTGTCCTTGAGCACCTTCTTGTCATCAGCGTTAATCTTGACGAGTGCACGCGCGATGGCAAGACGCAGTGCCTGGCTCTGTCCGGTGAAGCCTCCACCGTCCAGGTTGGCCTTGATGTCATATTTCTCTGCTACTTCCAGCAGCTGCAGAGGCTGCTTTACCACGTACCGAAGAATGGCCGAGGGGAAGTAGGTCTCGATATCTTTCTTGTTGATAGTAATCTTGCCGGTACCTTCTGTCAGGTAAACGCGAGCTACAGCGCTCTTGCGACGGCCTATTGCGTTAATGATTTCCATCTTTATTCCTTTTTATTTATACTGGTTAATATCAATGGTTTTAGGCTGCTGAGCCTGCTGCTGATGCTCTGTTCCTTCGTAAACGTAGAGGTTGTTGAGGATAGAGCGGCCCAGAGGACCCTTGGGCAGCATGCCTTTTACGGCGTGGCGGATAATCTTCTCCACGCCATTCTTGCGCTTGCGCAGTTCGGCCGGCGTGTCAAAACGCTGTCCGCCGGGATAACCAGTATAGCGGGTGTAAACCTTATCAGTCTCCTTCTTGCCGGAGAAACGCACCTTGGCGGCGTTGATAATGATTACGTTGTCTCCACAGTCTACGTGAGGCGTGAAGTTTGGTTTGTACTTTCCGCGAAGCAGCTTGGCTACTTTAGAGCAGAGGCGGCCTACAATCTGGTCGCTGGCGTCTATTACCACCCACTCTTTCTTAGCTGTTTCCTTGTTAGCGGAAATAGTTTTGTAACTTAAAGTGTCCATGTTTGAAATTAAAAATTACTACTAAAAAACATTTTGATACATTGTTCTGTAACAGAGACCTCACGGCGCCTCCAGTCTAAAAGAGACCATCCATGGCTTTTGCTCTGCTGCCCTGCTGATTCACTAACCGCCCTGCTCGGCCAAAAGCAGTGCTATTAACACAACCGGGCGCGGGGTTTCTAAGTCTCGCCCCGCAAACGGAATGCAAAGATACATATTTTATGGCACTCCTGCTGTTCCGTTCGGCAGTCTTTGTTGGTGATTTACGGATTATTAACTCTTTTAAGAATAATTATCTGTATATATCTTCTTGCCGGTTGACGGATGGCTTGCTATGGAGCGAAGTCGCAGGAGGAGTATTGCCGATACCTATAAAATAAATGTGGAAAGGGCTGCTGCTGCCGTTTTCTTGGATAGGGAAGATGGAGGTGGAGATGGTTTGTTATTTTGTATGTTTTTATGTCCGCGCGGCACGGAGATGCCTTTCAAGCCCCTTGAACGATACCTTTCAGCCCCTTGGTGATGCCCTTCAAGGGCCTTGAAAGGCACCTTTTACTTCGCAGTTTGTAATCTGTTGATTTTTAATAGTTTGCGAATAGAAGGCAGAAAGTGCGGTTTCAGCCATTTTAGTTGCACGTTGCAGGGCTTCCTCCCCTTAGAAAGGGGAGGGTGGGTAGGGATGATTTTTGCTGCAACTTTGCTGTATCTTGCCATGTGGTCATCCCCTCCTTCGCCTCCCCTTTCCAAGGGGAGGATACGAATTAGCCTCGTGGATGTGTTTGGATAGACAGGAATAGCTTCCGTCATCCCCTCCTAACCTCCCCTTTCTAAGGGGAGGATACCCTGGCGCCTATGTGATTGCTATGAGCGGCTACATATATTATATAGTGGAAAGGGTATCTTCCGGCACCGCGAAATCGCACCCTTCTTGACCTTTTTGACAAATTAATTTTGCGCTGTTGGCTAATTACCTTATCTTTGCATAAGCTAAACTGCACTCGGATATAGCGAGTGTGGGCTTGAGATATAAAACTATCAGGGATTATGAACCCACTCACTCAATGCGCCATCCTTACGGCCTCGGCGTGCCGGATGCTGCCACACATAGCCCTCTATCTGCTGCACCGCAAGACGATAGACGCCGACCTGGTGAAAGTGCAGGACCAAAGCGGTTCGGTGCTCAACTTCGTCAAGGCCTGCACACGCGAGCGCTCGTTCCGCAACCTGTTCTATTACAGGATGGGGGAGTACCGCTCTGCGTTCATCAAGTGGCTGCTGCCGCCCGAGCGGACGCTCCACATCTGGTGCCCGCAGATAGGCACGGGTGCCCATTTTGAGCATAACTACGCTACCTATCTGAACGCGGAGAGCATCGGGACCGACTTCTACTGTCTGCAGCTTGTTACGCTGGGCAATGGCCACGGAGGCCGACCAACGATAGGCAACCGGGTGAGCATCTGCACGGGAGCGGTGGTGTTTGGCGGCATCAGCATAGGCGACGACGTGGTGATAGGGGCCGGCGCCGTGGTGAACAAGGACGTGCCGGCCGGCTGCACCGTAGTGGGAAACCCGGCGCGCATCGTGAGGCGCAACGGCGAAAAGGTTAACTTGGAATTGTAAATGGCAGAAACACTGAAGGAAAAAACGGCCCGCGGCCTCTTTTGGGGGGCCATGAACAACGGCGCCATGCAGCTTATCGGACTGGTGTTCGGCATCATCCTGGCTCGTCTTCTGGACCAGAGCGACTACGGAATGATAGCCATGATAACCGTCTTCACGCTGGTAGCAACGGCATTGCAGAACTCCGGCTTCATTACTGCACTGGCCAACGAGAGCCATCCCACGCATAACGACTACAATTCCGTATTCTGGTTCAACATCAGCGTGGGCTCCTCGCTCTACGTGTTGCTGTTTTTCGCGGCCCCGCTCATAGCCTCCTACTATCATCTGCCGCAGCTGGTGCCGCTGTGCCGGTATGCTTTCGTGTCCATTCTCTTTGCCAGTTTGAGCACTGCCCAGTCGGCTTACCTCTTCAAGAACCTCATGGTGAAGCAGCGGGCCAAGGCAGGCATCGTGGCAACGCTTACCAGCAACGTGGTTGGTGTGGCCATGGCCTTTGCCGGCATGGCGTATTGGGCGCTGGCAACGCAAACCATCGTGTACAATATCGTTAACACGGCACTCTACTGGCACTACTCTCCGTGGCGGCCGAGTCTGCACATCGACTTCGCTCCCGTGCGCCGCATGTTCCGCTTCAGCTGCAAGTTACTGGCCACGACCATCATCACCCACATCAACAACAACGTGCTCAACATCCTCCTGGGGCACTATTTCTCGGCTCACGCAACGGGCAACTACAACCAAGCCTACCAGTGGAATGCGAAGTGCTACAACCTGATACAGGGCATGGTAGACTCCGTGGCGCAGCCCGTGCTTGTTGACCTGCGCGATGAACACGACCGACAGCTCGAGGCGCTGCGCAAGCTCATGCGCTTCATTGCTTTCCTCTCGTTCCCCCTCCTGCTGGGTTTCGGCCTCGTGGCGCGCGAGTTCATCATCCTTGCCATTACCGCCAAGTGGCTGCCCAGCGTAGAGTTGCTGCAGCTGTTGTGCGTGAGCGGGGCCGTTATGCCCATGTATTCGCTCATGTCGAGTCTGGTCATCAGCAAGGGTAAGTCGGGCACTTATCTGTGGATAACGCTGTCGCTGGGCATCGCGCAGATAGTTACCATGCTGCTCATCTGGCACTGGGGCATCCGCACCATGGTGTGTGCCTACGTGGCGCTCAACATCGTGTGGCTCTTCGTGTGGCACCATTTCGTGAACCGCCTCATCGGTTACAGGGTGTCTATGTTCCTCAAGGACGTTCTTCCCTTTGCCCTCGCGGCCGCCGGAGTGATGGCCGTTACCCACTGGCTCACGGCCTCCATCGCCAATCTGTGGCTGCTCTTGGGGGCCCGCGTGCTTGTGGCGGCGGCGCTCTACTATCTCGTCATGCGGCTGGCCGGGGCGCAGATACTGCGTGAGTGCATGTCTTTTATCAAATCGAAATTCAACAGCTGATGGATACAACCAAAACTGTATCGGTGGTGATGTGTACCTACAACGGCGAGCGTTATGTCAGAGAGCAGCTCGACTCCATCGTGGCACAGACCTATCCCGTGGCCGAAATCATCATTCAGGACGACTGTTCGACCGACTCCACGCCTGCCATCTGCCGCGAGTATGCGGCAAGATATCCTGCCATCCGCTTCTACCGGAACGAGCGCAACGTGGGTTTCAACCTCAACTTCAGGCGTGCGGCCATGCGTGCCAAGGGCGATTACGTTGCCTTCAGCGACCAGGACGACGTCTGGATGGCGCATAAGATAGAGCGCCAGGTGGCCGCCATCGGCACGCACGATATCTGTTTTTCCACCCATCTGCGCGGTGTGGACCCCCTGCATGCGCACGTCGTGAGCCCTCAATATGCCCTCCCGGCCCTGCTCTTTGTAGGTTTCGCCGGCCACACCATGCTGCTCAGGCGCGAGTTCGTTCAGAATCAAGAGTACTGGATAGACCACATCATCTACGACTGGAGCCTTGCAATCTGCGCGCAGCTGCATGGCGGCATCGTTATGGTTGACGAACCGCTCAACTGGCACCGTGACAATGCCGACTCGGCGTGCCACGTCATGATGGCCGAACTGGGCCGTCAGCAGCCGCAGAAGCCCACTTACCAGCCCTATCTGCAGGGCTTCGGCAACTACCGGAGGCTGCAGCAGAAGCCCAACTGGAAAGCTCTGTACACCTACATCTACTTCCATACCAAGGAGCCTCGGTTCTCTCTGGCCCACCGCATGAGCCGTTACATGCTCAGTCAGCGGCTCTCGTCGCTCTTCAAACTGTGCTGGCTGTGCATGCGCCACAGGCATACGGTGTACTACAAGAAGAACGTCAGCGGCCTGCGCGGGCTGGTGCGGGGCTTCTTCTATCCCTTTATCTTCAGCTACAACAACGTGCAATACGACCTTGAATAAGTTTTGCGCATTCGGAATTTTTACCTATCTTTGCCCTTGTAAATCATCAGCACTATGAACATAGCATTACTTACGGCCGGCGGTGTGGGTAACCGCATGGGGCAGGACATCCCCAAGCAGTTCATGACTATTGACAACATACCCGTCATTATCTATACGATGCGGGCCTTCCAGAGCCATCCGCTCGTCCATGCCATTTGTGTTGTGTGCCTCAAAGGGTGGGAAGTGGCGCTGCAGGCCTATGCCAACCAGTTCAACATCACAAAGCTCCGGTGGGTCTTCGAGGGTGGAGACAGCAACCAGCACTCCATCCGCAACGGTCTGCTTGGCCTGCGGCAGGCCGGCTGCAACGATGAAGACATCGTCTTGGTGCATGATGGCGTGCGCCCGCTCGTATCGGAGAGCATCATCACGGAGAACATCGAGAAGTGCCGCAAGTACGGATATGCCGTAACGGGCATGGTGTGCAAGGAGGCCATCATGGAGAAGGAGGGCGACTGCGTGCGCAACATCGCCATCCCGAGAGAGCGGCTCATCCGCACGCAAACACCCCACACGTATCATCTCAAGGCACTTCTCGACGCCCACCGGGAGGCCGATGAGCGGCACATAGAGAACACCGTGGCCTCCTGTACGCTCCTGTCGGCACTCGGAATAGACAGCCAGCACCTCGTTGCAGGTTCCGAACGCAACGGCTTGAAGCTCACGCAAACGGAGGACGTGGAGCTGTTCAAGGCGCTCATACATACGGAGAAAGACGAATGGCTGAAGTAACAGGCGGCTATCAGGCCGATATCAGGGCGGTTGACGGCTTCCGTCTGCCGTGGGAGAAACTGCAAGGAAGCCGCGTATTGGTGCTCGGCGCCACCGGCCTTATAGGCTCGTGCGTGGTCGATATGCTCATGTTGAGGGCCCAAGAAGGCTTCGATGTCTACGCCGGAGGCCGCAACCGCCGGCGTGCCGAAGCTCGTTTTGCCGCCTATGAGGGCAACTCGCGTTTCCATCTCCTGATGCTCGACGTGACCGAAAGGATAGACTCCGGCCTCTGCTTCGACTACATCATCGACGCTGCCGGCGGCGCTTCGCCCCGTCTCTACACATCGGACCCGGTGGGAGTGATGCGGTCCAACATCATGGGAGTTGACAACCTGCTGTCCTACGGCATAGCCCACGGACTGCGGAAGTTCGTCTATGTGTCGTCAGGTGAGGTGTACGGCGAAGGCGACGGGCGCGCCTTCAGCGAGGAATACAGCGGCTACGTGGACTCTGCTGCGGTGCGTTCGTGCTATCCGTCGGCCAAACGCGCGGCCGAGACGCTGTGCATCAGCTATGCCCATCAGTACGGTGTAGAGGTTTGCATCGGCCGGCCGTGCCACGTGTACGGGCCCTTCTTCACCGAGAGTGATAACCGCGTGTACGCCCAGTTCATCCGTAACGTGCTGCGCGGAGAGAACATCGTGCTCAAGAGCCGTGGCGAGCAGTTCCGCTCGTGGCTGTATGTGGCCGACTGTGCGAGCGCCCTCGTGCATCTTCTCCTGAAGGGTGAGAGCGGTCGGGCCTACAACATAGCCAACCCGGAGTCCAACGTTACCATCCTCGAACTGGCCCGCACGGTGGCTTCATTGGCTCCACGGGAGCCGAAACCGCAGGTGGTTTTCGATATTCCCGACGACGGGACGCAGGGCAATACCACCCCCATAACCAAGGCGGTGTTCAGCACCGACAGGATTGAAGGGCTGGGCTGGCGCCCCCTCTTCACGCTTGAGCAAGGGCTCAAGCACACAATCAACGCTCTTCTTTGACCAGTTCGGGCACGATGAAAACCGAATGGAACTCCCGTTTCTCGACCGGAGGAACGGCCATGTAGTCGCCGTACAGGTCGGTCAGATATGCGTCCGCGTTTCCCGGACAGGGAAACTCAACACCCTCAAACTTGATTTTCGACAGCGGCATGACGGCCTTCTTGCTGAACGAGATGCCCCTTCCGTTCAGGTAGGGCACGTCGGAACAGCGCGTCTTCGGCCCCAACAAGCAAACCAGCTTCCATGCAGCAGTATAGGTGAAGTACATGCCCGTGAACCAGAAAAACTCGCAGAAAGAGCGCAGGGAGTATGCGTGCAGGTGGTGCAAGATGGAGTTACTGCGGGCAATACCTTTGCAGAGAGTGCGAATGAGCTTGCGGGAAACGTCGGGATAGTCTACGAACGGGAAGATGTCTACATAGATGCCCTTGGCATAGTCGGCCTGGAAATGGTCGCCGCCCTCGATGTACAGCGAGTTCAGGTCGCGTATCTTGGCAATCGGCTCCTTGCTTCCGGGGTCGGTGCGTGGCGTCTGCAGGAAGAGGTTAGCAGGCAGTTCGGCCTGTGCTACGGCCTCAAACCGCCTGGCGTCGGGCAGCCACATGGCTATGTCTATGTCGTCATCCCAGGGTATGAAGCCCCCGTGGCGCACGGCTCCCAGCAAGGTTCCGCCGTCGAGCCAGTAGGGTATGCCGTGCTTGGTGCATATCCGGTCAATCTCGCGGAGTATGGAGAGCTGCTTCAGTTGGCATGCCCGGAGGTTCTGCAAGGTGTACTTGCGCAGGTTTTCTTGGTCTTTTCTCATAGCTTATTGGATAAAATGACCTACGATGAGCGTGCCGTTGTAGGCCCACAGAAACAGCGTGAGGCCGAGCAGCAGCAATCGGGTGGCGGTGGCGAACTTAGGCCGCAGGCCCTTGAGCAGGCAGGCATAGGCCACCGGAACGACAAGCATCCAGTGGGCGCCCATGATGTACACCTCGTTGAGACCGAACCCCAAGACGAAGTGCAGCAACAGGTCGAACCCCGCGCAGCTCATGCACAGCCACACGAACCGGCTGCCCCGTCCGCACCAGAGGCCGAGCACGAAGAGGGCAACGACCGCGAACTCTACTATATAAGAATAGGTGTGGCGGTACTCGACGAACGTGGGGCGCGACTGGCTGGCATCCTTCAGCAGGTAGTCGCGGTGCAGTTGGATCGACTCACCGAACAGGTTTTCGACCAGCGACTTGCCCCGCGGCGTCGTTACATCCGTCCACTTGAGCAGCGGCTTGTCAGCTACGGCCTTGCCCTGGTTGGCTTTCAGCCACCGGTTGTGGGCCTCGTGGCGCTTCACGAAGTTGCTGTCTTTGGCCATGTGTATCTTTTCGAGCCGTTCGCTCCGTGCCGCCTGCGGGCGTATGATGCCCGTGTACTGCCCGTAGGCCAGTGCTCCCATGATGAGCAAGGGCACCACAAAGGCCACTGCAAAGAACTTTGGGCCGAACGTGCGGCGCCCGTTGGCAAAGAGGGAGGCAATGCCCACCTTCACGCCATTGCTCAGCGTGATGCCTGCCGTGAAGAGAAAGAGCAGCGCGGTTTGCCATGCGCGGAGCGGCTTGCGCTCCTTCATCAGGCGGCCCGCTATGTAGAGGGTGAGCGAGAGCATGAGGAGAGAGAAGCAGAAATGGTCGGGCACCATGACGGTGAGCATGATGGAAGCAAAGGAAAAGAACGTGGCAGTGAGCAGCAGGGCGTCGGCGTAGCCCGTCTCCATTACCCGCCGGAAGATGCGGAACACCGTAACGGCCGCCGCCGTGGCACTCAGCACCAGCGCCGCTGCCATGAGATACACGGCCCAGTTGGTGCCCGTGAGCGGCATGAGCCACTGGTTGAGGGCGTAGAGCGGCCAGAGCACGGCCGCAAAAAGCGGATGCCGCGTGAGCTCGAAGTATATCTGTTCGTTCGACAGGTAGATGTACGAGTAGGCATCGAAGCCACTAACACAGAAGTGCTTGTAGAAGATTGTCCAGAACCCTAACTTGCCTCCGCGCGTAAACATGGCCGGATACGACTGCACGAGCAGCACGTTGAGCGCCGCCGTTACCAGCAAGGCAGCCACCGCTACGGGCACTTCTTCCCTGCGCAGGGCCATGAGTTTCTTCATTCGTTTCATCTGTTGTCCGCCTGCAAAAGTATAAAATATTCGGTTGAAAACGGCAGTTTATTTTGAAATATCGCTCTTTTGTGCTATCTTTACCCGCAAAACAGCTAACAGACATGAAACAGCCAGCCAAAACGGATGTAGCCGTACTGATGCTTTTCTTTAACCGCCCGGAGCACTTCGGGCGTGTTTTCGGCGAGGTGAAGAAGGCTCGTCCCACCCGTCTCTTTCTCTACCAGGACGGCCCCAGGAACGAGAACGACCTGCCGGGCATAGAGGCCTGCCGCCGTATAGCGGAGCAGATAGACTGGGAGTGCGACGTACACAGGCTCTACCAGGAGCGCAACTACGGCTGCGACCCGTCGGAGTATCTCTCGCAGAAGTGGGCTTTCTCGATGGCTGACAAGTGCATCGTGCTGGAGGATGACGACGTGCCGTCGCAGTCGTTCTTCCCTTTTTGCAAGGAGATGCTCGACCGTTACGAGCACGATGAGCGCATCTCGATGGTCTGCGGGTTCAATGAAGACGAGCTGACGCCCGACTGCAGCGACAGTTACTTCTTTACCAGCGTGTTTGCCATCTGGGGATGGGCCTCCTGGCGGCGCGTGGTAGACCGGTGGGAGGGCGATTACGCCTTCCTTGACGACCGCGAGGCCATGCTCCGACTCACCTCACTGGTGCGCCAGCGGGGCTACCGCAAGGACTTCATACCCATGTGCCGCGAGCACCGCTCCACAGGTAAAGCGTATTACGAGAGCATCTTCTGGGCCAGCATGCTGCTCAACTCGGGCCTTGCCATCATGCCCCGGAAGAACCTCATCAACAATCTCGGCCTCTCGGCCGACTCCACCCACTTCTCCGGAAGCCTGCAGACCACCCCGCGGGCCTATCGCCGCATCTTCACCATGCAGCGCCACGAGCTGGAGTTTCCGCTCCGTCACCCGCGCTACATCATCGAGAATGTGGACTACAAGGAGCGCCTCTACCGCACCAACGCATGGGGTCACCCGTGGATAAAGGCCGCCCGCTCGGCCGAGGAGCTGCTGCTCAACCTGCGCCACGGCAACTTTGGTGGCATAGCCGGAGCCGTGCAGCGCCGCGTAAGGAAACTTCTGGGGAAGGAGAAACACCGCTGAGACAGGGGGAGATAATAGATAATAGATAAAAGATAAGGGATAACAGATAGGCTGCAAATGCTCTTTCCGGGTGCGTGAAGAGTGGAAGTGAAGGGGCGGAGGATGCCTTTCAGGAACTTGCCGCAGACGCCTGGCGGTTATACTGCCGGCATCGAAGAAACAGGCTGCAAATATCCCGGATTGCTGACCCATAGCTTCAAGCCTCCTGAACGATAGCTTCAAGGCCCTTGAAGGGCATCTTCAAGGGCCTTGAATGGCATGAGCAAGAAACGTGGAGAAAAACACCGGCCGGCATGAACGCCGAAAGCCGGCGTCATGCTCCTGAAAAGCAATTACGCCGCAACCCTCAACGAGCTGCGGCGTAACCCTATGTTTAACTAAAAATCCTTTTCTAAGTAAATGAAAACCTCACGGCTTCCATTGCTTTCCTGTTAAACAATCTATCAAATCTACCTTAAAACCTAATAACTAAAAACCTAAATCTATTACTACTAACCTAAACAATCTATTAACCTTTTGACACTGCAAAGATACGACGAAATTCTGCTTCGCGCAATAGTTTCGATGCCTTTTTCGCTCAAAAACGCGTTTTTCTTGATGTAAATCAATGACCTGTGCCCGAACACAAGGATAAAACCGTAACTATTACTGCCCGTTTTGTTAAATACTGTTAGTAAAATGCTGCGTGGGCGACCACAATCTGCCGCCTTTCCTGTCGCTGCCTTCGTTTGCGGTTCTGCAGGCCGGCAAGGGGGCGCGTGGGCGCGTAATCGGATAAAAAATGCAAATAGGCTTTGCCGGTTCGGCATTTTGCAGTACCTTTACACGAAACTAACAGAACCATGAGGGTACTCATTGTAAACACAAGCGAGAGAACCGGAGGAGCGGCAGTGGCGGCCAACCGCCTGATGGAAGCACTCAACAACAACGGCGTGAAGGCCAAGATGCTGGTGCGCGACAAGGAAACCGACAGCATTACCGTGGTGGGGCTGCCGCAGGGAACGGCCACTCGATGGCACTTCCTGTGGGAGCGCTGGTGCATCTTCTGGCGTCTCCGGTTCTCGCGCAGGCACCTGTTCGAAGTCGATATAGCCAACACCGGGAGCGACATTACCAAGCTGCCGGAGTTCCGGGAGGCCGACGTCATTCACCTGAACTGGATTAACCAGGGCATGCTCTCGCTCTCCGGTATCGGCAAGATACTGGACAGTGGCAAGCCGGTGGTGTGGACCATGCACGACCTCTGGCCCGCCACAGGTATCTGCCACTACGCCCGCGCGTGCCCGGCGTTCCGCACCGGCTGCCGCGACTGCCGTCTGCTGCCCGGCGGGGGGTCGGCAAACGACCTCTCGGCGCGCATCTGGCGGCGCAAGCAGGAGCTCTACCGGTGCGGCAGCATCTTCTTCGTGGCGTGCAGCCGGTGGCTCTGCGACCAGGCCAAACACAGCGCCCTGTTCGTGGGGCAGCGCGTGGAGAGCGTGCCCAACGCCATCGACACGCGCGTGTTCTGCCCCAAGGACAGGCACGAGGCGCGCCTGCAGGCGGGGCTGCCGGCCGAGAGGCGGATTATTCTCTTTGTCTCGCAGCGCGTTACCGACGAGCGTAAAGGCAGCTCGTATTTCATCGACGCCATCGTCAAACTGGTGGCCCTGCATCCCGAAATGAAGGCCGACACGGGCGTGGCCATCCTCGGCGGCCACTCGGAAGAGATAGCCTCGCAGCTGGCCTTGCCTGCTTATGCGCTGGGATATGTGAACGACGAGAAGCGCATCGTGAGCGTGTACAACGCTGCCAACGTGTTTGTACTGCCCTCGCTGGAGGACAACCTGCCCAACACCATCATGGAGGCAATGGCCTGCGGCGTGCCTTGCGTGGGCTTCAACGTGGGCGGCATACCCGAGGAAATCGACCATCGGCTGAACGGCTATGTAGCTGAATACAAGAATTCGGCCGACTTGGCGCAGGGTATTCACTGGGTGCTGGACGAAGCCGACGGTGCAGCACTCTCGCGGGCAGCCGTGAACAAGGTGCTCAAAAACTACTCGCAGCGCAACGTGGCCATCCGTTACATCGACATCTATCACCGTGCCATGGCACTCAAGAACTACAAGCTATGATTACGTTTACGGTCGTTACCTGCACGTTCAATGCCGGGCAGGTGCTGCAGCGCACCCTGGACAGCGTGCTGGAACAGGAATATAATAAGGTGGAACATCTCGTGCTCGACGGCCGCTCGAATGACGATACGGTGGCGCTGGCACTGAGTTACAAGGAAAAGTCGGACCTCGCAGCGTGCGGGCACAGGGTGGTGGTGGTGTCGGAACCCGACAGCGGGCTCTACGATGCCATGAACAAAGGGCTGCAAAGGGCATCGGGCGACTATGTGGTGTTTCTCAATGCGGGCGATGTTTTTCCCTCTCCGGCCACGCTGAAGCATGTTGCTGCCTGCGTGGAGGAGGGCGCTGTGCTGCCTGCCGTGCTCTATGGTGATACCGACATCGTGGATGCAGCGGGGCGGTTTCTGCGCCACCGCAGGCTTGCTCCGCCCGAGCAGCTGTCGTGGAAGTCGTTCCGCCGGGGCATGCTGGTGTGCCATCAGGCTTTCTATGCACGTACTGACATAGCCCGCAACAATCCTTACGACCTGTCGTACCGGCTCTCGGCCGATGTCGACTGGTGCATCCGCGTCATGAAAGAGGCCGACCGCAGGGGGCTGCCGCTGACGTATGTGCACGAGGTTGTGGTCAACTACCTGGACGGGGGCATGAGTGTAACCAGCCATAAGGCCTCGCTCCGTGAACGCTTCCGCCTCATGGCGCATCACTACGGGTGGCTTTCCACCCTCGCCATGCACGCCTGGTTCGTGGTTCGGGCAGTGCTCAAGAAGTGAGAGTAACGGCCTGAAACGATTTTCGCCCGCCTGAATTTGCATCCAAGCGGGCGATTACAGTTATTTTAGCATTTGTTCGGAAGAACTCTTATGAGTATCTCAGCATCTGTCCGGGGCGTATTCTCGCGTTGCGGCGGATATGGTTTAGCTCGCAGATACGGGCAATGGTAACGCCTCTCTTCTCGGCAATAGAGGCGAGAGTCTCCCCGGTTTCCACCTTGTGGTACATGCGTTCGCCGCTGTCCTGGGCAGGAGTGCCCTGCACCATCTCGCGGGTATAGCCGCCGTTTCCAACCTTTCCGCGCAGGCGGGTGGCCTCAGCAGACTCGTGTTCGTAGCCGTTACGGCGGAAGAGATAGCTGTCGGCGGTGATGTCCTGATTACGGAAATCGAAGAAAATGGCCGGGTTCAGTGCCACGCCACACAGTCGGGTTTCGAAGTGGAGGTGCGAACCGGTACTGCGTCCGGTGTTTCCGCCCAAGCCGATAACTTCTCCTGCACGCACCGTCTGGTCTTCTTCAACCAGCTGCTTGGACAGGTGTCCGTAGATTGTTTCAAGTCCGTTGGGATGGCGAATGACGATGTACTTGCCGTAGCCGCCGCCTTCGTACCTTACGATACGTACCTTTCCGGCGAATGCGGCGCGGATGGTATCGCCTATATATACCTTGATGTCAAGTCCTTTATGCTGCCTTCCCCAGCGTGAACCGAAGTTACTCGTGATGACGCGGCTGGTGGTCGGCATGCAGAAATGGCGTAAATTAATTCGGAAGGAGTCCGGAAGTTCGGTGGTGCGGTGTGCGTATTTGTTGTTCCAATCATCGTAGAGCTCGGCTGCCGGGGATTGAAGATTCTCTTTGTCTATAAGGTTTTTCAGGGCTACTGTGTCCACAGCTTTCATTCGTCGGTCAACTGGTGCTTGCCTGGCCAATAGATCTTGGCCTGCGGCAGGTTGCGCAGCTGGAACGAAAAGCCCGATAATTGCTAAAAGTTTAATAGTTTTCTTCAAATTCATAATTGCAAGATAGGTTTACGTCTTCAATGAAATAAGGTTATTTATTTCATTCTCGTGAATTCTTGAACAGTACAAATATTCGGAGAATTATTAAAAGACTTCGCAAAGATAACGAAAATATGACGATTTTGTTACGAAGTTAACAGTTTTTATTTAGGATTTAACATACTTGTAATTGTTGCAATGTGGTGGGGACGTAGCATAAACAGAAGCATGCGGGAGGTTTCGTCCGTTAGCTGATGGCGGCCCAATTTACGTTGGTTTTTCTTAATTCTTTTAACCTATCCCACAGCATTTGGTATTCCTGCTTTTCACAAGTGGGGTCGTCGTCGATGATTTTCTGTGCCTCGTCGCGCGCCATCTGCACGATTTGCCCGTCGCGGGCAATGTCGGCAATCTTGAGGTCGAAGGCCATTCCACTTTGCTGCGTGCCCTCCAGGTCGCCCGGCCCGCGGAGCTTGAGGTCGGCCTCCGCAATCTGGAAACCGTCGTTTGTATCGCACATAATCTCAATTCTCTTGCGCGTATCTTCGGCCAGTTTGTAGTGTGTTACGAGTATGCAGTAGCTCTGGTCGGCCCCGCGGCCCACGCGACCGCGCAGCTGGTGCAGCTGCGAAAGGCCGAAGCGCTGGGCGTCGAGTATCACCATGACCGAGGCATTGGGCACGTTCACGCCCACTTCTATCACCGTTGTAGCCACCAGTATCTGCGTCTCGCCGCTCACGAAGCGCCTCATTTCCTCCTCCTTATCTTTGGATTTCATCTTCCCGTGCACCTTGCTGAGCCTGAATTCGGGGAACGCCTGGCGCAGTGTCTCAAAGCCTTCTTCGAGGTTCTTGAGGTCGTTCTTCTCGCTCTCCTTGATGAGCGGGAAGACGATGTACACCTGTCGCCCCTCGTGTATCTGCTGGCGGATGCCGCGATAGAGGCTCGTCATCTGGCTGTCGTACTTGTGAATGGTCTGTATAGGCTTGCGTCCGGGCGGCAGTTCGTCTATCACACTCACGTCCAAGTCGCCGTAGATGGTCATTGCCAGCGTGCGTGGAATGGGCGTGGCCGTCATGACCAGGATGTGCGGAGGGTTCTCGCTCTTGGCCCACAGGCGTGCCCGCTGCTCCACGCCGAAGCGGTGCTGCTCGTCGACAACGGCCAATCCGAGGCGCCAGAACTGCACCGTGTCCTCGATAACTGCATGCGTCCCGACGAGTATCTGCACGCTGCCGTCGGCCAACCCCTGCAGAACCTCCTTGCGCCGTTTGCCCTTCACGATGCCTGTAAGCAGCTCCACGCGTATGTCCATGCCACGCAGGAAGGCCTTGATGGTGTGCAGATGCTGCTCTGCCAGTATCTCCGTGGGGGCCATGATGCAGGCCTGGAAGCCGTTGTCGATGGCGATGAGCATCGACATGAGGGCTACCAGCGTCTTGCCCGAGCCCACGTCGCCCTGCAGCAGGCGGTTCATCTGGCGGCCGGAACGCATGTCCTGCCTGATTTCGTGCATCACCCGCTTCTGCGCGTTGGTGAGCTCAAAGGGCAGGTTGTTGTGGTAGAAGCTGTTGAACAGGCTGCCCACGTG
The DNA here is from genome assembly GCA_900199655.1 of Prevotellaceae bacterium KH2P17. Taxonomy (GTDB): domain Bacteria; phylum Bacteroidota; class Bacteroidia; order Bacteroidales; family Bacteroidaceae; genus Prevotella. The sequence goes on from FZRE01000008.1 coordinate 84,682, forward strand.
CCCGAAGATGTAGCCCCGGTACTTGCGGCGGTGGTCGCTCGCGTAGCGCAGAATGTTGAGTTGAACGTAGAAGAGCTCCTCGAACTTGAGCCTGAGCCGGGCCCGCTGCATCTCGTCGGCACTCTTGGGATAATGCACCTTGCGGAAGGCATCGTCGCGCGAGATGAGGTGCAGCGGCCCCGTTATGAACGGCGGGAGCGTCTCGGGCAGGGGAGCGGTGAGCTTGTCTATCAGCGTTTTCTCTATTTTCTCGATGGCCCGGCTCTGCATGCCGGCCTTCTTCATGCGCTCGGTGGTAATATAATAAGGTTGCATGCCCATGTCCGAGAGCTGCAGCGAGGCAGCATCGTCGATGTCGGGATGGGCAAACTGGAAGCGCCCGCCATAGATCGCAGGCTTTCCGAAGACAATGTATTCCCTCTCTACCTTATAACTCTTGTACACGTACTGCGTGCCGTGGAACCACACCAGGTTGCAAACGCCGTGGCCGTCGGTAAAATGCGCCACCACGCGTTTTCTCCTTCCGCCCATCGAGAACTCCTCAAAGCTGAGGATGCGGCCCTTAATCTGCACGAACGGCATGTCCTGCGAGAGCTCGTCGATGGTGTAGATACGGCTGCGGTCAACGTACTTGTAGGGGTAATACTCAAGCAAGTCGGCCCACGTCCGGATATCAAGCTCCTTGCTCAATATCTCCTTTCGCCTGGGTCCTACGCCCGGCAGATACTTGATGTCCTGGTCTAAAACGTTCAGCATGACAGCAATGCTTCGGCAATTTTGAGGTCCACGGGGGTGGTAATCTTGATGTTCTCGGGGTTGCCCTCTACCATGGCAACACTGCAGCCGAGGCGTTCAACCACCGAGGCGTCGTCGGTAAAGGCCTCGTCGTAGGGCTGGCTGAAGGCCTGCCTCAGCAGGCCGATGTCGAAAACCTGCGGCGTCTGCACCACCCGATAGTCGCTCCGGAGCACGTTCCGGCCGCCTCCGTTGTCGCCAACGTAGCGCAGCGTGTCCGTAACCGGCACCACGGGGATGGCCGCATAGTCCTCGCGCGCCCTGTCGAAGCAGCGCCCGATGACCTCCGTAGATACGAAGGGACGCACGCCGTCGTGTATGCCTGCCACGCCGTGCTCGCCCTCCGGAATGGCCGCCAGTCCGTTACGCGACGAGTGGAAGCGCGTTGCGCCGCCCTCGGCCAGGGTGTGCCTGATGCCGAAGCGGTACTCCCGGCACAGCTGCTGCCAGTACTCATGCTGCTCGCGGGGCAGCACGAGGATGATGCGCAGGGCCGCATCGTAGGCGTGGAAGCGCTCGATGGTGCGCATGAGCACGGGCTTTCCACCTATGGGCAGAAACTGTTTGGGCACGTCGGAGCCCATGCGGAGCCCCTTGCCGCCGGCCACTATGATGATGTAATCCATGCTCCGGGGGCCTTGTTAGCGGTTCTCCATCAGGTGGGCGTACTGCATCTTCGCCTGCAACTCGGCCACGGCGCCGTCTCCGATGAAGTAGGAAAGAATCCTGTAGGCATAGGGGAAGGTGGCTGCAGGGCCCTCGCCGGTAATGATGTTGCCGTCTTCGGTCACCAGTTCGGCCGTGTATTCAGCCCCCGTTAGGTACTTCTCGAAGCCCGGCGAGCAGGTGGCGCGCTTGCCCTTCAGTATTCCGATGCTGCCCAGCACCATCGGCGCGGCGCAGATGGCGCCCACGCGGCGGCCGCTCTCGTACTGCTTGAGCAGGGCGTTTCTCACTCCCTCGTGGGCGTTCAGGTTGGTGGCGCCGGGCAGTCCGCCCGGTATCATCAGCAGGTCGGCATCGCTGTAGTCGCCTGCATCCTCGAACCTGAGGTCGGCCTTGATGGTTACGCCGTGCGAACTCTCCACCAGTTCCGAGCCCGTTACGCTCACTGTCTTTATCTCAACGCCCCCTCTGCGGAGGATGTCTACCGGTGCCAGCGCCTCAACTTCTTCGAAGCCGTTGGCCAGGAATTCATATACTTTTGCCATGTTGTTAGTGTATAGTTAATGGCAAAGATAGCTTTTTTTGTTGAAACTGCCAAATGCAGGAGCAGAAAACCAAGACCTCCCCCGGCCCCTCCGAAGGAGGGGAGGGCGTGGCCGGACATATTTTTTGCACGTGAAGGGTGAAGCAGGGGTGCGTGAAGGGTGGAGCAGGAGCGCTGAAGATTTGCTCCGGGAACTTTTGACAGGTGTCGCACGATTGTGCGACAAGTGTCGAATTCATGTGCGACACTTGTCGAAAGTTCTTGCTTACGTGCTTCAAGAACCCGAAAAGGGGTTTCCTTTTACCCGCTCGGGGTGCTTGTAGGGCGCTGGTGGCGGCCTTCCGGGCGAGTGCCTACGGGCTGTGTGGAGCCGTGTTCGTAAGGAAACGGAGGCATATTCGTACGAAAAAGGTGAAATTCTCGGCCCGATTGGTTCCAAATCCGATATTTTTATGTAAGTTTGCAAGTAAAAATAAGGGCCTGCCAAACGTGGAGGCAGCGCCCCGACTCAACGAAGCAATATCACAACATGACGTCACGCAACATGAAGTTTGCCCTCTTCGGCAATGAGTTCCAGCCCAAGAAGTCGGGCTCGGTACAGGCCGTTATCAGCTGCCTGCAACGACATGAGGCCGAAATATTCATCGACCGGCCTTATTATGAGTTCCTGGTCAGGCAGCGTGTGGTGAACTTCGAGCCTGCCGGCGTGTTCGACGACGGCCACTTCCAGGCTGATTTCGTGCTCTCGCTGGGCGGCGACGGCACCTTTCTGCGGGCGGCCAGCCGGGTTGGCAGCAAGCTCACGCCCATCGTGGGCGTCAATGCGGGGCGGCTGGGGTTCCTGGCCGACGTGCTCCCGGGCGAGATAGAGCAGGCCGTAGACGAGCTGTACCGCGGCGAATACGACGTCGAGGAGCATGCCGTCATTGAGATTGCGGCCGCCGGTGAGCCGATACCGGGCAGTCCGTTTGCGCTGAACGACATCGCCGTACTCAAGCGCGACGACGCCTCGATGATAAGCATCCGCACCTGTATCAACGGCGAATACCTCGTTACCTACCAGGCCGACGGGCTCATCATCTCCACTCCTACCGGCTCGACGGCCTACAGCCTGTCCAACGGAGGGCCCATCATCGTGCCCGATGCGCGCAACCTGTGCATCACGCCCGTAGCTCCCCACAGCCTGAACATACGCCCCATCGTCATCAATGACGACAGCGAGATAAGTCTGGAGATAGAAAGCCGCTCGCACAACTACCTCGTTGCCATCGACGGACGGTCGGAGAAGCTCGACGAGGGCACCCGTCTCACCATCCGCAAGGCGCCCTATGCCATCCGCATTGTGAAGCGGCGCTGCCAGCGTTACTTCTCAACGCTGCGCGAAAAGATGATGTGGGGCGTAGACCAGCGGCAGTAACGGCGCGGCGGCCGACGACGAACAAACTGCACGGAACAATGAAGATGAACATACGCGAACTGCTGAGAATACCCGAACAGAAGTACACCGCGCGGGTTATCATGAAGTGGCTGTGGCGCGCCTGGCGTGGCAACAGGCTGCAAGCCGTGCTCAACGCCGTTATCGGTCTGCTCTCGGTGTGCGTTAGTCTGAGCCAGGTGTGGGCGGTGCAGCATGCCATCGACGTGGCTGCAGGCGTGGTTCCGGGCTCCATCTACCAGGCTGTGGCGCTCATGGGAGCCCTTATACTGTGCGATTTCGCACTCAACATCTCGACTGTTTGGGTGCGTAACATCCTCGGCATCAAGGCTCAGAACCGCATGCAGCAGCGCATGCTCGACCGCATTCTGCGCTCCGAGTGGCACGGAAGGGAAGCTCTCCACTCGGGCGACGTGCTCAACAGGCTCGAGTTCGATGTCAATACGGTAGTCAACTTCCTTACCGAAACCATCCCGAGTACGCTCAGCGTGCTGGCCATGTTTCTCGGTGCGTTCTTCTACCTCTTCTCCATGGACCGCACGCTGGCCTTCATCACGGTGCTTATCATTCCGGTTTTCGTGGCCGTAAGCAAGATTTACGTGGGCCAGATGCGCCGGCTTACGCGCGATGTACGCAACTCCGACTCCAAGGTTCAGAGCGTTTTGCAGGAGACGATACAAAACCGCATGCTCATCAAGACCCTGGAGAGCGACGCTGCTATGGTGGACCGGCTGGAGAATACGCAGAGTGTGCTGCGCCACAACGTGGTCAGGCGTACGGTGTTCAGCGTCTTTTCAAACCTCATACTCAACTTCGGCTTCGCCCTGGGTTACCTCGTTGCCTTCCTGTGGGCAGCCGTCCGCATGGCCGAACATACGCTTACCTTTGGCGGCATGACGGCCTTCCTGCAGCTCGTGAACCGCATCCAGGGCCCTGCGCGCAACCTTACCAAGCTGGTGCCGGCCTTCGTGAGCGTGTTTACGGCAGCCGAACGGCTGATGGAACTGGAAGAAAACCCGCTCGAAGAGCAGGGCAATCCCATCGAGATTGACGGCCCCTGCGGTGTCCGCCTGCAGCAGGTAACCTACGCGTACGATGACATTGACGGCGCCGTTATCAAGAACCTGGACTTCGACTTCTATCCCGGTTCCTGCACGGCCATACTCGGCGAGACCGGCGCCGGCAAGACCACGCTCGTGCGCATGATACTGGCACTCGTACACCCGCAGCAGGGCAGCATCTGTATCTACAACAACCGCAAGACCGTGGAGCTCTCTCCGCGCACGCGGTGCAACTTCGTTTACGTGCCCCAGGGCAACACCCTGATGAGCGGAACCATACGAGACAACCTGCGGCTGGGCCGTCTTAGCGCCACCGATGAGGACATGCAGGAGGCGCTGCACAAGGCTTGTGCCGACTTCGTGATGGACTTACCGGCCGGTCTTGATACCCTTTGCAGCGAGTCGGGCGGCGGACTGAGCGAGGGGCAGGCCCAACGCATCGCCATTGCACGCGCCCTGCTGCGCGACCGCAGCATCATGCTTTTCGACGAGGCAACCAGCGCCTTGGACCCCGAAACGGAGGAGCAGCTGCTGCGCAACGTGCTCTCGGCACACGACAAGACCGTTATCTTCATCACCCATCGGCCCGCCATAGTCGATTACTGCGACCAGACACTGAAAATAGAAAAGATATAAACCAAAACAGAAACAATGATGAAAAGATGCTTTTTAGCTGCAGCACTGCTGCTGACAACTGCCATCGGAGCCCTGGCACAGCAGGAGGATGCCGATGCCAAGTACGCCACCGACCTGCTGAAACCCGGCACCGAGGCGCCCGAATTTGTTGTCGACCTCTCCAACCCCAAGCGTAACATCCCCCTGAGCAGCTTCCGCGGCCGCTACGTAGTGCTCGATTTCTGGGCCTCCTGGTGCCCTGATTGCCGCAAGGACATTGCCGCCATGAAGCAGCTGCGCGACAAGTATGCCCCCCGCGGCGTGCAGTTCATCGGCATCTCCTTCGACACCGACCGCGATGCTTGGCTCAAGTGCATCCGCCAAAACGAAATGAGATGGCTGCAATACAGCGAACTCAAGAAGTGGAAAAAGGAGACCAAGATAGACCGCGACTACCATGTGAACTGGATTCCTACCATGTATCTCGTGGCCCCCGACGGCAAGATAGACCTCGGTACGGTGATGATAGAGAAGCTGGCCGCGCGCCTGGCCGAGGTTGCCGATACGCTGCCGCAGGCCGATGTGGCCGGAATGCCGCAGTATCCCGGCGGCACCGAGGCGCTGCTGAGCTTCCTGAAACAGAACCTCAGCTACCCGGAAGCGGCGCGTAAACTGGGTGCCGAGGGGCGTGTAGTGATGTCGTTCGTGGTCGAGAAGGATGGTTCCATCAGCAGCATCACCGCTCCCGACTGCACCATTACGGGCCTTAACCAAGCCAAGTTCGACAAGTTAACCCTGTCGGAGCAGCAGGAACTCAAGCGCGAGTGCCTGCTCCAGATGGCCCGGGAGGGCGCCCGCGTGGTGAAAGCCATGCCCGCCTGGAAGCCCGGTACGCTGAAAGGCGAACCGGTGAGGGTGCAATACAGGCTGCCGATTAGCTTCCGCATGTAGTGAAAACGGCCTCGGCTGCAACTTTTCTTGCCCCAACAACGTCTATAGCTTATGATGATACACTTACAAGATGTAAACAAGACATACTTCGGCGCGCAGCCTCTGCACGTGCTCAAGGGCATCAGCCTCGACATTGAGGAGGGCGAGTTCGTGTCCATCATGGGCGCGTCGGGGTCGGGAAAGTCCACCTTATTAAATATATTAGGCATTCTCGACAACTACGACAGCGGCACTTACGAGCTGGCCGGCACGCTCATACGCGACCTCTCCGAGCGCCGTGCGGCCGAATACCGCAACCGCATGATAGGCTTCATCTTCCAGAGTTTCAACCTCATCGGCTTCAAGACGGCCGTGGAGAACGTAGAGCTGCCGCTCTTCTATCAGGGCGTGAGCCGCCGCACACGCCACAAGCTGGCCATGGAATACCTCGACAAACTGGGCCTTACGCAGTGGGCCGAGCACTATCCCAACGAGATGAGCGGCGGCCAGAAGCAGCGAGTGGCCATAGCGCGGGCACTGATTACGCAGCCCAAGATTATCCTGGCCGACGAGCCAACGGGTGCTCTGGACTCCAAGACGAGCGTCGAGGTGATGGAACTCCTGAAGCAGCTGAACGCCGAGGAGCGCAAAACAATAGTCGTGGTGACCCACGAGAGCGGCGTTGCTAACGAGACCAACAAGATTGTACACATCAAGGACGGCCTCATAGGCACCATCGAGGAGAACCTCGACCACCACTCCAGCCCCTTCGGCATCAACGGAGTGATGAAGTAGAACCTTTGCTGTCGGGACGCAGTGCGGGGCTGGCGGGGGCCGCTCTCACTGCATTTGCCCAGGCGGGTGGCGGCGGGCAGTAAAGCCGGAACGGCCGGCGGGGCTCGTTGAAGGCATCGTTCAGGCCTCTTGATGTTATCCTTCAGGCCCCTTGAACATGCCCTTCAAGCCCCTTGAACGTGCCCTTTTGGAATGTAAAATGTAACCATCTGTAAACCAATAATTTACAATTTGCCTTACCGAAGCGCCCACTCGGCGTGGCAGTAACAGCGAAAACAAGAACCTGAAATGCGGGATATCATCAGCGAAATATGGTCAACGGCCCGGCGCAACAAGCTCCGCACCGCGCTCACGGGCTTCGCCGTGGCGTGGGGCATCTTCATGCTTATCTTCCTGCTGGGTGCCGGCAACGGGCTCATCAACGCCACGGAGCAGAACACGGGCAGGTATCTCAGCAACTCGATGGTTGTCTTCGGCGGCCAGACTTCAAAGGCCCACGAGGGCATGAAGGAAGGACGAGCGGTTGAACTCAACGACCGCGACATGGAACTTACGGGCAAGGTGTACGGCAAGAACATAGACAACGTGGGCGCGGAGCTCGACAATGGCAATACAAACATCAGCTACGGAGGCAACTACACCAATGCTAACATCAGCGGAGTGTACCCAAACGACATCGTTATCAACAAGCGCGACATGCTCTGCGGGCGGTTCATCAACGACGTGGACCTGCGCGACCGCCGCAAGGTTGTTGTGCTGAGCGAGGACATGAGCAAGGAACTGGCGCCCGGACATGTGGCCGAACTCGTGGGCCGACATGTCAAGGTGGGCGACCTCTCCTTCATGGTGGTGGGCGTGTACAAGAGCGACAAGAGCCGGATGGGCACCGACGCGTTCATCTCCTTCACCACTTTCCGGACGATATACAACCGCGGCGACAAGACCGGCAACATCATCTTCTCCTTCCACGGGCTCAACTCGCAGGCCGCTAACGAGGCCTTTGAGCAGCAGTACCGCGCCACGCTGAACGGCAACCACCGTGCAGCAAAGGACGACGAGGAGGCCGTCTGGATTTGGAACCGCTTCACTCAGAACCTGCAGATGAACACCGGCATGGGCATCATCCGCACGGCACTGTGGGTGATAGGCCTCTTCACGCTGCTTAGCGGCATCGTGGGCGTGAGCAACATCATGCTCATAACGGTCAGGGAGCGCACCCACGAGTTCGGCATCCGCAAGGCTATAGGGGCCACGCCGTGGTCTATCCTGCGGCTCATCATCGTGGAGAGCATCATCATCACCACCTTCTTCGGCTACGTGGGCATGGTGCTGGGCATCGCGGCCAACCAGTACATGGACGCCACCATCGGCCACATGCAGGTGGACTCGGGCCTCTTTACGGCCACGATGTTCGTCAACCCTACCGTTGGTCTTGACGTCTGCATCGAAGCAACGCTTGTAATGGTGCTCGCCGGAACCCTCGCCGGCCTCATCCCTGCACGCAAGGCAGCCCGCATCAGGCCCATAGAGGCGTTGAGGATGGAATGAAACCTCTCCCCCCGCCCTCCCCGAAGGGGAGGGAGTTAAGTAGCAAACAAAACATTAACACCCATCACCCATCACCTAACACCCAAAGTTCCATCCATTTAAAACCCATCACCCATCACCTAACACCCAAAGTTCCATCCATTTAACACCCATCACCTATCACCCAACACCCACCCACCAACCCCATTAACACCCATCACCCATCACCTAACACCCAAAGTTCCATCCATTTAACACCCATCACCCACCACCCATCACCCATCAAATGAAAATCGACATAGATACCTACAAGGAGATACTCGACACGCTGACGCGCAACAAGAGCAGGTCGTTCTTAACCGGGTTCGGCGTGTTCTGGGGCGTTTTCATGCTCGTGGCACTCATCGGAGGAGGCAAGGGACTGAAGGAAAAGCTGTCCAACAACTTCGAAGGATTTGCCACTAACTCGGCTATGGTGTTTGCACAAACAACCACGAAGCCCTACGCCGGCTACCGCAAAGGCCGCCAGTGGGACATGGTGTACAAGGATGTGGACCGCCTGAAAGCACAGGTTCCCGAGCTTGATGTGGTCTCCCCGATGCTCAGCAAGTGGGGAGGCAACGTCGTGTTCGGCGACAAGAAGAGCTCCTGCAGCGTCAAGGGACTGCTGCCGGACTATGCCCGCGTGGAGACGCCGCAGCTCTTCTACGGCCGCTACCTGAACCAGATGGACATGCAACAGCGCCGGAAAGTGTGCGTGCTGGGCAAGAAGGTGTACAAGACTCTGTTCCCCGGAGGCGGCGACCCGTGCGGAGAGCTGGTGCGCATCGACTCCATCTACTACCACGTAGTGGGCGTTGACTACAGCAGCGGCAACATGTCAATCAACGGAAATGCCGAAGAGAGCGTCGTCATTCCCATCACCCTGATGCAGCAGGCGTACAACATGGGCGACCAGGTGCACCTCATCTGCGCCACCGCCAAGCCCGGCGTAACCATGAGCCAGATAAGTCAGCACATGCGTGAGGTGGTGGCCCGCGCCCATGCCGTTGACCCCACGGACGAGAAAGCCATAACCATCTTCAACACGGAGGTGATGTTCGGCATGGTCGACAGCCTCTTCTCGGGCGTCAACTTCCTCATTTGGCTGGTGGGAATAGGCACGTTGCTGGCCGGTGCCATCGGTGTTTCAAACATCATGATGGTAACGGTACGCGAGCGTACGACCGAAATCGGCATCCGCCGTGCTATCGGTGCCACGCCCCGGATGATACTTTCGCAGATTATCACGGAGAGCATCATCCTTACCGCCGTGGCCGGTATGAGCGGCATTCTCTTTGCTGTCTTCATCCTGCAGATGATACAGGTGGGCAACACTACGGACGGAATAGTGAGCGCCCACTTCCAAGTGGGCTTCTGGACGGCCGCGGGCGCGGTGGTACTATTGAGTGTGCTGGGCGTATTGGCAGGCCTTGCGCCTGCCGCCCGCGCCATGAGCATCAAGCCCGTTGACGCCATGCGCGACGAGTAAAGCTGAAAACAAAGCATCAAAAAGTAAAACGATAATAACTCTGGTAAGATTTTATGAAAGGTAAATTGAAGTTTGTTGTGGCAGCCCTTGTACTGCTTGTGTTCATCGGAACCTTTGTGTTTCTCTGGTTCCAGTCGCGCCCGCAGGCCGTGGCTTACGACGAGTTCGTTCCCAAGTACGAAGACCTGAAACGCACGTCGGTGGTGACGGGCAAGATTGAACCGCGCAACGAGGTGAACGTGAAGCCGCAGATTTCGGGCATCATCACCGAGATTATGAAGGAAGCCGGGCAGATGGTGCAGGCCGGCGAGATAATAGCACGCGTGAAGGTGATACCCGACATGGGGCAGCTTAGCTCCGCCCAGGCCCGCCTGAGGCTTGCCGGCGTGAACGTGAGGCAGGCCAGGATAGACTATGAGCGCCAGAAGACGCTCTACGACAAGGGGCTGATAAGCGGCAACGAGTACGACAAGGTGCGCCAGGCCTACCAGCAGGCACGGGAAGAGGTGCGTGCATCGCAGGACAATCTGGAGGTTGTACGCGACGGCGTTTCGCGCAACAACGCCAACACGAGCTCAACTCTGATACGCTCCACCATTACCGGACTCATCCTTGACGTGCCGGTCAAGGTGGGCAACACGGTCATTCTGTCCAACACTTTTAACGACGGAACCACCATAGCCACCGTAGCAAACATGGGCGACCTCATCTTCCGCGGCAATATAGACGAGACCGAAGTGGGCCAACTGGTGCTCGGCATGCCCATGAAGATTACCATCGGCGCCATGACCGACACCCACCTACAGGCCAGCCTGGAGTACATCTCGCCCAAGGCCGTGGAGAGCAACGGCGCCAACCAGTTCGAAATAAAGGCTGCCATCAAGGGAGTGAGCGGCAGCCGCATACGTAGTGGCTACAGTGCCAATGCCGAGATAGTGCTGGCTCATGCCGACCACGTGCTCACGGTGCCCGAGAGTGCCATCGAGTTCAGCGGCAGCAACACCTTTGTATATATCGTGAAAGGTGCCGGAGAGGATAAAACCTACGAGCGCCGCAAGGTGGTCACGGGCCTGAGCGACGGCATCAACATTGAAATAAAGAAAGGACTGACGCCGAAAGACAAGGTGCGCGGCCCCAAGATAGTTAAGGATACGGGCGACGACAAGCAGTAACCGCCAAGGCGCAGGCAAACGAAAAAGGCAGCGGAGAGCGTTTCTCCGTTGCCTTTTTTGTTGGTTTTCTGGCTGATAGTGCTTTTGGTTCGGGTGATATCACTTCAACACCTACCACCCAACACCCATCACCCCAAGTTCTATCCATATATCACCCATCACCCAACACCCAACACCCCAAGTTCTATCCATATATCACCCATCACCCAACACCCATCACCCCAAGTTCTATCCATATATCACCCATCATCCAACACCCATCACCCCAAGTTCTATCCATATATCACCCATCACCCAACACCCATCACCCAGAAACTTTCGACACTTGTCGCACGATTGTTCGACACTTGTCTCACGTTCGTGCGACACCTGTCAAAACTTCCTGCCCGGCCCCTTCGGCCCCTTTATCGGGGGATTGTGCTTCCCAGAGAGGTACGTTGCGGGCGCCGTCAGCGCACGATGTACTTCTTTCCGCCCACAATGTACACGCCCTTATGGAGGCCCCTCACGGCTTCTGTTACCGTAGAGGCGGAGCGGACGAAGCGGCCGTCGAGGGTGTAGACGTCGGCCCGGGCGGGCGCTGCATCGGTGCGGATGTCACTGATGCCGGTAACAACATCCGTCACGTCTTTTACCTTGTAGTTGGCTCCTTCCTGCTCGGAGCTGATTTCAAAGTAGCTGTCCTGCTTCACGTTCTCCACGTTCACGGTCTGCGGTGCACCCGTGCCGATGCTGAACACGAAGTTGACAAAGTCGGTGGAGGAGTTGATGTTGAAGCTCTTTACAAACCAGCTCTTGCCTGCCTGGGTCTCTTTGGCGGTTATCTTGTCGCCCGGCCAGCTTGCATTTTTGGGGCTGTGAGAGCCGTCGCCGCCCCAAGTCCAGTAGTTGATGCCGCCCGATGCTGCCGCCCAGGCAGTGCCCGCGCTCTCTGCATTCACGTAAACCTTGATGGTATAGGGCTTGAAGTCGTTCACGGTATAGGTGCGGGTGATGACGCCCTTCACCGTTCCGGCAACGAGCAGGCCCACCTTCAGCACCGTTGTGCCTACGGGTATGGTTATCTGCTGGCCGTTGGTAGCCTTGGTGCTGGCAGCCGTAGGCTCCGTTCCGTCGAGTGTGTAAACCAGCTGGGTGGTGCCGGCTGATATGGCCTTGAGCGTTACCTGCTGCTCGCCGTCGTAGGTGCCGCCGGGCAGGTCGGCCCAAGCAGTCTCGGCAGAGCTCTTGCGGACGAAGTATCTCCAGTGGTAGCCCGATGCTATCTCGGCCCAGGCAGCCGTGGGTTGGTAGCTTCCGGCCTGGGTGCCGATGATGGCCAGCAGGTCTCCCTTGGTGCCTGTGGTCACGATACCCTGATATCCCGTGCCATTCGTGTAGTTGGTGTCGGTGTTACTCTCATTGGTAATGCCCACCAGCCGGCGCACGTCAATCATCTGCTTGATGTCTTGCTTGCAGTCCGCCCAGTGCTTCAGGAAGATGCAGGGCGTGCCCGGCATGGCCAGAATGTAGGCGTTTGCGGCCAGCGTATCTTTGAGTATGGGGTCCTGGGCGGCGTTGCTGCGGCGCTCGGTGTCGTGGTTCTCCACGAAGGTTACGGCGTAGCGGCGGTACGTACTGTTCTTTGCCAGCCCGCTGCCGGTGTTCAGGTTGCTCCATCTACCGTTGTTCACGGCGTCGCGCACGGTGTAACGGAGGGGGAAGTCGAAGGCAGCGCTGGTGATGGCTCCGTTAACCTTGGTGCCCTCAATCCAGCTTTGCACGTTGCCGGCGTTGCCGTCCCAGTACTCGCCTACGGAGTAGGTGGGCTTTGAGTCGGTGTTGTAAATGCCCGTAAACTTGGCAGCGTAGCCCTTGACCATGTCGTAACGGAAGCCTGCATAGCCCAAGTCGCCCAGCAGCATCTTGAGGTAGGCCTTTACGTTGGCCTGTACGTTCAGGCTGTTGTGGTCGAGGTCGCGCATGCCGTCCCATCCTTCGCCCGTATCGGGGTTGCTTCCAACGGTGTAGCCTTGGCTGGCCGCCTCGTCGTTGGATACGATGTCGGTGGACAGCAGGTGGTAGGTGTTGCCGTTGTAGGTCTCGGAGGGGAAGTCTGTCCAGCCCGATAGGGCCTTGCGGTGGTTGATAACCACGTCGGCAATGGTGCCTATGCCGTGGCTCTTGAAAGTGCTGATGAGTTTCTGCAACTCGGCCTTGGTGCCGAAGGAGCTGTCGTAATTCTCGAACCAATACAAGTCGTCGTAGCCCATAGAGAGCCCACCGCAGTTTCCGCTCTGCGGAATCCAGACGAGCGAGAAGTACTGGCCAAGTTCTTCGGCCTGTGCCTCAAGGTTCGTCCATTTGCTTGCGTCGAAGGAATCCCAGTAGAACCCCTGCAGCATTACGCCGTTATAGGCGGCCGGCCAGCCCTGTGCAAAGAGGCTCAGGGGGAGCAGCAGCAATGATGTGAGTAAAGAGTATATTTTCTTCATTTGGTGATATGTTTGATTGGCGGTTGCTAATTTACAACTTATTTTCTGTCAGCACGATACTTGATTTATGTCAATTAGGCTTTATTAATGTGCAAACGATTGCGCTCATGGCCGCAAAATACAAAAGGCGACACCCGTTTTCGGATGCCGCCTTTGCGATATGTAGCTTGATGAAGCTCTGAGTTCGGTGTGCTGTAAGCCGCCGCCTACGGCACTGGTTTCAGCTCGGCGTAAGGTGCGCGGGCTGCAGTGTTCTCCAAGTGGAGCACGATGTCGTACTTTCCTGCGCTGACCGGGATGTTGTCGTTGCTGCCCTGTACGAGCTTGGCGAGCGAACCTCCGAGGTTTACATTGCTCCAGCTCTGGTCCGAGCGGAACTTGATGCTGCCATCGGTCAGTGTAACGCCCTTGGCTGTCCAGGTGCGGCTGGCCGTATCGTAGGTCATAACGGTGCCGCTGTTCCAGCCGCCCGGCTGGCCGTCACCTATGATGTCGATGCTTGTAAACGGCGTGAACTTGTAGGTGAGGTTGGCCACATCTACCTCTACATTGTAGAAACCGTCGGCCGTGAGCTTGATGTCGCTCGAGCTGCCACTGTTGATGAGTACGCCTTCCTGCGGGTTACCACCATCCTGTCCGAGGTTCCATTCTCCGTTCCAGTCACTGAGGTTGGAGCGGAATTTGACGCCCGACTGCAGGTAGAGGGCTGCATAATACTTGCCGTCGAAGTTGGGTCCGTAGAGTGAGAGACCGTCACCCCAGCCGGTGTTGTTACCCGTTTCGTAGATGAACTCGGCAAAGTTGAGCCCTTCATAGCTCCAGGTCTGCTCCAGCATGTTAAAGGTAACGCGGTACTTCACGGCACCCGGCACGGCTGTAATCTTGAAGTTCTTGCCAACATTGTTGTAGTTGAACTTGCCTTCGTCGCCTGCAGCCAGGCAACTGTTCCAGTCGTCCGTGCCAATCTTTGACTCCGGCGTGAGCTTGAACTCGATGTCGCTGCCGCCGGCAGGTGCATCGAACACAGCCACAAAGATGGGGTCGGCATAAACATCGCCGCCGCCGTTGGCGAACTTGATGGTCTTGTTGCCGTTGTCCCAGCCCGTGAGGGAGCCGGTGAGGTAGTAGGCCTGCTCGATGACGGGCGCCTTTGGCGTTACGTTAACCTGCAGGGTGCCGGCGTCGATGAGGGCAGCCTGGCCGTTCCTGACGGCACTCACGTAAACGTGGGCATTGAGTACGCGGTTGGTGGGGCGCACTCCGTAGGCTGCGGCAATGAGTTCCTGCAACTCGGCAGCATTGGTAAGACCGGCCAGCGTGGTGTTGAGCGTGGTCGTGGTGGCGTTGTCAACGCCCTCGGGGGTCAGCTCTATGCGTGCATTTGCCAGCTCATAGCCCTCCGGCAGGGCGGCAGTGCTCAGCGTGAATGTCTTTACACTGTCGGCATCCTGATTGAGGTCAATGGCATCGGCAGCCGTAGCCGTGAAGCCGGGCAGCGTAACGGCGTCTTCCGGTGCGTAGCTCTGCGGGTCGGCCCAGTCGGTATAATCGTCACTGCAGGAGCCCATGAAGAGCCCTGCCAGTGCGAGTGATAGATACAATGATATCTTTTTCATATCTCTGTTGTTTTAATTGTTTACTTGATTTCGCCTGTTTCCTTCTGGAAGTTGAGGTACAGTTTCTGCCCTGCATCGCCGGCCACGCGGCTCTGGTCGCCACCGGTACCACGGTAAACTATCTTCTTGTCGAATACCATGAACTCGCTCTGCCACCAGTCGAAGCCAAGGTCAACGTAAGCACGAATGCCGCTGTCGTCGCCTGTAGGTATTGTCTGGGCAAATGCCGGAGAAACAAACTCGCCGTCGGCAGTTGTAGGTACGGTGAAGAGAGCAGCCTTCTCGCCCTTCTCCCAATTGCCTCCTACGGTAGCCTTACCCATGAGGTACACGTTGGGTTGCTCGAAGCGGACGTCGTAGAGCAGGTCGCGTCCCTTTACGGTGCAGGTAACCACCATGAGGTACCAGCCCGGTTTGTTGGATGCAATGTTGCCGCCGCCGTCGATGATCTGGTCGGCCAGCTCGCCGCTCTTCGTGATGCCGGCAAAGCCAACCTCGTTACCGTCCCAGGCCTTGGCTGCATTGAACTTGATGCCTTGGCTGCCAATCCAGACAAGATGCCAGTAAACACCGGGGTGACTGTGTACGGGCGCCATCTCTACGGCATTGTCCCACTTGAAGTTGTCGAACTGTTCGCCGGTAATGTAGAGGTGCTCGGGAGCCGTTACAGGCGGCAGCGAGAAGAGCAGGTGCACCTGTTTCAGGGTCACGGTGTTCGAGAGTATCTCCGTGTTGGCTACGGGATCGCCGTTTGCTGTCAGCAAGTTGGCCTTTACGCGGATGTAGACGGGAATGTCCATCGGGAAGTCCTTGGTTTCTTCCTTACCCTGCTGCACTTCGAGGTCGGTCAGAGTGCTGGCCAGTTCGTCGGCCGGTACAGCCATCTTGGCAGTGGTAAAGGTGGTGCCGAGGTCGGCAGCATCGGACATGTCCTGCTTGGTTGCCACCTGCACAGTGTACTGCGTGGTGGCAGGGAAGCCGTAGTCGGGCTGCGAGCAGGTTAGCTCCACGGTCGTGGAGTTGGCCAAATCGTAAACGCCGTTGGCTGCCAGAGCTGGCGTGTTGAGCACGAACCGGGTTGGCGTTTGCAGCGTTGGGTTCGAGTCGTTGTCGTCGGAGCAGGCGGAAAAGAGGCACACGCCGCAAGCGAGCAACAGGGTTGACTTCAGTATCTTTTTCATTTTCTATTCTTCTTTAGTTTATCTTTGATGGGCCGGAGAACCTTTCAGCCCTCCGGCCGAGCTTGCTTTTAGTAGCCTGTGTTCTGAAGGAGGTTCCTATTCATGAGCAGGTCGGTAGTAGGAATGGCAAAGATGTTGCGGTTGGCAGAGAAGTTCTTGCCTTCTGCTACGCCACCTTTCCAGGGCCAGTTGTAGTTGTTGTCGCCGCCGAAGCAGTTGAACCGGATGAGATCCGTACGTCTGCGGCCTTCGAAGTAGAACTCACGGCTCCACTCGTCCATGATGTCGCGCAGCGTGTAGCTGCCTGTGCGGGTAGTGGTGTGGGCACGTGCACGTATCTGGTTGATGTAGGCTGTACCCTCTGCCGTGGTGTTGCCACCGTTCTGTCGGGCCGTAGCTTCGGCGTAAGTGAGGTAAGCCTCGGCTGCCCGGAACAGGAAGAAGTCGATGTCGGGGAACTTAGTGTCCTTGGGGTTTGCACCCGATGCGCAGAAGTTAGCATACTTGGCAACGGCAAAACCCTTAACGAATTTGCCCAAATCATCGGCGGTTTCCTGCGATACGGTACGCTTCTCGTCGTCCTTTTCGCCACCTTTGCCGTCGAAGATGGCGCGGTCGTCGCCGGCTTCCTCGGGCATGTAACGGGCTTCAACGTGCGGAGCGTTGTTGTTGGGGAAGAACTTGTCGACGAGACTCTTGCGTGAGCGGATGCCTGCCCAGTTGGCGTTCATGGTGAGGTTAGCACTCTTGGTGCCCTGCGGGTCAACCACTACGTTGGCGTCATAGCATCCACCGGTGAAGTAGTTGGTACCGCCGTAGGCAGCAGTTGCCTTGCCGTCGAACTTAATAGGGAACACAGCTTCGACCGAAGCACCGTTCTCTCCGTTGTCTGCCAGGAAGAGTTGCTGGTATGCGGTCCATCCGTTCTTCTTCTCGCCGGTGTAGAGCTTGTAGGGCGAGTCGATTACTTTCTTGGCGTAGTCGGCTGCTTTCTGCCACTGGGCAGTACCCGTATAGACCTCTGCATTGAGGTAGAGACGGGAGAGGAGCACCCATGCGGCGGCCTTGTCGGGGCGTCCGTAGCCTTCGTCGGCAGACGTTTTGGCTTTGGCGTCGGCCAGGTCGGGCTCAATGGTGAGCAGTTCCTGCTCCAGCCAGTCGTACATCTGCTTGCGGGTATAGCGCGGAGCATTCTCGGCCGAAACGGTTTCCGTGAAGCCCACGTTGCCGAAGCAATCCATCAGATAGTAGTATTCCAATGCACGGAGAAAGCGTATCTCGGCATCCATCTGCTTGTTCTGCCCGCCGAAGTCGGCCAGGAAGTTGTTGCAGTAGGTATAGCCTGTGGTGAGTCGATAGTAGAAGCCGCGCAGCATGGGGTGGCTGGCACCGTAGGTATTGAAGTTGAACTGCGGGATGCCTTCGTCGTTGGTCCAGTTACAGATGGCCTCGTCGGTGGTGAGTTCGTTGGCGTTGAAGAGCTGACGAACGAAGGCCGAGGTGCCGCCATCGAGCCCGTCAATGTCCGTGTCGCCGTCAGGGCCGCTGTTGCCGGCCATAGCCAGGTTGGCAAAGCACTTGTTGTAAGCCTGCTCAATGGCCGGAGTCGTAATCAGGTTGGGGTCTATAGGCTCCACATCCAGGTCGCCTACGCAGGAGCTAAGCCCCATGGCAAGCAGTGCGACAGCAGGAACAAAGTTCTTGATATATTTGTTCATAATTATAAGTCTTATGGTTAGAAGTTCAAATTTAATCCGAGAATGAACGAGATTGGGCGTGGATAGATGTTGTTATCAATGCCGAATTTGGTTCCGTAAGCATCTGTTGTAATAATCTCAGGGTCAATTCCGTCGTAGTTGGTGATGGTGAACACGTTGGATGCCGTTGCGTAAACACGTCCGTTGAGGCCGCCCCAGCCACCGGTGCGGAAGAGCTGTGCGAAGCTGTAACCCAAGGTAATGTTGTCACACTTGAGGAAAGAAGCGTTCTGAACCCAGCGGTCGGAGAGGTTTACTGTTTCCTGGCCGAGCTGCCAGTTGTAGGGTAATGAAGCCAGCGGGCGGTTTGCCAGATATTTTGACGGAGCCCAGATGGCGGTTGGACCAATAGGAGCGAGGTTGGCCATGGCGTCGCTGAACACGTAGTTACCCAAGCTGGCACGCAGCGAGAAGCCGAAGTCCCAGTTCTTGTATTCCAGCCTCGAGGAGAGTCCCATTGTGACCGGAGCCATCGGACTCTTGTAGAAATACTTGTCGGCCTCGGTAATGTTGCCGTCTGCATTGCGGTCTACGACCACGCCCTCCAGTGGTTTGCCGCTCTTGTCGTAAACCTGCTGGTAAACGTAGAACGAGTTGGCAGGATGCCCAACGGCGTGAGCCTGGCAGTTGCCGCCTGTACCTACGCTGATGCCACCTGTGGGAATGTAGTAGTCGGCGTTGCTTCCGCCGGTCAGGTCGGTAATTTTGTTGCGGTTGTAAGTGAAGTTGTAGTCCAGCTTCCAGTACCAGTCCTTGGTATTCTTCTGGTCAAGAACAGTCCAGCTAAGGGTTGCCTCCACACCTGTATTTGTGAGTGAGCCGATGTTTGAGGTTACTTGATTGCGGAAGTTAGAGCCTGCTGCCACGTAAACTGTGTTGAGTAGGTCGGTCGTTTTGCGGAAGTACCAGTCCAAGCTACCCGTGAGTCGCTGGTCAAAAATTCCCCAGTCGAGGCCTACATTATAAGTAGTAGTGGTCTCCCAGGTCAGCTTCTTGTTCACTGCTTTTGGCCGGGCAAGCGTTCCGTCGCCATAAAGCGGATAGTAGTTGTTGGGACTTGAGCTGAGCTCATATATGGAGAAGTAGTTGTAATCGCCAATGCCTTCCTGCTGGCCGGTCATACCCCAGCCCAAACGGAGCTTGAGATCGGAGAGCCAGTTGATGTCGCGGAACTTGTTCTCGTCCTTGATGCGCCATGCAAAGGCAACGGAGGGGAAGATGGCCCAGTGGTCTTCAAAGCGCGAGGAACCGTCGTCACGCACGGTTGCAGTGAGGTAGTAGCGGTTCATCATGTTCCAGTTGGCACGTCCGAAGAACGATACCAGATAGTTTTCCGTAGCGTAGTGGTACGGGTCCTTTACGCCGTCACCGTCGTAGTCCTTTCCGTTATCGGTGTTGACCTCGCCCGGATGGTCTGTGTTAGTAGAGGGGTAGTAGGTCAGCGTGCGGTAGTGCTGGTCTCTCCAGAAGTGCTGGTACTCGTATCCTGCCATGATATCGAAGTGGTTCTGGTACTTGTCCTTGAAGTCATGGTAGTACTGCGCGTAGGCGTTGAAGGTCTGGTTGCGCTTCAAAATCTTGTCGTAGCCGATGGAACCGAAGTAAGGTGCCAGCGGTGATGTGGGCTGTACGTTGGTGTCCTGCTCGCCCTTGGCGATGTCGAGACCGGCCGTTGCGTGCAGTCGCAGGTCCTCGAAGCCGTGTATCTTGTAGTCAACCTCCACGTTGCCTATGAAGTCGCGGCTCAGCGCATGGTCGTCCTTCAGGTTCAGAACGGCTACGGGGTTCTTGGTAGCCAGCGTGTTGAAGGTGCTGGGCCAGGTGGGGTCGGCAGCTCCCATGCTCTCACCTCTCCAGGCAAAGTAGCCGCCAAAGTTCTTGGCATCACTCGAGGTGGTGTCGTAAATGCTCTGGCTGGGGTCCATGGCAACGGCTGCACCTATGGCTGCACCGTCGGCATAGTGGTTCTTGGCGAGCATTCCCTTGAGGTTGATGTTCACCGTCAGGTGGTTGTCAAGGAACGAGGGGCTCAGGTTCACCGACCCTGTATAGCGCTCAAAGCTCGATGTCTTGACGATACCCTGTTCGTTGGTGTAGCCCAGAGACACGCGGTAAGGCAGCACGTTGCCGGTTTTGCCCACGGCTCCCGATACGGTTATGTTGTGGTCATGGCTCCAAGCCTGGCGATAGATCTCGTCCTGCCAGTCGGTGTTGGCGGTTCCCAAGGCCAGTGCCTGGGTGCTGCCTTCGCCGAAGAGGTCGGTAACGAACTTGCGATACTGGTCGCCGTCCATTACGTCAATGGTCTTTTTCTTCATGCTCATGGATACACTTCCGGCGTAAGAAACGGACATGGGCTGGTTGGCACGTCCCTTCTTGGTAGTGATGATGATGACACCATTGGAGCCGCGCGAACCGTAGATGGCTGTGGCTGAGGCGTCCTTGAGTACGTTAAAGGACTCGATGTCCTGCGGGTTAACCATCGAGAGGGGGTTCGCGAGACCCTTTACGCCGTTGTTGTCCATAGCAACACCGTCGATGACGATGAGCGGGTCGTTGCTGGCATTGAGCGACGAGCCGCCACGAATGCGGATGGTAGCGCCGCCGCCCGGCGTACCGCCGCCGCTGGTTACGCTTACACCGGCTATCTTACCCTGCATCATGTCCTGTGCGTTGACAACAAGACCCTTGTTCTTGCTGTCGGGCTGAATTTGCGTTACCGAACCCGTGAGGTCTGATTTCTTAACTGCGCCGTAGCCGATGACCACCACCTCGTTGAGAGACTGCGCGGCATCGTCCTTGAGTTCGATAACCATGTTGGGGCTGGCTGTGCCCTTGTATTCCTGGTAACCGATGTAGGAGACGGTAATGGTAGCGCCTTGTGCGGCCTTAAGGGTGAAGTTGCCGTCGATATCAGATACCGTACCGCCCTGTTGACCCTCAACACGGACAGTGGCACCAATGATAGGCTCGCCGGCAGCATCCTTAACCTGGCCGTTGACAGTTATCTGCTGTGCAAAGGCGCCTACAGAAAGAATGAGCGCGCATACGAGCGCAAGCATCCTTAGAGGCATTGTGAATTTTACCTGCTTCATCATTTTTTGTTTTAAGTTAACTTTATTTGTCATGAATGTTAATTTGCGGTTTAGGCGCGACAACTATCGCCGACGGAACTCACCCTTGCGGGGGCAGTGGCTGTGTAAGTGTTTGCAGGCGTTCTTTCCGGTTGGTAGTGTCGATAGCGTGTTCCCCTTTTCTGCTTGTCGTTTAGGTTGTTAGGGAACTTTCTTTGCTGCAAAATTAGATTTATTAACCTTACATTGTACTTTTTTTAGGTAAAAAGCGTTGTTTTATATGTGCAAACGATTGCGCGTGTAAATGTGTATATATTAAAGAGGTAGCGGCTGGCAGCTCGCCTGCTTTCCGTAATTTTGCCTCCGTAAACCTGTTACTACAATGACCGACAACATCCAGATAACGATGAAGGACATAGCCGAGGAGTTCGGCGTATCAGTAGCCACGGTGTCCCGGGCCCTGAGCAACAACCCGCGCATCAGCAAGGAGCGGCGCGAGGCCATACAGGCATACGCCAAGGAGCACAACTTCTTTCCGAACGTTATCGGCGAGCAGCTGCGCCACTCGCGCGTAAAACCCATCAAACTCATCGGTGTCATCATTCCCCAACTGCCCCATTACTACTTCTCCACCATCCTGAGCGGCATCGAGGAGGAGGCCTTCGGCCGCGGCTACCAGATGGTGGTGGCGCAGAGCAACGAACAATTTGAGCGCGAGGCCAAGATATGCGAGGCCTTCTATAAGAACAAGGTGTGCGGCGTTATCGTGTCGCAGGCCAAGAACACCGTGGAGTACGACCACTTCCGCAAGCTCATCGACAACGGCATACCCATAGTTTTCTACGACCGCATCTGCACCGGCGTGAATGCCAGTCTGGTGGTGGTAGACGACTATATGGGTGCCTTCAATGCCGTGAGCCATCTCATCGAGACCGGCTGCAAGCACATAGCCTACTACGGGTCGCCCTTTACGCTGGAGATATCGAAGAACCGTTTCAACGGCTACAAGGACGCCCTGCTGCATAACAAACTTGAAGTTGACGAGCACATCATGCGCTTCTGCGATAACCGCTCGGATGCCGAGCTCATCACGCCCGAACTGCTGCAGGCCGAAAATCGGCCGGATGCCTTCTTCTGCGTGAACGACGACACGGCCATTGGCGTGCTCTACACCGTCAAACGGCTGGGATTGCGCGTGCCGGAGGACGTGAGTATCTGCGGTTTTACTAACGGCGAACGCGCCATAGCCTGTGACCCCATGCTTACAACCGTGGAGCAACGCGGCAAGCGGGTGGGCGAGGAGGCTGCCAACATACTAATAAATAAGGTGGAAGGCATGAGCCCCATGGAGAAGATTGAGAAGCGCGTGGTGAGGACGAAGCTGATTATCCGCGGTACAACGCGGTAAATCGAAGCCTCTCCCCGGACCTCCCCAAGGGGTGGGAGACCTGCTGCGCCGTGTAAAGCATCGGTGTGCAAAAGCAACAACAATATAGTATTACTAACCAATAGAAGCCTGTCTCCGCGCTTATGGCACAAGAGAAGGCAATACAAATGAATTGTGAATTATGAATTCTGAATTGAAAACCAAGCCTGATTTGACCTTTTGGAAACTCTGGAACCTGAGTTTCGGATTCTTTGGTGTGCAAATCGCGTATGCGCTGCAGAGTGCAAATATCTCACGTATCTTTGCCACTCTGGGCGCCGACCCCCACAACCTGAGCTACTTCTGGATACTGCCGCCCCTCATGGGCATCCTTGTGCAGCCTGTAGTGGGCACGCTGAGCGACCGCACCTGGTGCCGCTTCGGCCGCCGCATACCTTATTTATTTATAGGAGCCACGCTGGCCGTGCTCGTCATGTGCCTGCTTCCCAATGCCGGTTCGTTCGGACTGACGGTCTCGGCAGCCATGATTTTCGGCCTCGTAGCACTCATGTTCCTCGATACCAGCATCAACATGGCCATGCAACCCTTCAAGATGCTGGTGGGCGACATGGTGAACGAGCGTCAGAAAGCTAAGGCCTACAGCATCCAGAGCTTCCTGTGCAACGCCGGCTCGGTAATGGGGTTCATCTTCCCCTTCCTTTTCACGTGGCTCGGCATACAGAACGTGGCCCCCAAGGGCACCGTACCCGACAGCGTCATCTGGTCCTTCTACGTGGGTGCTGCCATCCTGATACTCTGCGTGATCTACACCACGGTGAAGGTGAAGGAGTGGAACCCCGCGGAATATGCTTCCTACAACGGCGTCTCGCAGGAGGCTCAGGCAGCCTCGACGGAGGGCGACAAGGACGGCGGAGGCTGGATAACACTGCTCCGCAAGGCGCCTTCCACCTTCTGGAAGGTAGGACTGGTGCAGTTCTTCTGCTGGGCCGGCTTCCTTTACATGTGGAACTATAGCACCGGCGCCATAGCCGAGACGGTGTGGAACAATACCGACCCGGCTTCGGCCGACTTCCAGGCAGCCGGCAACTGGGTAGGCATTCTCTTTGCCGTGCAGGCCATTGGCAGCGTACTGTGGGCCGTGGTGCTGCCGCAGTTCAAGAATATGAAGATGGCCTATGCCGTGAGTCTCGTCATTGGTGGCATCGGTTTTGCTCTCGTGCCCTTCCTGCACGACAAGTACCTGCAGTTCATTCCCTTCCTTCTCATTGGCTGCGGCTGGGCTGCCATGCTGGCCATGCCGTTCACCTTCGTTACCAATGCCCTGCAGGGTTACGGCCACATGGGAGCTTACCTGGGCCTTTTTAACGGCACCATCTGCATTCCGCAGATTATCGCAGCCCTTGTCGGCGGCGGCGTGCTTAGTCTCGTAGGCTCTCACCAGAGCAACATGATGATAGTGGCGGGCGTGAGTCTGCTCATTGGTGCCTGCTGCGTGCCGTTCATCAAGGAGCATAAGGCGTAGCTGCCTGTGCGTCATCCCGTCTTCCGGCCCTCCTTTCCAAGTTGAGGAACTGCTGCTGCGGGCCTCCTGCCGGATAGCTGCTGGTTTTTAAAGACAGAGTAATAGCGTATGTTTTCTACTGCTGAAGGCTTCATGCAGGTTAGCTGCTGATGATTAAAAACAGAGTAACAGCGTTTTCAAAATGTGCAACTTTAGCAAAAGATAGTGCAAGCAATGTTCCCTCCCCATCGGGAGGGCTGGAGTAGGATCTATGTTTCAAGCCTCTTGAAAGATACCTTTAAGAGGCTTGAAAGATGTGTTCAAGGCCCTTGAAAGGCACTTCTCACTTTCTTACTTGTAAGTTGTTGGATTTCAATACATTACATTCTGGGTTAAATCCAATGGCTTTGAAAGTTATTTTTTGCTCGCTTACGTTCTTTTGTTTTCTGTAAATTTAAACTGCTTTTGCTGTGAGGTTGAGTCTTGCGGTACATATATCCTGCTGCTTGTCATCCCCTCCTCCGCCTCCCCTTTCTAAGGGGAGGATACCAGTTTGACTTGTCACCAATCATTGCTTGTTTAATCCTGCAAACAAGCAAACCCGCAGCAGCTGAAAAAATACGCTGTTACTCTGTCTTTAATCATCAGCAACTATATAGTAGAAAACTTGCGACAGCGTTTCCTCCCCTTAGAAAGGGGAGGTTAGGAGGGGATGATACCTTAAGCTGCATGGACAATCTCTGCTGTCAGGTCATCCCCTCCTCCGCCTCCCCTTTCCAAGGGGAGGATACCAGTTTGTCTTTTTGCAAATCGTTGCTTGCTTATTTCTGCAACCAAGCAAGCCCGCAGCAGCAGAAAAAATACGCTATTACTCTGTCTTCAAACACAAGCAGCCATCCAGCAGGAAACATCAAGCAGCGAAAAAACTACGCTGTTACTCTGTCTTTAAAAGCAAGCAGCAAACCGGCAGGAAACATCAAGCAACGAAAAAACTACTCTGTTACTCTGTCTTCAAACACAAGCAGCCATCCAGCAGAAAACATCAAGCAGCGAAAAAAATACGCTGTTACTCTGTCTTTAAAAACAAGCAGCAAACCGGCAGGAAACAACAAGCAGCAGAAAAAATACGCTATTACTCTGTCTTCAAAAACCAGCAACCAACCAGCAGCAAGCCAGCAGCCGGAGTTGCTATCCTTGGGGGCGAGAAGTTGGGTGACTTGAGTTTGGCTCTTGATAGTGCAAACGATTGCGCAATGTTTTGCTTTTTTTGTGTAACTGCGGCATATCTAATTCGCGGAATAATGCTAACTTTACCGCAGATTTATTAACCGACAAGAGTCTATGAACTTAAATTTTAATATCGATTATCAGACCGTGTTCGGAGAAGAACTCGTGCTGAATATCGTCGAATTTGATAAACAGGGCAAGGAAAATAAGTCGCAGTATCGCATGTCAACGGTAGATGGGCTGCACTGGACTTACTGCATGATTCTGCCCAATAACCACAAGACAGCAGCACTTACCTACTATTATAGCGTGGAGAAAGCCGGCAGCGAGGAGCGCCACGAATGGCTCACGCAGCAGCACAGGCTCGAACTCTCGGCCATAGGCGCCCGGGAATATACGCTCTTCGACCACTGGCGCGACATTCCGGAGGATGCCTATCTGTACAGTTCGGCCTTTACGGAGTGCATTAACCGCCGCCACACGGGCGGCATGCGCGAGTCGCAGTACGCCAAAACCGTGCGACTGCTGGTGCGGGCGCCGCAGTTACGTGCCGGTGAATGGCTCGTGGTGGTGGGCAGCAGCAAGGCTCTGGGAGCCTGGCAGGTGGATAAGTCGGTCAAGATGACGGAGCACTGCCACAACGAGTGGATAGCTGATTTGGACGCGTCGGCCTTCAGCGACGGCGTGATAGAATTCAAGTTTGCCGCTTTCAGCGGCAAGGACAGCAAGCTGCCCCTTTGGGAGACGGGTCTCAACCGCACCGTCCAGCTGCCGCCGATGCAGGAGGGCAGCGTGGTTGTTTACGAGCTGTCGCAGTCGTTCTTCCCTATTTTTAACCGCAAGTTGGCCGGCACTCTCGTGCCCGTATTCTCGCTGCGGTCCAGGCAGAGCTTCGGTGTGGGCGACTTCGGCGACCTGAAACGCATGGTCGACTTCGTGGCCTCTACCCACCAGCGGGTGCTCCAGGTGTTGCCCATCAACGACACTACAACCACCCATACGTGGACTGACTCGTACCCGTACAGCTGCATCAGCATCTTCGCCCTGCACCCACAGTATGCCGACCTCGCGCAGCTGCCGGCCCTCAAGGATGCCGGCCAGCGCGAAAAGTTCGAGACCCTGCGCCGCGAACTCAATGCCCTGAAGCAGATAGACTACGAGCGCGTGAACGCTGCCAAGCTGGAGTACCTGCGTGCCGAGTATGAGCAGGAGGGCGCCACCGTGGTGAAGTCTACGGCCTACAGGCGCTTCTTCCGCGAGGCGGAGCAGTGGCTCGTGCCCTATGCCCAGTACTGCATGCTGAGAGATAAGTACGGTACGGCCGACTTCTCGCAGTGGCCTGACCACCATACCTGGGACGAACAAGACCGCCGAAGCCTTACCGACGCGCAGAGCAATATATATAAAGAGGTGGAATTCTACTACTACGTGCAGTACATTCTGAACTCGCAGATGGAGGCGGTGCATGCGTACGCCCGCTCCAAGGGCGTCATCCTGAAGGGCGACATACCCATAGGCGTGAGCCGTTACGGCTGCGACGTGTGGATGGAACCTAAATACTTCAACCTCAACGGGCAGGCCGGAGCGCCGCCCGACGACTTCTCCGTGAACGGCCAGAACTGGGGTTTCCCCACCTACAACTGGGAAGAGATGCTCAAGGACGGCTGCATCTGGTGGGTAAGGCGGTTCCAGAACATGGCCAAATTCTTCGATGCTTACCGCATAGACCACGTTCTGGGCTTCTTCCGGATATGGGAGATACCCGTTGATGCGGTGCACGGACTGCTCGGACAGTTCTCTCCGGCGCTGGGACTCACGCGTGGCGAAATAGAATCTTACGGCCTCCGGTTCCAGGAGGAGCAGTTTGTAAGGCCGTTCATATCCGACTGGATACTGGACAGAGTGTTCCATGAGCATGCCGACGAGGTGCGCCGCAAATACCTCCGGCACACCCACGACGACATCTACGAGCTGCTGCCAGCGTACGATACGCAGCGTAAGGTGGAGGCGGCGTTCCAAGGCAAGGTGTCGAAGGACGACCTCTGGATACGCGACGGACTGTATGCGCTCATCAGTAACGTGCTCTTCGTGCGCGACAGGAAGGATGCCGACAAGTTCCATCCGCGCATTTCGGCCCAGTTCAACTTTACCTACGAGGCACTCTACGACAACGACAAGGCGGCCTTCAACCGCCTCTATAACGACTACTTCTACCGCCGCAACAGTCAGTTCTGGTACAGTGAGGCCATGAAGAAGCTGCCCAAGCTGGTGCAGGCCACACGCATGCTGGTGTGTGCAGAGGACTTGGGAATGGTTCCCGACTGCGTGTCATGGGTGATGAACGAACTGCGCATACTCAGTCTTGAGATACAGTCGATGCCTAAAGACCCAAAAGTACGTTTCGGACACCTGTCGCGCAACCCTTATAGGTCGGTGTGTACCATCTCTACTCACGACATGCCGACGCTGCGCCAGTGGTGGGACGAGAACGAGGAACGTACCCAGGAGTATTACAACTCCATGCTCTACCGCGGCGGTGCGGCACCCCATCCGCTGCCCGGATGGCTGGCCCGCGACATCGTGTCGCGGCATCTCACCTCGCCGAGCATGCTCTGCGTGCTCAGCATTCAGGACTGGCTGGCCACTGACGAGCAACTTCGGCTGGCCAATCCCGATGCCGAACGCATCAACATACCGGCCAACCCGCATCACTACTGGCGCTATCGCATGCACATCAACATAGAGGATTTGATGGCCAACGAGGATTTCAAAGCCTCTGTCTCGGAACTTATAACCCAATCAGGAAGGAAATAGAATGATACGCAACGCTAAACTATTCATGCTTTTGTGCCTGCTGCCGTTCCTCGGACAGGCACAGACGGTGAAGTCGCCCAATGGCAACGTCACCGTTAAGTTCTCGCTTACGGACAACGGAAGACCAACGTACGAGATGATGTACAAGAACAAAGCCGTGGTAAAACCATCGCACCTGGGCCTGGAACTGGCAAAGGACAAGCACGCCAGCAAAGGTAAAGGCGAGACGGACCTCATGGACGGCTTCACCGTTGCCGGCACCAAGACGTCTGCCTTTGACGAAACATGGAAGCCGGTGTGGGGCCAGACGGCCACCATCCGCAACCACTACAACGAGCTGGAGGTAACACTCAACCAGCCGGACACGCACCGCAACATCCTCATCCGCTTCCGGGTGTACGACGACGGCATGGGTCTGCGCTACGAATTCCCCCAACAACAGGAGCTCAACTACTTCCTCATCAAGGAGGAACACACGCAGTTTGCCATGGCGGGCGACCATACCGCCTGGTGGCTTCCTGGCGATTACGACACCCAGGAGCAGGAAACGCAGGAGACGAAGCTAACCGAAATCCGCGGCCGTTTTCATGATGCAGTAAACTGGGGCAACTCTTCAGTCTCCGTGTTCTCGCCCACCGGCGTGCAGACAGCCCTGCAGATGAAGACTGCCGACGGCCTCTACATCAACATCCACGAAGCAGCATGCGTGGATTATGCCACCATGCACCTCAATTTAGACGACAAGGACAAGAACGACCTGGTGTTTGAAAGCTGGCTGACGCCCGACGCCACCGGCCTGAAAGGCTGCATGCAGACACCCTGCCACACGCCTTGGCGCACCGTGATGGTGAGCGATGACGCGCGAGACATGCTCTCCAGCAACCTCATTCTGAACCTCAACGAACCCTGTAAGATAGAAGATACCAGCTGGATTCACCCCACCAAGTACTGCGGAGTGTGGTGGGAGATGATTGTAGGCAAGAGTTCGTGGAGCTATACCGACCAGTTCCCGTCAGTGAAGCTGGGCAGCATCGACTGGAAAAGCGTGAAGCCCAACGGCCGCCACGCTGCAAATACCGAGCACGTGAAGCAGTACATCGACTTTGCTGCCAAGAACGGACTGCAACAGGTGCTTGTAGAAGGCTGGAACGTGGGCTGGGAAGACTGGGCCGATAAATGGAAGTGGGACGTCTTCGACTTCGTTACACCCTATCCGGACTTCGACATCAAGTACCTTAACGACTACGCTCACAGTAAGGGAGTGAAGCTGATGATGCACCACGAAACCTCGTCGAGCGTCATCAACTACGAGCGTCATCTCGAGAATGCGCTCAACCTGATGAACCAATATGGCTATGATGCCGTGAAGGGAGGCTACGTGGGCGACATCATTCCACGCGGAGATCACCACTATTCGCAGTCCATGAATAACCATTACCTGTACGTTGTGCAGCAAGCGGCCAGGCATCACGTGATGGTGAATGCCCACGAGGCCGTTCGACCTACAGGCCTCTGCCGCACCTGGCCCAACCTGATAGGCAACGAGAGTGCCCGGGGCACGGAGTACGAAGCATTCGGCGGAAGCCGTCCGGACCATACGGTGGTGCTGCCGTTCACCCGCTTGCAGGGCGGCCCTATGGACTACACGCCGGGTATTCTGGAAACTCAGCTGGGCACGTGGTCGGACAACAAGAACACCATTCACACCACGCTGGTGGGGCAGCTGGCGCTTTACCTGACCATGTACAGCCCGCTGCAGATGGCTGCCGACCTGCCCGAGAACTATGCCAAGTATGATGACGCCTTCCAGTTCATCCGCGACGTGGCCTGCGACTGGGACGACTCGCGTTATCTGGAGGCTGAACCGGGCGACTATATCACCGTGGCCCGCAAGGCCAAAGGTACCAACGACTGGTTCATCGGAGGCAAGTGTGACGAGCAGGGACACAAGAGCACCGTCCGTCTCGACTTCCTCGACAAGGGCCGCAAGTATGATTGCGCCATCTACGCCGATGCCGGCAACGCCTCGTTCGACAAGAATCCGAAGGCCTATACCATCACTCACCGCACGGTGAAGCGTGGAGACGTGCTCCGTCTCACTGAGGCTCCGGGCGGCGGTTTCGCCGTTTCACTGAAGGCGAAGTGAGGCATCAGGCCCGCCAAGGCACTCAATGAAGAATGCTATAAACTGCCAACCTATGAATTTGAAAACCCTCTTTATGACTGCATTTGCAGCATTCACCATCCATTCTGCCCAGGCTCAGGACACCTTCAACGAGGTTTCCTACAGTCCGGGGCAGACTGTTTTCAGGCTCCATGCACCCTCGTCGGCCCGCAAGGTGGTGGTGCGCATCTATCCCGATGCGCTTTCTGCCAAGCCCGAACGCACGGTGCGCATGAAGCGGACAGGCAATGACACGTGGCAAACTGTGGTGAAGGCCGACCTCAAAGGGCGTTTCTACACCTTTGATATATCGGGCGATAAGAAGTCGTGGTGCGAAACGCCGGGCGTGTTTGCCAAGGCCGTGGGAGTGAACGGCAAGCGCGGAGCCATTGTAGACATGGCCACAACCAACCCGCAGGGGTGGGAGGGCGATGTCCGCCCGGCCTTGCAATCGCCTGCCGACCTTGTTGTCTACGAACTGCACCACCGCGATTT
Organism: Prevotellaceae bacterium KH2P17; assembly: GCA_900199655.1. Taxonomy (GTDB): domain Bacteria; phylum Bacteroidota; class Bacteroidia; order Bacteroidales; family Bacteroidaceae; genus Prevotella. The sequence continues at coordinate 115,443 of FZRE01000008.1, forward strand.
CTCCATCGATGCTTCTTCCGGGCTCGTGCACAAGGGCAAGTTCCTGGCGCTAACGGAGCCCAAGGCCATTGCGCATTTAAAGGAGCTGGGCATCAATGCCGTGCATATCCTGCCCTCGTACGACTTTGGATCGGTAGATGAAACCAAGCTCTCGCAGCCGCAGTACAACTGGGGCTACGACCCGGTGAACTACAACGTGCCCGAAGGTTCGTACAGTACCGACCCCTATAACCCACTGACACGCATCCGCGAGTTCAAACTCATGGTGCAGGCTCTGCACAAGGCAGGCATCAGAGTCATACTCGACGTGGTGTATAACCATACCTATGATATCGAGCACAGCAACTTCCAGCGCACGTATCCCGATTATTTTTACCGCAAAAAGGCCGACGGAACCTACTCCGACGGCTCCGGTTGCGGCAACGAGACGGCCTCCGAAAAGCCGCTGATGCGCGAGTTCATGCTCGAGAGCGTGAAGTATTGGGTCAGCGAATACCACATCGACGGCTTCCGCTTCGACCTCATGGGTGTGCACGACATGGAGACCATGAACCTGATACGTGCCGAACTGTCCCGAATTGATCCCTCTATCTTCGTCTACGGAGAGGGCTGGAGCGCCGGCACCTGTGCCTATCCGGCCGATAAGTTGTCCGTGAAAGCCCACATGCAGCAGCTGCCCGGCATTGCCGCCTTTAGCGATGAGCTGCGCGATGCACTGCGTGGACCGTTCTCCGATGATACGAAGGGCGCCTTCCTGGCCGGCATTCCGGGCGAGGAAGAGAGCGTGAAGGCCGGCATTGCCGGCATGATTGCCCACCCTGATGTTGACTATTCAAAGGTGAACTACACCAAAACACCTTGGGCGCTGGAGCCTGTGCAGATGATGAGTTACGTGAGCTGCCACGACGACATGTGTCTTACCGACCGCCTGCGTGCCTCCATTCCCGGCATAAAGGATGACGAACTCATCCGCCTCGACCTGCTGGCACAAACCGCGGTATTTACCTCGCAGGGAGTGCCTTTTATGCTCTCGGGCGAGGAAATGCTGCGAAACAAGAAAGGGGTACACAACAGTTTCGAGTCTCCCGACAGCATCAATCATCTCGATTGGAATAACCTGCAGCGCTACCCGCAGGTGTTCAGTTATTACAAGAACCTCATCGGGCTGCGCAAGAGCCACCCTGCATTCCGCTTGGGAGATGCGAACAAGGTTCGTGAAGTTCTTGATTTTCTGCCTTCGCAGCCGTGTCTGGTAGCTTTCACACTAAACGGCAAGCTGGCCGGAGACAGCTGGCAAAACATCATAGTGGTGCTGAACGGCAACCCGGAACCACGCGAGATAGAGGTTCCTGCAGGCAGTTATACGGTTGTTTGCTGTGATGGCGTAATCAATGAGAACGGTTTGGGCCGGATGGAAGGCGGCAAAGTGGTTGTCGACCCGCAGTCGGCATTGATAATACATAATTAAGATGAAGAAACAAATCCTTTTATTCGCCCTCTTTGCAGGGCTGTTGGCAATGAATGCGAACGCAGCTATAAAGATAGACAAGATTGAACCGGCCGACTGGTATGTCGGCCTCAAGGATGCCAACCTGCAGTTGCTGGTGTACGGGAAGGATGTGCGAAATGCAGAGGTTGTAACAAACTATCCTGGCGTTCGCATCGATTCTGTCGCTCGTTTAGACTCTCCAAACTACTTGCTCGTATATCTCAACCTCTCCGGAGCTAAGAGTGGGGATATGACTCTTAAGTTCTCACAGAACGGCTCCACGCAAAACGTGAGGTACCAGCTGAAAGAACGCGGGATGGCAGGCGACAAACGCCAAGGCTTCACCATTGCCGACGCGCTCTACCTGCTCATGCCCGACCGTTTTGCTTATGCTCCCACCAAGCAGGGCAACACCAAAGGCATGGCGCAGTACAAGGTAGACCGCTCGGCCCCGAGCCTGCGTCATGGCGGCAATCTGGAAGGCATACGCAGCCACCTGGACTACTTCAACCAGCTGGGTGTAACCGCCCTGTGGTTTACACCCATATTGGAGAACGACTCGCCCGACCGTGGCGGCTACAGCACCTACCACGGTTATGCCACGACCAACTACTATCGCGTAGACCCGCGCTTCGGTACCAACGACGAGTATTGCCGTCTGGTAGGCGACGCCCACCAACATGGACTCAAGGTGGTAATGGACATGATATTCAACCACTGCGGCTTCGAGCACCCCTGGGTCAAGGATATGCCGAGCCGCGACTGGTTCAACACGCCAGAGTGGCTGCAGGAGAAAGGCCCCAACGGGCGCCATCCGGCAACGGGCTTTGCCGAAAACAGCGGCACGGCTAAGTCCAAGTATCTGCAAACCAGCTACAAACTAACGCCCGTACTCGACCCCTACGCCAGCCAGATAGACAAGCGCGAAACCGTTGACGGGTGGTTCGTGCCCACCATGCCCGACCTCAACCAGCGCAATCCGCACGTCATGCGGTACCTCATCCAGAACAGTATCTGGTGGATAGAGACGGCCGGCATCGACGGCATACGCATGGATACCTATCCTTATGCGGACTATGACGCGATGGCGCAGTGGATGAAGACCCTCGATACTGAATACCCCAACTTCAACGTGGTGGGCGAAACATGGGTCACGGAGCCTGCCTACACGGCCCGTTTCCAGAAAGGCAGTCGGCTGGCTAAGCACGACAGCTACCTTAAAACGGTAATGGACTTCAGCTTCTTCGACAAGCTCGACAAGGCCAAGCACGAGGAAACCGACGGCTGGTGGAACGGACTGAACCGCATCTACAACAGCCTCTGCTACGATTATCTGTACGAGGACCCCTCTCATGTGCTCGCTTTCATCGAGAACCACGATACCGACCGCTTCCTCGCCGGCGGCCAGGACACGCTCCTCTTGCAGCAGGCTTACGCGCTGCTGCTCACCATGAACCGCATTCCGCAGCTGTACTACGGCACCGAGGTGCTGATGAACGGCACCAAGGAGGTAACAGACGGCAACGTGCGAAAGGACTTTCCGGGCGGATTTCCGGGCGACAAGCACGACTGCTTTACAGCAGCAGGGCGCACGGAAGCCGAGAACGCGATGTTCAACTGGGTGAGCCGGCTGCTGCACTGGCGCCAAAACAACAAGCTCATAACCGAAGGCAGCCAGGTGCAGTTCATCCCTTACGGCGGCGTTTACGTCATCGCACGCCAGTATGGCGGCAAGACGGCGCTCACGATACTCAACGGCACCTCCTCTGCTGCTACCATGAGCGTGGCCCGCTATGCTGAAGTAATTGGCAACCACAAGCAGGCAACCGATGTACTGACTGGCCGCAAGGTGGCCTTGGACAAGGACATTGCCCTCTCGGGCCGGCAAACCATGATACTGGAATTTTAAGGCAGCCCTCTCGCTGCATCTGTCTACAGCTCTCCCCGGCGGAGAGCTGTTTTTGTTTTAGGACGCATGAAGGTAGTAGAAAGCGTGCGTTGCGGGTGTGAAAAATGTGCGTTGAGAGTGCAAAAGCTATGCTTCGGGAACTTTCGACAAGTGTCGCACATGAATTCGACAACTGTCACACGATTGTTCGACAAGTGTCGCACGATAAAAAAAGAGCCTATCCCGACCCTCCCAAAGGGAGGGAAAAAAGCTATCTAATGCCTATGACTCCCTCCCTTTGGGAGGGTTGGGTAGGCCCTCACTTACCCACCAGTATCACTACTGCCGTGATGATGAGCAGGAAACCGATGACAATGGGGACCGTGAACGGCTCGCCAAACACGAAGATACCGATGAGCATGGCCGTAAGAGGCTCGAAAGCGCCGAGCACAGCCACGTGAGTGCTGTCTACGAGCTTGAGGGCCATGATGAGCGAAACATTGCTCACGGTGGTGGGAAGCAGTCCTAAGAGCAGGAGGTTGATGAGGTTCTGCCCGGTGCCCACGGGCTGCAGGCCTCCTGAAGTGAAGGCTCCGTAGAGCAACAACATGAGCATGGCCATGAAGAAGACATAGAAGTTCACCTTCAGCGAGGGCATCTTGCTCACCCGCATGCGTGGAAAAGTGACCATGTAGATGGCGTAGGCCAGTCCTGAAAGCAATTCTAAGACCAGTCCGACGGCAGAAGTAATGCTGCCATCCTGCCCAATGCCCGATAAAAAGAATACGCCCGAGAAGGCCAGCACAATGGCAACGGCCGTTTGCCAGGTGAGCTTCTGGTGGAAGAAAACAAGCATGAGCAGGGCCGTCCACACTGGGTAGGAGAACAGCAAGGTGGTGGCTATGCCACTGGGCATGTAGCTGTAGCCCGTGATGAGGCACACGGCAGAGGCCGCGTAGAGCAGAGCCATGAAGCTCAGTCGCAGTGCGTCGCCCCAACGGATGTGCAGGTGGTGCCCGTTGAAGAGCAGAATGGCGAGCATGAACAGGCACCCGAAGCCGAAGCGGTAGACCAGGAGCGACGGCAGGTTCATGCCTGCAGCCAGCACGGGTACGCTGAACAGCGGGATGGTACCAAACGATGCAGCCGAGAGAATGGCCTCTGAATATCCTCTGATTTCGCGCTTCTCCACCTCTGTCAGTATAGCAGCATCAGTCCTGCGTAGGCCGCAAAGCAAATCATCTTGATGGGGTTAATCTTCATCCACTTAGTTCCCACGAAGGTGGCAGCGAAGAGTGCCATGCTAATCCAGAACTGCCAGGGGTTCACCATGGGCGAACCGAAGTTCTCGGCGTTGCAGAGCAACAGCGTGGCAGCGGCCAACAGACCCACCACGGCGGGGCGCAGACCCATGAAAACGCTCTGCACCGGGGCCGTGTTCATGTACTTGACGAACATCTTGCTGATGAGTATCATCAGGATGAGCGACGGCAGCACGAGGGCAAACGTGGCCACCGCAGAGCCCAGCATGGCCAAGGCGCCGTTGTAGCCGGCATTGTGTACGGCCGTGTAACCGCAGTAGGTGGCGGAGTTGATGCCGATAGGGCCGGGCGTCATCTGGCTGATGGCCACGATGTTCGTAAACTCCGCAGACGACAGCCAGTGATGATGCACCACCGTCTCCGTCTGTATGAGCGACAGCATGCCATAGCCCCCGCCGAACCCGAAGAGGCCTATCTCGAAGAAAGTGATGAACAGTGAGAGGTAAATCATGGCTCTGTGGGTTTCAGGAATTTGCCGTACAGGAAGCCGCAGATGCCTGCGGCGATGATGATATAGATGGGGTTGACGCCCAATCCCCATATCAGCAGGGCGCAGGCGATGGGTATCCAGCAGTTTACCAGCGTGATATGGGCACTCTTGGCCAGGTTGAACGTGGGCACGGCGATAAGCGCCACCACGGCCGGACGGATGCCCCGGAACATGTCGGCCACCCAGGCAACGTCCATGAAGCGGTGGAAGAACATCGCTATACACAGGATGATGAGGAACGAGGGCAGTGCCGTGCCGAAGGTGGTGGCAATGGCTCCGGGCGTCCGTCGCATCTTGTAGCCGATGAAAGTGCTGATGTTGACGGCGAAAACTCCCGGACAACTCTGCGCGATAGCTATCAGGTCGAGAAACTCCTCCTTGTCAATCCACTTGCGTTTGTTCACCACCTCCTCTTCTATAATAGGTATCATGGCGTATCCACCGCCAAGGGTGAAGGCGCCAATCTTGAAGAACGTCTTGAACGACTCTGTATAGAACTTATCCATTTTGATGCTTTTCTATCCACTTGCGGGCGTTGACAAAAGCCTCCATCCACGGCGTTATCTCGTCTGCACGCCGCTCGGCGGGGTACCAGGCCTGCTGCCAGGGGAACACGGCACGCTCCGGATGCGGCATCATAGCCAAGTGGCGGCCGTCTGCGGAGCATATTCCGGCCACGTTGTAGTCGGACCCGTTGGGGTTTCCTGGATAGCCGGCGTAGTTGTACTTGGCAATGATATTGTAGCGGTCTTCGGGCTCCGGCAGGTAGAAACGTCCCTCTCCGTGGGCTACCCACAGGCCAAGTTTGCTGCCGCTCAGGCTTCCGAACATCACGCTGTCATTCTTCGGAATGGTCAGACCGAGGAAAGCACTCTCGAACTTCTGGCTCACGTTGTGCGTCAAGTGGGCGCGGTGAGCGTGCTCGGGGTTGATGAGATTGAGCTCGACCATCAGCTGACAGCCGTTGCAGATGCCCAGGCTGAGCGTGTCTTGGCGTGAGTAGAACCTGTCGAGGGCCTCTTTGGCCTTGGGATTGTACAGGAACGCGCCCGCCCAACCTTTGGCCGAGCCGAGCACATCGGAGTTGGAGAAACCGCCGCAGAACACAATCATGTTCACCTCTTCCAAGTTCTCGCGGCCGCTGATGAGGTCGGTCATCATCACGTCCTTCACGTCGAAGCCGGCCAGCCAGAGCGCGTAAGCCATCTCACGTTCGCCGTTGGTGCCCTTCTCGCGTATGATGGCGGCCTTCACTCCCGTGCGGTTGCGGCGGTCGGGATTAAGACCGAACTGGCTCAACCTGCCCTTGAAGCTGCTGTTGAACTTCATTTCGACCGGCTGCTTCTTGTAGTTCTGCAGCCGCTTCTTAGCCATGCCGTTCTTGCTTTGCTTCTCGTCGAGCAGGAAAGATGTGGAGTACCACGTGTCGCGCAGTGCATCAATGTCGAATTCGTGCTCGAACTGGCCCTTCACTACTACTATCTTGCGGCTCTTGGGGGTAGGATAGCCGATGCGTGCGAAGCCAACCCCGCACTCTTCCAGATAGGTTCTCACTTCGTTCTTGTGTTCTTCGCTCACCTGGATGACCACGCCCGGATTTTCTGCAAACAGCGTTTTAACGATGTCATCATCTGCTATGTCGTGCAGGTTCACGTGAATGCCGCCCTCGGTGTTGGCAAACGTCATTTCAAGTAACGTGGTGATGAGGCCGCCTGCACTGATGTCGTGGCCTGCCATCACCCATCCCTTGTTGATGAGAGCCTGCACCGCATTGAAGCAATCGGCAAAGTATTCGGCATTCTTCACCGTAGGAACGTCGCTGCCCACCTTGCCCAGTGTCTGTGCAAAGGCGCTTCCGCCGAGCCGTTGGGCGTCGAAGCTGAAGTCGATGTGGTAAAGAGCCGACCGTTTGTCGTTCACCAGCACGGGCGAAACGACCTTGCGTACGTCGGAGACCTCGCCACCGCTGGTCACGATGACCGTTCCCGGCGATATAATCTTGTCGCCGCCGGGGTACTGCTGGCTAAGGGAGAGGCTGTCCTTGCCCGTAGGCACGTTGACTCCCAATGCGCAGCAGAAGTCCGACAGGGCCTTTACGGCGCTGTAGAGCCGGGCATCCTCGCCCTTCTGACTGCGGCAAGGCCACATCCAGTTGGCGCTCAGACTCAGGTTCTGAACGGGCGAGGGATGCTCTTCATCGGTGGCAATGGGAGCCCAGACGATGTTGGTGAGCGCTTCTGCCACGGAGAGTACGGAGCCTGCCTCGGGCGAAGCAAGGCCTGCCTGCGGGGCATGTCCCAGCGCCGTTGCTATGCCCTTGCGGCCTCGGTAGTCGAGGGCTACCACGCCGCAGTCCGACAGCGGCAACTGCAACTGCCCCTGGCACTGCTGGCGGGCCACCTTACCAGTCACCGAACGGTCCACCTTATTGGTGAGCCAATCCTTGCAGGCAACGGCTTCCAGCTGCAGAACGCCGTCCAGATATTCATCTATCTTGTCTTGCGAATAGGTTACATTCTCGTAGTGATGAGCTACAGTATCATCCTTCATGATGGTTTTCGGCGAGTGGCCGAACATCTGTGCAACGTCCAGGTCGAACGGTTTCTGGCCGTCGGACTGCACGAACGAGAAGTGTGCATCGCCCGTTGTGTGGCCCACAACGTACATCGGGGCGCGCTCGCGCTCGGCTATACGCTTCACGTGGTCCAGGTGTTTCTCGTCAATGAGCAGCCCCATGCGCTCCTGGCTCTCGTTGGCAATAATCTCCTTGGCGCTCAGCGTCTTGTCGCCTATGGGCAGGCGGGCCATGTCAATCTCGCCTCCGCAGTCCTCAACGAGTTCCGAGAGGCAGTTCAGATGGCCTGCCGAGCCGTGGTCGTGTATGCTTACAACGGGGTTGCTGTCCTCCTCTACCAGTGCGCGCACGAGGTTGTAGGCGCGCTTCTGCATCTCCGGGTTGGCGCGCTGGATGGCGTTCAGCTCAATGCCGTTGCTGTAGCGGCCCGTGTCTACCGACGACACGCTGCCTCCGCCCAGGCCTATGCGGTAGTTGTCGCCGCCTACCACCACCACCTGGTTGCCCTTCTGGGGTTCTTTCTTCAGGCAGTCGCGCTTCTTGCCGTAGCCTACGCCGCCGGCCAACATGATGACCTTGTCGTAGCCCAGCTTCTGTCCGTCCTCCTGATGTTCAAAGGTCAGCACCGACCCAGTTATGAGTGGCTGCCCGAACTTGTTGCCGAAGTCGCTGGCGCCGTTGGACGCCTTGATGAGTATTTGCCCCGGGCTCTGGTACAGCCACTTGCGAACGGGCAGGATGTCTTCCCACTTACGCCCGCCGTCAAGGCGCGGGTAAGCCGTCATGTACACAGCAGTGCCGGCAATGGGCCATGACCCCGTGCCGCCTCCCATGCGGTCGCGTATCTCTCCACCCGTACCGGTGGCGGCGCCGTTAAAGGGTTCTACCGTCGTTGGAAAGTTGTGCGTCTCGGCTTTGAGCGATATAACGCTCTCTATGTCCTGCACCTCGAAGTAGTCGGCCGTGCTCTGGTCGCGCGGTGCAAACTGCTCGATGACGGGTCCCTGGGCAAAGGCCACGTTGTCCTTGTAGGCCGAGAGTATCTTTCCGGGGTTCTCCTTGGTGGTCTTCTTGATGAGGTTGAAGAGCGAGCTCTCCATCTCCTGGCCGTCTATGATGAATGTTCCGCCGAATATCTTGTGCCGGCAGTGCTCCGAATTTATCTGTGCGAAGCCGAATATCTCAGAGTCCGTAAGCCTGCGGCCGTTCTGTTTTTCGATGCTGTGCAGGTAGTCTATCTCTTCCGGCGATAGCGCCAGACCCTCTTCCTCGTTGTATTGCTCGATGTTGTCCACGTACTTGATGGGCTCCGGGTCATGGTTTACGGTGAAGATATGCTGGTCCAGACCCTTGTACATGCGCTGCAGCATGGGGTCGTAGTCAGCCTCTTCAGAGCTCACGGGGAAGTATTCCTCAATACGCGAAATGCCGCTGAGGCTCATGTTCTGGGTAATCTCAACGGCATTTGTGCTCCAAGGCGTAATCATCTCGCGGCGCGGTCCCACGTAGAAACCTGTGAGTTCCTGGTCTTCCAGACAAGTTGCGTCGCCGTAAAGCCAGCAAAGTTCGTCAGTCTCCTGCCTGTTGGGGCGGTGGTCTACCTCTGTGGCAATCACGTGATCTTTCTGCGTTTTAAAGAAAAGAATCATATTTCAGAATATTAATAGGTAATGTTTCTGATTGCAAAGATAATGCAAAAAAACGATTCGCCGAAGAGAATAAGCGGTAAATTAGCGCCGAAAAAGGGATTTGTGAGGTCGTACCGGCCGGGCGTTCCGTTTCTTCTCTCCGTACCGTTCAGCGGTTTCGACTTCGCCTCTCCGGCCATTTAGGCCGGCCGACGGAAACGGGCTGTGGGCATCCTCCTGGCAACCCGCAAAGCTGGAGATGCCGTTCAAGGGGCTTGAACCTATGCTTCAGGCGCCTTGGAAGTATCCTTCAGGCCTCTTGAAGCATAGCTCCGCCAAAGCCGCCTGTACACGGGCGTTGCGCGAGAGGTGGCCGGCCGGGTGGCCGAGCGGCCGGAGCGGGGGGCTAATCGTGGGCCCGCGTAAGCAGCGGATGGGCCGCCTGCTTAATCTTGTTCATCAGGGCGGGGGGATAGTTCTTGCTGATGTCGATAAACGTTTGCACCCTGCGCTTGGCGTCCTGACTGCGGTGAGCCGAGAGAAGGGCATCGAGCCAGTTGGTTGGAAAGAAGATGTCGCCCGTGCGCTGTATCTCCAGCAGCTCGTTGAGGCCGTATAACAGCATGTCGTTGTTCATGGGTTCGCGCTCCCGACAGCTCAACAGCGCCAGCATCTCCGTAGCCCACGGCTCCACGCTGCGGTTCTCCGGCTCCAACAGCGACCTGAAGAGCTGCTTCTGCACGGCCCAGTCGGGGTTGCAGGCACGCGCCACTAAGTCGAACTCCCGCAGCTGGTCGGCATCGTGCAGGCGGCCGCGCTGGGTGCTGACAATCTGCTGCCACTGCTCCGGCAGTACGATGGCCAGGTGCCAGGCCATGCGGGTGTAGTCGCGCTCGTTGAGCAGCGGGTCGCTCTGTTGCTGCCAGAGCTTGTACAGGTCGGCCACAACGGTGGGCGAGGTGGCCGTCTGCGAGAGGCTGCGCATCATCTGCTGGCGCACCGAGGACAGCGGATGCTGCACGGCGTCGTTATAGAGAAAGTACTCAAAAAACTCGTGGTCGTGCTTCCCCAGGTCAGCACTCACGGAGTTGATGTAGCTGCACAGCGTCGATGCCATGAGCGGGTTGCTCTCGTTCATGAGGTAGGTGTTCATCTTGTTCAGGAACTCGCCCGCCTTGATTTGCCGCAGCTGGTAGTTCTCGTAGTAGGTCATCACGGCGGCGTAACGGTTCAGTTCGGCCGGCATGAGCTGCCAGGAGAGCTCCTCTACGGCGGCACTGTTCTCGCCGTTTACGAACCTTCCGTAGCCGCTACCGTCGTAGTTGGGTATCACGGCGTAGGGCTTTCGGGCCAGCGGAATGCGCACTTCGGCCTGCTGCATGTTCACATCAACCACCTCTATGGGTTCTGCCTCGCCGTAGAAGAGCCCCACTTTGAAGCGCTGCTGCCACAGCAGGCCGCGCTTGTAGGGGTCCTGCTGGCGCACCACCAGCTGGTTGTTTTCCACCTCGGTGGTAATGGTGGGCAGGCCTTTCTGCTTTACCCAGGCCTCCGAAAATCCCGTTACGTCGGCCTGCGGGGCTTCTTCGAGGAGCGTGCGGATGAGGTCGTCCCACGTTGCATTCTTGAACGCATATTTCAGCAGGTATCGTTGCAGGCCTTTCTGCAGTGCCTCCTCGCCCATGAGCTGCTCGAGCTTGCGCATCATGATGGGCGCCTTGTGGTAAATGATGTTGCCGTACAGCAGCCCCGCATCCTTGAGGTTGACCAGCGACTGCTGGATGGCGTGGGTGCCGTCGGTACGGTCGGTGGAGAGTGCAGGCACGTAGTGGGCCTTGAGGAAGTTCAGGTCGTGGTCTATGCCGGGGAACTGCAGGCGCACAATCTTTGACGCCATGAAGTTGGCAAACACCTCTTTGGTCCACACGTCGTTGAACCATTTCATCGTTACCAGGTCTCCGAACCACATGTGAGCGGTCTCATGAGCAATGAGTTCCATGCGCTTCAGCTCCTCGTCGGGGGTGGGGTTGTTGCCCAGGAAGATGGTTTTGTCGAGGAACTGGATGGCTCCCGGGTGCTCCATTCCGCCGAACTGATAGCCCGGAAGCACCACGAAGCCGTAGCTGCTGAAGGGGTAACGTATGTTTGTATAGTGCTCCATCCAGTCGAGGGAGAGTGCAGCGGCATCGAAAATCTTATCCAGCTGCGCCACTTTCTGCGGGTCGCTCTCGCGGTAGAGGGCACGTAGCGTGCGGCCGCCGCGCGTTGCCGTGGCCTCGTGGAACCTGCCCGCAACAAACGAGAACAGGTAGGTGGGCAGCGGACGGCTTAGGTCGGAGCTCATGGTCTGCCACCCCTCGGGCACCGTGAGGTGCAACTTGAAGGTGGCCTTGATGTCGGGCTGGTCGAAACAGGGGAACACGCTGCGGGCCAGAGCGGGCACAAAGAGGGTGTAGAGATAGTCGTCGCTGCGGTTCAGAGCCTTGTCGGCAGGCAGAAACTCCAGCCTCACCACGTTGCCGCCCTGCACGAGCAGTCGCCTGGGCAGGATGATGTGGCCCTGCTCCCACTTCACACTGTGCAGCTTGTCGTTGATGTAGCACTCGGCCGGAAAGGCGTAGCCGCTGAAGTCGAGCTGCAGGTCGGCATCGCCGTCGTACTTGAACAGTATCTCTGCTGTTCCCTGCAGCTTCTGCTCCCGGCGCTCGGGAATGGTGAAACTCAGGTTGTAGATAACGTCGTCAACATGCAGGCTGCGGTATTCGGCCAGTGCCTGAGAGACGCCTTCCTCCACTGCCGGGCCGTCGGCAGCAGCCATCGGCAGGCTGCAAGAGAGCAGTGCAAGCAATAAATATGTAACAGATTTCCTCATCATCTTTTTCTCCTTTTCTTATTGGTTTTGTGGGGTGTCCTCATTGGTTTTGCCGGGTAACAATCCAGGCGCTCAGCAGCACCAGCACCAGCGCTACGGGTTTGTCCCATGTGAGCACGTCCTGGCCGAGGGCGAAGGCCACGAACGAGGCCACCACAGGCTGCAGGTTGGTGTATATACTCACCGTTGTGGCTTTGAGATAGCGCATGGCGTAGGGGATGGCAAAGTAGCCCGCAACGGTTGCGAAGATAACGATGAAGGCCATCTCCAGCACGCCGCTCCACTCCCAGGCAGCCGAGTAGAGCTTCTGCTGCCCGAATTCTATCGAGGCAAAGGGCAGCACGGCCACGGTTGACACAAGGAAAACCCACTTCATCTGCGTAACGGCAGTGTACTTCTGGCTCACCTTTCGCGTAATGATAAGGTAGATGGCCCACGTCAGCAGACTCAATACGGCGAGCGTGATGCCCAGCAGGTCGTCCTTTCCCGAGCCCCCCTGCCAGCCCTTGAAGACCATGAGCAGCGCGCCTGCTATGCCCACCGCAACGCCCAGGAACTTGCTGGACGTAATCTTCTCGCTGATGAACAGCGCCGCCATGAGCATGGTAGCAACGGGCGTGAGCGTGGCTATGAGCGAGAAGTAAACGGGCGTTGTGTACGTCAGGGCCCATGCAGTAAGGGTCTGCGAGATGACAAATCCCAGCAGTCCTCCTGCCATGATGACCATCAGGTCGCGCCTTTCAACCTTCTCTTTGGGCAGGAACAGGGAGACGGCCCAGAAGATGAGGGCGGCTCCCAGGCAGCGGGTGAACATGTAGCCCATCGGCGTTACCCACTCGTCGAGCAGCAGTTTGGTTACCGGAACTCCCAGTCCGAAGATGATGTTTGCGCCAAACACGGCGGCATGTCCTTTGATTCGCTGATTCTCCATTTGCTTAAAAAATATGCTGCAAAGATAGTAAAAAAGAATGATTTGGTGCGTTTTGTGGTTAAAATAAGCTAAAGTGATTAAGCTGAGGGCCGTTTTGAGCATCTTATTAGTAAATTTGCAAACGTGAGTATTAACTTAAACACCTTATGAATATGACACGAAACAAAGTTTTGGTGCTGTCGATGATGGCCGGCGTATTGCTTTTCACGGGCTGTGCAAGCAAGAAAGATCTGGCCAATTGCCAGTCAGAAAACCGCCAGCTGACGGCCGATTACCAGGATGCCAAGGAGCAGCTGGCAGCCAGCCAGGCACGCGTAACGAGCCTGGAGGACCAGCTCGCCCAGCAGAAAAAGGACTATGCAGCCCTGCAAGGCTCACTCGACAGGAGCCTGGCCAATACCAACTCCAACAATATCAACATCTCCAAGCTGGTTGACCAGATAAATGAGAGCAACCAGTACATCCGCCATTTGGTGGAAGTTAAGAGCAAGTCGGACTCTCTGAACATGGTTCTGACCAACAACCTGACCCGCTCCTTGAGCAAGGAAGAACTGAAGGAAGTTGACGTGCAGGTGCTGAAAGGCGTGGTGTACATCAGCCTGGCCGACAACATGCTGTACAAGAGCGGCTCTTATGAGATAAATGACCGCGCCGAGGAGACCCTGAGCAAGATTGCCAAAATCATCATGGACTACAAAGACTACGATGTTCTTATCGAGGGAAACACCGACAACGTGCCCATTAACACGGCCTCGCCGTCGATGCGCAACATCCGGAACAACTGGGACTTGTCATGTCTGCGGGCCTCGTCGGTGGTCCAGTACCTGCAGGATCACTTCGGTGTAGCGCCCAAGCGCCTTACAGCAGGAGGCCGTGGCGAGTACAACCCGCTGGCCGCCAACGACACCGAGCTGGGCAAACAGCGTAATCGCCGCACGCAGATTATCATCACGCCTAAGCTCGATCAGTTCATGGACCTCATCGACAAGGCGCCGGAAGAGAGCCAGCAGTAGGCAGGCAGCGCAGCCGCATGGCTGTGGCAACGATATAGCAAAAGGGGAATTCTGAGCTCAGAGTTCCCCTTTTGTCGTATCATATAGTAAGGTGTAGCCTTCCGGTGGTTATGTCCGCCACGGCTGCCGGCATCCGGCGGCACAGCTGAAGCACAGCTCCGGTTACCTGAGCGAGAACAGGAAGTCCTCGCCGTCGTACTCCCACGCCACGATGTCGTAGCGGATGAGGCGGGCCAAAATCTTGATAACGATGAAGCGTTTGATATGTGCAATCTTTGAGATTACCTGCAGCGGCTGGTGCGGATTGAGCCTCATCATCTCCATCAGGTTCGATTCGGTGTCGGTGTAGGGCATCATGTTCTCCTGCCGTTGTTCCTGTTTCCACATTTCGATGAGCACGGGAGAGGCCACGATGTTCTCATCCCGCACGCGCACATAGGCCGTGCTCTCGCCTTGCTCGTCGAGAGCGCAAACGGGTTTGGCCGTTGCCGGCGGGATGGTGGCTATCACCACGGTGCGGCCGTCGGCATGGCAGGTCTTGAAGTTGATGTCGGCCTCGGGCCTGCAATACTTGTAGGCGGCCTTGTGCATCATGTAGATTTCCTCCTCGGAGCGTACGCCCGCTATCTCTCCGTCGTCTCTCACGCCTATCAGCAAGCGTCCGCCGCCGGTATTGGCAAATGCCGATACCGACCTGGCCAGCTTCGGCGCGTCCTCCACCTTGTACTTGAAGTCCTGCTGGCTGTGCTCGCCCTGGCTGATGAGTTCCTGTAAGTAAGCCTTGTCGTCCATGCGTCCGTGCCTTCAGGCGGTTAGTTCTGGTAGCGTTTGGTACGCACCTTGAACTTGTCGAACCCCTCTCCGTACACGCCTATCACGGCGCTCTGGCTCACGAAGGCGTGCGGGTCGATGTCGTTGATGAGCTGGAATATCTTCTGGCTCTCGCTCTTCTTGGCCAGCACGAAGAGCATCTTTACCTCCTTGCCACTGAAGAATCCCTGCGCGTTGACCACCGTCACGCCGCGGTGTGGGTCCATGTTGATGCGGTGGCCAATCTCCTCGTACTTCTCGGAGATGATGAAGAACTGCACCGAACGGCGCATGGCCATCACCACCTGGTCTATACAGAAGCTGGAAACCCACAGCACCACGTAGCCGTAAATTACCTGTTCCCAGTTGTGGAACACCAGATAGCTGGAGGTGATGATGATGATGTCGATGAACATGATGACCCTTCCAAGCGATATGTTGCGGTACTTGTTCACGATGGCGGCCACGATGTCCGTGCCGCCTGTGGAGCCGTTGAAGGCCAGCCCCAGCCCGATGCCGCTGCCGGTGAATATCGCTCCGATGATGCTTGCCATGAAGGGCTGGTCATGCAGCAGCCTGAGACCGCTGGCCCAGGTCTGCCCGAACTGCAGGATAAGGGTGAGTAAGGCCACGGCGTAGATGGTTTTTACGCAGAACTTCCAGCCCAGTATCTTCAGTGCAATGAGCAGGAGAATGGCGTTGATGCCAAAGTAAGTGGCCTGGACGGGAAAGCCCGTGCCCCAGAAAACCACCGAGGCAATGCCCGGCACGCCACCTGTGGTAATGTTGTTGGGCAGCAGGAAGATGGTCCACCCTATGCCGTAAGACATCATGGCAACGGCTATCATCGCGTAGTCGCGCACCTCCTTGGAGAGTGCCTTATTGGAAAAGGCGAGTGTTTTTTGCATCATGTTAGTTTTGGTGATGCAAAGATAGTGTTTTTTAGGTTAATAGTTCAGTTCTCGCTCTAAAATATCAGTCCTCCTGCCTGTTTTTTTCTTCTCTCCCGTCCGGGCTCTTCGCGCCTGGTAAAGAAGAACAGCAGGAAACCAGCAACCACGTAGCAACCGGAAAACTACTCTGTTACTCTGTCTTTAATAATCAGCAACTAATTAGCAAGAGAGTTTCAGCAGTGGTTCCTCCCCTTAGAAAGGGGAGGTTAGGAGGGGATGATTTTGCAAGCTGCGGGGAGCTAATTCACAATTCATCATTTACAATTCACAGGTTACGAGGGTAGAGGTAGGCTCCCCGGTCATCCCCTCCTCCGCCTCCCCTTTCCAAGGGGAGGATACCAGTTTGTCTTCTTCTGAACCGTTGCCTGCTCGCTCCCGCTATGCAGCAAACCCACAGCAGCAGGAAAAACTACTCTGTTACTCTGTCTTAAAAACCAGCAGCAAAACAGCAGGAAACCTGCAGCAGCGGTTCCTCCCCTTAGAAAGGGGAGGTTAGGAGGGGATGATTTTGCAAGCTGCGGGGAGCTAATTCACAATTCATCATTCACAATTCACAGGTTACGAGGGTAGAGGTAGGCTCCCCGGTCATCCCCTTCTCCGCCTCCCCTTTCCAAGGGGAGGATGCCAGTTTGTCTTCTTGCGAACTGTTGCCTGCTCGCTCCCGCTATGCAGCAAACCTTCAGCAGCAGGAAAAACTACTCTGTTACTCTGTCTTAAAAACCAGCAGCAAAATAGCAGGAAACAACAAGCAGCTGAAAAAACACTCTGTTACTCTGTCTTTAAAAATAACGAGCAAACCTGTAGCAAGCCAGCTATTGAATTTCAACAACTTACGAGCAAGAAAACAAGAGGTGCCATTCAAGGCCCTTGAACATATCCTTCAAGCCCCTTAAAGGTATCGTTCAGGGGGCTTGAAGCATATCTCCAAGCCGGGTGGTGCTTTCTGGAGACAGGGTAACAGGGTGTTTTTTATTGTTTTGCAGAATTTAACTTGCCGGTCTGCTTACTGCAACTTGCTGCGTAAATCATCCCCTCCTAACCTCCCCTTTCTAAGGGGAGGAGACTCTGGCGCCCACACCCTGCTGGGTGGCTGCTTATTTTTTAAGACAGAGTAACGGAGTGTTTATTCTACTGCAACTTACTTGCCGGTGAGTGGAACTGTGGAAGCAGCGATTTAGGAACAAATCAAACTGGTATCCTCCCCTTGGAAAGGGGAGGCGGAGGAGGGGATGATTACGTGGCAGTTCATTACCAAAAGCCGCACCCTTTACCCCTACCCAATCCCTGTTTACTGCAAACTCTCGGCCACAAAACGGCCGTTACTCGCCGATGATGCCGTAGTGCAGCAGGGCGTTGCGTATGCCGTCGTGGTCTACACTCGTTGTAACAAAGTCGGCACTGCGCTGCGTCTGTTCGTCGGCATTGCCCATAGCCACGCCTACACCGGCCGCGCGGATGATGCTGATGTCGTTGCCCCCGTCGCCGAAAGCCATCGTGCGGGCCAGGTCTATGTGCTCATGGGCTGCCACGGCGAGCAGTCCCTGCCCCTTGTCAGCATCGCGATGGGTGATGTCGGTGAATGCTTCGGTCCACCGTCCGCTGGTACACAGCGGCAGCTCTGCCATGAGTCCGGCCTCCTGTGCGGGGTTCAGAAAAGGCGTAACCTGCAGCACCGGCTCCGCCATCACTTGCTCCAGAGGGGCGAAACGGAAGTCTTCCAGCCCCAGTCCCTTGCGGAACACCTCGTCTATAGCGGGCTCGTTGCGGTACACGGCAATGTTGCGCGTGCCCACGACCACGGCCGGCCGGCGGTGTGTATCGCACGAGCGGAGAATGCGCTCCACGTCGGCCGTCGCCATTTCGTGGCAGCTCACGGTCTCGGAACCAACAAAGCAGTAGGCGCCGTTGCTGGTTATGTAGCCGTCGACGAGGTGTTCTATCTGCCCGATGTTGGTGATGAAGGGCACCGGGCGGCCGGTGGAGATGTAGATACGGGTGCCGGCGGCCTTGGCGAGGGTGAGCGCGCGTACCGTTGACTGCGGTATGCGGTGGGTGCGGAAGCTCACGAGCGTGCCGTCGATATCGAAAAACAATGCCTTGATAGTCATGATGTTGAGTGATTGTATGGTGCAAAGGTACGAAAAAAATGCCGAAATATAGGAGCGTATCAAAATCTTTCCTATCTTTGCAAAAGTAACCATAACATGTGTAAACCAAGCTAAATGACTATGAAAAAGTACTTCGATTTATCGGGACAGGTGGCCTTGGTCACGGGCTGTTCTACCGGCCTGGGCGTGCAGATGGCAAAGGCGCTGGCCAACCAGGGCTGCAACATCATCCCCGTAGCCCGCAGGGAGGAGTTGATTAACGCGGTGGCCAGACAGCTGGAGGCCGACTATGGCGTGCAGACGCTGCCCGTTCGCTGCGACATTACCAGTACGGAGGCGGTGAACGAGACGGTGGGCAAGGCTCTCGACCGTTTCGGCCGCATCGACATTCTCATCAACAACGCCGGTACGGGAGCCGTGGCACCGGCCGAAGACATTACCGACGAGCAGTTCAGTCGCGAACTCGACATCGACCTCTTCGGTTCTTTCCGCGTGGCGCGTGCCGTGGCCAAGCAGGCCATGATACCCGCCCGCTACGGCCGCATCATCAACATTGCGTCCATGTACGGCCTCGTTGGCAACAAGATGGCACCCTCCGCGCCTTATCATGCCGCCAAGGGAGGCGTGGTGAACATGACGCGCGCCCTGGCTGCAGAGTGGGGGCACTACGGCATAACGGTGAATGCCATCTGCCCGGGATACTTCTGGACGCCCCTTACCAAGGACACGCTGGAGTCTCCGCAGTTCCAAGACTACGCCCACACCACCATCCCCATGGACCGTTATGGTGAGGAGGGCGAGCTCGATACGGCAGCCCTCTTCCTCTCGTCGCCCCAGAGCGGCTACGTAAACGGCGTGATGCTGCCCGTTGACGGCGGCTATACCTGCGTTTAGCAGGGGGCTGACGGCAGCCCGGCAGCTTTCTTTCAGCCTGCCCGCTCCATCCCAATCGCCTCCCGGCTCACTGGCTTCGGCCCGGCCGGAAGGCGATTTTCTCTTCCTTGTCCGTTACCTACGAAAAGCTCGTAAATTGTTAAATGTTAGCCAGTTTTAGTTATTTTAACTTCTCGGATGAGGTATATCTACGAACTTTTCGTAGTTTTGCATCGGACTAAAGACAAAGTATATGGAGAAACTAACCAAGCAGGAAGAGGACGTGATGCAGGCAGTGTGGCGACTGCAGGGCTGCACCGTGCGCGAGATAGTTGACGCCCTGGGCCAGCCCAAGGCTCCTTACACCACCGTGGCGTCGGTAGTAGGCAATCTGAAAGCCAAAGGCTACGTTGCCCAGAGCCGCCGGGGCAACACCTATATATATACACCGGCCATAGCGGAGAATGAGTACAAGCGGCAGTTCATGTCGGGTTTTGTGCGCGACTACTTCCGAGATTCTTTCAAAGAGATGGTCTCCTTCTTTGCCAAAGAGGAGAAGCTGTCGGAGAAAGACTTGCGTGACATCATCCGGGAAATAGAAAACGAGGAGGCAAAATGATGGTTTACGTATTGAAAGTCAATGTTGCCTTGGTGCTGCTTTACGCCTTTTACAAGTGCGTGTTGGGTCGTGACACCTTCTTCGGTTGGCGCCGTGCCGCCCTGATGGGTGTCTGTGTACTGTCGGTTCTCATACCTCTGCTCAATGTGGGGTACTGGTTGGAGCGCAGCAGTGCAGCCGTTGCCGTGGCACAGAACTATGCGGCAATCATGCTGCCAACGGTAGAGGTGAATGCCGGAGCATCCGCTTGGAGCTGGCAACAGGCACTCTGGGCGGTCTGGCTGTGTGGCGTGGCGCTGCTGTTGCTGCGCTTCGGGTGGCAGGTTGTTACCATCTGCCGGCTCAACAGGCATGCAACGCGGCAGGTGATAGACGGCACCACGGTTCGCGTTATGGACGATGAGGGCAGTCCGTTCTCGTTTTTCGGCTGGATATTCCTCAATCCCCAAGCGCTCACGGGCCGCGAACTGGCCGATGTCCTTGTGCACGAACGCACGCATGCCGCACAACTGCACTCGGCAGACGTGCTGGTGGCCGAAGTGTTCAGCATCCTTTGCTGGTTCAATCCCTTTGCATGGATGCTGAAGAGGGAAGTGAAAATCAATCTTGAATACCTGGCCGATGAGCATGTGGTGGCCGTAGGAAACGCGCGCAAAGCCTACCAGTACCACCTGCTTAGCCTGGCTTGCCGACCCTGCGTGCAGGCTCCGCTGCAAACGGAGTTGCGCTATGGCGACGTAGTTAATAACTTTTATGTTTTACCTTTAAAGCAAAGAATCATGATGATGAACAAGAAAAGAACACACGAATGGATGAAAACGAAGTACCTGCTGGCGCTGCCGGTGGCTGCGGGGCTGCTTCTGGTGAGTAACATTGAGCTGGTGGCACGGTCGCTCGGCACACCTGCAGCAGAGCCGGTAACCGCAACTGCTGCGCCTGCTGCCATACAGCCTGCCACCCTGCAGGCACCATCGGCCGGCCCTTCGACAACCTCCGGCACGGCCATGCCCGTTCCACAGAAGAAACAAACGCCCAAAGCGGGCCCGAGCAGCAAGGTGTTTGAGGTGGTGGAAGTAATGCCCGAGTATCCCGGTGGGACTGCGGCAATGATGAAATACCTCGCCGCCAACATCAAATATCCTAAGAAGGCAATAGACAAGAACATACAAGGGCGCGTTGTGGTGAGCTTCATTGTAGAGGCCGACGGCTCCGTTTCAAATGTGCGCACCGTGCGTTCAATATCCCCGGAGCTTGATGCCGAGGCGCTGCGTGTGGTGAAGGGCATGCCCAAATGGAAGCCCGGACGGCAGAAAGGCAAGGCGGTGAGGGTGAAATATACCATACCCGTGAGCTTTAAAACTACCGGAGACAAGACGGAGGAGAAGCCGACCGGCAACGTAGCTTACATCGTTGACGGCAAGCCGGAGGCCGACATCAGCAGCCTGAATCCTGCCGACATTGAGCATGTAGAGGTGATGAAGGATGCCGAATCGCTGCACAAGTACAATGCCGAAGGCAAAGAAGGCGTGGTGATTGTGACGACCCGCAAGACCAACTGACAGCCCCGGTGCCATTAGCTGCATCCTGCACCAAGGTCGAAACTTTCATACAGCCTGCCTCTCCGTGAGTGCAGGCTGTTTTGTGTGCATCCGCCCGCGTGCCTGCTGCGCTCCTTTCGATTTATGCCTGCATGCTGCCGGCCTTGTCGATATTTTCGTTATCTTTGCAAAAAAATAGCCAGATGAACAAATACAAGGTAGTAGGCTCTATGGTGCGGGGCTTTTTTGAGGGCTTCTTCTCGGGACTCATGGACGGCAGAGGCCATCAGCCCGGCAGCAGAATACTGAAACAACTGCTGGCCGAGCACTATGAGCAGGTGTCGGAATACTTCTTTCAGGTAATGTTTCCGCTGCTTGTAACGATGAATTTCGACAGTTACGAGCAGGCGGTAGAGGGCATGCGGAAGCGCCATTTCTCCAACTCTACCTCCGTGAAGATGCTGTTGCGCTTTGCCTGCGGCAGCAAGCAGCTGTTCGATGCAATGACAGGAGAGTACAAGCGGCAGATGGAATGTTTGCTCGGCGGCCGGTTCCAACGGCAGGAGGAGCACTTGGCCGGGCTCGTGACAGGCAGCGACCAGCCCGACTGCGATGAGGCGCAGGCCATCCGGTGGGTAGTTCGTGCTTTCATGCAGTCCTATGCCGCGGGCATTAAAGCAGCCGGAACGGGCAAGGCTTCATTGCATCAGCCCACGGTGCTGCGCATGATGGTGAGCGGCATGGCGACGCTGCTGCACGACAAACCCTTTGATGAGTGGGCCGATGCAGAAACCGTCGGGCTCGACGGCGTGTTCCGTCGGGCGTGCCGAACGGCGCAGAACTATGAAATTCTCATCACCGAGATGAACCAGGCCTATGCCGACCTGGCTGCCAACGAGGGCATTGTTTCGGCCGATGACAGGGCAAACTGAACTGCGCCAGTATTGTTTTCACCTTATTATATATAGTAAAGTCCACACCAAAATGCCCCCTCACCGGGTTTCATCAACCCTTCCTGCCATCGGTTCAGCTTTCATGTAGGCAGGCACGGCGTGGCTTGTGCGGTCTCCGTACCTTTGACTTGCTGCTGTAATCAGAAATGGGTCATGACCTCTATCACGAACTTGTCACGCTCTGATACCTTTGCCAGAGACCTGTCATCGTAGAAGTATTTCTCGTAATTGATGCGGATGTCACTCACGAACGGCTTGTTGATGCTCAGCGTTACGCCCCCCGTAACCCTGCTGCGCTTGTAATCGTTGATGACCAACGAGCCTGCTTTGTCTTCTTTATCATTCAAGTATCTCTTGCCGTCGCTGTGATCGCTCATGAAATCGTATCTCACCAAAGGCGATATCTTCTGAAAGAAGCATTTCTTCAGCGGGATGTCATAACTGATGAAACTGTCGAAAGAGTTTACTGCCTTGAACGAATTGTTTTCATAGTGCTTGTAAAGGTATTCCACTTCGGCAATGAAACCTTTCCGGTGAAAGGTCATGCCGGCATCGTACATCATGACATCAACATGGTCGGGCTTTATCTTCTGGGCACTGAACTGTAAATCGAGCCCTATCGGAAGCATGGCAACGACCTTGGCGGAGAAGTTGATGTTGTTCGTCCAAAAGTCTTTCTGATCGGTCAGTCCGGAACCATTGAACAGCCCGGCACGCACATTGACCGGGAATCCGGGATGAAAGGTAAAGGCCAGCTCGGCACCCACGTCTCGCACATTGCCCACCTGCTTGGCGATAAAAGACCGATTGGCAAAGTACTGCTGGTGGGGAGAACGGTGAGCATCGATGGTGAAGGGAACACGCTCTTGTCCAATGGTGAACTGGAAGTTGCGCCAAGGCTTGATGCAGGTGTAAGCATCAAGCATCTTGATTTTCCCTTCGTCGCAAAGATCTATCTCCGCTTTGTACGAAACCTTGTCGCTAATTTGCCCCGAAACATTCACGCGAGCGGTTCGCACCTCAAACCTTCCTTCCTTTTCGTTTGTCTGATACTCGTACTTGCCTCGCAGGGTTCCGCCAATCTTTACTTTGGGTTCACTTTCTGTTTGGGCGAAAGCAATGAGGGCCCAAAAGGCAGCAGACAAAGTCAGTGATAACCTTAAATTCATCAGTTTATCTTTTTATTAATTAGTGCTTACATGTATTTTTTGTTTTTTCTCACCTATGGCTCCTGGCTCCAGTTCTTAGATTGCAAAGTTAAGCCATGTGTGTTGCAAAAGCGTTACAATACTGTTGACATGATATTACGCTCCAGTAATGTAACAGGAAAGAAACATCTGCACGATACAAACAAAAAATCTGTCGACTCAACATGAGCCGACAGACTATGTTTTTCATAGATAAGCCTTACTAATATTTTGTATTCTGAGGATCGAAGTTAGTCCAACTGTTCAGCCAGTTGTCGCCGGCAGCGAAGGCTCCGATGTACGTTACCTTGCTGAACCATGAGCCGAGGCTGGCGAAGTTGGCAGCATTGAGTACCGGACTTGCATTAGTTGGCATGTATCCATTGCTTTCAAAAGCGAGGTCGGCGATGTTGTCAAAGACTCTATTGCCGCTTTGTCCGAGGAACCATGTTGAGGAGAAACTCTTCTGCTTCTGGTCAGTTACAGGCTTGCTGTCGCTGTCATAGCCTGTTACAAGCACGTTGTCGTAAAGTTTGTTGGCATCAGTTCCCACGGCATCAACACCGGCAAAGTAGAAATTGTTGATTTTCAGGCTTCCTGCAGTTGCTGAACCCTGCGTGTCTCCTTTCTGGTTATCGAGCAGAAGGCCAATAGGCCATCCCAGCGCAACTGAATTAAAGCAGTTGAGACGAGAGTTGCGGCGTATCTGCATGGCCGACTGGAATTTTCCCAAGGCAGCACCGTTGTTGGGATTCATGTTTCCTCCGGTGATATAATCTTCTGAATTCTTAAACTGATTGTCGAGCTTAGGGCCGACGAAAGTAATATTGGAGAAAGTGGCCGTGGTGTAAGGGCTGACTGCAGAGCCATCTGCGCTGTTGTCGCTTTCAAAACCGTTGCTCTGTGAGGTATCGGCTATCTTGCTGTCACGAACAATGAGTCCGAACTGCACGTTACCAGAATAACCGTTATCGGTATCGAAGTCGTCGTCCCAACCACGATAGGCTATCAGGTACTTGCAGTTAACGGTTCCGCCAAACCACTCGTAAGAGTCGTCGTTAGAGTACGATATCTGTACATGGTCTATGGTTGTACCTGAACCGACAGAGCCAAGAGTGAGGCCATTGATTTCCTTGTCCTTCTTGAAAGGATAGCCGGCAAACTCTATACGCACATACTCCAGAATGCCGGAGTTGTCAGTGTCGCTGTTGCCGCCATGCTTGGTACGGGGCCCTCCTTCTATCTGCATCTCCGTCTGGTTGTTTGTAGCTTTGCCGCAAAGGATAACGCCACCCCAATCGCCCGGCTTACGGCTGCCTGCCGGCTGCTCCGAAGTAAAGACGATAGGCTCGGTTGCAGTGCCCTTGGCTATGATTTGTCCGCCACGTTCAGCGATGAGGCTGGCCTTGGTGTCCTTATCGCCCTTGATAATGGTACCGGGTTCGATGGTGAGTTGAGAGCCGTCTGCAATATAGACCCATCCCTTGAGCAGGTAAGTACCCTTTTTCAGTGTCTGTTTGCCCTTGAAGACAAATTCCTGATCGCCGTTGCCTATCACGTTGCCATTGACGTTCTCGTTACCTTTGTCATCGAAAAGAATATGGTCGCATGCTTTCAGTCCATTGTCAGTCGACCACGAATAGCCCGTGTTCTCATTTCCGCCACCATTGCCTCCGGTAACGGGGTCGTCACTACTACATGCTGTGAGCGAGGCTAAGGCCATCATGATGCTCAAACAGCTAATCATCTTTTTACCATTCATAACTTTCACTTTTAGAGTTATTAAAATTTATATTCTATCGATAATCCTATGTTTCTTCCGGGTTTGAAGCAGCGTGTTATTTCCTCCACTTCCCTATGCGTTCCATCCGAATAGCTGACATTGGCAAACTGCTTATAATATACTTTCTCGGCTAAAAGGTCTCTCACGTTGAGTTTCACGTTCCAGTGACGGCCAAACTTCTTGGACAGAGACACATCGATGGTGTTGCGGGGCATCTCGTAGCTGTCGGGGATGCGTGCGGTATCTTCGCCCGTAACGGCCCCCTCGCTTCTTCCTACACCGATGATTCGTTTGCCGATGCGGTTGTAGAGCACTGCTGCCTGCAGCTGTATCTGCTCGTTCATATAGAAAAGACCGGTATTTACAAGATAAGGAGACTGCCCTTGCATCGGCCGGTTTTCCTCTTTACTCCCGGGAGCAAATTCAACCCGGCTTTTTATCAGGGCTCCGTTAAAAGACCAGCTGAAGTTTTTGAGACCAATGACCGACAGGTCCTTCCGTATGTCAAGCTCCAATCCATAGTTGTTGGCGCTCATGGCATTCTTGTAGGAGTAAACCAGATCGGTGCCTCCGGCTACGGTGTAGGTCCACTCTATCGGATTGTCAAAATGCTTGTAGAATGCGGCCAACGAGATGTATTCTGCCTTGCTTGGGTAATACTCCCACCGCAAATCCAGGTTGTCTACATAACAACTGTTGAGTTCTGTGTTTCCCTGAACGTCTGAAGACAGGTCGAAATCGTAGTACACCGAGGGAGACACCTCCCTGAATTCGGGCCTGTTGACACTCCGCCCGTAACTTGCACGCAGTTGGTGCCGGTCGTTGAACTTGTAGGTTACGTTGACCGAAGGGAACAGGTCGTTTGTAACATAATGGCGTGACGACTCGCTTTTCTCATTGTCTCGTGTATTCGAGATAAGCTCCATGTCGTTATGTTCGAAGCGGATGCCTGCCAGCACATCTATCCGACCAAAGGGGAGAGCCGCCGACAGATAGCCTGCGCCAAGCGTGTTGTGCCCCCTGTAGTTGTTACGCCACTGCGAGAGCTCCAGCAGATAGAGCTTGTCCGTGCCGTAGTTTTGCCCGTCACTCAGCAGTGTAGGCATGTCCATGTGGCGGAAGTCGGCCGGCATGTTGTTATTGTCCGCATTCCAGTTGTACACCATTTCTGTGGTTGTGTATTCTCTGGTACGGTACTCGCCGTAGATGCCGCTCTTGAGCGAAGGGCTCCACGAGGCGAAATTGAATTTGTGCGAATAGTTGGCATTGGCCGAGAGTATGTGCTCGTCGAGCTTTGTCCATTCGCGCGAGATGTCGTTACCGGTACTTAGAGCATAGACACCGCTTTCGAGGGCGTCGTCTACAAGATATCTGCGGCGGTCGGGCAGACGACGGTTGGCATAAGCATAGCCGACACTCCAGTCAAGTGCATCGCCGCTCATTGCCGTATGCCTGCCCGTTATCTGTCCCTCGTAGGTAGTTCGGCTGCGGTAATAATACTCGGCCGAGTGCTCCATATTGGCCTGAGCAGTCACGCCCTCACGCCAGGTGTATCTTGTATTGGTTAACCTATTGAAGATGTTCTTCAGCTGATATTTGTTGTTGCCGGTCCTGCTCAGGAAGGTAAGATTAAGCATTGCGCCGAGCCGGTCGTTGATATTGTACTGGTCGTCGACCGAGTGGCGCAGGTAGTTCCTGCGGTCGTTGGCGGCGTCATACACGCCGTAGAGGTTGTTCTGCATGTCTGCAAGGGTGCGGTACTCGTTGGTATAGTTTACAGAAGCTATCATTCCCAACTTGGCTTCTCCCAGTTGCCACTGCTGACCGGCCGATGCAGCGAGCTTGATGTCGCCAACTGGTTTCATCTCTTTGGTAAACCAGCTTTCGTTCCGTTGGTTTTTCAGGAAGCTGCTGAAGTGAGTACCGTCGTTCCAGTTCCCACCTACCTGTACCGAAGCGTATTGCTGCAATGGAATCTCCTTGGTATCAATCATGATGAAACCACCTGTATAGTCGGCAGGATATGGCGCCGACGGCGTTTTCACGATGGTCAGATTGTCTATCTGCGAGCTTGGAATGATGTCGAAAGAGAACGCCCGGCTGTCTGCCTCGCTGCTTGGAACGGCTCCGCCGTTAACCCACACGTTGTTGTAACGCTGCGACAGGCCGCGCACCATCACGAACTTGTCCTCTATGATGCTCACACCGGGCACCCGGCGAATAATTTCGCCGGCGTTGCTGTCCTGTGTTTTCTGTATTTCCTGTGCCGATACGTTGCTCACTATCACCATGCTGCTTTTCACCTTCTGTATGGCAGCCGTTTCGGTATTCGTTCTTTGCACGGCAGCCACGGTAACTCCGCTCAGCTGCTGCTCGTCGGTCGTCATCTCAACGGTCACCTTCCTGCCCGCTGCTTTCGTGGCTTCAACTCCTTCTATCTTCTGACTTTTGTATCCTATATACTTTATATATAAGGTGTAAGACTTCTCTTGCAGCCCTTCGATTGTAAAGTCACCGTCCGTATTGGCAATGCCTTTCAGGCTCGTACCGTCTACTTCAATGACAGCACCCATAAGTGGCTCCTTGGTCTTCTTGTCAACTATGCGGCCTGTAATTTGCTGTGCCGAAACCTGCAAAGCTGAAATTGCAAGTAAAAGTGCTGCCATCCGTCTTTTGTAGATATTCATCTTACTTTCCAAATATTGATAATCATTTTTTTACAGCGACAAAAGTACAGGGTCTATATTTCATTATCATTGCATCTGAATTTAAATACAATTTCACCTGAAAAAATCATCCAAGCAGCTTCGCATGGCTTATTTCAGTCGCCGAGTCTTGCCTGCAGCTTCGCGCCCGCGCCCGCTTCTCCTTATTATATAGGCCGCGCTGCCGTTGCGCCGCAGTGCGACGACGGCCTGATAACTTTGTTTTGAAAGAGGAAGATAACAGTTGATTTAGCCCCGATTGTAAGCTATTGTGTTTCAAAGGCTTACGAGTAAGAAAGAAAAAGGTGCCCTTCAAGCGTCTTGAAGCTATCCTTCAAGCCCCTTGAAAGCATCTTTCAAGGCCGTTGAAGCATACCTCTGTGTGCTTTCCTGTTGTTTTTTAAAGACAGAGTAACAGAGTATTTTTTCTGTTGCTGCAAGTTTACTGCATAGCGGGAGCGAGCAAGCAACGGTTCGCAGGAAGACAAACTGGTATCCTCCCCTTGGAAAGGGGAGGCGGAGGAGGGGATGACCAAATGTCGTGCTGATTACAACTTGCTGCGCAAATCATCCCTTCCCAGCCTATGAATTGTGAATGATGAATTGTGAATGAGCAGCCTGCAGTCTGCAAAATCATCCCCTCCTAACCTCCCCTTTCTAAGGGGAGGAAGCGCTGCTGAAACTCTCTTGCTAATTAGTTGCAGATTTTTAAAGACAGAGTAACAGAGTAGTTTTTCCGCTGCTTGTTGTTTCCTGCTGTTTTGCTGCTGGTTTTTAAAGACAGAGTAACAGAGTAATTTTTTCGCTGCTGCAGGTTTGCTGCTGTTTTGCTGCTTATTTTTAAAGACATAGTAACAGAGTAATTTTTCAGCTGCTGCGGGCTTGCTGCATAGCGGGAGCGAGCAAGCAATGGTTCGCAGGAAGACAAACTGGTATCCTCCCCTTGGAAAGGGGAGGCGGAGGAGGGGATGACCACATGGCAGAGATTAGTCATGCAGTTTAAGATATCATCCCCTCCTAACCTCCCCTTTCTAAGGGGAGGATACTCTGGCGCACACAATAAGAGCCCACTCCGGTTCTCCCACAGAGAGGGACTACTTCTATTCAATGTCTTTCCATAGTAAAGCTCCCTCCCTTCGGGAGGGTTGGGGTAGGCTTTCTTTTGGTTATGGGGAGGCGGAGGAGGGGATGACCAAATGTCGTGCTGATTACAACTTGCTGCGCAAATCATTCCTTTCCAATCTGTGAATTGTGAATTATGAATTGTGAATTGCACCCCGTGGGCTCTTCGTTACGGCTCAATCTTGATTTTAAAGTACACGTAGCGGGAGTAGTCGGACTCCATGCCGTCTCCGTACGGAATCCTTTTCGTGGTGGCCTTTTTTCGTCGGTAGCATTTCAGGTAGAGGGTGTTATCGGGACCCCAGAAGATGAACTGGCGCAGGTCTTCTATGCTCTTGGCATCCCAGGCATGAGGAAAGCAGAGGGCGGAGTTGCGCAGATGGTAGACTGTTTTCAGCGTGTTGCCCTCCAACTTGCGGATGTTGATGTCCAAGGGCGGCTCTCCGGCGTCTTCGCCCCATAGCTCTCCGGCCCACCAACCGGTCTTGGCGTAGGCGTGGTACTCAAAAGACAGCCGATTGTAGCGATCCTCGTCGGTGGTTGTAAGATGCAAGTTCTCGTCCGCGAGCATCATAAACAGCTCGCCGGTTATGCCTACTACGATGGCGGCATATTGCCTTGTGGCTGCTATATAGCCTACTTTAAAGATATCGATCATGTCGGCAACCTCGCCGTAAGGCTGGCGGATGAGGCGCGTGAGCTGCCGGCGGGTGGCGGCGGTAACGGCAGTGGTGTCCATGATGTGGTTGTAGCGGGTGTACTGGCTGTAGGCTTTTTCGAACTCCTGGCGGCTTGTTTCCTGCAACGCAGGCGACAGTCGGCCGCATGAAGATGCAAAGACGAGCAGAATAAAGGCGGTGAGAAACAACTTGTTGTGCATGGTCCTGGTGTTTTAGGTTTACAGAATGGCGGGGGTGCAAAGTTGCTTCCCCACACCGCAAAGATAGGAATTATTGTGCAAACTGCATGTACGGATGGGGCAGAAAATGATGCTTTTTGAGCCTGCGGGCTGTGTTTTGGCAAAATAATTAGTACCTTTGCCGCCATATTTGCACAGCTTACAATGAACGGAAACTATACAGTAAACTCGCCGCAAGCGCGGTTTGGCACCCTGCTGCTGGTGTTGCTGCTGGCGCTGCCGGTGCCTGCAGCGGCCAAGAAAGTGAGCAACGCCGTGCTGGCCCGCCAGCTCTTCGACCGCACCTATCAAATGGTGTTCGGCCCGCAGGGCGCTTCGCTCGACTATGCAGTTAACATCATAGGCATCTACAAAACCGCCGGAACCATCTGGTACAAGGGCAACAAGGCCAAGTTTGTGGAGAGTCGGTACGCTGCCTGGAACGATGCACGCACCTTCTACCGCGTAGACAAGAAGAAAAAGACGGTGGAAATACACAACCCGAACTCAAAGAAAAAGGACAAATACGCCAGTAAGTTCGAGTTCAAACCTGATAATTACACGTACAGCCTGACCGGTAACCGCGCGGAGAACATTATCTCCATAGACGCCAAGGACGGCGTAGACGGCATCAAACACGTAAAAGCAGTGCTCGACAAGCAAACCGGTTACCCCAAAAGTCTGAAGATAAAGATAGCCTTCTTCTGGACTACAGTCAGGATATCCCACTTCAAGCCGGGCGGCATAGACGACGGGCTGTTCACCTTCCCGCGCCGTCAGTACGCCTCGTATGAGTTCATCGACAAGCGGCCGGAGTAGCATCAGCGGCCGCGCTCTCTACCTTTCAACCGTTACTGTCTTGCTGCGACCCTTGGCATCGGCCAGCATGAAGGTGTAGCGGCGACCCTCTACGAAGGGGTAACGCACAAAATCGGCAAAGCTCCTCACGGGCTGCCCGTTGATGCTTAGTATGGTGTCGCCCTGCCGCATGCCGCGGCGGTAGGCTTCGCTCTTGTCGAAGATGAGGCCCACCGTGGCGTGCCCCTCCTGTGGAACGAAGGCTACGCCGAACTGCTTGTTGTTAACCAAGACGCTGTCGGCACCGTTGCGGGGCTGGAAGATGATGCGCCGGCGGAAGGGATTGATGACGATACAGCCGTATCGGAGGATGCGGGCACCGATGCGCGAGGAGCCTTGCGTGGTGATGGTTCGCAGCCGGCAGAAGGAGAACTCGTCCCATTTCAGCCTGTCGAGGTTCAGGAATGCCACCTCGTCTTTTGCCTCCGCGCCGTAGCTGCTGATGGCCAGATGCCCCTGCACCCGGCCCTCCACCTGCGCGTTAACTTGCTTGCTTTTGTAGGCGTGGGCATCGAAGCTGCGCTTGTTCATGGTGTACAACGGGCGCGAACCGAGGTCGAAGAGGGCCTCGTCGACATGGCGGATGAAGGGGGAGACCAGCAGATAGGGCACAAACCACTTGAGCTTGTACTTCAGCTCGTAACCCGTCTCATCATCGAAAGTGTGCCGGCGGTCGGTCAGGATGAGGCGTTTGTGGGCCGCATCTATCTTTGCCGCCACGCCTTTATTGAATAGGTCGAAGCCTATAATGGCATCGTATTGCCGCCCGACGGCCGGCTGCGGCAGTACCGAGGCCACGTAGTTGGTAACCGTGAGGCGGCCTATGCGGAACGGCGGGAGGGCTACCACCTTGACTGTATCGCGCCGGTTGTTGGCATCGTGAGACACGATGTTGCCCAGTTCGGTTAGTCCCGGCAGGCTGCTTGCGGCGTAGACAACGCCCTGCGAGGACCCCGTGTCGAGGCAGAAGCGGTACCGGCGGCCGTTCATCGTTGCGCTGAGGTACACCTGGTCGTGGTCAATCTCGATGGGAATGGTGTCGCAGAAGTTCCTTGCCGACAGCAGGAAGCTGGTGTCGTAGCCATGTATCTGGGCCTTGATACCCGTAAAGGCCAGCACAAGCAGGGTTGTAAGGAGGACTTTCTTCATCATTTCTTATTCCATGTTTTCTATGGTCACGCCGTCAAAATCGGCCATGAATTCGAGTATGCGGTCCTGATATTGGCTCCTCTTCACCTTCACCTCCATCGTTACCTTGAAGAGTCCGCCGTTGGTGGTGTGGCGTTCCTGCATGTCGTAGCTGTCAATGGTCACGCCGTCCTCACGCAGTTTCTTCAGCATGTTGGCAATGCTGGCCTTGGAAGCCGCCGTGTAGGTGATGGTGAGTGCACGCGTGCCGAAGCGGTGGAGCACCATGTGCAGGGCCTCCAGGCAGATGAGCACCAGTACGGTTGTGGCCGTGGCGAGCAGGTAAAGACCCGACCCGCAGGTGAGACCGATGGCCGCCGTTACCCAGATACCGGCCGCCGTGGTGAGCCCTTTGACCACATGCTTCTGGAAGATGATGGCTCCCGCACCCAGAAAACCGATGCCCGTAACCACCTGCGAGGCTATACGCGAGGGGTCGAAGGAGGCCTGGCTCGCCTGTGCCAGCACCGTATCGAAGCCGTACTGCGATATTATCATGAAGAGCGCGCTGCCCAGCGAGACCAGGAAATGGGTGCGGAAACCGGCCTCCTTGGCGCGGTATTCCCGCTCCAAGCCTATGGCTCCGCCCAGCAAACCGGCCACGAAGAGGCGTAAAATGAAGTCTATGGTCATAAAATCTGCTATTTATTCGTTGTTTGATTGCCTTGTGAATGCAAAGATAATGAAAACTTTTGTATCTTTGTCAATAAAAGCCTGACGTTATGAAAACCGAATTTCAGAAAATGCGTTCGCAGGAGCTGTACGACTTCTCGGATGCGGAGATAGAGGCCAGCCTAAGCCATGCCAAGATGCTTTGTGCCAGGTTGCAGACCATGACGCTCGACAGTGCCGACTACAGGGAGGTTATCCGTGAGCTCATTCCCGGCATTCCCGACGACTCTGCCGTGTGCCCGCCGTTCCATTGCGACCACGGCAACGGCATCATCATGGGCCGCAACGTGTTCATCAACTATGACTGCGTGGTACTCGACGGCGCTTGTGTGCGCTTTGGCGACAACGTGAAGGTGGGCCCCTGCTGCCAGTTCTACACGCCCCAACACCCCATGGACCCGGTTCAACGGCGCCTGCCGCAGGAGACTTCTTATCCTATAGAGATAGGCGACGATGCCTGGCTGGGCGGCGGCGTGATAGTGTGCCCGGGCGTGCGGATAGGCAAGCGGAGCATTATCGGGGCCGGCTCGGTGGTTGTTCACGATATTCCGGACGACTGCTTGGCCGCCGGCAATCCCGCGGTAGTGAAGAGGAGGCTGTAGATTTGCAGCTGGCAGCTTTGGCGGAGTTTTCGTTCAACTTCTCTGCATCCTTATAATATAATAAGGAGAAGAAATGTCTGGAGTCCTGATTTTGTAAATTTAGCGGAAAAGTTTGTATATTTTTGAATTTTTCCTTTTATTTTGTTTGGCCGTTATTGTTTTTTGTTCTACCTTTGCATCCGCTTTCGGGTAATCCCGTAGGCTATCAAAAGAGTTCTTTGAAACGATTTACATAGACAGAAAAGTAGTACGAGAAGCGGGCGCTTTTTCTATTTATATTAATAGGTAGTGAAGCGTCCGGGTAAAAGAAACGAACCGTTCAATTCATATATTGAAAAGACTTCTTGAAGAAGATAGACGGACATCCGAGAACAGACAGACATTTCCCGTGCCCTTCGTGGCATGGGAATGGAATTCATATTTTACAATGGAGAGTTTGATCCTGGCTCAGGATGAACGCTGGCTACAGGCTTAACACATGCAAGTCGAGGGGCATCATGCGGGTTGCTTGCAACCTGTGATGGCGACCGGCGGATGGGTGAGTAACGCGTATCCAACCTTCCCTTAACCGGGGCATAACCTGCCGAAAGGCAGACTAATTCC
This sequence comes from Prevotellaceae bacterium KH2P17, assembly GCA_900199655.1. GTDB lineage: Bacteria > Bacteroidota > Bacteroidia > Bacteroidales > Bacteroidaceae > Prevotella. The sequence continues at coordinate 149,123 of FZRE01000008.1, forward strand.
CCATGCACTCCACAGACGGCATCAGACGCGGAGTAAAGGCAACGGTTATGGATGGGGATGCGTCCGATTAGCTTGACGGCGGGGCAACGGCCCACCGTGGCTACGATCGGTAGGGG
>FZRE01000005.1:0-114770 GCA_900199655.1 Prevotellaceae bacterium KH2P17
CATCGTGGAATTGGCCAGGCAGCGGAGTTTCTCCTGGGCCAGTTCCTTCTTCAGGCGCTTGAGTTCTGCTTCATGCGCCTTGCGCTCCTCGAGCAGCTGGGCGCGAAGCTCGTCGAGCGTGGTTGGCAGTTCTTCGTGTTTCATAAGCAAGGAAATTGATGAGTTGTCGGGGTGGCCGTACGCGCGGAGGTATCCGAAGAATGTCGCCACGGGAATGCCGGCACTTGCGGAAAAGGCGCGTATCGACAGGCCACTCGTGAGGTACCGACGTAATAACTCTAATTTTTCGATTTCATTGTACTGTTTCATGACTTTTTACTTCTTTTGGTTGATGTAAACTGTCAACTTATTCAGTACAGGTCAAGGGCTGCGCCGGTGAGGCGGAGAGAGGCGTTGCCGGCCAGAAGATGCGGATTCCGGAGGGTGCGGGCTACTTGAGCGTCACCTTGCTGAAGGTGAGGCCGTCGCCCGTGATGACGAGTCCGCCCTTGGTGCGCAGCAGGGTGAGGCCCTCTTCTGTCAGCGTGTAGGTCTTTGTCATTTCGCCTGCGGCGGGCGTAACGTCAATCTGGTTGTTCGGCATGTTGCCCCAGCCGTCGCCGTAGCGCAGGCTGATGCAGGCCCAGCCGGCCGTGGGGTCGTTGCACGTGAAGTAGAAGGTAAGCGTCTGGCCGGCCGTAGCCTTGGTCCAGTCGTAGCCTCCCCAGGCCAAGTCTTGGTTGCCTGACCAGCCTGCGTTGTTAAAGCTGCCGCTCCAGATGGTCTGCTCCGCCGGCTTGGCTGTTATCTTGCCTACGGTGTACTGCTTGCCGCTGTAATCGACCATGATGAGGTTGTACGTGCCTGCCGGTACCGTTGCAGGTATCTGGAAGGTCATGGAGGTGTTGGTGCGGTTGCTGAACTTGACCACTTTCGTGGTGCCTATGTAAATGGTTTCCACGTTGTTGAAGTTCTTGCCGTTCACGGTTGCGTCGGCTCCTATAATGCCTTCGGCATCTGCGGTGAGAGATGGGTCGGTGGAAGGATTGACGGTGAGGCCTGCTGCTTCAATCTTGTCGCCGTTTGCCAGGTTCAGGGTAACGTCCGAACCTGCGGCCGATGCCGGCACGGTAAGGCCGATGGCGGTTTCGGTTTGGGCCGTGAAGTTCTCGGCAGCAACGGTAGGTGCGCCTTCGCCCGGGAAGGTAACGGAGGCCACGAGGTCCAGGTCGGTACCGCGGAGCAGCACCTGGTTGCCTGCTATGAGCGAAGCGGGAGTGAACGAAGTGACCTTAGGCTTAACGAGCGTGTAGGCTACCGTGACGGTTTTTCCGTTGTTCAGGTTGAGCGTAATGTCGCCTTCCTGTGCCGTGGCGGGTACTTCTGCCGTTATCTTAGTGGCGCCGGAGGTTTTCAGCATCGACGGGTCGCAGTTGGGGAAGGTGATGTCCTTCACCAAGTCAAGGTCCTTGCCGCTGATGGTAAGCGTAGCTCCGTTCTTTACGGGAGCAGGCTCCGCCTTCAGTTCCGTTGGCACTACGGTCTCTATGCTGCCTGCAGGAATCTCGACGCCGGAGTAGGTTACGAGCGTTACCTCGCCGTCGGCAGCCGTTTCGGGCACCGTTAAGGTGAGTGTCTTGCCGTCGGCAGCTTTCTTGAGGTCGGCTTCGGGCACGATGGCTCCGTTGAACCTAACGCTCTCTATCTGGTCGAGCGAGGTGCCGCTGATGGTGAGTGTCTGCCCGGCCTTGGGCTTGGCAGGCGACAGTGCCGTGGCGGTAGGCAGGTTGACGGTGAGCGCCTCGTCGGTTTGTATCTCCGTTGCAGGCGTTCCCATGTCGGTAAGTACGAGCTTGCCCGTCTTGGCGGCCTTGGGTATGGCTACCTCGATGGTGTAGCGGTCGTGGGTGGTAAAGCTCTCTTCCTTCACGGTGTCGTTGTCTGCAAATACCACTCCGTGTATCAGGTTCAGGTAGTCGCCCTTGATGGTAACGGTCTGTCCGACGCTTCCGGTCAGGTTTCCGTCGCTTCCCACGTAGAATTTGCTGAGGGTGATGTCCTCTCGGTAGGTTACGGGTGTAACGCTCTTGATTTCTCCACCCTTGGCAGTCTTGAGGGTGACGATGCCCGGTTCGCATTTCTCTGCGGGCACCTGGATGGTGATTTCGCTCTCTCTGCCAGCCTTGATGACTTCAATCTGGGTGATGGGGTCGGCACCGGGAAGGTGAATCTCGGTTATCTGGTCCAGGTTGGTGCCCAGGAAGTGGAGCGTGCCTCCACGCAGAACGGGGCATGGACCGAATGACTGCAGGGAGATGTCGTTGCCGTACTGGTCGGTGTTCAGGTCGTCATCGTCGCTGCAGCTTGTCAGTGATAGCCCGGTAAGGGCTACCACCAACAGGATGAATAGATTATAGTACTTTTTCATAATGGTGCTTGGTTAAATGCGATTATTCTGTGTAAGGCACGAATCTAATGTTGTCAATCTTGATGATAGGCTGGCACTCCTTGCCCGTTACGCCACCACCGGTGATGAAGATGGTGAGCGATGCAAAGTCGGCTGCCGTGAGTGCAGCTCCCGTGGCCTTGCCTCCGGCCATGCCGTAGGCGAACGCCGAGAGCGGTATGGTTACGGTTTGCCACTGGTCGCCGGTGTCATAAGAGCCGGTAGACTGCCATGGCATGTAGACTGCACGCGGCAGCACGTCGTTGTTGAAGAAGGTGTTGTTGGCTCCTGCCACGGTGTTGCCGTACTGGTCGGTGCCGCCTCCGGAGTTGGTAATCTTGTCGGTTCCGGCGCAGATTATCTGCATGGCACCGGCCTGCCACGGGTTGGTGGTGGGGATGAACATGTCGAACTGGATGGACATGTTGGGGAAGTTGGCGAAGCTCGCCACGTCGTTCAGTCGGGCGCTCACGCCGTCGGTATAGGTAACGGGGTCGGTATAGTCGCCCGGCCAGTACTCGAAGGAGAAGGCGCCGTCGTCCCATCCGCCTTCTGCCGTCATCGTTGCACCCTCGCCAAAGACAACGAAGTTGCCCGTAACGGCCGTTGCGTCGGTGGTAATGGTGCGTGCATGCCAGCCGTGGTTGGTGAGTCCGGTCAAGCCGTCAAAGTCGAATACGATGCCTCTCGACTCCAGGTAGTGGAACTTGGAAGTAGTCTTGCCGTAGATGGAGGTCACGGTAACGGGGCCTTCTTCTACCCCTTCGGGAATGGTGAAGGTGAGAGTAGTCTTGGTGATGGACTTGATGTCGGTTACCGGAACGTTGTTCTCGCCGATGGTAACGGTAAGAGGCACGTTGGGATCGTTGATGAAGTAGTCGCCGCTCAGGATCACTTCGCTGCCTGCCGGTGCGTATTGGTACGACATGCGTGTTACCGTCGGGGCAGGTACAATGACGTGGAAGCTGTACGAAGTGGTGTCTCCGGCCTGGTTAACCATGAAGATTTTGTCGGAAACAGTTTGCGGAATGCCGCCCGGAACGTCTACCAAGAGCGTGTGGTCGGTAATGTAGCTGGTGTTGAGGATGGCCTTCTGGTCGTTGAAGTACATCTCCTTGATGCTGGTCAGGTTATGACCTACGAGGCAGATGGTTTGCTTCATGGAGGCCTCTGTTATCAGTGAGTCGCGTGAGTCGAAGCTACCCACTCGTACATAATTAATAGTAGGCGTGCCGTCGGTAAGCTCGAACTTGTCGGGTTCATCCTCGCAGGAAGTCAGCACGGTGCCCGTGAGGAGCAGCGCCAGGTAGGCCAGCAGGTTGATATGTTTGTTCAGTTTCATAATCGGATGCTTTTGGAATTAGTAAGAATAGGTTTCGCGGATGTCGACATGTACCGGGTCCTTCATCAGGTTGCCGTTGAAGACTACGTCCTGGCTTGGTAACGGCAGCGTGAAGCTGGAGGCCGTCACGTTGGGAGCAGGTGTATCGCTGTCGTAGCGGGTAACTTCGGGGTCTACGGTCCAGGTCTTGTAGCCGCTCTCATACCATGCCTTGTGCGGCACGTCGGGTGAGTACCAGGGGTTGCGGTGCTGGGCCTTGAGTTCTGCTATTACTCCGTTCATGTCGTAGTAGCTGCGGCGCACGAAGTCGTACCAGCGGTCGCCCTCCATAGCAAGCTCCAGGCGGCGCTCTTTCCACACGTCGGTAAAGGAAATGGAGGCCGGTCTTTCGTAAGATGTTACGGCGCGATGGCGCACGGCATAGAAGGCATCAATGGCGCTGGCGTCGGTTGTTGAGCCGTTGTTGCCAATGACTGCTTCGGCGTAAACCAAGTAGATATCCGACAGGCGCAGGATATGCGTGGCCAGACTGCTGGCCATGCGCGCTGCTGATGTGCCCGTTCCGGCCACGTGGTCGTCGTTGTTGCCGTAGAGATGTTTCACCTCATTGGCGCCTGCTCCGGTATACTGGCCTGCGGGGCCGCCTTTGCCGTAGCCGTTGGAGTCAAAGAGGAACTGCGTATAGTTGAAGCCGTTGCGCTTCTGGTCGTCCTGTTTCTTGGTCCAGAAGTATTCGTAGAAGTCGCCCGGAAGCATCATCGTAGCCTTGCGGCGAGAGTCTACGTCGTGCCGGTTGGCAGGATCTTCGATGGCGCTCACGCCAAACGCTTCCTGTAAGTCTACCGACGGACCGGCCCACTGGCCCCAAGTATCGCCGAACTCATCAAAACCAACCATGCCGAGGTCGCTCTGCAGGGTGTTTTGTGATGTCCACTGAGCGCTCACCACCCACTGCCAGGAGATGAGACTCTCCTCGTTTTTGTTGTAGGCAAGGCGGAAGTTGTCGGAGTAGTTGGCCAACAGGTTGCGGCCGGAGTTGTCGATAACGTCCTTGGCATATTGTGCGGCCTTGGCCAGGTCTTCGGTGTCGCGCTGTCCGTTGCCGTTGGCATTCACGCCGCTCTTGGTGAGGTACACCTTTGCCAGCAAGCCTTCGGCACTGTAGTAGTCTATGCGGCCGTTGCCGGGAGTCTTTACATCCTTGAGCAAATCCATGGCTTTCTCCAGCGTGAGCACAATGTATTCGTACACGTCGGCCTTCTGCACCTTGAACGTATTGCCGTAGCTGCCGTCGGCGAGCATGGCAGAATTGTCGTGAACGATGGGCACATCGCCGAACGTACGCACCAGATAGAAGTAGGCCATGGCCTTCCAGACGAGGCATTCGCCCATGGTCTGGTTCTTCACGGCTTCGGAGGCGCCGCCTCCCTTGATGTAGTTATATACGGTGTTGGCGTGACCTATCACGGCCCACAGTGAGTACGACATGTTCACCAGGTCTTCGTCGGTGTTGTTGACGGTGAGCGTCAGGTAGGGACTTGAGCCCCAGGTGTAGTTGCCCGACATCACTTCGCCCACCTTGATGAAGCCGCGCTGGAAGTCGTACCAAGGCGAGTTGTACAGATAGTTGACGCCCTGAATGCACTGCTGGTCGTTCAGATAGAAGTTGCCTGCATTGTAGCTGTCTTCTGCCGGGCGGTCAAGGAAGTCCTCGCAGGAAGTAAGGCTCAGTCCCAGAAAAGCCGTCAGCGCGATATATTTGATAGTTGAAAATTTCATATTCGATAGTATTTTAAAGTTTTAGAACGTCAGATTCAAACCGAACGAATAGGTAGTAGGCGACGGATAGCGGCCGTTGTCCAGTCCATAAACGTTGAGGCTGGCCGTGCTGACACCAATTTCAGGGTCGTAGCCGTCGTACGGCGTGATGGTAAAGAGGTTCTGGATGTTGCAGTACACGCGCAGGTTGTCGATGCCGAAGCGCGAGATGAGCTTCTTCGGGAACGTGTAACCCAGCGATATGTTCTTCATTCTCAGGTAGGTGCCGCTCTCTATGTAGCGGTCGCTTATGCGGTCATTGTCGTTTGCATCGGCAATAGTTGCGCGCGGAAGCGTGGCCGACGGGTTCGATACCCGCACGTTGTCCACGTGGTCGTACCAGTGACTGCCGTCTGCATAGACAACGTTCGGGTCGATGGGTTCCAGTATGGAGCGCCCCAGCACGTCAACCAGCTGGTTGCTCCACAGCGAGTTCATGTGCGTGAGTTTCATCTTCATGTAGTTGAATACCTTGTTGCCAACCGATCCGTTGATGAATATGCTCAGGTCAAAGTTCTTGTAACGGAAGGTGTTTGTCCATCCCCAAGTGAACTTAGGCAGCGGAGAGCCGATGTTGGTGAGGTCGTAATCGTCGATGACACCATCGGGTTTGCCCTCCGGACCACTCAGATCCTTGTACTTCACGTCGCCTACCCACACGGTGTTTGAGCGGTTGAAGACGCCGTCGGCGGGATATTTCACGGGCTTGGGGCTGTTCTGCAGGTCGGCCAGATCCTTGTAAATGCCGTCTGTCTTGTAGCCGTAGAAGCTGTAGAGGCTCTCGCCCACGTTCGACATACTTACCACGTCGCTCCACTGGCCGTAGCCTACGATGGCGGCGTTGGCCGTTCCCGAGAGGGCAACGAGCTTGTTCTTGTTGCGGGTAAACTGCACTTCAGAGTCCCACTGGAACTGACCAATGAGCGGATGCGTAGTAACCGTGATTTCGTAACCGGTGTTACGGATGGTTCCATAGTTGCCCCAAGGTGCTGCGAGGGCTGATGAGGCGTTGCCGGAGGTACCCATGTACGAGGGCAACTGCAGCGGCATGAGCATGTCCTTGGACTCCTTGCGATACCAGTCGATAGTAGCATTGATGCGGTCGTTGAGGAATCCGAGGTCCAGACCTACGTTCCACTGTTCCTGCGACTCCCACTGAATGGCCGTGTTGGGAATGTTTGCGGGGCGATAGCCTGAACCCAAGTTGGAGTTCATGATGCTAATGGTGGTTCCCCACTTGTATCCGCCGATGGAGGAGTTACCTGTCTGTCCCCAGCCCAGGCGCAGTTTGCCGTTGCTGAGCCACTTGCCGGCAAAGTCGCGTACGAACTTCTCCTCCGAGAAGCGCCACGAAGCGGCAAAGGAGTGGAAGCCTGCCCAGCGCTTGTCGGGTCCGAAGTTGGAGCTTCCGTCGTAGCGGTAGGTGTAGGTTCCGTTGTATTTGCCCTTGTAGCCGTAGGTGAGACGGGTGAAGAAAGAAGCCATGGCAGCGCTTCCCCAGCCTGCAGTAATCTGCGGGTCGCCCGATCCCAGCTGCGGATTGTGCACCTCGTCGGAGGGCAGACCGGTGTTGTAGATTGACGTGTTCTCCCATTTGCTCTCCCAGGCCTCCTGTCCTACCATGGCCGTAACGGAGTGGTCGCCGAACTGGTTGGCGTAGGTAATGTAGTTCTTAGCCGACCAGTAGGTGTTCTTCGAGTTGGAGATGCGGCTCTCGTTGCTGGCTCTGGACCATCCGCCCAGGTCAACCATCGGCTCGTAGGTCTCGCCCTTGTTCCATCCCAGGTCGAAGCCGAACTCCGTATGCCATGTAATGTGCTTGATAGGCGACACGTCAAAGTAGATGTTACCGTTGAGTTTCTGGCGGCGCAGCTTGATGTCGTTCAGCAGCGCCAGTGCTATCGGGTTGGGGTTGGAGTAACCCTTGCGCACGATAGTGGAGTAGCCGCCCTCTATGTTGTAGATAGGAATGTCGGGAGCCGTAAGCAGCGAGTAGTTGATAACGCCCTCATCGCTGTCGGCCAGCGTAAGGTAATCGTGCGTATGTGTATAGGCTATGTTCACTCCCATCTTGAGCCACTTCTTCAGTTCGGCGTTTAGATTGGTGCGGAACGAGATACGGTTGAAGGCCGAACCAACGATGGTACCCTCCTGGTCCATGTAACCCACCGAGGTGTAGTACTGCACCTTGTCGCTTCCACCCTGTGCCGAGAGCTGGTGCTGGTGCTGGAAGGCCGTCTGGAAAACGGCATCCTGCCAGTTGGTACCCTTGCCCAGGAGTGACGGGTCGCTGTAGTATTCGCTCGGGTTGGCCACCTGTCCGGTCTCCACAAAGTCGTTGTAGAACTGTGCGTACTCACGTAGGTTCATGATATCCAGGCGCTTTGTCTGGCGGTTCCATGCCATCATGCCGTCGTAGGTGAACTTGGCTTCGCCCGCGCGGCCGTGCTTGGTGGTGATGAGCACAACGCCGTTGGCGCCCTGTGCACCGTAGATGGCGGTGGCGGAGGCGTCTTTCAGAATTTCCATGCTCACGATATCGGCCGGGTTAATGGTCGACAGAGGCGAGATGGTGGACGTGGCACCGTTGCCCAGTGCATCGCCCAGACCGAGCGATGCGCCCGACGAGCCGGAGCTCTGCACGATAACGCCGTCGATAACGTACAGCGGTTCGGCGTTTGCATTGATGGTTGCCTGGCCGCGTACGCGTATAGAGGTAGAGGTACCCGGGGCACCTGAGGTGGATACTGCCGTCACACCGGCCGCGCGACCCTGCAATGACTGGTCGAGCGAGGTGATGATGGAGCCCTTCACATCCTTTTCTCCCAAGGATACGGAGGCGCCGGAGATGTCGCTCTTCTTCATCGTACCGTAGCCTACCACCACCACTTCGTCCAGGCTCTGGTTGTCTTCGGAGAGCGTGACGTCGTACGTGGAGGCTGAGCCCACCTTGATTTCCTTGTTCACGTAGCCTATGTACGAGAACTCGAGCGTGGCGCCCTGCGGCACGTTGAGAGAGTAGTTACCGTCCATGTCGGTAACAGTAGCATTCTGGGTACCCTTCACTCTGACCGTAGCACCTATAATCGGGCCTTGGTTATCAGATACAGTACCCGTCACTTTCTTGGTTTGTTGCACTGCTGCCGGCAAGTTTCGCTCGCCAGCTGCATAGAGTTGCGGAGAGTAGCTCAACAAGGTGAGCGTGCACAATCCCGCAAGCAACGTAACTTTACAGCATTTTGGACTCATAGAATTTATTTTGGTTTTTATATTAGGTACGTTTATTCCTCAGTTTGATATTAGTAAGTCTGTAGCTTTTCCGGCTCTCCGTTTCACCTTATTATATATAAGGCAGACAGCGGCATCACGCCGCCGGAGGTCGCGATGGTTCTTGTTTGATAAGCTCCTTTAACGCTTCTTTTGGGTTAGTAATACATTTTGATGCAAAGATATAAAAAATGATAATAAACTGTTTGCACTTTTTTGATAAAGAGTAGTATTATTTTGCCAATTGTGGATTTGTGATAATTTACGCCTGCTTGTTGTACTTTCTTGCTTGATAGGAGTCTACCTTCGTCCCTCCTAAAGAGAGGGATGAGGGTTGAGGACGACCGCGGGCGCTGCGAGAAGGGAAAAACGGCAAGTCTTTTACCGACCTGCAGCTCCGTGTGTGATGACTGATGTAAGGCTTTGAGCTACAATAACTTCCGCATGATTATGTGCTTTTGAAAAGGTGGAGCTATCCTTCAAGCCTCTTGAAGGATAGCTCCAAGCCCCTTGAACGATACCTTCGGCGCGCTTGAAGCATAGCTTCGGCAAACCTGCAGGCAAGCAGGCCGGCCCACGGCAGGGCGAAACGGTCAGAACGCACGTAAACAGAGGCCGGCCGTAACGCGGCCCTATATATAATAAGGTGTAATCATTCGCCCCGCTCCCGTTCCCAATCTTCACTCCTCCCTTTGGGAGGGACGGGGATGGGTCCTTTCTTTTCTCACCCCTCCCTTTGTGAGGAGAGGGGGTAGGCTCCCCAAGGGGAGGGGGTAGGCTTTTATGAATTACGGAGCACTTTTTCCCCTCACACTCTTCGTGAGGGTAGGGGCAGGCTCCCTTGTTTTCCCATAAAGTGTTGTTTTTGAATAAAAAAGTATTAGTTGTTTAGGATATTTTACCCTATCTTTGCATTGTCCTAATGACTATACTTGACAAATTAGAATGGAAAACGAGCGCTCGTTTGCCTTTTTGTGACCCTCAAACACACGGGCACGGCGGGCAGAGCAGCGACGAAAACCAACAATCTATGACAAAGCGTAAACTACTCTTCATGCTGCTTGCGCTGCTGTTTGTGCTCCCTGCAGGGGCGCAGATACGCGGCAATAACATCGTGGTGGCCGTGCAGCCCGACCATGCCGACTGGAACTACGAGGCGGGGCAGACGGCCCGCTTCAGGGTCAGCGTGCTCAAATCGGGCACCCTGATGCCCGGCGTAAAGGTTGACTACGAGGCCGGCCCCGTGATGTATCCCGACTTGAAGCGGCAGGGCGTAACCCTGAACGACGGCACCCTGGAGCTTACCGGCACGATGAACAAGCCCGGCTTCTACCGCCTCAAGGTAACGGCCCGTGTGGGCGGCAAGCGCTACGAGGGCCTCTGCACGGCCGCCTTCTCGCCCCAGCGCATCGTGCCCGCCACCCGCTGTCCGGCCGATTTCGACGAGTTCTGGCGCAAGGCACTCTCCGACGCCCGCACAAACGACCTCGACCCCACGCGCCGATTGCTGCCCGAGCGCTGTACCAAGGACATGAACGTGTACGAGGTGAGCTTTGTCAACAACCGCCCGGGCAGCCGTATGTACGGCATCCTGAGCGTTCCTGTGGCCGCGGGTCGCTATCCCGCCCTGCTTCGGGTACCCGGAGCAGGCGTGCGACCCTATGCAGGCGACACCTATACGGCGCCGGGCAAGGCCATCGTACTGGAGATAGGCATCCACGGCATACCCGTAACGATGGAGCAGCGGGTGTACGACAACCTGCTGGAGGGTGCCCTCAACGGCTACTGGGAAACCAATCTCGACGACCCCAACCGCAACTATTACAAGCGCGTGGTTACCGGCGCAGTGCGCGCAGTGGACTATATAGCCACGCTGCCCCAGTGGAACGGCACCACGCTCGGCGTGACCGGAGCCAGCCAGGGCGGGTTCCTCTCGCTGGCCGTGGCGGCACTCGACAGCCGCGTAACCTTTCTGGCAGCCGTTCATGACGCCATGTGCGACTACGAACAGGAACTGAACGGCGTGGCCGGTGGCTGGCCCCACTACTTCTATCAGCAAGCTGACGTTGACCCCAAGCGGGTAGAAGGCGCCCGCTACTACGACGGGGTGAACTTCGCCCGGCGCATCACTGTGCCGGCGTGGTTCTCCTTCGGCTATAACGACGAGGTGGTTCCGCCCGTCTCCTCTTACGGAGTTTATAATATATTCAAGGGCCGGAAGACCCTCAGTGTGTATCAGATGACCGGACACTACTGGTACCAGGAGCAGTGGGACGAGTGGCAGGACTGGTTGCGTAACGAATTGGGAGTGAAATGAAAAAACTGTTTTTACTGGCTGCAGCCATCGTAACGATTGTAGATATGAATGCAACGACCAACGGGAAGAAGCCCGTTTACAAAGACCCCAAGGCCCCGGTGGAGGCCCGCGTGAGCGACCTCTTGGGGCGAATGACGCTGGAGGAGAAAGTGGGACAGATGAACCAGCTGGTGGGCATCGAGCACTTTAAGCAGAACTCGGCCGCCATGACGGCCGCCGAACTGGCCACCAACACCGCCAACGCCTTTTATCCGGGCGTCACGGTGGCCGACATGGAGGCGTGGACCCGCCAGGGGCTGGTGTCCTCGTTCCTGCATGTGCTCACGCTGGAAGAGGCCAACTACCTGCAGAAACTCAACATGCAGAGCCGCCTGCAGATACCGCTGCTCATCGGCATCGACGCCATCCACGGCAATGCCAAGTGCCGCGACAACACCGTTTACCCAACAAACATAGGCCTGGCCAGCTCATTCGACGTGGAGATGGCCTACAAGATAGCCCGCCAGACGGCACGGGAGATGCGGGCCATGAACATGCACTGGACCTTTAACCCCAACGTAGAGGTGGCCCGCGACGGCCGCTGGGGGCGCTGCGGCGAGACCTTCGGCGAGGACCCTTACCTGGTTTCGCTCCTGGGAGAGGCCACCACGCGCGGCTATCAGGGCAATCTGGACGGCACGGACGATGTGCTGGCCTGCGTCAAACACTTCGTGGGCGGCTCCTACAGCATCAATGGAACCAACGGAGCGCCGTGCGACGTGTCGGAAAGAACGCTGCGCGAGGTGTTCTTCCCGCCCTTCGAGGCCTCGGTGAAGGCCGGCGGGGCGAGCGTGATGATGTCGCACAACGAGCTCAACGGCATTCCCTGCCACACCAACAAGTGGCTCATGGACGGCGTGCTGCGCGGCGAATGGGGCTTCAAGGGCTTCGTGGTGAGCGACTGGATGGACATAGAGCACTGCGTGGACCAGCACCACACGGCCCGCGATAACAAGGAGGCGTTCAGGCAGAGCATCCTGGCAGGCATGGACATGCACATGCACGGGCCCGAATGGATGGACGCCGTGGTGGCTCTGGTCAAGGAGGGAAAGATATCCGAGCAGCGCATCGACGAGAGCGTGCGCCGTATCCTGGCGGTCAAGTTCCGCCTGGGGCTCTTCGAACATCCCTACAGCGACGCCAAGACACGCGACAAGGTAATCAACAGCCCCGAGCATAAGGCAACGGCACTGGAGGCTGCCCGCAACAGCATCGTGCTGCTGAAGAACGACGGTGGGCTGCTGCCGCTCGACAAGAGTAAATATAAAAAGGTGCTGGTAACGGGCATCAACGCCAACGACCAGAACATCATGGGCGACTGGAGCGAGCTGCAGTCCGACGACAAGGTGTGGACGGTGCTCCGCGGACTGCGTGAGGCGGCGCCGGAAACCGACTTCAGCTTCGTTGACCAGGGCTGGGACCCGCGCAACATGAGCCAGGCCAAGGTGGACGAGGCCGTGGAAGCCGCCCGCAACAGCGACCTGAACATTGTTTGCTGCGGCGAGTACATGATGCGTTTCCGCTGGAACGACCGCACCAGTGGCGAGGATACGGACCGCGACAATCTGGATTTGGTGGGCCTGCAGGAGCAGCTCATCCGCCGCATCTGCGAGACCGGGAAGCCCGTGGTGCTGGTTATCATCAGCGGCAGGCCGCTGAGCGTGAACTATGCTGCAGCCCATGTAACGGCCATTCTCAACGCCTGGGAGGCGGGACAGTTCGGCGGCAGGGCCATTGCCGAGATACTCTACGGGCAGGTGAACCCGTCGGCAAAGCTGGCCATGACGATGCCGCGCTCGGCCGGACAAATCAGCACGTGGTACAACCACAAGGCTTCGGCCTTCTTCCATCCCGTGGTCTGCGGCACGTCAGAGCCGCTCTATCCCTTCGGCTACGGCCTCTCGTACACCACCTACAAGTATGCAGGGCTGCAACTCTCGGCCGGCCGCATGGCTGCCGACGGCAGCGTGAAGGCTCAGGTTACCGTAACCAACACGGGTAACCGCGACGGCGTGGAGATTGTGCAGCTGTATGTGCACGACTGCGTGTCGTCGGTGGCACGGCCGGTGAAGGAGCTCAAGGACTTCCGCCGCGTGGAGCTGAAGGCCGGGGAGACCAAGACGGTGGAATTTACCGTCAGCGCCGACAAGCTGGCTTACTACGACATCGACATGAAAAAGATTGTGGAACCGGGCGACTTCGAGATTCTCGTGGGCCCCAGCAGCCGCGACAACGACCTGCAGAAGGCTGTACTGACGGTTGAATAAGATATGAAGAAATTTGCTTTAATAGGTTTTTTGATGTTATCTTCATTAGGTATCACGGCGGGAAGTGACACGCCCGCCGGGCAGCTTGTGGCCCGATTGCAGGCCATCTGCCGCCAAGGTATCATGATTGGTCATCAGGATGACCCCGTCTACGAACGCTCTTGGAAGTGGGATAGGGGCCGCAGCGATGTCAAGGACATCTGCGGCAGCTATCCCGCTGTCATGGGTTTCGAGCTCGGAGCACTGGAACTGGGCGAGGCGAAGAATCTTTTCGTGAACGATATCAAGAATATAAAATAAGCATAACTATGACTGATTTTGAAGAGAAACTGCAGCAGCTGCGTGCCCGTCACGAGCAGTTGCTGACCCGCAAGAACGAGCCCGAGCAGTGGGGTAACGGCATCTATACGCGTTACCGCCATCCCATACTCACGGCGGAGCACACTCCGCTGGAGTGGCGTTACGACTTCAACGAGCACGATAACCCCTACCTGATGCAGCGCATCATGATGAATGCCACCATGAACAGCGGTGCCATGAAGTGGAAAGGCAAGTATCTGCTCGTGGTCAGGGTGGAGGGAGCCGACCGCAAGAGCTTCTTCGCCGTGGCAGAGAGCCCTAACGGCATTGATAACTTCCGTTTCTGGCCCGAGCCCATCACCATGCCAGATGACGTGGTACCGGCTACCAACATCTACGACATGCGCCTCACGGCTCACGAGGACGGCTGGATTTACGGCGTGTTCTGTGCCGAACGCCATGACGACAGCCGTCCCGGCGACCTCAGTGCGGCCACGGCTACGGCCGGCATAGCCCGCACCAAGGACCTTGTACACTGGGACCGGCTGCCTGACCTGAAGTCGAAGAGCCAGCAGCGTAACGTCGTTCTGCATCCCGAATTCGTCAACGGAAAGTACGCTTTCTATACTCGGCCGCAGGACGGGTTTATCGATGCCGGCTCCGGAGGCGGCATCGGCTGGGCTTTGGTGGACGACATCACCCACGCCGAGATTACCGACGAGCGCATCATCAACCGCCGCCACTACCACACCATCATGGAAGTAAAGAACGGCGAAGGCCCTCATCCCATCAAGACTCCGCAGGGATGGCTGCACCTGGCACATGGTGTGAGAGGCTGTGCGAGCGGCTTGCGCTACGTTCTCTATATGTACATGACGGCTCTCGACGACCCTGCGCGCGTCACGGCGCAGCCCGGCGGCTACTTCCTCGTGCCGCAGGAAGGGGAATATATCGGCGATGTAATGAACGTGGTGTTCTCCAGCGGCTGGATTGCTGACCCCGACGGCCGTGTGTTCATCTACTACGCATCGTCCGATACCCGCATGCACGTGGCCACGTCTACCGTCGACCGCCTCGTTGATTACTGCCAGCACACGCCGCAGGACGGCTTTACGACCTCGGCAAGTGTGGAAACCATCAAGCAACTTATCCACAAGAACAATGGCTGCAAGTAAACTTTCGGAGAAGATAGGCTATGGTTTCGGCGACATGGCGTCCTCCATGTTCTGGAAGATATTTTCCTACTATCTGCCCATCTTCTATAGTGACATCTTCGGATTGTCGCTCGGCGCCACCGCCACTCTGATGCTCGTAACCCGAATATGGGACACAGTATCGGACCCGATGATGGGCATCATCGCCGACCGTACGCAAACTCGCTGGGGCAAGTACCGTCCTTATCTGCTGTGGTTTGCGGCACCCTTTGCGCTGTGCGGCATCCTGCTGTTCACTACACCCGATATGGGAGAAACCGGAAAGCTGGTTTGGGCCTATGTGAGTTATATCCTCATGATGACCGTCTACACGGGAATCAACGTGCCCTACGGCTCCATGCTCGGCGTAATGACTAACGACTCGGACGAAAAAACCGTGTTTTCCAGCTTCCGTATGTTCTTTGCCTACGCCGGCTCCTTTATCGCCCTGTTCTCTTGGGAACCGCTTTGCAAGCTCTTTGCCAATGCCGGCAGCTCGGTGCAGGATGCCTGGCAGGGTGCCATGATAGTGATAGCTGTGTTCTGCTTCCTGCTGTTCCTGGCTTGCTTCCGCATGACGAAAGAGCATGTGAAGGTGCAGGCAACGTCGCTGGGGTCCGACCTCTCGTCGCTTGTTCGCAACGCCCCGTGGTGGCTGCTCACCGTAGCAGCCCTCTGTACCAATCTCTTCAATACGGTGAGAGGTGCTACCGTGGCTTACTACTTCAAGTATTACATCGGAGAGCAGGCACATATCGACCTCGGCTTCGCGAGCTTCCTGTTCTTTGCGGGACTGTTTTTAGGCGTGGGCGAGGTGTGCAACATGATTGGCGTTGTGGCCGCCGTGCCCATCAGCCGCAGGCTCGGCAAGCGCACAACCTTCGCTCTTACCGGCGTGGCACTGGCCGTATTGAGCTCCATCTTCTTCTATGTGCCCTGCACCAACGGCGGCTTCATCGTCATGTTGTTGCTGCAGATACTCATCTCCATCTGCACGGGCATCGTCTCGCCGTTGGTTTGGAGCATGTATGCCGACGTGGCCGACTACGCTACGGCCAAAGATGGATCCTCTTCAACAGGGCTCATCTTCTCCTCCGGTTCCATGGCTCAGAAGTTCGGCGGCGCCATTGCAGGCAGCGCGGTGCTGTGGATATTCGCAGCATTCGGGCTGGTTCCGAATGCCGTGCAGCAAACTGACAGCGCCATTCTGGGCATGAAACTCACCATGAGTTGGATACCCGCAGGCGTCGCCTTGCTAATGGTGGGCATCATGATGGTGTACCCGCTCACCAAAACCAGGATGCAGGAGATAAGCAACCGACTGAAAGATATCCGAAAAACTGAAGCATGACAGCAGACCTGAAGAACGAGATGCGCGACCTGGTGGAGCGCAACATCCTGCCCTACTGGATGGAGCGGGCGGTAGACCGTGAGCGTGGAGGCTTCTACGGACGCATCGACGGCCACGACCGTGTGCACCCCGAAGCCCCCAAGGGAGCCGTACTCAACGCCCGCATCCTGTGGACTTTCTCCGCTGCCTACCGCGTACTGGGCCGCAGAGCGTATCTGGAAACGGCCGAAAGGGCCAAGCGCTACGTTATCGACCACTTCATCGACCCCGTTCACGGCGGCGTCTACTGGTCGGTAGACTGCGAGGGACGGCCGCTGGACGATAAGAAGCAGACCTACGCCATAGGCTTTGCCATCTACGGGTTGAGTGAGTTTGCCCGCGCCACGGGCGACGATGAGGCGCTGGATGCAGCCGTGGCGCTGTACCATGACATAGAGCGGCACGCCTTCGACAGCCGCAACAACGGCTACGTTGAGGCCCTGACGCGCCACTGGCAGCCCATAGCAGACATGCGGCTAAGCGATAAGGACGAGAACGGCAGCCGCACCATGAACACCCATCTGCACATCATTGAGCCCTATACCAACCTCTACCGCGTGTGGCCCGAGCCCGAGCTGGAACGCAGTCTGCGGAACCTGCTCGGCATCTTTACCGGCAGGCTGCTCAATCCCCATACCTCTCACCTGGACCTCTTCTTTGATGATGCGTGGCAGGGACGGCGCAACGTGCAGAGCTTCGGCCACGACATAGAGGCCAGCTGGCTGCTGCACGAAACGGCGCTCGTGTTGGGCGATGCGGAAACCGTGGCCCGGATGGAGCCCGTGATACGGCGGATAGCCGCGGCGGCCGACGAAGGTCTGCAGCCCGACGGCTCCATGCTGTACGAACGGTGGACCGATACAGGCCGCACGGACACCCAGCGCCAGTGGTGGGTGATGTGCGAAACCGTAATCGGTCACGTCAATCTCTACCAATACTTCCACGACGAAGAGGCGTTGCAGACGGCCCTGCGTTGCTGGAACTACGTGAAGGAACACCTTGTAGACTGGCATAACGGCGAGTGGCACTGGGGCTGCGACGAAGCCGGAAACGTGAACCTCGCCGACGACAAGGCCGGTTTCTGGAAGTGTCCTTATCATAACAGCAGAATGTGTTTTGAACTGATAGAGCGTGGATTCTAAAAAAAATAATGTATATTTGCAATCGTCTAAGGACAAACAAGCACTTAAACGAATTGCCATGAACGAGAATCATGTACTCCACGAGATTACTCCGCTGATGGAGAAGGACGCCCTCTACATCGCCGACCGCCACAAGAAGGAGTTCTCCTATCCCATCCACAACCACGAAGTCTACGAACTCAACTTCGTGCAGCATGCTGCCGGCGTGCGCCGGATTGTGGGCGACAGCTCCGAAGTGATAGGCGACTACGACCTGGTGCTCATCACCAGCCCCGACCTGGAGCACGTGTGGGAGCAGAACGAATGCCGAAGCGACGACATACGCGAGATTACCGTGCAGTTCAAATTCGGCATGGAGGACGACAGCTTCTTCGACAAGACGCCCTTCTTCAACATCCACCACATGATGAAAGAGGCCCGCAAGGGGCTCGCCTTTCCGCTGGAAGCCATCATGAAGGTGTACAGCGAGCTCGACAGGCTCAGCCTGTTGCAGGATCGCTTCGAGGCACTGATGAGCTTCCTGCGCATACTCAACAGCCTGGCCAACAGCACAGGAGCACGCACCCTGGCCACCAGCAGCTACGCCAAGGTGAACATCGAGGACGACAGCCGCCGCGTGCTGAGGGTTAAAAACTACATCAACGAGAACTACATGTACGAGATAAAGCTCAAGACACTGGCCGAACTGGCCAACATGAGCGAGAGTGCTTTCAGCCGTTTCTTTAAGCTCCACACCGGTCGCACGTTAAGTGACTACATCATCGACATACGCATGGGCTACGCCACCCGCATGCTGATAGACACTACCGACAGCGTTTCGGAGATTTGCTTCAACTGCGGCTACAACAATCTGAGCAACTTCAACCGCATCTTCAAGCGCAAGAAGGGCTGCTCGCCCACCGAGTTCAGGGACAGTTACAAGAAGATTAGGATTATTGTGTAACCTCCCCCCAGCCCCCTCCGAAGGAGGGGGAGCTTTGCTCCTTACTGCTTCCTTTTCTGCTGCTGCGTGAGGTTAAAGACAGAGTAACAAAGTGTTTTTTGCGCTGCCTGCTTGGCTTAAAGACAGAGTAACAGAGTAATTATTCTGCTGCTGCGTGTTTCTTGCTGCTTAGTTCCTCTTGTATAAAGACAGAGTAACAGAGTGTTTTTTCTGTTGCTGTGGGCTTGTTTATAGATAAGAATAGGTGAGAGAAGATAAGGAAGAATACAAACAGGTATCCTCCCCTTGGAAAGGGGAGGCGGAGGAGGGGATGACCAGAAGGCAGCTTATGGCAAAGAAAGAGGATAAATCATCCCCTCCTAACCTCCCCTTTCTAAGGGGAGGATACAGGTTTGCTTTGTTGCTGGGCGGCAACTGCTTGTTGTTACTGATAATCAAGCCCGCCGGCAGCTTTAAAACTACTCTGTTATTTTGTCTCAAAACCACCGCAGCAGCAGAATAATTACTCTGTTACTCTGTCTTAAATCCACAACAGCAGCAGAATAATAACTCTGTTACTTTGTCTCAAAGCCACAACAGCAGCAGAATAATTACTCTGTTACTCTGTCTCAAAGCCACAACAGCAACAGAATTATTACTCTGTTACTCTGTCTTCACACCCCGTAGTCAGCAAAACAAATGCTTTGTTACTTTGTCTTCAAACCGCGGGGATAATCCGCGGAAAAATAAGCTTACTTGCCGCAGAGCGCGCGGATTTCGGCATCCAAGTCCTTGATTTGGGCGTCGCGCTTGTAGAGCGTGTTCTGCTTGTCTATCAGGAAGAACGTCGGCACACCCTGCACATTGTACGTGGCGGCCGTGCTTCCGTCGGCGTCGCGTACGCTAATCCAGGGCAGTGCAGCCGTCTGCGTCTTCCAGAAATGCTCGTCCGGGTCGAGCGAAACCTGGTAGATTTCAAGTCCCAGGGCGTGGTATTTGTCGTATAGACTGCGCAAAGTCATGATGCGCTTGGTGCTGCCTTCGGAGGCAAAGACGTGGAAGTCGAGCAGCACAACCCGTCCCTTGAGGTCGGTCAGGTTGCGGGTGCGGCCCTTGTTGTCGGCCAGCGAGATGTTGATAATGCCCGTCTCGTTCACCTTACTGGCCTCTATGACCTGCTTGGCCTGTGCGTTTTTGATGATGCGCACGTCCTTCATGCCCTCAATGGCGATGTTGTGCAGGTTCTTTCCACGCTCGGCCTTGGGGTAGAAGGTGTCCCAGCTCGTGGCCACAGCAGCAAAAACCTTCACGTCGTCCTCGCTGGAGCGGGGGTTGAAGATAAGGTTCTGGGCGCCGCCGAGGGCGAACGTCTGGAACAGAGCAAAGTAGGCGTAGGCCTTCATGGGCTCTTTGAAGATGTAGTTTCGCTTTACGTTGTCCTTGTAGCTGGCGAGCAGCGCCTCGACGGCCGTCTGCACGCTGTCTGCACCCATGTTGGGATTGTTCACAACGGCATTGATGCGGTTCTGCAGGTCAATCTGCATGAGGGCCAGCTCCTTTATCTTCGAGCAGTTCTCCGACCCGCTCACCTCGTACTGTGACGACATGTTGGGGTAGGAGGCCTTTACGTTAACGGCCTCGGTAGAGTCGATTGAAACGTTGATAATCTGCCCGGCGATGCGCAGGCGATAGAATTCGGGCGCGTCGGGAGTGGCCTCGGAGAACGAGAACTCACCGTTTTCGCCCAGTTTAACAGAGTCTACGACCTGCGGACCGTTAAGGCTCATGTTCTCAAAATACAAGGTCGAGTCCTTGGCGTCGCTGATGGTACCGCTCACCTGGAACTTCTTGTTGTTGCAGGAAGTAATGGCCAACGAGGCCAGGGCAATGATGGCTGCCGCAAAGAGTTTTGATATTCTCATTTTAGTTGATTTTTCTACTCAGATTGCAAAGTTAGTTATTTTAAATGATAATTGGCAAATACGGGTTTGATTTTTTACCGCCACGGTGCGCTATTGCCGTTTTTCGGAGTGCTGCAGATGGTTTTTCATGAGGCGTGAACGGTGCTCCGGAGGCGCCTGATGGGTGCAGTCACGGCAGCGTCCTGCAGGGGTAGTTTTACTGAAGATGCCTTTCAACCTCCCCGGAGGTGATGTTCAAGCGCCCTGAACATGCCCTTCGGCGGCCTTGAATGACACCTTTTCCGCTCTCCCCTTGTAAAGGGCGTTCCGCGGCAGCGTACAAGTTAGCCTGCCGCTTGCTGTTTTCTTGTTTTTAAAGACAGCGTAACAGAGTGTATTTTTGGCTGCAGTAGACCTTTCCGTTTGTAGGAATAAGTGAGAGGATGATAGCGAAAAGTCAAACTGGTATCCTCCCCTTGGAAAGGGGAGGCGGAGGAGGGGATGACCTGATGGCAGCTATTGGCAAAGAAAGTGGATAAATCATCCCCTCCTAACCTCCCCTTTCTAAGGGGAGGAAAAGCCTACCCCGGCCCTCCCAAAGGGAGGGAGACTTTGTCGTATGGATTGAATTGGAACAAAAATACCAGCCTTTCCTCTTATCCACTTCTTATCTATCGCGCCGCTCCATCCCTTTGGGAGGGCTGGGGTAGGTTCCCCTTACAGCCTCGCGAGCTGTGCTCCGGCAAACACGGCGAGCAGACCCAGAAACACGCTGGCTGCCGTGTAGAGGGCTGCGAGCAGGGCCTGGTCGGAACGGAAGAGGGTGAGCCCCTCGTTACAAAAGGTGGAGAAGGTGGTGAACCCGCCGCAGAAGCCCACGGTGAGCAGCAGCTTCAGGTCGGCATTGAGCATGAGGCCGCGGTCGGCCCAGCCGTAAATGAGGCCGATGAGCAGGCATCCGGCCACGTTAATCGTCATGGTTCCCAGGGGCAGCTGGGTAAGCACGCTGCCCACGATGAGCCTGGAGAGCACGAACCGAAGCACCGACCCGGCGGCTCCACCCACGGCTACCAATATCATGTTGCGTATCATACGGGGTGCAAAGGTAATCATAAAAAACGAAAATTATTTCGCTTTCATTCGTTTATTCATAATAAAATAGGTATCTTTGCGCCATATTTTTTTAGATGTAAGACAAAACAATAAAGTTTTAAAGATTTAGATGAACGTAATTACAAAAACAGTTCAATTGCCTGATGGAAGAACCATCACGATTGAAACCGGGAAAGTTGCAAAGCAAGCCGATGGCGCTGCGGTTCTCCGCATGGGCAACACAGTGCTCCTGGCAACCGTTTGTGCAGCCAAAGATGCAGTTCCGGGAACAGATTTCATGCCTTTGCAAGTAGATTATCGCGAGCAGTACAGCGCCGCAGGACGTTTCCCCGGCGGCTTTACCAAGCGCGAAGGCAAGGCTAACGACGACGAGATACTCACGTCGAGGCTGGTGGATCGCGTGCTCCGTCCGCTCTTCCCATCTAACTACCATGCAGAAGTTTATGTACAGGTGATGCTCCTTTCGGCCGATGGTGTTGACCAGCCGGATGCGCTCGCAGGCTTTGCAGCATCCGCAGCCATGGCTTGTTCAGATATTCCTTTTGAGTACCCAATCTCCGAAGTGCGCGTTGCACGCATCGGCGGACAGTATGTTATCAACCCGACCTTCCAACAGATGGAGGCTGCCGACATGGACCTGATGGTTGGAGCCACCAAGGACAACATCATGATGGTAGAGGGCGAGATGAAAGAAGTATCGGAGCAGGACCTCATTGGTGCCCTCAAGGCCGCTGCAGAGGCAATTAAGCCGATGTGCGAGCTGCAGGAAGAGCTCTCGAAAGAGCTGGGCACCGACGTGAAGCGTACCTACGAACACGAAATTAACGACGAGCAGCTGCGCGAACAGATTAAGACAGAGCTCTACCAGCCTGTTTACGACGTGAACAAGCAGGCCCTGGAGAAGCATGCACGCCAGGATGCGTTCGACAAGATACTGGCCGACTTCCTCGAAAAGTACGATGCCGGGCACGCTGACCTTACGCCCGACGAGCTCGAGGAGAAGCATGCAGAGGCCACACGTTACTACGACGACGTGATGCGCGACGCCATGCGCCGCTGCATTCTCGATGAAGGCATCCGCCTCGACGGCCGTAAGACCACCGACATCCGCCCCATCTGGTGCGAGGTTTCGCCGCTGCCCATGCCTCACGGAAGCGCTATCTTCCAGCGCGGTGAGACCATGTCGCTCTCTACCTGCACGCTGGGCACCAAGCTCGACGAGAAACTCGTGGACGATGTTCTGCTCAAGGGCTACCAGCGCTTCTTGCTTCACTACAACTTCCCCCCGTTCTCTACCGGCGAAGCCAAGGCCCAACGAGGCGTAGGCCGGCGTGAGATTGGCCACGGACACCTGGCATGGCGCGGCCTGAAAGACCAGATACCGGCCGACTTCCCCTATACCATCCGCCTGGTAAGCCAGATATTGGAGTCCAACGGATCATCGTCCATGGCCACCGTCTGCGCAGGTACACTGGCGCTGATGGATGCCGGCGTGCCGATGAAGAAGCCCGTATCGGGTATCGCCATGGGCCTGATTAAGAACCCGGGCGAAGACAAATACGCCATTCTCTCCGACATTCTGGGCGATGAGGATCACCTGGGAGACATGGACTTCAAGACAACCGGAACCAAAGATGGCCTCACCGCAACGCAGATGGACATCAAGTGTGACGGCTTGAGCTTCGAGATCTTGGAGAAAGCTCTTATGCAGGCAAAGGCCGGCCGCGAGCATATACTGGGCAAGATGATGGAGACCATCTCCGAACCTCGTGCCGAACTGAAGCCGCAGGTGCCCCGCATCGTGGCCTTCGACATACCCAAGGAGTTCATCGGAGCCGTGATTGGCCCGGGCGGAAAGATTATACAGCAGATGCAGGAAGACACCGGCGCCACCATTACCATCGACGAGAGCGACGGTCAGGGGCATGTTCAGGTGTCGGCGCCCAACAAGGAGAGCATCGACGCTGCTATCGCTAAGATTAAGTCAATCGTTGCAGTACCCGAGGTGGGTGAGGTCTATGAGGGAACCGTTCGCTCCATCATGCCTTACGGTTGCTTTGTAGAGATACTGCCGGGCAAGGACGGTTTGCTCCATATATCAGAGATCGACTGGAAGCGACTCGAAACAGTAGAGGACGCGGGAATACACGAAGGCGACAAGATACAGGTCAAGTTGCTGGAGATAGACCCCAAGACAGGCAAGTACAAGCTGTCTCACCGGGCGCTGCTCCCTAAACCCGAGGGCTACGTTGAGCGTGAGCGCCGTCCGCGCCCCGAACGTGGAGCCGACCGCAGGCCACGCCGCGAGGGCGAACGCCGTGACGACCATCGCCGCGATGAGCGTCCGCGCCGCTTCGAACATCATGACCGCAGCGAGCAGAGCGGTGGCGATGAGTACCATGACCCCATGGCACCACGGGAGCCGAGAGGCTTCACCGATGAGCTCGACCATAACATCGACATCGATTAATCATCGACAGTAGGACAGCAAATAATAAGCCCCTGCATCCGCGAAGGATGCAGGGGCTTTGCTTTTAGCTGATGTTCAGCGTGCTGGGATGTCGCCGTCAGCGGCGGAACTCCATTGCAACCGACTGGCTGATGCCTGCCGGCAACGTCACCGTTACGGTGTTCCCGCTCCGGCGGGTCTTCAGAGTACGGCCCGTGGAGAGCAGCTTCACGCTCCCCTTTGGCAGGTTCTTGCTCCACGAGATGGTGGCAGGAGCCGTCTCGCCCTCCTTTACCATGTAGATTGCATAGAGCTTTCGGCCGTCTTTACTGGCCGTAAACCAGGTGTTGCCATCCTGGTACACGGGCGTTGTAGTGGTGTTGTAGATGGCGCTTCCGTTAGCTTTGAGCCAACGGCCGATGGCCTGCAGTCGGCTTACTGCTTCGGGTTGGATGAGTCCCTCGGGTGTAGGACCCACGCCGAGCACCAGGTTTCCGCCTTTTGCCACAACCTCTATGAGCGTGTTAATGACCTTCTCCGGGCTCTTCCAGGTAGGATGCTGCACCCATCCCCAGTCGTTGCTGAGCGGTATGCAGCTCTCCCACGGGAAGTTGAGCTGCTGCTCCGGGACGGTGCGTTCCGGCGTCTGGTAGTTCTCGTAGGGGCCGTGGATGGTGCGGTCGACCATGATCAGGCCCGGCTGATGCCTCCTCGCCATCTGTGCGATGTGTGGCATGTCGATGTCCTGGTTGTTCTCCTTGCACACCCAACCACCGTCCAGCCACAGTATGTCGACACTTCCGTAGCGCGAGAGTATCTCCTCCATCTGGTTGTAAGTGTACTGCTTGAAGCGTTCCCAGCGCCAAGGCCACTTCTTGATGTCGTAGTTCACGTTGCGTCCACGCTTGGTTGGATAAACGTCCCACCAGTAGTCTTGGCTGTGCCAGTCGGGCTTCGAGAAGTATTCTCCTATCATGAAGCCCTTGCCACGGAAAGCCTCAAGCACGTACTTCAGCACATCCCGCCGGGCGTTATCCCTGAAGGCGTGGTGCGCGATGGAGTAATCGGTGTACTTGCTGTCGAACATACAGAAGCCGTCATGGTGCTTTGTGGTGAATATCATGTACTTCATGCCGGCCTGGCTCATCACGTCCGCCCACTGCCGGGGGTCGAACTTGATGGGATTGAACTTGTCGGCCAGCCCCCAGTACCAATCCTTGTACTGCCTGTAAGACATCGTCGTGTCGCGCGTAACCCAGTCTTCGTCGCAGATGGCCCACGACTCCACCATTCCCGGAACGGCGTAGACACCCCAGTGAAAGAGCACTCCGAACTTCTGGTCCTGCCATTTCCTGAGTTTCTCAACTACCTGTTTGTCGGTCGGCCATTCGTAGGTTTTCGACCGTTCGTACACATCGCCCTGCGCGTTTGCCGTGAGCAGCGCCGCGGCAGCAAGGCATGTAAGCATTAATTTCTTCATGATTTGATGGTTATAGCTATTCTGCCGTAAAATTACAAAAAATAGTTGAAACAGCCGGTGGCAGCGACCTGAAAAGCTGCTTGTTTCTTGGCAATGTGGAGTTTATTACTTACTTTTGCATGAAATGTTCAATCTGTCAACTTCACATACATGAAACGAATAACCATTCTGTTTACATTTTTAAGTCTGATGGCAACCCATGCCGTTGCCAAAAACGTGCTGCCGTACAAGGATTCCACTCTTCCGGTCGAGGCGAGGGTGAGCGATTTGCTCTCCCGAATGACTCTGGAGGAGAAAGTAGGGCAGCTCCGGTGCACCCTGGCATGGAACTATTACACCATCCGCGGCAACCGGGTAGAGCCTTCGGAGCAGTTTAAGAAAGACCTGCAGGAGGGCAACATCGGCATGCTTTGGGCCACTTACCGGGCCGACCCGTGGACACAGAAGTCGCTCGCCAACGGCCTCAATCCCGAGCTGGCTGCCAAGGCAGGCAATGCCTTGCAGCAATACGTCATCAAGCACACCCGCCTCGGCATCCCTCTCTTTCTGGCCGAAGAGGCTCCCCACGGCCACATGGCCATCGGAACGACCGTGTTTCCCACCGGTCTTGGCATGGCCGCAACCTTCTCACCCCAGCTGGCAGAGGCCATGGGGCGCGTCATCGGCCGCGAGATACGCCTGCAGGGAGCCCACATAAGCTATGGTCCGGTGCTCGATTTGTCGCGCGATCCGCGTTGGTCTCGTGTGGAGGAAAGCATGGGAGAAGACCCTGTACTCACGGCCGAGATAGGCTCCGGCATCGTCCGGGGCTTGGGAGCAGGCGACCTGAGCAAGCCCTACAGCACCATTGCCACGCTGAAGCACTTCATTGCCTACGGCACTACGGAGGGCGGACAGAACGGCAACCAGTCCATTGTTGGGCAGCGCGACCTGCTGCAGAACTTCCTGCCGCCGTTCCGTAAGGCCATCGGCGCCGGCGCCCTGTCGGTCATGACGTCCTACAACTCGCTCGACGGCATCCCCTCAACGGCCAGCAGCTATCTCTACACCGACATCCTGCGCAACCGCTGGAAGTTCCGTGGCTTCGTTGTGTCCGACCTTTACAGCATCGACGGCATCTGGGAAACGCACCGCGTGGCGCCCACGTTGCAGGACGCGGCCGTGATGTCGCTGCAGGCCGGAGTTGACGAGGACCTCGGCGGAAAGGCCTATGCGCAGCTGGTGGATGCCGTAAGGCAGGGCAAGGTAAACGAGCAGCTGATAGATACGGCCTGTGCCCGCATCCTGCAGAAGAAGTTCGAGATGGGCCTCTTCGAGCATCCCTACGTCAGCCCGGAGGCAGCCCGCAGCGTGCGCAGCGAGGCCAACAAGGCCGTGGCACTGCAGGCCGCGCAGGCCTCGGTCACGCTGTTGGAGAACAAGAACCACGTGCTTCCGCTCTCCCGTAACGTCAAGGTAGCCGTCATAGGGCCCAATGCCGACAACGTGTACAACATGCTCGGCGACTACACCGCCCCCCAGCAGGACGGCAATGTGAAGACGATATTGGCCGGCATCAGGACCAAGCTGCCCGCTGCCAACGTGGAGTACGTGAAAGGATGCGCCGTTCGCGACACGGCAAACGCCAACATCAGCCAGGCCGTAGCTGCCGCCCGCCGGGCCGATGTGGTGATAGTGGCCGTGGGAGGCTCGTCGGCACGCGACTTCAAGACCAACTACAAGGCTACCGGTGCGGCCGAGGCCGACGTCAAATCGGTAAGTGACATGGACAGCGGCGAGGGCTACGACCGCGCCACCCTCACCCTCCTGGGCCGCCAGCAGCAGCTCCTCGAGGCGCTCAGGCAAACGGGCAAGCCGCTCGTTGTGGTCTACATAGAGGGCCGGCCGCTCGATAAAGCATGGGCATCGGAGCATGCCGACGCCCTGCTTACTGCCTACTATCCCGGCCAGGAGGGCGGACAAGCCATTGCCGACGTGCTCTTCGGCGACTACAACCCCGCCGGGCGCCTGCCCATCTCCGTGCCCCGAAGCGTGGGCCAGCTGCCCGTTTACTACAACAAACGCGTGCCCCGGGCCCACAACTACGTGGAGCAGACGGCCAAGCCGCTCTATGCCTTCGGCTACGGACTAAGCTACACCACCTTCGCTTATTCCAACCTGTCGATAGAGAAGACCGGAGCGCAGCAGGCGCGCGTATCGTTCAGCGTAACCAACACGGGCTGGTGCGACGGCGACGAGGTGCCCCAGCTGTACCTGCACGACGAGGTGGCATCGGTAAGCCAGCCCCTGATGCAGCTCAAGCACTTCGCGCGCGTGCATATAAAGAAAAGAGAAACCAAGCGCATAACCTTCGACCTGACGCCCGAAGACCTCTCGCTTGTTAACCGCGACATGCAGACGGTGGTGGAACCGGGCGACTTCAAGGTCATGGTAGGCAGCTCTTCCGACCGCATCCAGCTAACAGGCACCCTCACCGTGGCCGCCTCCGCTCAGCTTGCCAGCCACTGAAGCAGCGCCAAACCCACCACAGAAGCAGGGCTCTGGCTGATGTTCTTACGGAACAGAGCCAGCGCCTTGCTGATATGACGCTCAACTATCTTGACCGAGATGCCCAGCTGCTGGGCTATTTCCCGGTTCTTCATTCCCTCCGTCCGGCTCATGATGAAGATCTGCCTTGTACGTGGCGAGAGCCTTTCCATGACGTGGTTAATCTGCCGCTGCAGTTCATCATAGAGCAGTTCGGTGTCGGTGGAGTTCAGCATGTCGTAGTTGTACAGCCGCTCCTCGCCCGCAACGTGAGCCAGATGAACTGTCTGGTAGCCGTTTACAATGGCCTGGTGCTTCAGGTAGTTGATGCAGCCGTTGCGCACCATCGTGAAGAGCAGCGCCTGGAGCGACACGTAGGTAAGCGTCTGCCGGCGCTCCCACAGGCGCACGAAGCAGTCCTGCAGAATGTCTTCCGTATCGTCTACATCGGCAACAAAGTGCGAGGCATAGTTTCTGAGGCGGGGATAGAAAGTCTTGAAAACAAATTCATAGGCTTCGGCCTTGCCCTCGCGAACCTCGTCTATCAGCAGTTCATTGTCCGTATAATAGCGCATGTTACCCGGTTAGAGTTTAATCATGCAAATATAATCAATATTCGGTACACCCCCAAAAGTTTGCCTTTCTTTTCATCTAAAAGCATCGTCGCGCCCGTTGGTCAGCTGTTTTGGCAGCGCTGCTGTTACCCTGCTGCTCTGTCTTTCGTCTGTTTCAGACAGAGTAAAGTTATTCTGTTACTGTGTCTTTTGTCTTTTTCAGACAGAGTAACAAAGTAATTTTTTGCAGCTACTGTTATTCTGTTACTCTGTCTTTCGTCTTTTTCAGACAGAGTAAAGTTATTCTGTTACTGTGTCTTTTATCTTTTTCAGACAGAGTAGCAAAGTAGTTTCTCGATAGGAAAGAGGTTTGGCAGAAAGCTGCAAAGCCTGTTCCATTCGCTGCAGATATCATCCCCTCCTCCGCCTCCCCTTCCAAGGGGAGGAACCGTTGGGTATCTATCTGCTTATCAGTAAGGACAAACAGAAGGACTATAGTTGTAAAGTAAACTGGTATCCTCCCCTTGAAAAGGGGAGGCGGAGGAGGGGATGATGCCCCAGCAGCAGGTCTTTTGAAAGTGAACCGGCAAACTGTTGGAAATCAACAGCTTACAAGCAAGGTTGTAAAAGCTGTCATTCAAGGCCCTTGAATGGCACCTTCAAGGTCGTTGAAGGATAGCTTCAGGGAGCTTGAAGCATAGCTCCGGCAAAACCGTCGGGCAGAAGGCAGGCCGCAAGAGAAAAAAACAGCCATGTGGGGGGTGGGTATCGGGACGCCCGGTTGTTATAAGAGTAGACAGTAACCTAAATATGCCAGAAGATATCAAACAATTAGCCGTCAGATATTTCGAGGGAGTCATCACCCGCGACGAGGAAAGCGCGCTGCTTGCTTACGTGGAGCAGAGCGAGGAAAACCGTGCGCGGTTTCGCCAATGTGAGGCGGAGTGGAACGCCCATCAGTCGGTCAGCCTGCCTACCAGGCAGGCGTGGGAACGGCTGCAGGGGCGCCTGATGATGCTGGAAGAGCGCCCGGCTCGTACCGTAAGGCTGTGGCGCCGCGTTGCGGCAGCCGTTGCCGTGGTGCTGTTGCTGGCCGGCACAGCCGCCGTTACGTGGCGGCTGGCAGGCAGCAGGGCCGAGAGCTACTGCACCCTTACGGCCCCCATGGGCAGCAAGTCGCGCCTCGCGCTGCCCGATGGTTCCGTAGTGTGGCTCAACGCCGGCTCTACGCTGCGCTATTCAACCCTCTTCGGCCACAAGAACCGCCGCGTTGAGCTGAGCGGCGAGGGCTACTTTGAGGTGGCAAAGCATAACGGAGCCGAGTTTACCGTGCACACCTCGGGCTACGATGTGGTGGTAAAGGGCACCAAGTTCGACGTCTCCGCCTACAGCGACGACCAGTTCATAACCACCTCGCTCATGGAGGGCAGCGTGCTCATTAACCACGGGCGCGACCACCTGATGATGAAACCCGGCGAGATGGTGACGCTTGACACCGCCACCGGAGAGTTTACCAAGACCGCTGTAACCAGTGACGGCAGGGCCTGGCTGCACAACATGGCCGACTTCGACGACATCACCCTGGCCGACCTGGCCAAAATCCTCTCCCGCCAATACGACGTGCAGATACACATCAAATCGGCCCAGGCAGCTGCTGTAAGGCTCTCAATCTCGCTGCGCAACAAGGAGACCATCGACGAGGTTCTTGATGCCCTGCAGAAGGTAACGGGCACCCGCGTGACGCGGCACGACAAGGATATCTACATCAGTCAGTAGCACCGGCCCCTGCGAAAGCTGCCGGCAAAGCTGACATGAACAGAGATTATACGAACTATCTAACTTAAATTTATTGTAAAACACTATGAAGGAAAAGCAAATGAAATTGCTCAGACTCTTTCTTTTCGCTGCATTGTGTTTCGGCGCTGCAGGCGTTCGGGCCCAGAACGTGACAAAAACGTTCAGGAACGAGACGCTCAGGAACGTGCTGAAGGAAGTGGAACGACAAACAAAGATGTCCGTTATCTACAAGGTAGACGAGGTGAACGCAAACAAGAAAGTTACCGCTACGTTCAGGTCTACGCCTGTTCGCGAGGTGTTGAGTAAGGTTCTGGACGACGGTCTCGACTACGAGATTGACAACCGGATGATTACCATCCACCGCCGCGATGTGCAAACGGCGAGACAGGTTAGGCAGAACGACCGGAACAAAACCGTAAAAGGGCAGGTGCTCGACGAGAAGGGCGAGCCCGTTATCGGCGCCACCATCAAGGTAAAAGGCACCACGCTGGCCACCGTGTCGGATGTAGACGGCAACTTTGCCATCACCGTTCCCGAAGGCAGCAAGCTCACAGTGTCGTACCTGGGTTATGCCGACAAGGAGATTGCGGCCGACCAGAGCAACGTTACTGTCAGCATGTTGCAGGATGAAAAGATGCTTGGAGAGGTTGTGGTAACGGCACTCGGCATACAGAAAGAGGCCAAGGCGCTGTCGTACAACGTACAACAGATAAACAACGACCAGGTTACCGGCGTGAAGGATGCAAGCTTCATGAACGCACTCTCGGGCAAGGTGGCCGGCGTTGAGATAAACTCCAGCTCGTCAGGTATCGGCGGTGGAGTGAAGGTTGTGATGCGTGGTGCCAAGTCAATCAGCAACAATAACAATGCTCTCTACGTAATCGACGGCATTCCCATGCCCTCACTGCAGACGGCGCAGCCATCTGATTATTTCTCTGGTCAGGGCCAGTCGGGCGATGGCGCCTCAATGATTAACCCCGAGGATATAGAGGCTATCTCCGTTCTGAGCGGTGCCGCAGCCTCTGCCCTCTATGGCAGCGAGGCCCAGAACGGCGTCATTATGATTAAGACCCGCCGCGGTCAGGAAGGCCGCACCACGGTAACCTATAGCAACAACACTTCTTTCTTCAGTCCGTTTGTTACGCCCGAGTTTCAGAACACCTATGGTGCTGCAGCAGGCGAGTTCAGCAGCTGGGGCGACAAACTTGGCACTCCAAGCAGTTATGACCCGCTCGACTTCTACCAAACGGGCTACAACGTGGGCAACTCCGTTACCCTTTCAACGGGCACGGAGAAGAACCAGACCTTCGTGTCGCTGGCTTCTACCAATGCCGAGGGCATTGTGCAGAACAACACGCTGGCACGTTACAACTTCGCCATACGCAACAGCACGAGCATGCTGAACGACAAGCTGCACCTTGACTTGAGTGCAATGTACATGAACATACGCGAAAATAACATGGTCTCCGAGGGCCAGTACATGAACCCCATCGTGCCAGTGTACCTGCTCTCGCCCAGCTACAGCCTTGAGACTTACCAGTTGTACGAAATGTACAACGAAAGTAGAAACTTCAAGACCCAGTACTGGCCGTGGGGCAACCAGGGCATCGGCATGCAGAATCCGTACTGGATTACCAACCGCGACAACCTGACCAACCACAAGAACCGCTTCATGGTGAGCGGCGGACTGACCTATGACATCGTTAAGGGACTGTCGTTGGCTGCTCGTGCCAAGATGGATTACACCTCTGCCCGCTATGAGAAAATGTACAGCGCGACCACCGACGGCATCTTTGCTGACAAGTACGGCTACTACGGAAAGGATGATGACACCACCCATCAGCTGTACGGCGACGTGATGTTGAACTTCGATAAGTACTTCGGCGACTTCTCTCTCACGGGCTCGGCCGGTGCCAGCATCCAGGATATCGACTACAAGTTCTTCTCTTTAGGGGGCAACTTGAACTCCGTGCCCAATGAGTTCTCATTCAATAACCTTAACGTGTCGAGCCTCAAACCGGTTGAAACACGGTACCACGACCAGGTGCAGTCGCTCTTTGCCACTGCCCAGGTGGGCTGGCAGAGCAAGCTCTATCTCGACCTGACGGGCCGTATTGACTGGGCTTCGGCACTGGCATGGACCGATGCAAAGTCGGTGGCTTACCCCTCGGTGGGTCTCACCGCCATTCTCACTGACCTCATACCGGGGCTGAAGAACAACGTGCTCTCGTTTCTGAAACTGCGCGGCAGCTACAGCGAAGTAGGTAATGCGCCCAAGCGCTTTGTACCTTACCAGACCTATCCGTTCCAGTCGGGCACGCCCTCAACCACCACTACGTATCCTAACAACGACATCAAACCCGAACGAACCAAGGCTTGGGAAGTGGGAATGGAGTCACACTTCTGGGGCAACAAGGTCAACCTGAACGTTTCGCTCTACAAGACTTCAACCTTTAACCAGCTCTTCAATCCTATGTTACCGAGCACTTCGGGCTACAAGTCCATATATATAAACGGTGGCCGGATAGACAACAAGGGTATTGAGGTGAGCCTCACGCTCAATCAGCCACTTGGTCCGGTCGACTGGTCTTCAACCTTCACCTACTCTCTTAACCGCAATAAGGTAGTCAGGTTGCTCAAACCTACCACGCTGTCAAACGGGCTCACGGTGTCGCAAGACCATCTGGACCTTGTCAGCCTGGGCAATGTGAAGAGCATGATAAAGGAAGGCGGCTCCATGGGGGACTTATATGTAACGGCCCTGAATACTGACTTCCACGGTTTTATTGATGTTGACTTTGTGAACAATACGGTATCAATCGATCACAATGCAGGCCCTTATCACGACGGCTACATTTACGCCGGAAACTCTCAGGCCAAGTATCGCATGGGATGGCGCAATAGCTTCAGCTGGAAAGGTCTGTCGCTCGGCTTCCTCATCAACGCCCGAGTAGGCGGCGTGGGTGTATCCATGACGCAGGCCATGATGGACAACTTCGGCACTTCTAAGGCATCAGCAGATGCGCGCGATGCCGGTGGCGTGTACGTGAATGGCGGCCTGGTACCGGCCGCACAGAAGTGGTTCCAGACCGTTGGTGCAGGCGCCGGTTCTATGTATGTGTACAGTGCAACCAACGTGAGGCTGGCAGAACTCTCGCTGGGTTACGATGTTCCAATCACCCAGTGGGTGCCTTGGATAAAGGGATTGAACCTTGCTTTCACCGGCCGTAACCTGCTGATGTTCTACTGCAAGTCACCTTTCGACCCCGAACTGACGGCCAGCACGGGCACCGGATTTGATGGTATGGACTACTTCATGTTGCCAAGCCTGCGAAACTTAGGCTTCTCTGTACGTGTTAAATTCTAAAAGTAAGAAGATAATGAAAATGAAATCAAGCAATATACGCTCCTTAGGAGGCTTCCTGCTTGCCGGCGGCTTGCTGCTCAGCTCATGTACCGGCGAGTTCGAGAAGTGGAACATCAATCCCGATGAAGCCACGAAGGAAGACATGACACACGACAACCTGAACACCGGCTCCTACTTTTCGCAGATGGAGCGAGGCGTCTTCGTAGTGGGCAAAGACATGGGCGGCGAGTATCAGATTACACAGGCACTGGAGGGAGATCTCTATGCCAGCTATCTTGCTCCTACCATGAAATGGAACAATGACAACCGAAACGACCAGTATGTGCTATACATGCCGTGGTGCAACGCTCCCTTTAACGATGCTTATGAACGAGTGATGCAGCCCTGGCTGGAAATCAGGAAGGTTTCTGAAGATAACTCGCCGGCGCTGGCCATGGCAACAGTCATTAAAGTGCTGGCCATGCAACGCGTCACTGATACATACGGACCAATCCCTTACAGCAAGTTCGGTACGGCCGTGCAGGTTCCCTACGACAGCCAAGAAGAGGTGTACAACCAGATGTTCAAGGAACTGGCAGATGCCATCAACGTGCTCACCGCCTATGCCAATGGTAGCTCCGACAGCTACTTGGCAGACTATGATAACGTCTACTCTGGCAATGTTGTCAAGTGGATAAGGTTGGCCAACACCCTTCGCTTGCGTATGTCCATGCGTATATCTTATGTCAACGAGGACAAAGCCAAGCAGGAAGCACAGGCTGCCATCAACAATACTTACGGCTTAATGCAAACTGCCGATGATGATGCCGTGCTGCACCAGTCAACCAAACTCACATTTATTCATCCGCTCTACGAGATTGGCACCAGCTGGGATGATGAGCATATGAGCGCTACTATGGAGTGTTATCTCAACGGATATGCCGACCCTCGCGTGGCTGCTTATTTCCTTCCGGCCACTGCCACGTCACTTTACAAGGGCATACGCAATGGCAAATCGAACATTCAGAAGAGCCAATACCAGTCTAATACCTCGCGTATGAATTATGGAGCAGGCACAGATATGGAGTGGATGCACGCCGCCGAAGCCTACTTCCTGATGGCAGAAGCCAAGCTGCGGTGGGATATCGGCACGATGACAGCTCGCCAGTATTACGAGCAGGGCATACGAGTATCGTTTGCATCGGCCGGCGTTTCGGGTGCCGACAGTTACCTCTCCAATTCCGAGAGGCTGCCTCTGAGCACCTATGTCGACCCAGCCAGCAACCGGTCTACTGATGTTTCGTCCATGCTCTCCATGCTTCCGGTAGCCTGGGACGATGCTGCCAGCGCTGAAACAAACCTCGAACGTATCGCCATTCAGAAGTGGATAGCCACCTATCCTGATGGTCAGGAAGCCTGGAGCAACATGCGTCGTACGGGCTGGCCGGGCTGGGTTCGCATTGAGACCTACCGTTTCCAGAACGAAGTAAGGGATGGAGAAATGATTAGCCGGCTTAAGTTCCCAACCACTGAATACACCAACAACACCGACAACACGAATGCTGCAGCAAGCCTGCTGAATGGTGCCGATGCGGCCGGTACACGCCTGTGGTGGGATGTCAAGAGATAAACGTCAACGTAATACAAATACAGCAAGAATATGAAAGCAATCAAATATATAATGGCTCTGGTACTGGCAGGGGGCTTGATGGCCGCTTGCGACACGGACGTCGAGAACAGGGAGGTCCAGAAACCCCTGACTTACGACGACCTCTACTACCAGAACCTGCGCGATTATAAGGCCAGTGACCACTCTATCTCGTTCATGTGGTTTGCTCAGTACGGAGCACAGAACTCCATGGCCGTACGTTTTGCCGGTCTGCCCGACAGTCTCGACATCTGCTCCCTGTGGGGTGGAATACCCGCAAAGGAGAACACCAAGCTGTGGGATGAGTTGCGTTTCTGCCAGCAGAAGAAAGGCACAAAGATGCTGGTAGTGGCCATCACGCGTATTGATGCAGAAACTGATGACCACTCGTTCAAGCAGGCCTACAACGAAGCAAAAGCCATGCCGGAAGGTGAAGAACGTGAGGCAGCGCTCAAGAAGGCTGTCGAGATGTACGCCGATTACTTCATCGACCAGGTCTTCGAGAACGATCTTGACGGCTTTGATGCCGACTATGAGCCTGAAGGCGACTTCCTCTCGGGCAACTACTTCAATGAGTTCATGCAGCATATTGCCCTCTACATGGGTCCGAACCCCGAACAGACGAAGGCCGAGAGGTTAAAACTCATCCAGCAGCGTTACGGCAACGGCGTTACCGATACCGACAAGCTGCTCTGCGTAGATGCCCCGGGTTCGCCCTCAACCGAGCTGGTTCCCATCTGCGACTACTACTTCAAGCAGGCTTACGGAGGCGGAACGTCCGAGGGCGTGTGGCCCATCGAGAAAACCGTTTTCTGCGAGAACGTGGGCGACAACTGGGCTACAGCATTGCAGGGACTCATCAACCAGGCCAAATTCCAGCCGCAGCAAGGCCGCAAGGGAGGCTTCGGAGCCTTCTTCGGACACCGCAACTACAATGTAACGACCTACAACCCGGAGCCTTATAAGATATTCCGCGACTGCATACAGTACCAGAATCCGGCTATGCATTAATAGAACCTAAGAACTTAAGACAATGAAGAAATATTTGTTTTTCGCACTAACCATCCTGTTGGGGCTGACCGGATGCAAGGATACACCCGACTTTGGCGACGCCGTCTTCGTTACAGGCACGCTCAGCTCTGCCAATATCCGCTTCCTCGTCGACGGCCAGTCGAGCATGGCCCTCACAGTTTCGTCGAGCGCAAAGGCCACGAGCAACGTCGATATAACCATCTCCGCCGACCCTGGTAAGCTCGCTTCGTACAACGCAACAACCGGGCGCCAGGCCATCTTGCCGCCAGAGGGAAGCTATTCGCTGAGCAGCGACAAGGTAACTATTGAGGCCGGAAAGGCTCAGTCATCATCAGTTGAGATTACGGCCGATGCCGACAAGCTCCAGGAAGGGCAGGCCTACTGCCTCCCTGTGTCTATAACAAAGGTGTCGGGGGGAGATCTCGACGTCCTTGAGGCATCCCGCACGGCTTATATCGTGTTCTCTAAAGTCATCAACATCAAGGCTGCCGACCTCAACAAGAGCGGCTCTTTCGATATTCCAGGCTTTGCCGGAGAGGCCAGCCCGGTACGTGCACTGTCGTCTATGACGCTGGAGATGAAGATTAAACCCGAGTCTTTTGGCGGCATCAGCTCGCTGGTGGGCTGTGAGGAGAACTTCCTCTTCCGCTTTGGTGATGGCGCCGGAAATCCTGACAACAAGCTTCAGCTGGCCAAGGCCTCTATCGGCACGCCCACTCATCCAGACAAGAAGGACCACTACGAGGCATGGGCAGACGATCCGTTCGATACCGGACGCTGGCATCACTTTGCCGCTGTGTACGACGGAACCTATCTGCGCACCTATCTGGATGGTGTTCAGATACAGTCGGTTGAAACCAAGGGCGGCACCATTAACCTGAGTATGGCCTACGACGGGCACTCTTGGGACGATACGTTTGCCATCGGCCGCTCCGTTGGCCATCAACGTCTCTTCGACGGATTGGTAAGTGAGTGCCGCGTGTGGAACGTGGCCCGCACCCAAGCCCAACTGCAGGACGGCATCTGCTACGTCGATCCAAAGTCAGAGGGCCTTATTGCCTACTGGCGCTTTAACGGCCAGCTGCAGGACGACGGCACCGTTCTCGACGAAACAGGTCATGGCTACAACGCCCATCCATGGGGCAACATACAGTGGGTAGACAACCAGAAATGCCCGTTCTAATTAATGACTAACCTACTTAAATCCCAGTAAGAATATGAATATAAGAAACATATTAACGCTTGGCTGCGGACTGTTGGCAGGACTCACTGCCCTCACGGGCTGCAGTGACGACGAGAGCTACGACGTAGTAGGCTCGTCGGCAAACAGGATATTCCTCAATCCCTACGAGCCTGCTACACAGGAGAACCAGATTTACAACACTCCTGCAGGCGTGTTCGGACTGGCTGGTGGAGCCTTCAACGTAAAGGCCCAGTACGCCACCAACGCCACAATAACCGTTGGAGCCGAAGTTGACAACTCGCTTGTCGAGGCCTTCAACGCCAAGAACGGCACCGAGACCAAGGTCTACCATGCCCTGCCGGAACAGGCGCTCAGTGCCCTCCAGGTTACACCTGCTGTCATCCGCCCAGGCCAGTCGGTAGGCGATACCACGCTCATCGTTAACGTTCCCACCGAGGCAGCTGCCTCTCTGACAGAGGAATACTATGTGGTGCCGTTCCGCCTGAAGGTGGAAAACGTAGACAAAGGTGACTCTCCTTACACGCCCCAGCTGCGTGACACCTTCACAACAGCCTATGCCGTTATTCACAATGCAGGCTCCGACTACGTTTACACCGTAGGCAGCTTCACCCAGATCAATGCCATCGTGAACACGCCCGTGGGCGTTTTCGGCGGTGTTGACGCTGAGTTCAACGTTGCCGTACGTGCCAACGGCGATGCCGCCTTCACCGTTCAGGCCGAAGCCGACAACAGTC
This sequence comes from Prevotellaceae bacterium KH2P17, assembly GCA_900199655.1. Lineage (GTDB taxonomy): Bacteria > Bacteroidota > Bacteroidia > Bacteroidales > Bacteroidaceae > Prevotella. The sequence continues at coordinate 38,207 of FZRE01000005.1, forward strand.
TGATAGCCTCCTACAATCAGGAACACAACACCAGTTACCAGCAGCTGCCTGCCGATGTGGCAAGTAAACTGCAGATAACCGATGGAAAGATTGATGCCGGAAAGCTGCAAACCAGTCCCGGGGTCAAGGTAACTGACCCCACGGGGGCAGCCAAGAACCTGCAGGGAAGCTACCTGCTGCCGCTCAAGCTCAACTTTGTTTACCCCAACGGAACCAAGGCCGAGCTTCCTGCTGCTTATCTTATCATTGAGACCAAGAACTCATTTATCAAGGATGATGCCTCCGAACTCAAGGGCGCCAAGGGCAATGGCGAAGGCTGGCGGGCCATTGACTGCTCGGCCGACTTTAACCCCGCCACCTTCGGCAGTCTCTTTGCCGGCGGCTGGAACAGTCGGTGGGCTTTGGAGGGCGATGAAGACACGGGCCACTTTACCGTCGACCTGGGAGCCGAAAAGAATCTTGCAGGCTTCTATCTCGACAGCTACGTGCTTGGCAATTATAATGTCGACGTCAGCACCGACAACCAGACATGGACTTCGCTCGGCAATACAGATGGCCATCAGCCAGTGAGCAAGTACGATGAGAACTGGAACCAGCAGAGCGAGTACGTGCTCTACGGCTCGGTCAGGTGCCGCTACGTGCGCTTCAGTATTAACTTCGACACCTCCGGCTGGGCCTGGGGCTACGGCTACTATAAGGCCATCAGCGGGCTGAGCCTGTACTTTGAATGAGCCTCACGATAACTCTCCGGGCCACCCGTGGCCCAGGGCAATGAAACCAAACAACCCGCTTCCTCATCATGCAGGAAGCGGGTTGTTTGGTTCTCGGCATCAGTCCTGCCACGCGAGCCATTCGCCCAGGAACCTGTCGTACACGCTATAGCCGGCCTCGTCGGCATAGAGAAGCTCCTTGTCGGTGAGCGCCGTCAGCATGCCGCTTACGCTGCTGGCCGCTCCCAGCCGGTATTTGGACAGGAAGGCGCTGCCCGTGGGCGCCTTCACCTTGCCCTCCCGGGCCACGGCTTTCAGCAGGGCGGCCTGCTTGTCGGTTATCAAGCGGCGCAGGTGTTCGTAGTAGGGCGTGTTCTCGTTTACTATTTCAAGTATCACCCGGCGGGCCTGTTCCGTCTGCGTAACACTCATGTAGCGCTCGTAGAGGCGGTTTAGCACGGCCTGCACGTACCACGTGTGGCCTTCGTAACGGTTGTAAATCCACTCAAATACCTCGCGTTCGAGCCTGCCGCCGCTGCTGCCGAAGAAGCCTGAAGCAAAGTCCTGGTATGCCGACAGGCCTATGGGGCCCAGGTTAACCAGCTGTGTACTCTGGTAGAAAGGCCGCTTGGCCGAGAGAAACATGTCCGAGATGAGGTGCCTGATGCTGCCCGAGAACACGAAGTGCACGTTGGGCAGAAACTGCATATAGCTGCGCAGCAGGGCCTCGAAGCCCTTTTCGCGGTAGGCGGTAATCTGCTGGAACTCGTCGATGGCAATGAAGAAGTGGCGCCCGTTCTGCTTCAGATAGCCGAAAACCTCATCGAGCGACTGCTCGGTCTGCGTGTGCGCAAAGTCCAGTCGTACCGTCAGTTCGCCCGTCATGCCGTTGGTACTGACGGCAGGCTTGCACGAACGGAACAGCGTTGCGGCCTCCTGCAGAAAGTGCTCCGACCGTGTGAGCGCCTCCTCAATCACCCTCGCGCCGAAAAGTTGTGTAAACTCGTAGGCACTGTTGGTAGAAAAAATGTCGAAATAGATGCACACCGCGTCGGCATACTGGCTGTGCAGCCTGTGGAACACGTTCTTGATGAGCCCCGTCTTGCCCATTCGGCGCGGTGCTATCAGGGTGATGTTGCGGCCGCTGAGCAGTGCCGAAGTTATCAATTCTGTTTCCTGCAGCCTGTCGCAGAAGTATTCCGGACCCTCGTACCCGTACATCAGGAAAGGGTTCTTCATGGCTTTTACGTTTCTTTTTATCATGATTCCGAAGTTTTCGTTACGAGCTTTTCGTAACGCAAATATCGTAATTTTAGCTGATACTTCCAAATTTCGGCCCGCTTTTTTCACTTTTTCCGCCCCAATGGCCGTTGTCTTCAGCCATGCTCCTGCTTGTGTTTGCAGGGGCAGGAAACAGTTGCGAGCCCGGTTTGAGGACCGTATGGCGGCATGAGAGCCCTCCTGGTGGCCCCTCCTGGCATGGGGTCGTGATGGCTGGAGGGCACCCCGTTGCGGGCGCCTTGGGGCCTGCGTGTAACTGGCTGATAATGAGCAGTTCCATTGAACGTATGCTTTGAGCCCCTTGAAGCTATCCTTCGGCGGCCTTGAAGCTATCGGTCAAGAGGCCTGAATGCCACCTCCGGCGTGTCGCCTTCTCCTCCCTCCCGCCGCCGCATGCCCGTATCGCCCCGCCCGCCCTGCACCGGCCAAGGCGCCGGAAGCATCAAAATAAAGCCTGAAATTTTGTGAATATCATTTAAAATACTACCTTTGCGTGCAGTTAGTTGTTTCTGTGTTCAGTTGCGGAACCTATGCTTTTGGGCGGCCATTGCTGCGCGGCGGAAACGCAAAAGCGATGGAGCAGAAACGTAAAAGCGTGGGGGAGGGGGCAAGGAAGTGGCCTGCCAGGGCGGCGGTTCTGATATTTATGCGTATCTTTGCAGTGGAGCGGGGGAGCGATACTCCGGCTTTTAAAATCTTCATGGCATGAAAATGAATCCTGAAACGCTGCTCATGGGGCTCCTCTCCATGACGGCAGCGGGCGGCTACGCTAAGAAGGCGTCGCGCCCAAACATTATTTACATCATGTGCGACGACATGGGCTACGCCGACCTCGGCTGCTACGGGCAGCCTTATATACACACGCCGAACATTGACCGAATGGCCTCCGAGGGCATGCGTTTTACCCAGGCGTACGCCGGCTCGCCCGTGAGCGCTCCGTCGAGGGCCTGCCTCATGACGGGGCAGCACGCGGGTCACACTCTCGTGAGGGGCAACAAGGAGTACTGGGGTGGCTCGCCCAAGGTGATGTACGGCGACAACGAGGACTACAGCATCGTAGGTCAGCACCCCTACGACACGCGCCACGTCATCCTCCCGGAGATACTGAAAGACAACGGATACACAACTGCCATGTTCGGAAAGTGGGCCGGCGGCTACGAAGGTTCGGCCTCTACGCCCGACAAAAGGGGCTTCGACGAGTTCTACGGCTATATCTGCCAGTTCCAGGCTCACCTCTATTATCCCAACTTTCTCAATGAGTTCAGCCGCTTGAGGGGCGACACGGCGGTGCACCGTGTGGTGCTGGAGGACAACATCAGGTACCCGATGTTCGGCCGGGAGTATTCAAAACGCACGCAATACTCGGCCGACCTGATACACCGCAAGGCCTTGGAGTGGCTGCGCGGGCAGGACGGCAAGCGCCCCTTCTTAGGCATCTTCACCTACACGCTGCCGCATGCAGAGCTGGCGCAGCCGGAGGATTCGCTGCTCGAGGGGTACAAGAAGCGGTTTTTTACGGACAAGACGTGGGGCGGACAGCCTAACTCGCGCTACAATGCAGTTGAGCATACGCACGCCCAGTTTGCTGCCATGATAACGCGGCTTGACAAGTACGTGGGCGAGATTATGGCCGAGCTGAAGCGCAAGGGGATGGATGAGAACACCATCGTGATATTTACCAGCGACAACGGCCCGCACGAGGAGGGCGGTGCCGACCCGCAGTTCTTCGGCCGCGACGGCAAGTTGCGCGGCCTGAAACGCCAGTGCTTCGAGGGCGGCATACGCATTCCGTTCATCGTGCGGTGGCCCGGTCACGTGGCTGCCGGCAGCGTGAACGACCATCAGCTGGCGTTTTACGACGTGATGCCTACCTTCTGCGACCTGGCTGGCGTGCGCAACTACGTGAGCCGGTACGCCAACCGCAGCCTGAAGCCCGACTACTTCGACGGCATCTCCTTTGCGCCCACGCTCCTCGGAAAGCCCGGACAGCGGGAGCACGAGTTCCTGTACTGGGAGTTCCACGAGACCGACCAGATGGCCCTGCGCATGGGTAACTGGAAGATGGTGGTGGTCAAGGGCGTGCCCAGACTCTACGACCTGGCCTCCGATTTGCACGAAGACCACGACCTGGCGGCCCAACATCCGGAGCTGGTAAGGCAGATGACGGCCATCATCAGGGCACAGCACACGCCCTCGGAACTGTTCAAGGTAACACTCCCCTGAGGGCTGCCGGCAGCCTGCTGATGTTTTTTCTTTGGCATGGGGCATGAATGTTAGGGTGTTATTCTTGGTCTTGTGACAGATTTTCCGTATTTTTGCAGCGGATATACTGTCCCCGTGCGGCCGGGTGAGGGCGACCTCTTGGCCCGCGGGTTCTGTCTGCATCGAAAACAACAACCTAAATGAAGCGATACCTCTTACTGCTGGCAGCCGTGCTCACCCTCGTCGTGGCGGGGGCGCAGGAGGATGGTCAGCCCCGGCTTCTCAATACTTTCGTACCCGACCGGCGCGTGTTCAACTTCGGCACCATAGCCGAGCGCGACGGCAAGGTGAGCCATGTGTTCAGGTTCCGGAACACGGGCAGGGAGCCTGTTGTCATCACCGCAGCCAATGCCTGGTGCGGTTGTACGACCACGGACTTTACCCGGCAGCCCGTTCGTCCGGGCCAGGAAGGCAGCGTAACGGTAACTTACAACCCCAACTACCGGCCCGGCAAGTTCTCCAAGGAGGTTACACTCATACTCAACAACGGCCGTAACTACGCGCGTTGCTGGGTCAAGGGCAACGTAAAGGGCTATCTGCATCCCGTTACCGAGGACCATCCGTACAGCTTCGGCCGCGGCCTCTACATGAGCCAAAGGGTCATTCCGTTTGCCAGCTTGCAGGCAGGAGAGCGCTCAACGGTAACGCTGCGCGTGGCCAACAACACCCGGCAGCCCATGAAGGTGGTGTTCCGCAAGACACCGAACAATACCGTGCTGAAGCTGCCCGGCCAGCTCTCGCTCAAGCCCCTGGAACGTACGGAGGTGCAGGTAAGCTACCGCCACGTGCGTGCTTATGCCTACAACCGCCACATCTACGTGCAGGTGTACGTGAACGGGCGTAAGGTCAGTCCGCTTAAAGTGGTGTGGTTCGGCACTGAAAACGTACTTCACATGAAATAAACACACAAAAGATATGCTATCGAAGAAACTCTTCCTGTCTCTCGTCCTCATGGCTCTGGGCCTTCATTCCACCGCCCAGCCGGGCGCTCCGGCACCAGTTGCGCCGCTGCCTTCGGCCAATCAGGTTAGCTGGCAGCGGATGGAAACCTACGCATTCATCCACTTCGGGCCCAACACCTTTGGCGACCGCGAATGGGGTTACGGCGATGCTGACCCCATGAAGGAGTTCAACCCCACGCGCCTTGACTGCGAGCAGTGGGCACGCACCGTGAAGGCGGCCGGCATGAAGGGTATCATCCTCACGGCCAAACATCACGACGGCTTCTGTCTCTGGCCCTCCCGGTACACCGACTACAGCGTTCGCAACAGCCCGTACAAGGGCGGCAAGGGCGACATAGTTGGCGAGCTGGCCGCTGCCTGCCGCAAGTACGGGCTCAAACTGGGGCTCTATCTCTCGCCGTGGGACCGTCATCAGGCTTTCTACGGCACGCCGTTGTACGTGGAATACTTCTACGCCCAGCTGCATGAACTGCTCTCCTGTTACGGCGATTTGTTTGAAGTATGGTTCGACGGAGCCAACGGCGGCGACGGCTATTATGGCGGTGCACGCGAAACGAGGACAATAGATCGCCGCACGTACTACGACTTTCCGCGGGCGTGGAAGATGGTGGAGGAGCTTCAACCCAAAGCTGTCATCTTCTCAGACGGCGGCCCCGGCTGCCGCTGGGTAGGCAACGAGAACGGTTTTGCCTATGCTACCAACTGGTCGTTCCTGCGTTCCAAGGAGGTTTATCCGGGCTACAGCAAGCACTGGGAGCTGCAGTCGGGCCATGCCGACGGCGATGCCTGGGTGCCTGCCGAGTGCAACGTGAGCATCCGTCCGGGCTGGTTCTACCACGCCAGAGAGGACAACAAGGTGAAGACAGTTGACCAGCTGGTCGACCTCTACTACCGAAGCGTGGGCCACAACGGCACTCAGCTCATCAATTTCCCAGTCACCAAGGAGGGCATCATTCATCCTACAGACTCTGCAAGGGCAGTGGCAGCGTACCGGCAGATAAGCTCCGAGCTGAAAACCAACCTGCTGCGGCAGGCCCGTTTGCAGGCATCGGCCACGCGGGGCAAGGCCTTCGGCGTGCGCAACTTGACCGATGACGACTTCGATACCTACTGGGCAACGCCCGACGGGGTGGTGAAGGCCGACCTCACCATCCGCTTTTCCAAGCCCCGGAAGCTCAACCGCATGAAGCTGCAGGAGTACATTCCGCTCGGCCAACGTGTCAAGTCGTTCACCGTTGAGTATCTGGACGGCGGCAACTGGCTGCCGGTAAAGCTGAACGAGGAGACCACCACCATCGGCTACCGGCGCCTGCTGCGCTTCAGAACCATTGAGACGCGCCAGCTGCGCATACGCTTTCTCGACGCCCGCGGCCCCTTGTGCATCAACGAACTGGGCGCTTACTACGCCCCCAACGCCCGGGACAGCTACGTTGAGGAGGACGGCGTCCTGGAGAGTTTGCCCTTTACAGCCACGCCGGAGCACGATGCCGTGACGCTCGACCTGGGCAAGGAGCAGCTTGTACGCGCCTTTTTCTACCTGCCCAAGCAAGGAACAATGCCCCAGGGACTGGTCTCCAACTACGAGATTTATGCCGGACAGTCGCTCGACAACATGCAACTGGTCAAGAGCGGCGAGTTCTCCAACATCCGCAACCACCCCGTTATGCAGGATGTCTACTTCACTCCTGTCAACGCACGGTACATCAAACTCAAGGCCACCCGCATGATTCAGCCCGGCGAACCCATGGCTTACGAGAACCTGGCGGTGCAATGACAACAGACCGAAAACAACAATCATCAATAAAACCGGAATCATTTGATTTCTCAAAAACCTTCTAACACGATTAACGTTCTATGACAACGAAGAAACTATTTACCGCCCTCGCCGCCCTGGCCTGTGCGTTGCAGCTGCCGGCCCAGCAGTATCACCTGGACCTGCACACCACCCACGTGAACACCGAGCGGCCCCGCACGGCCTTCATGACCTATGCCGACGCGGCCCGGGCGCATACCTTGCGCTTTGAGCAAAGCCGCTGGTACAGGTCGCTCAACGGTACTTGGAAGTTCTTTTATGCCGACACCGAGAGCCAACTTCCTGCCGATGCAGTGGCCGACAACGTAAATACTGCCGCCTGGCACGACATCACCGTGCCCGGCAACTGGGAGGTGCAGGGCTTCGGAACGGCCATTTACACCAACCAGCCCTACGAGTTCCAGCCCGTTAACCCTAACCCCCCGCACCTGCCGGAGGCCAATCCGGTGGGCGTGTACACCCGCAAGTTCACCGTTCCCGACGACTGGAACGGCCGCGACATCTATCTGAACATCGGCGGAGCCAAGTCGGGCGTGTACGTTTACATGAACGGTCAGGCCGTTGGCTACAGCGAAGATTCCAAGACGCCTGCCGAGTATCTCGTCAACAAATACCTGCACCGGGGCGACAACACGCTCACTCTGAAAATCTACAGGTGGAGCACCGGCTCCTATCTGGAGTGCCAGGACTTCTGGCGAATGAGCGGAATAGAGCGCGATGTGGTGCTTTGGTCGCAGCCGAAGGCCGCCGTGAGCGACTTCAGTGTGAAGTCCACGCTCGACGACAGCTATCGCAACGGCATCTTCCAGCTCACCTGCAGCCTGCGCAACCGCACGCCGAAGGCGGTCAAGATGCGCGTAGACTACGAGCTGACCGATGCCGCCGGCACCCGCGTATGGCAGCACTCGGCCGAGCGGAAGATAGCTGCAGGCGCCGAGCTTACCGACTCAACGGCCGCAGTGACTCTGAACGACGTGAAGACTTGGTCGTCCGAGCACCCCAACCTCTATACCTTATATATACGCACAACGGTGGGCAAGCAGACCGACATCATCCCTTACCACGTCGGCTTCCGCCGTATTGAGATAAAGGAGATTTCCTACAACGCCGGCAACGGCAAGCCTTACGTGTGCCTGTTGGTAAATGGCAGGCTGGTGAAGATGAAGGGCGTGAACATACACGAGCACAACCCCGAGACCGGACACTATGTAACAGAGGAGCTGATGCGCCGCGACTTCGAGCTCATGAAGCAGAACAACATCAATGCAGTGCGCCTTTGTCACTACCCGCAGGGCCACCGTTTCTACGAACTTTGCGATGAGTACGGCCTCTATGTGTACGATGAAGCGAACATAGAGAGCCACGGCATGCACTACGACCTGGGCAAGGGAGGCACCCTGGGCAACAATCCGGAGTGGCTGGAGGCCCACATGTACCGCACGCGCAACATGTTCGAACGCGACAAGAACTATCCCTGCGTAACCTTCTGGTCGCTGGGCAACGAGGCCGGCAACGGCTACAACTTCTACAACACCTACCTCTACGTGAAGCAGGCCGACCGCAACATCATGGCCCGACCTGTTAACTACGAGCGCGCACAGTGGGAGTGGAACTCCGACATGTACGTGCCCCAGTACCCCGGAGCAGGCTGGTTCGAGCACTACGGGCGGCAGGGAGCCGACCGTCCGCTCATGCCTTCGGAGTATGCTCACGCCATGGGCAACTCCACGGGCAACCTCTACGGACAGTGGAAGCCCATCTGGAACTATCCTAACCTTGCCGGTGGCTTCATCTGGGACTGGGTAGACCAGGGCTTGCTCGTTACTCCCGGCGGCCGGCTGAAGGCAAACGACAAGCACGAACGCCCCTTCTACGCCTACGGAGGCGACTTTGGAACCAACGCGCCGAGCGACGGCAACTTCCTTTGTAACGGCATCGTGAACCCCGACCGCACACCTCACCCCGCCATGGCCGAGGTTAAATACTGCCATCAGGACGTGGCTTTCCGCCTCGTAGACGCCCAAGCAGGCAAGTACAGGGTGTACAACCGCTTCTGCTTTACCAACCTCAAGGACTACAGCATCAGCTGGAAAATCATGGCAGAAGATGACTCTATCGCTGGCGGAGAGCTCAACCTGGACGTGGCTCCGCAGGATTCGGCTGACTTCACGCTGCCGGCAGAGGTCGGAACGAACGTAGACTTCGCCGTGCGCAGCCGCAACCAGACCCTCGGCATACCGTCAGGCCACGTGGTGGCGATAGAACAATTGGCCCTTCCTGCTGACATTGCAGTGGCCGACAGCGCCGTAGCAGTGCCCCGGCTGCAGGTGGCCAACGGCGCCGATGCCATCACCCTGAGCTCCAACGGGTTCAGCTTTACCTTCAACAAGCGCAGCGGCGTGGTTACGTCCTACCGCGTGCGCGGCACCGAATACATACACGACGGCTTCGGACTGCAGCCCAACTTCTGGCGTGCTCCTACCGACAACGATTACGGCAACGGCCAACCACGCCGCGCCCACGTGTGGAAGGAAGCCAGCCGAAACTTCAAGGTAGCCTCTGCCCGCTACGATGCAAAGAACGCCAAGCTAAGCATCGTGTACCTTTTACCTGCCGGAAACAAGTTTGAAGTGAGCTATACGTTCGCCTCCGACGGCTCCTTCACCATCGCGGGCCACTACAACGAGGCGCCCAAAGGCACGGCCGAAGTGCCGCGCATCGGCCTCCGCTTCCGCCTGCCTGCTGCCATGCACCGCGTTTCGTACTACGGCCGAGGCCCGCAGGAGAACTACATCGACCGCAACCACGGCACGCTGCTGGGCCGCTACACCGCCACGGCAGAGGAACTCTATTACCCCTACGTGCGCCCGCAGGAGAACGGTCACCACACCGAGGTGTCGGACCTTACCCTCTCCGACGGCACCCACGGGCTCACCATCACGGCCGCGCAGCCCTTTGAGTTCAATGCACTGCGCAACAGCGTAGAGGACTTTGACTCCGAAGAAGCCCTGCCGCGGCTGCGCCAGTGGACCAACTTCAGTGCCGCCGAGATAGCCTCTCACGACGAGAACCAGGCCAAGAACGGCCTGCGCCGCCAGCACCACATTGACGACATCGTACCGCGCGACTTCGTGGAGGTGTGCCTCGACCACCGCATGCAGGGCGTTGGCGGTTACGACAGCTGGGGTTCGCGGCCAGAGCCGGTGTTCCAATTGCCGGCCGATAAGCCCTACAGCTTCCTCTTCCATGTGCGTCCGCAGTAACGGCACAGCCCTTGGGCAAGCGCGCTTGCCGTAGGCAGGCCCTGCTAAGGCCTCTGTCAACAAACCAAAAGTACAATACCATCCCCGTTGGTATTGTACTTTTTTCTTTTCCCCGTTGCCTGTCAGTTCATCCCCTCCTCCGCCTCCCCTTTCCAAGGGGAGGTTACCAGTTAGCCTTCTCGCTGTTTTTCTCGCACTCACTTCTGCTAACAACCAACCCAACAGCAGCTGAAAAATTACTCTGTTACTCTGTCTCAAATCCGCAAAAGCAGCAAAGAGAATACTCTGTTACTCTGTCTTAAAATATCAGAAGCAAAGTTGCAAAGAGATTACAGCAGCGGTTCCTCCCCTTAGAAAGGGGAGGTTAGGAGGGGATGATTACAGCTGGAGTGTGGCAAGGGTTGGCTAATTCATCATCCCCTCCTCCGCCTCCCCTTTCCAAGGGGAGGATACCGGTTAGCCTTCTCGCTGTTTTTCTCGCACTCGCTTCTGCTAACAACCAAGCCAACAGTAGCTGAAAAATTACTCTGTTACTCTGTCTCAAATCCACAAAAGCAGCAAAGAAAACACTCTGTTACTCTGTCTTTAAAAAACAGGAAATAACAGGCAGCCGGCAAACTTGCACGCTGTCGTGGAACGCCCATTGCAAGGGAAGAGCGGAATATGTGTCGTTCAAGCTCCTTGAAAGGCACTTCCAAGCCCCTTGAACGACAGCTCCGAGAGGCTTGAAGGACACGTCCAAGAAAATGATACCAGTGCAGAGCGGGCGAAAGTGGGTTGAAAACGGATTGCGATATGCCCTGCCGCAAGTTCCCGTTGTGGACTTCAGGCACCGTTGATAGCGGCAGAACAAACCGCCGGGGGGCGGCCCAGGGTAAGGCGGAAGCATTTTGGGGGCGGGGCGGCTTTGCGGTTTCAGGATTTTGCCTTATCTTTGCAGCTGTAACTTAAAACGTGTATCATGAAGCGAATCCTACTCTCTCTGCTCGTTGCTGCAGCCTGCCTGCAGGCTTCGGCACAGTATCAGCCGTCGGCGGAAATCAGGAAGGCGCAGGCCGAATTCCGCGACAACAAGTTCGGCATCTTCCTGCACTGGGGCATCTACTCCATGCTGGGCGACGGCGAATGGGTGATGAACAACAAGAACATCAACTATGGCGAGTACACGCATCTGGCTGATGGCTTCTTTCCTTCCAAGTTCAATGCCGACGAGTGGGTGCAGGCCATCAAGGCGGCCGGCGCACGCTACATTACCATCACATCGCGCCACCACGACGGGTTCTCGATGTTCAAAACCTCGACTTCGGCCTACAACATCGTTGACGGCACGCCCTACGGCCGCGATGTGCTCAAGGAAGTGGCCGCGGCGTGCCGCAAGTACGGCGTAAGGCTGCACGTGTACTACTCCCATCTGGACTGGCACAGGCCGGATTATCCGCTCGGCCGCACGGGCCGCAAGCTCGGTCGGCCTACTGACAAGCAAGACTGGAAGAGCTACTACGGCTTCATGAACACGCAGCTACGCGAGCTGCTGACCAACTACGGGCCGCTGGGCGCCATCTGGTTCGACGGCTGGTGGGACCACGACAGCGACCCCAAGCCCTTCGACTGGCAGCTGGAGGGGCAGTACAAGCTCATACACGAGCTGCAGCCTTCGTGCCTGGTGGCCAACAACCATCATGGTACGCCCTACCCGGGCGAGGACATCCAGATTTTTGAACAGGACCTGCCGGGCGAGAACACCTACGGCCTATCGGGGCAGGGCATCAGCCGGCTGCCGCTCGAAACTTGCCTCACCATGAACGATACGTGGGGTTACAGCATTACCGACAAGAACTACAAGACCTCCGACGACCTGATACGCGAGCTCGTGCGGGCTGCCGGCAAGGACTGCAACCTGCTGCTCAACATCGGTCCACGCCCCGACGGGCAGCTTCCTGTTGAGGCTCTGGAGCGGCTCAAGGCCATAGGAAGCTGGCTGAAGCAGAACGGACAGACCATTTACGGCACCCGCGGCGGCCTCGTGGCACCCCATGACTGGGGCGTGACCACGCAGCGCGGCAACACCCTTTACGTGCATCTGCTCAAGGGACAGGACCGTGGACTCTTCCTGCCGCTGGCCAACCGAAAGGTGAAAGGGGCGCGGATGTTTGCCGACGGAGCGCGGGTGAAGGTGGTGCCTGTGAGCAACGGCGTTACGCTCCTGCTGCCTCAGGCTCCCAAGGGCGTAGACACGATAGTGGAACTGCAACTGAAATAGAGCCCGTAAAACGTGCCTCTGTGTTGCGCATGGAGCTTTAACCGCGGTCGGGGTGTTGCTTCTCTGCGAATGCGCGGGCATCTGCGGCTGTGTGGTTACGGGCCTGGCCTGCCCACGGAGGCCGCGAGCCGCCGGCTCTTGGGCTCTATGAGATGGGCGTGAATTTCTTGCTTGAAGAAGCAGTACGCCAAAAGGGAGGAGGATGGAATAAATCGGCTGAATGTTTAGCCGTTAAGGATTTTTTCCCTTATCTTTGCATTACAGCGCCGCGGATGAAACGGCGGGAGAACGAACTAACCATTTGCACATGAAAAGAAAAACATTCTTCCGGATGCTTCTGATGATGTTGATGCTGGCTGCCGCCACCGAAGGCTGGGCAGTAACCAGTGGGAGCAATCCTGAAACGATGCTGATTCAGCTGGACAACAGCCTGAAGGAAAAGAACAAATACGAAAAACAGAAGCTGGAGAACATAGCCCGTATCAAGCAAAAACTCAAGTCGGAAGCCGGAACCGGACGGTATGCTGTCGTCAGACAGCTCTATAGGGAGTATTCTTCATACCAGTACGACTCGGCCTATGTATATGCCCGGGAAATGGGACGGCTGGCCCGGAGCTTGCGCAGTGCCGACTATCAGGTGGAAGGACAGTGTGCCATCGTGTTCTGCCTGCTATCGGCAGGACTCTACAATGAGGGCTCTGATGCCCTCGACTCTATCGATATCAGCCGGGCTTCGGCCCCTTATCGCAAGATATTCTTCACCACGGCAGCCCGTTTCTACTATGATATGGCCGACTTCACCCATGCCAATCCCTATATGGACCGGTATGTCCGCCAGGGTGGCATCTATACCGACTCCCTGTTGCACTATCTCTCGGAGGGCAGCCGAGACTGGCTTTATGCCGTTGGCATGAGGGAAATGAAAGAGCGACACTACGATACCTGCATCCGTTATTTCAATGCCTTGCTGAAACGAACGGACACAGATACCCATCTGAAGGCCATTGTCACGTCGAGCTTAGGATGGATTTGTTTGTTCAAACAGCAGAACGAAGAAGCCGTGAGTTACCTTGCCCGTGCTGCCGTTTACGACAACCAGGCCGCTACACGCGAAACTACGGCTCTGTGTACGCTGGCACGCTTGCTTTATCAGCAGGGCGACATACAGCGTGCTACGGAATATGTAAGGCAGTCGCTTGCCAATGCCAACTTTTACGGAGCCCGCCAGCGGATTATCGAAGTGAGCGGAATTCTGCCCATCATCGAGCAAGACCGTTATAGCATAATGGAGAGTCAGCGCAACGCCATGGCCACAACGGCCGTCATAGCCGTGCTCTTCGTAGTGGCACTTCTTGTGTCTACGTGGCTCATCCGGCGGCAGATGAAGAAACTCAAGCAGGCCCAGAGTGTCATCGCCGAGCGCAAGGCACAGGTTGAACAGAAGAATGCCCAGCTCACGGAAGCAAATAAGATAAAGGATGAATATATCGGGCAATCGTTCTATACCAATGCCGAATACATCAACAAGGTAACGAAACTCTACCGCACCATTGACCAGAAGATTGCTGCCCGGCAGTATCAGGACCTGCGATCTCTGCTGAAAGAGAGTGAACTTATAGCCGAACGCAAGTCGATGTTTGCTGACTTTGACAAGACGTTTCTCAACCTCTTCCCCCATTTCATCGACCAGTATAATTGTCTTTTTGCCGATGCAGGTGACAAGGGCGGTGCCGACAAGTCGAAAACACTTACCACCGAGATGCGTATCTTTGCCCTTATCCGGCTGGGTATCACCGACTCTGAACGCATAGCCAAGTTTCTCAACTACAGCATTCATACTATCAATACCTACAAAACGCGAGTAAAGAACAAGTCGCTTGTAGACAACGACCAGTTTGAGGCACGAATTATGGAAATCTGATGCCCAGTGGACAGACAGGCACTCCTGCCTGTTCAATACGGAAGGTACTATATATAATAATGAGAAACCTCTGCAAACCTCTTTAAAGAACAGTCATCATACCGAAAGGCAAGTGGCAAATGCTGATTTAAAGAGAGCTTGCAGAGGCTTCTGTTTGTGTTCTTACGGTCTCAAAGGCAGTTTCAGGAGCTGTATGGCAAAACCGCCGCTTTTGGCCAGATGAATAGGTAATACCGTGTGGCAGTCGATAGTCAACCGGTCTATGGTCAGCGGATAAGGGTTTGTGTCGTAGGCTGCGGCGGGCCCGTCGCGATAGACAATGGCCTGATACTTGGCATCTTTGTCAAGGAAGTCGAACTTCACAGACAGTTCGCGCGCATCGGCATCGGTCATGCCTCCTACGTACCAGTTCTCACTGTCGCGCTCTTTGCGTGCCGTAACGATATATTTGCCAATGTCGGCCATCAGCACTTGCGATTGCTGCCAGCTGGTTGGCACTTGCTCAATGAAGGTGAAAGCCGGTTGACCTTGATAGTTTTCAATCTCGTCGGCGGCCATCTGCCACGGCGCATAGATGACCACATACGCCGCCAGCTGCTTGGCAAGCGTGGTCTGGGGCCGAGTTTGCGGATGTACACGCCCCTCGATGCGGAAGATACCTGGCGTGAAGTCGAGCGGACCGGCCAGAATGCGGGTAAAAGGCAATACGCACAGATGGTAGGGAGGATTGCCTCCGTCTTCAGACCAAGCATTGTATTCCTGTCCGCGTGCCCCCTCTCCCGAGATTAGATTTGGGTATGTACGCTGCAATCCGGTTGGCATGGCCGGCTCGTGGTTAACCACCATCAGCTGATACTGGGCTGCTTTCTCTACTACTTTGCGGTAGTGGCGCACTCCGTATTGCGAATGCTGCAGTTCCTTATTATCGAGTTTGGGGTTTACATAACCTGTCTTGACGGCCCTGATGCCGAGCCTGTGATAGAGCGAAAAGGCGCTGTCGAGCTGATGCTCGTAGTTGGCAGCTGCCCCGCCCGTCTCGTTGTGGGCAATGAGGCGTACGCCCTTGGACATGGCATACCGCTGCAGCCCCTGCAGGTCGTAGTCGGGATAGGGCTTGGTAAATGAGAACTTGTCGCCCTCTTTGGTCCAGTCGCCGTCCCAACCGTAATTCCACCCTTCCACCAATACGCCCTTCATGCCGTGTGCAGCAGCAAAGTCGATGTACCGGCGCGTGTTTTCGGTGGTGGCTCCATGCTTAGATCCCTGCGCCCAAGACATGTTATTCATGTGCATGCCCCACCAAATACCGACATACTTACCTGTTTCCAACCACGAAGTATCTTTAATCCTGCAAGGCTCGTTGAGGTTCAACATCAGACGCGAAGCCACAAGGCCGGCCGGAGTTTGAGCCACGATGACCGTGCGCCAAGGCGAAACAAACGGCGTGCTGGCAAATACCAGTTCGCCCGTTGACCACGGCACAAGCTGCGCCTTGACCGTTGCCGTGCCCTTGGGCGAGGCTATGGGCTGCAGATTGAGCGAGGAATAATCGGTCAGATTGGCCTCATGGATAACCATGTAGAGGCTGTCGCCTGCCTCCATCGTTACCGGAGTAGACACTTCGGGCTTGCTGCTGAGCGGCGAAGCCGTCCAAAGCGCCTCGTAATAGACCGTTCCCTGCGTTGGCATAGTCCATGCCTTGGCATCGAAAGGGAATGCAAACTGCGTTTCTTCGTCCATGATAACGAAGTCCGTCAGCCGTGGCTGGCGTGGGAACTCATAGCGGAACCCGATGCCGTCATTAAACACACGGAACACCAGCGTGAGCTGCCGGCCCTGCCGTCCGCGCTGTTGCAGGCGCATGGTGAGTTCGTTGTAGTGGTTGCGCACCGTGACTTCCTCGCCCCAGGGCTGTTGCCACGTTTCGTCTTTGGTGCCGGTCGTGAAGCCGAGTATGCGGAAATCTTTATCCAGATTGCCGTCGCGCAGCTTCATGCCCAGGTACGACGGGCTGATGATGGTGCGCTTTCCACGTTGCAACTGGTAAAAAGGCTGCCCGCTGCCGTTCACGCCGGCAGTCAAGATGAGCGTCCCGTCGGGCGACGCCACCTTGCGCTGTAGCCTGCCACTCATCGGAACCGAGAGCAGCAGGGCACACGCAAAGATAACTAACCTGAAACCTTTCATACGCCATTTACTTTAATATATCCTTGGCTTTCTCCACCTGCAGACTCGCAAGAGCTTGGTAAGCGGCCTTTACCCGTGGGTCGGTTGGTGCCGTGATGCGCAGCTGATACCAGCGATAAACAAGCTCGAGCTCGGCCTGCTGATAGCTTACGCCGGTGAACTTCTGCAGCTCAACAAGGTATTTGTAGCCATATTCCAAGGTCGGTTCGATGGTTGTTCCCTCTCCATAATCGTTCCATGTGCTGATTTGGAGCCACTTTAGGCCTGCATTCTTGGCTGCATCAAGCTGGCGCCGGAACAAGGCTCCGTTCTCTGCATCGTAGGTGGTATAGCCGTCGCCGGCACCACCTTCTTTATAATAGTCGTGGAAACCGGGCATGACTCCGCCTATATACATCTTGAAGTCCTTGGCAACGCCGTAGTTGGGCGATGCGTTCACCCACGAGTATTCGCCCTCGGCATTGGTGTATCCGCCGTTGTTGGCACGGCCCGAATGCCCGTTCAGGCAAAGGAAAGTGGGCTTGTTTTTGAGAATGGCAAACGTTCGATACCAGTCTTTGCCCGTGAGTAGCTGCTGCGGACCGAACACCAGCAGCAGCGGCTGGCCGTCGGCCTTCGCGTAATAGTCTTTGTTGAAGAAGGTTTCTGCAAGGTAGCGCATGTCGAGACGGGCTTGTCCCACCTTGTCGGAGGCGTCCGCCAGCGCGTTGTCTTCATAGACAACGGCCATCTTCAGCCCTGCCTTTGCGATGGCGCGGGCCAATGCTTCGGTGTTGCTCTTGTGCTTGGCAACGGTGTTGTCACTGTTCACACCGTACCAGTCTACCATCACACCGTCTACGCCGCTGTACTTCATCAGCAGGCATTGATAGTCGAGGATGGCCTCATCGCCGGAGGCATAAGGCCCGGTGAGGGGATAGTAGTGTGAAGCAATCTGCCGCCGGCCGTCTTGGTCGACCACGTTGGGGTCGCAGTTCTTCATCGTCCAATGGTAGCCCCATGTGCCGCCGTTCGACTCGTTGGTTTCAAACCACGGCATGAAGTGTACGTACACCTGCATGTCGTTTGTCTTGCTGACGGCTTTGGCCACTGATGCCTCTTCCGTCTCATCAGCACTCTTCTTCGGTGCTCCCGGATAGCTGTCCTCGCAGCTGCTCCAGGTCATCATGCTGCATAAAAGCAGCAGGGGTAATATATGTTTTCTCATCATAAATTTATCAATAGGAGCCTCGTTCCATTTAGTCCCGTCTCAGGGTGGAGAAGGATTGGTTACGTGGTGGTGCAAGGCATTCTGTTTTGTGCTGTTTTCATCATCCCGATTTCATACAGCTATGCTTCGGCGTTGTTGGAGCTATCGTTCAAGAGCGTTGAAGCATAGCTTCAAGCGCCTTGAAGGACAGCTCTTCCGCACCGGCCGTAAACAGGCGCCCGGCAGGCCTGCCGTTAATGGCTGTTTAGGCGCTACGGACTGAGCTCCTGGATGCAGGAGGCTGGCACGGCGCAGGTACGTCCGACTGGCCGGATAGCTGTCGTTCGTCGGTCTCATCTTATTTATATCCCGGGTTCTGTACCAAATTGGGGTTCTTCTCCATCTCCTCTTCAGGTATGGGGAAGATGCCCGTGTGCCTGTCAGCTTCGGCAGGTTTGTTCCACCAGGCATCGAAGAATGTGCCGAAACGGATGTTGGTTGTGCGTCTCAGACCTTCGAAGACGAATTCGTGGAGCCACTCCTTGTCGAGTGCGTCGATGGTGAGCGTGGTCAGGTCAGGTAGCCCCGCACGCTTGCGGATTTGGTTGATGTAGGAGAGCGCGTTCTGCTCGTAGCCGAGCCGATAGTTGGCTTCGGCCTGCATCATCAGCACCTCGGCGTAGCGCATCAGCACCCAGTCGTTGTCGCGCTCCCAGGCATCGGTGGGTCCCCATTCGTACTTGTCAAGCCGTGCTCCCTCGTTCTGTGCGGCATTTTCAAAGTTCTTGATGTCCTCGGTGTAGTTCAGCGGCTCCCCGTTGTCCATCAGCACCTCGGCACCTGTGGCCACATTGTACTGCTGACCAATGAGGAGACTGCTGCGGCGCACGTCGTTCTCCTCGAACGATGAGTAGACTCCCGGCTGGGCGCAGATACCGTTGCCGCACCACTGGTACACACCGGCAGGGTCGAAGGCGTACTTCTGGTTGTAGTGATAGGTCATGGAGGCCAGGTAGTTGCCCACGGTGCCCTGCTTGTGGTCGTAGGGAATGGCGAATATAATTTCCGTGGAGCCTTGGTTCTCAATGGCAAAGCTGGCCTTGTAGGCGGGTGTCAGCGAGTAGCCCTTCACCTTGTCGCAGGCATCCAGGCAGTCCTGCCACCGGGCTTTGCCCGTATAGACCTCTGCATTGAGATAGAGACGGGCCAGCAGCGTATAGGCAACATTCTGTGTAAAGCGGCCATACTGAATGCCGGCAGGCAACAGCGGAAGCACTTCCTTGAGCTCCTTCTCAATGAAATCAAACACTTCCTGGCGCGTTGAGTTCTTGGGAAGCTCGCTTTCGGTGAAGTCGGTGGTGATGGGAACGTTGCCGAAGTTGTCGAGCAGGTTGTAGTAATAGTAGGCACGGAGCCCGCGCAGTTCGGCTTCAGCTATCTTCTTTGACTCTTCGCCGAGCTCGCTCTTCTCCACCTGGTAGATGATGCCGTTGACCTTGGAAACGCCTGTGAAGTTGTATCTCCAGATGGAGAGCACGCCCGTGTTCTGTGCATCCCAGGTGTGATATTGCAGTTGCTGGTAGCGCCCACCGTCGTACCAGTCGGTGCCGCGGGTCGGGATGCAGGCCTCGTCGCTTGAGCATTCGGAGGTAAAGAACACATACTCGCATGTAGGGTAGCAGTTCACGCCGTTGCCCTCGGGTGTACCGGAGCCATAGCCACGCAGGGTGGCGTAGGCGCCTCCTACGATGGTGGATATCTCTGTTTCGTTCTTGCCGTAATCGTTCATTGATACTTTGTCGTAAAGATGCTCTTTCAGGTCTGTACATGACGTCATCACGGTTCCTGCCAGCAGGAGTGATGATAGTATATATCTTGCTTTCATAATTTTGCGATATAAGGGTTAATGTGTTTAGAAACCGATGTTTAAGCCTACGGAGAAAGTGCGCGGACGGGGATAGGCATTGAAGAAATCGATGCCCGGAGAGTTCAGCACGTTGTCGGGAATGGCAACCTCGGGGTCAAGTCCCTTGTAGGCAGTGATGCAGAAGAGGTTTTCTCCCGTCACGTAGACACGCAGGCGCGAGAGCCCCAGCCTCTCGGGCTGTGGCAGGCTGTAGCCCAGCGTTACGGACTGGAGCCTGAAGAAGCTGCCGTTCTCGATGAAGTAGTCGCTGAAGGTTGGATTGTCGGTGATGCCGCTGTCCATGAAATCGTCCAGTACATTTTGCGAGGGGAAGCGCGTAGGATCGTACATGGCCATGCGGGTGCAGTTTAGTATCTTCTGCCCGAACATGCCGTAGGCTGCTGCTGCACAGTCAAAGTTGCGCCACGTGGCATTGAGCGACAAGCCCACATTCCATTTCGGCTGGGCAGAACCTAAGTAGCCCTCGGTCACCTTGCCGTCAGCGTCTTTACTGAGCATATACTTCCCGTCTTCACTGATGCCTTCGCAGTGAGGTCCCCAAAAGGCACCGGCCGGATAGCCTTCGCGTATCACCTGGGAATAAGTGTTGGACATGCCGCGTAGATTGTGCAAGGAGCCGGCCTGCAGGCCAACAGCCTGATACTGGCCATTGGAAAGTTTGGTGATTTCCTGCTGATTGTAAGCCAGACTCATGTTGGCATCGAAAGTCCAATCCTTTGTTTGAATGATGTTGGCACCTAAAGTCAATTCAAATCCCTTGTTCACGAGGTCGCCGACATTGGCCAACATGGTTCCGACCAAATAGGGAGGTTGTGGCACAGGATAGGTCCAAAGCAGGTCGGAAGTCTTCTTATGATAGAGTTCCAACGTGCCATTAAAGCGGTTGAAAACAGAGAAATCGATGCCAAGATTCCATTGAGCGGTGCTTTCCCACTTCAAATCAGGATTTACATTCTGGCTTTGCGTGTAGGCATTCTTCCATGTTCCGGTCGTAGCATCATAGTAGGCAGCACCCGAAGCAGAAAGGATTGAGAGGCTCTTGTATTCGCCGATGCCGTTCTGGTTGCCCGTTACACCGTACCCCAGCCGCAGTTTCAGGTTGTCGAGCCAATCCGAGGAGGCCTTCATGAACGGCTCGTCGGAGATACGCCAGGCAAAGGAAACCGACGGGAAAGTGCCCCACTTGTGGTTGTCGCCGAAGCGGCTTGAACCGTCCTGGCGCAGTGTTGCCGTGAGCATATAGCGGTTCAGGTAACTGTAGTTGACACGACCGAAGAACGAAACCAATGTTGCCTCACCTTTATAAGAATATACATCGCTCTGCCTGAAGTCGGTTCCTGCCGCCAGGTTGTTGTATCCGAAGGCGTTGGTATCGAAGCCACTCCGGGTAGAACCGAAGCCTTCGTAAACGTTGTCGAGATAAGAATAACCTGCCATGAGGTTCAGGTGATGGCTTGAGCCCAGCATGCGGTCATAGGTAAGGTAGGCTTCCAGTTGCTTGTTGGTGTAGTCTTCGTAGGTACGTTGTCCCCATCCCTTTTCGCTTTGTCCTTCCATACGAGCATAAGAAGGTTTATAGAGACCTCCCGTAACAGAGTTCTGTTCATAGGATGTGTTCACGGTAGCTTTCAAATCCTTGATGATATCCAGCTCTGCTTTCAGGTAACCCAAGAAGCGGTGACGCTTGTGATCATCCGTACGGTTGCTGTTGAGCTCAACCGGATTTTCGGTATTGGTGCCGTTGAGTTGTGCAAAAGAGCCATCAGAATTATATACAGGGAACGTAGGCTGAAGATTGGTCATGCGCTCGAAGATACGTGTGTCTATGGGATGCCAGCGGTCGAAGTTGGCATTGATGCCCTCGTCAAGGCGTAATCTTCCCTGCCACGCTGTCTGATAAGCCGTCAGCGATCCGGCCAGTCGGTTCATGTTGTTACGCTTGATGACGCCCTGATTATTCGTGTAGGTTGCCGATGCACGATAGCCGTGCTCCTTCTTACTGCTTGAGAAAAGGATGTTGTGGGAGTGGGAAATCGCCGTACGTTCAAGTTCTTTTTGCCAATCGGTATCGGCTCCGTAGTCAAGTGCGTTATAGACATTGCGGTTACGGACGTAGCCTCGCCACTGGTCAGCTGAAAGCAAATCCATGTTCTTTGCCGCCGAGGCAAAAGCTACATAGCCATTGTACTGCAAGTTGTTCTGTTCTTTTTCGCCTCCTTGCCGGTTGGTTGTTACGATAATAACGCCATTGGCACCACGGCTACCATAGATGGCGGCAGCCGATGCGTCCTTGAGGATGTCCATGCTGACTATTTCAGAGGGCTGCACGGAGTTGAAGTCAACTCCCGGTATTCCGTCGACCACAACCAGCGGGCCATTGCTTGCCGACAGCGATGTGCCGCCACGCAGGCGGAGACTTGCTCCGGCTTCGGGTGCGCCACTGCTCTGAACCACCGACAGGCCGGCGACCTTGCCTTGCAGCAACTGTTCGGTACTTGTAATGACACCCTTACGCATGTCCTTGGCACTGACCGAGGCAATGGCGCCAGTGAGATCGCTCTTGCGCATCGTACCGTAACCTACGCCTACGACAACGGTCTCGTTCAGCGTCTTGGCATCTTCGGCCAGCGTGACGTGCATATCTGTTGTTGCTTTTACTCTCTGTGACACATAGCCTATGTAGGAGATGTCGAGCATTGCGCCCTGAGTGCACTCAATGCTGAACCTGCCGTCAGCGTCGGTTACGGTTCCGTCTTTGGTTCCCACCACTTTTATCGTGGCGCCAATCAGCGGCTCCTGGTTGCTGTCCGCCACCGTTCCCGTGGCCATGATGTTCTGTGCCTGCGCCACGACGCACGATAGCAACAGCAGCAGCGTCATTACACTGCCATATATTCGAGTTGATTGATGGTATTTCATAGGTTTTCAGGATTATATTGTTTTATTCCGTTTTGGGGGTTATTTGTCGGGTATTACCAATGGCACCGTAGTGTCGACCACAGTCTGTCCGTTGGCTTTGGTTACGACAATATGGAGTTCGGTTGCTTCGATGCCTTTCAGTTCTTTTACCAAGTTGACTGTTGCCTGCCGTTTGTCACGCACGCCGGCCATCGTACCCGTGATGTTTTTCTGGCCTGCCGTGATGGTATAGCTGAGTTCTCCTGCCGTGCGCTCATTGTATTCGCGGGTAAGCGTGAGAATGTCCTTGGCACTCACGCGCGAAGGGAACAGCGTGAACACCGGGTCGGGGTAGGGTGTGGCCGTTCCTGCCTTCTGTATCTGGTCACCGCTGTTGGCGCCCCAGTCGTTGCCTCCGGTGGCATTGCGTATTACCTCGACAACAAGATAAGTCATGTTTTCCAGTTGAAAGGCAGCCTTATAGTCGGCGTCGGCCAATTCGGTGGGGGTGGTAGAACCGGCATCGTTGGGGTTGGAGGCATAGTATTCAGACGGTATTCCCACGTTCCACGCATAGAGTCCGTTGGACAGTTTCTTTACCTCTGTCTTCTCCAGACAGGCCGGACGCCATACGTCGAGCGTCTGTTGTATCGTCCAGTCGTTGAGACCAGAGTGCACACCGAACTGCACGAAGTTGGCATCCTTGGCTATCTCGGTCATGGTACGGTCGCCTAATTTGTACACATCGGGATTAAAGAGTACGGTCAGCGGCTCGTCTAAGGTAAACTTATCAGTGAATCCTGCCGACTTACGGCCAGAAACGAACCGGAAAGCCGCGCCACTGGTCTTGAAGTCCTGAAACTCCGAACGGGAATCGGGTGCTGCAAACTCTGTGCTCCACAAATCATCGCGCTTGGTCTTCAGTTGCTGCCAGAAGCCTGGCCAGTTGGCATCTTCGAACACAGCGGCATCTACGTGGAAATACTGCGTGGGCACCATCGTCTTGCGATAGATATTGTTACCCAGGTACTCCAGCTTGGCAAATTCCGAAGAGTTATCGCCGTTGCCTGCGTCAGGTTCCGACGGCTGCCATGCCCACAGATATAGGTCTGCGCCTTCGGGAAAGCCCACGTCGGTGACATCATAATAGAAACTCACTTGCTCATCGCCTGTAAAGACGGCCGGGACGGTCCAGCACTTCGGCGTACCTACCTTCTTGCTTGCCAAGGCCATCAGCGGAAACATCAATGCAGCCAGAATGACTGCGCAGCATATATTCTTTTTCATAGTCGTTCAGATTAATTATTCCACTGCCTGCATTAAATTATAGGTGTAGGATACAAACGGCTTGCCGTTTACTTGTCGGGTCAGTCTGAATTCAAGGGTCTGATTGTTGCCCGGCATTGTCGTTATGGTAAGCGCCGGTGCGTCCTCCTCGCCGTTAAGAGTCAGCCGGGCTGCTGTTCCGTCCGACTTGGTAAACGGATGGTCGAGCGTCCATGTACCTTTAATCGGCAGCAATTCGGGGGCCGAGCCTTCCACGGTGAAGTCTGCCGGTTCGCCGCTGGAGTTGCGGTTCAGATGAATGACAAAAGAGTCGAAGTCGAGCATACTCGTGAGCGTCATGGTCTTGCCATTGCTTTCATCGGTCTGTGTCAGGGAATTGATTACCCATTTTCCGTCAATTTTCTCATAAAGCCGGATGGGTTCCACATAGCTGCCGTCGTCCACAGAACTGCATCCGCAGAACACCGTTACCGACAGCAGAACCATAGACAGCGAAGTCCAATAGTTTTTTCTTGTCCTCATAGTAAATTATTTAGTTATTGGAAGTTAAGTTTTATCACATACAAAAATAGCTGAAAAAATGCAGAATAGAAACTTTAATAAGGAATGTATAATCGAAAAACCTTATGCTGATTCCGTCATGTATTGATAATCAGTATGTTATCTGGCAAGGAACGTTCAGGATGTATTATCGATATATAGCCTCGTTTAGGCAGTTTTCCGGTTTCTCCAGGTATCAGAAAGGGGTGCTGAAAGGTAGCTTCGGGAACTTTCGACACTTGTCGAAAGAATGTGCGACAAGTGTCGCACGATTATTTGACAGGTGTCGAAAGTTGCGTGTGATGATAAACATTACCCTGCAAGCATTCTTTTATGTTACAGGAACATCTGCTTCACCAGGTTGGAAGTATAGGCGTAAGGCAGATAGTCGAGTGAGGGAGCGTCGAGCAGCTGCAGGCACGCCCGCTTGCCACGGGTGATGCTGCCGTGCGTGCAACTGGCTCCCATGCTGTAGGCAGCGTTGATGGTGGCGGCGTTGAGCGCCTCCTGCGGCAGCAGCCGCATCTTGATGCAGGCCAGGGAGACAATGAATTTCATGTCGCCCGACGGTGTGGAACCGGGATTGTAGTCGGAAGCCAGGGCTATGCCGAGGCCTGCGTCGATGAGCTTACGGGCCGGTGCATAGGGCATGTTGAGGAAGAACGAGGTGCCGGGCAGCAGTGTGGGCATGGTGTCGGAGCCCTGCAGGAGTGCGATGGACTCATCGGCCATGTGCTCAAGATGGTCTGCCGACAGGGCATGATGCGCCACCGCAACCCGCACGCCGCCCGAGGGAGCCAGCTCCTCGGCGTGTATCTTGGGCCGCAGTCCGTAGCGGGCGCCGGCGCGGAGTATGCGGTCCGTCTCGGTGGGAGTGAAGAATCCCTCGTCGCAGAACACGTCGATGAATTCTGCCAGTCGTTGTTTGCCCACTTCGGGTATCATCTCCCTGACCACCCTGTCAACGTATTCCCCCTGCCGCCCCTGATATTCGCGCGCCACGGCGTGGGCACCCAGAAAGGTAGCGGCAATCCTGATGCCGGCCGTCTCCCTGATGCGGCGCACTACGCGCAGCATCTTCAGCTCGTCGGCTGTGTTGAGTCCGTAGCCGCTCTTTATCTCCACGCAGCCTGTGCCCTTGCTCTTTATTTCCTCCACGCGCCGCATGGCCTGCCGGTAGAGCTCCTCTTCCGAGAGCTGATGCAGCAGGTCGGCGGAGTTCAGGATGCCGCCTCCGCGGCGCGCAATCTCTGCATAGCTGAGGCCGCGTATCTTGTCT
This sequence comes from Prevotellaceae bacterium KH2P17, assembly GCA_900199655.1. Classification (GTDB taxonomy): domain Bacteria; phylum Bacteroidota; class Bacteroidia; order Bacteroidales; family Bacteroidaceae; genus Prevotella. The sequence goes on from FZRE01000005.1 coordinate 63,986, forward strand.
ACGAACTCCTGTTCACGGCTTCCGGCATAGACCAGATGGGTATGCGGGTCGCAGAAGCAGGGCATGAGGATGGCGCCGTGTGCATGGACGGTATGGCAGTCGGTACAGGTGGGCATCGTGGACATGGGCCCAAAGTCGGTTATCAGTCCGTCGGTGGCCAGCAGCCACGCGTCAGGCAGAGTCTGCATGACGGCCATCTCGCTGCCCGTGAGGCGGAGCTTGCCCGGTGGCAGGATGCCTGCCAGCAGGCCGATGTGGTGGATGAGTGTGCGCATGGGTAAGTTGTTGTTTGTTTGTGTTGCCCGGGCAGCGGCGTGGGGTCACAGTGCCCGGTTCAGGTTTTCCATCTTTTCGGAGTGCAGGAAGTCTACGGAGCGGGCGATGTAGGGGTACATCACCACGTCCTTGTCAATGAAGGGAACCACCTGGCGGTAGTTGGCCACGAGGCTTTCGAGTATGGGCGACGTGCGGAGCGGCCGCCTGAAATCGAGTGCCTGGGCGGCGTTGAAAAGCTCGATGGCCAGCACGCGCTCCGTGTTGAGCACCACCCGGTACAGCTTGGTGCCGGCATTGGCGCCCATGCTCACGTGGTCCTCCTGCCCCTGCGAGGTGGGTATGCTGTCTACCGAGGCCGGTGTACAGAGCCCCTTGCTCTGGCTCACGATAGATGCTGCCGTGTACTGCGTTATCATGAAGCCGCTGTTTACGCCCGGACTGGCCACGAGGAAGCTCGGCAGGCCACGCGTGCCCGACACCAGCTTATAGATGCGGCGCTCGGAGATGTTGGCCAGTTCGGACATGGCAATGGCCAGAAAGTCCATGGGCATGGCAATGGGTTCGCCGTGGAAGTTGCCTGCGGAGATTATCAGGTCATCGTCCGGGCACACCGTGGGGTTGTCGGTGGTGGCGTTAATCTCCACGTCGGTCACCTTTTGCACGTATCTTACGGTGTCTTTCACGGCTCCGTGTACCTGCGGAATGCAGCGGAATGAGTAGGGATCTTGTACGTAGTTCTTGGGCTGGTTCACGATTTCGCTCCCGGCGAGTATCCTGGTAATGTTGGCTGCCGTGTCCAACTGCCCCTTGTGGGGGCGCACGATGTGGACGGCGCGATTGAAGGGTTCGAGCAGTCCTTCATAGGCATCCAGCGACAGAGCGGCGATGTAGTCGGCCCAGTTGCTGAGCTTGGTGGCCTGAATAATGGACCAGCAGCAGAATGCGGCCATGTTCTGCGTGCCGTTGAGCAGGGCCAGGCCCTCCTTTGAAGCTAACCTGATGGGCTGCCATCCTTTGAGTTTCAGCAGGCTGGCGGCGTCCATGCGCTTGCCCTGATATTCCACTTCGCCCAATCCCACCAGAGGAAGGCAGAGGTGGGCCAGCGGCACCAGGTCGCCCGACGAGCCCACGGAGCCCTGTATGTAGACGATGGGGTAGACGTCGTTGTTGAAGAAGTCGATGAGCCGTTCTACCGTATCGAGCTTGCATCCCGAATATCCGTAGCTGAGCGACTGTATCTTGAGCAATATCATGAGCTTCACAATCTCGTTGGGAACGCGCTCGCCGCAGCCGCAGGCATGGCTCATCATGAGGTTGATTTGCAGTTGCGAGAGCTGGTCCTTGCCGATGTTGATGTTGCAGAGCGAGCCGAAGCCGGTGGTGACACCGTAGATGGGAACTTCTGATTCGGCTATCTTGCGGTCCAGATACTTGCGGCAACGGACGATGCGTTCACGGGAGTCGTCGCCCAACCTGAGCTTGTAGTTGTGCCTGATGATTTCAGACACCTTATTTAATGTAAGGTGTCCGGCGCTGATTTCATGAACTTTTTCCATAGTATTCGTTGTGTTCGGACGATTTGAAAGTTAGAAAATACTGGCTGCCTTGTCAATGATTGCCTCGTCGGCTATCTGCGGCAGGGTGACCTGCAGCTGCGGAGTGCGCTCCATCTGGCGCCTGATGGCGTCTATGGAGCCTTGATTGCGGGCCCACGAACGGCGGCTGATGCCGTTGTTTACATCCCAGAACAGCATCTCCCTGATGTGGCGCGCGGCATCTTCGCTGCCGTCTACGACCATGCCGAAGCCGCCGTTGATGACCTCGCCCCAGCCTACGCCGCCACCGTTGTGGATGCTTACCCACGTTGCACCGCGGAAGCTGTCGCCGATAACGTTCTGTATCGCCATGTCGGCACAGAACCGGGAGCCGTCGTAAATGTTGCTGGTCTCGCGGAAGGGTGAGTCGGTTCCCGATACGTCATGATGGTCTCTGCCCAATACGACGGGTGCTTTCAGTTGGCCGTTGCGCACGGCCTCGTTGAAAGCCAGGGCTATCTTGGTGCGTCCCTCACAGTCGGCGTAGAGGATGCGGGCCTGCGAACCTACCACGAGATGGTTGCGGCCAGCCTCCTTTATCCAGTGTATGTTGTCGTCCAACTGGTGCCTGATGTCGGCTGTTGCCGTGGCCCGTTCTTCTTCCAGCACGCGTGCGGCAATCCGGTCGGTCAGTTCCAGGTCGTCAGGGTCGCAGGAGGTGCACACCCATCTGAACGGACCGAAGCCGTAGTCGAAGAACATGGGCCCCATGATGTCCTGCACGTACGACGGATAACGGAACTTACCGTCGGGCAGCAGGATGTCGGCACCGGCACGACTGGCCTGCAGGAGGAAGGCGTTGCCATAGTCGAAGAAGTACATGCCGCGTGCAGTGAGCTTGTTGATGGCGGCCACCTGGCGGCGCAGAGATGCCTGCACGCGTTCTCGGAATTCGTCAGGACGCTCGGCCATCATGTGCTTGCTTTCCTCCAAAGTGAGCCCCACGGGATAGTATCCGCCTGCCCAGGGGTTGTGGAGTGAAGTCTGGTCGGAACCGAGATTTACCTCTATGTCCTCTTCGGCCAATCGTTCCCACAGGTCAACGATGTTGCCCATGTAGGCCATTGACACCGTCCGCCTTTCGGCTACGGCCTTGCGTATGGCCGGTATCAGCTCGTTCAGGTTGTCGTGCAGCTCGTCCACCCATCCCTGGTCGTACCGTTTCTGTGCTGCCAGCGGGTTTATTTCGGCCACAACGCTCACTACCCCGGCTATGTTTCCGGCCTTTGGCTGGGCGCCGCTCATGCCTCCCAATCCGGAGGATACGAAGAGCGGCTTGCCTGTGCGGCCCTGCATGACGCGGCGGGCGGCGTTGAGCACGGTGATGGTGGTGCCGTGAACAATGCCCTGTGGGCCGATGTACATGTACGAACCGGCCGTCATCTGGCCGTATTGGCTTACGCCCAGGGCGTTGTCACGTTCCCAGTCGTCGGGCTTCGAGTAGTTGGGTATCACCATGCCGTTGGTCACCACTACCCGTGGTGCATCCTTGTGCGAGGGGAAGAGGCCGAGCGGATGGCCTGAATACATGACCAGCGTCTGTTCATCCGTCATCTGGCTGAGGTATTGCATCACCAGCCTGTACTGCGCCCAGTTCTGGAAGATGGCGCCGTTTCCGCCGTAGACGATGAGCTCGTGGGGATGTTGGGCCACGCGGGGGTCGAGGTTGTTCTGAATCATAAGCATGATGGCAGCAGCCTGCTCCGAGTGGTGAGGATAGTCGCTGATGGGCCGTGCGTGCATGGCATAGCGTGGACGGTAGCGGTACATGTAGATTCTGCCGTACGTTTTCAGCTCTTCGGCAAATTCGGGAGCCAACACGGCGTGCAGTTCCTTGGGAAAGTAGCGGAGCGCGTTGCGCAGAGCCAGCTTCTTCTCGTCGGGCGTAAGGATGTCCTTACGCTTCGGTGCGTGGTTCACCTGGGGGGCGTAAGGCTGCGCTTCGGGCAACTCTGCGGGGATGCCTTGGCGTATGTCGGCCCTGAATTGTTCCAATGTCATGGTTTCGGGTTTGGTTTCCATTGTGCTGTTCAGATTAAAGATTCAACGATTTTAGTAATTTCCCGTTCCTCACGGTCGGCCTCCTCGGCTATGCGGTTGGCTTCAGCCACCAGGGCATCGGCCGTCTGCCGGTCCTTGAGTGATGCGGCATTGATTTTCACATTCAGGCAGGCGCCTCTCACGGCAGCCCTTGCTGCCAGCGCTCCCACGCCGGCATCCGACACGCTGTTGGGGTTACCTGTCTCGGCCATTCTGCGGCAGAGGCCGAACACTTCGTACGAGGTCTTCATTGTTTGCAGCGGAATCCGGGTGGCGCAGAGCGTAGCCGACTGGATGGCCTCACTGCGCAGGCGCTTCTCCTCGTCGTTTTCCCTGGGCATGGCGAAGGCACTCATGATGCTGTTAAAGGCCTCGGTATCCTCGTCGACCAGTCGGAGCAGGCGCATGATGAGCTGCTGTCCCTTGTCGGCCCATGTGCTGAACTCCTGCCATCGGTCGTCCCATCCGCGTTTGCCGGCCGACAGGTTGGCCACCATTGTGCCCAAGGCAGCTCCCAAGGCACCCATGCAGGCGGCGATGGTGCCGCCGCCCGGGGCCGGCGATTCGCGCGAAGTCTCCTCGACAAAGCCCCTGACGGTGAGGTCTGCGAGGCTGTTCCGCTTCGTGCCGGCATCGAGAAGGTATTCTATCACCTTCTCTTCAGGCTTGAAAGGTCGCAGGTCGTTGAGCCCCATCGACCTGATAGCCATGCGGATAATGTCGGCTTCGGGGATGCCGGTCGACCGCTGTTGCTTCTCCAGAAAATACTTGCCGGCGTCTATGAGCGTTTTTTTCGGGATGAGGCCCACGATTTCCGTGCCCGTTACCCGCACTCCCCGCTCGCGTGCACAGCGGCAAACCTCATCGAAAGCCTTGTGCAGCGGAGTCACGGCGAGGTTGGTCATGTTCATTGAGACCTGTGCGATGCCGTATTCGTCGATATACCATCCGATGGCTTTCGTACACTTCAGCGTGCCCGGCTGCATGCGTACGTTGCCCTGTTCGTCCCTGAGCGGCTTGCCCGTGAGCGTGTTGCCCTCGCGCAGCGGGCGCCCTTTCTCGCGCACGTCGAAGGCAATGGCGTTGGCCCGACGGGTGGAGGTGGTGTTGAGGTTGAAGTTTACGGCGATGAGGAAGTCGCGTGCACCCACGACCGTACAGCCCGTGCGGGCAATGTCCTCGTCGTAAGGACGCGCGCCGAAGTCGGGCGCCTTGCCGGCGTCAGCTAACTTGTCGGGCAGTGCTTCGTATTCTCCTGCCCGGCATACGGCCAGATTTCTGCGCTCCGGTTTGAGCGCCGCCGCCTCGTAACAGTAGGTGGGAATCCGCAGCTCATCAGCTATGCGGCGTGCCAGTCGGCGTGCCAGCTCGGCACATTCAGCTAAGCTGACGCCTGATACGGGAACCAGTGGCAGCACGTCGGTGGCTCCCATGCGCGGATGAGCACCGTGGTGGCGGCGCATGTCAATGAGCCGGGCCGCTTGCTCCACGGCCTTGAAAGCGGCCTCACACACAGCTTCGGGCTCTCCTACAAAGGTGATGACGGTACGGTTGGTGGCCTCGCCGGGGTCAACGTCCAGCAACTTCACGCCCGGGCAGGCTGCAATGGCATTGCCGATGGTGCGAATGGTTTCCTCATTGCGTCCCTCGCTGAAATTGGGAACGCACTCGATGATTCGTTTTTCCTGTTCCATAGTATATCTCCGGTCTAAGTGTATGTTTGTTGTTGTCAAAAGGCAATACGGCCACATGGGGCCAGCAGACTGTTGACCCTCATCTGTGGCAAATATAGCTCATTTTATTTAAAGATGCAAGAAATATGCAGGGAAAAACGCACCGGTCGTTTCCTGTTCCGGTTCAAGATACTTCCGGGCATGCTGATAAAACAAAAGAGGATAACCGAAGTTATCCTCTTTGTGCGCTTCAAGATGGGCTTGAACCAACGACCCCCTGATTAACAGTCAGGTGCTCTAACCAACTGAGCTATTGAAGCATTGATATTGCACGGCCGCCCTGCGGCTTCCGCCGGCGAGGTGCAATGCTGTAATTGCGGTTGCAAAGGTAAGCTGTTTTTCCGAAACCGCCAAACAAATTCCCGTTTTTTTTCGTTTTAGCGCTAAAATACAATAATTTTTTGTTGCTTTTAGCGGTTTACAAGCATAATATCGTACTTTTGTAGCTGCAAAACAACTGTTTATGAAGAAACTCATAGCCTATCTGCTCTTGCTTGTCTCGTGCCCTGTGGCGGCGCAGAACCAAGACCACAACCTGGAGGTTGCCAAGAACCTGGAGGTTTTCAACACCATTTACAAGCAGCTGGACCTGCTCTACGTCGATACGCTCGATGCCGCCGAAGTGGTTGGCAACGGCATTGACGCCATGCTGAACTCGCTCGATCCCTACACCGTTTACTATCCCGAAGACAAGACGAAGGACCTGCGAACGATGATAACGGGCAAGTACGCCGGCATTGGAGCCATCATCAAGTACAACCAAAGGCTCAAGACAGTGGTCATAGAGGAGCCTTATGCGGGCATGCCGGCAGCCGAAGCAGGACTGCGGAAGGGCGACATCATACTCTCCATTGACGGCGAGCAGATGAACGGGAAGACAACTGAGTACGTGAGCGACCGCCTGAAAGGCGACCCCGGAACTACCTTCGAGCTGCGCGCCAGGCGCCCGGGAGAGAAGAAGGAGATGAGCTTCCGCGTTACGCGCCGCGCCATCCAGCTGCCCGCAGTGCCCTATTACGGCATCCAGCAGGGTGGCATCGGCTACATCAACCTCAACCAGTTTACCGAGAACAGTGCCCGAACGGTGCGCAACGCCTTCATCGAGATGAGGCAGAAAGGCATCAAGGGGCTGGTTCTGGACTTGCGAAACAACGGCGGAGGCTCGGAGCCCGAGGCCGTTGACATCGTGAACCTGTTCGTGCCCAAGGGCAAACTCGTGGTGTCGAACCGCGGCAAACTGACCCGTGCCAACCGCGACTACCGTACCACCCTGGAGCCCGTAGACACGCTCATGCCCCTCGTGGTGCTGGTTAACGGCGGCACCGCAAGCGCCAGCGAGATAACGAGCGGCGCCCTGCAGGACATGGACCGCGCCGTGGTGATGGGCACCCGGACCTACGGAAAGGGACTGGTGCAGATGACGACCGACCTGCCCTACAACGGCCGCATGAAGCTCACGACGAGCAAGTACTACATTCCCAGCGGCCGTTGCATACAGGCCGTGAACTACAAACACGCCAACGGCGGCTACACGGAGCATGTACCCGACTCGCTGACCCGCCTCTTTCACACCGCCAACGGCCGTGAGGTGCGCGACGGCGGCGGCATCAAGCCCGACGTGGAGGTAAAGGCCGACACCATACCCAACATAGCCGTGGCCCTTACCAATGGCGACCCCTACGGCATTCTGCGCGACTCGATGGAGGTGCTGCACGACTTCGAGGTGGCCTACATTGCCTCGCATCCGTCCATAGGGCCTGCAGCGAGCTTCGAAATAAGCGATGCAGACTACGAGGAGTTCAAGCAGAAGGTGCTCGAGAGCGGCTTCTCCTACGACCGCGAGAGCGAGAAATACCTCAAGAACATAGTCAAGCTGGCCAAGTTCGAGGGCTATTACGACGTGGCCAAGCCCGAGTTCGACGCGCTGGAGAAGAAACTCACCCACAACGTAGCACGCGACCTGGACTATAACAAGGCCGTAATCAAGCAGATACTGTCCAATGACATCGTTACGGCCTACTACTTCCAGGGCGGCGGAGTGCAGAACAGCCTGCGCGCCGACAAGCAGATGAAGGCCGCCCTGCAGCTGCTCGGCAACCCGGATGAGTACCGCCGCATCCTCAGCCCGGTAAAAACAGCGAAGAAATAAGCACGGACCAAACCCGCCCAGCGCGCGGCTGCCGGAGGCTGAAAACCTCGACAGCCGCGCGTTCTGTTTAGTTGCAGGCCGCAGAAATTACTGACTATAATCATTTACAAACCCCCTCCCGGCGCTTTGCTGCATTTCTTCGGTATCGCCTGCAGGGGCAGAAAACGGCAAAATCTGCCGTTTTCTAAGACTCTGATAATCAAGTGTTTGCTGATTGCGTAAATTCTTCTGCTTTCTTGAAGCTGTCCTTCAAGCCGCTTGAAGATGCCCTTCAAGGAGCTTGAAGCATAGCTCCGGCGCGGCCGGAAGAGGCTTCCGGTGGCGTTGAAAGCATGCTTCGGCCCGCCAGATGGGCGGAAATGAGCCTGAAAAATACAAAAATCAAGGTCCCGGAACGATAAAAACAGCCCGGCAGAAAGGTTTCTGCCACCGGCCTAAGTGTTAAAACCAAGGGCTTTAACAGCCAACTATCCTTACAATCTCCCGCCTCTGCGGCACTCCTGCCGCAGACTCGTTGCAGTTTTGGGGCGGAGTTGTTGTTCCGCCCACAAGCAGGGCGGAGGGGCGAGGAAGCTACGAAATCTCTTTCCAGCACTGCGGGTCGGGGGCGTACATGCTGCCGTGGTAGCCGGCAGCTACGGCGGGACAGCCGCGGCAGAAGCGCAGGAGCTCGCACCGACTGCATTTCTCAAAGTTCTCGTAAATGCGGTATTTGTCCATTTCCGGCCCGGTAAAGAGCGTGTAGAGGTCGTCTGTAAGTGCGTTGCCCACCTTGCTTTCCATGCGCCGGCAGGCGTAGCAGGCGCCATCGCTGAGGATGGTGAAGTGGGCGTTGCCGCAGTTGCATCCGTCGTACACTATCTCGTCGGCCGGATAGTCGGCCGGATTGAAGAGCCCGCGCTCGTACTTGAAGAGCGTCCACAGGTGGTCTTTGAGGCTAAAGTAGGTGGAAGAATCCTTGTAAAGCTGGAATTTTAGCCAGCATTTCTCCATCATGGCGCGGTATTCCTGCGGCGAGCAGCAGGTGTCCTTGCTGTCGGCATCGGGGCAGTAGCGGGCAAAGGCGAAGATGTCGGCCTTGTTTTCAACCGCCACGTCGACCAGAGCAGGTATCTCGTTGCAGTTCCATTTAGACACCGTAGCCATGAGGGCAACCTTTATACCGGCCGCCCGCAGAACGGGAATGGCGGCCAGCGTTTCGTGGTAAGAGCCCGGCCGGCGGATGCGGTCGTGGGTGGCTTCGAGACCGTCGAGCGAGAGCTGGTACTTTCGGCAGCCGTATTCGTGGAGCCGGCGGCAGTTATCGGCGGTGAGATGAAAGGGGTTTCCCAACAGTGCAAATGGAATATTCCGCTCCTTCAGCATGCCGGCCAGCATCCAGAACTGCGGATGCAGGATGGGGTCTCCGCCCGTAATGTAAAGGTAGGGCAGGCGTTCGGCCTTGCGGCAGAAAGTCTGGATGTTGTCCAGAACCTTGACCATCTGGGCCGGTTCCATCTGTTTGAACTTGGCGTGAGAGCCGAGTGCGTAGATGTAGCAGTGCTTGCAGCGCTGGTCGCAGGCCTCGGTGATGTGCCACTGGAAAGCGAAATACTCCATTTGGGGGTTGTTTTGGGTTTGGTGTTTGTTACTTGGTACCTCCGTCGCCGGCACCACATGCGGTTCCGCATGAGGCTGCGATTTGGTTACCACCATCGCCTGTTCCGCAGGCGGTACCGCAAGAAGCGGCCACACGGGTCTGCTTCTTGGCTGCAAATAAATTCTTCAGCATAGTTGATTGTTATTTAAATGATTAAACATACGGCTGCTGTCTCAGCGGACAACGAACCTTTTTCTGTCTTCGATGATGCCCTTGTAGTTGTCTATCGACCACTGCACGAGCTGATTTATCAATGGTATGAGCGTGTGCGTACGCTCCGTGAGGGCGTATTCCACGCGCAAGGGCACCTCCGGGTACACCTTTCGGCTCACCAGGCCGTCGGCCTCCAAGGCCCGCAAGGTGGCGGTGAGCATGCGCTGCGACACGTCGGGAATGGCCCGCGCTATTTGCCCGAAGCGCATGCTCCCTGTGCTTTCGCTCAGTTCGAGCAGCACCAGGAGGGTCCATTTCTCGCCGATACGCGAGAGTATGTTGCGTATGGGGCACTCCGGAAAGAGCGGGTCGGTTATGTTATTTCTGTTCATGGGCGTTGCTGATGTTGAGGATGATTTTGCCTCCTGCACCGCCCCGCTCCAGCAGGGTGTGGGCTTCGGCAATTTCATCGAGAGCGAACACCTTGCTGTATAGCGGGCGGATGTGTGCCCGGGCGATGAGGCCGAACAGCTCGTTGATGACTTGCCGGGTGGGATAGTTGCTGAAGAAGCCCGAGAGAAACACCCCGTTGGGAATTTGCTTGATTGGGTCAAAGTCGGGTAAGGTGAACTGGTTGCCCAGTATTCCCGTGTTGCAAACGTAGCCTGGACGGCTTACGGTGCGCATGGTGTCGGCCAGCGTCTTGGGTCCTACAAGCTCCAGAGCCTTGTTGGGCTTAACGGGCAGGGCGGCGGAGCTGATGTGGGCGTCGTCCGTAACGCAGCAGTCGGCGCCGAGTGCACGCAGTTCGCCGAACGACTGCTCCCTTCGGCAGGCTCCGATAACCGTGGCTCCCATTGCTTTGGCCAGCTGGATGGCCGCTTTGCCCACCGTACTTGTGGCCCCGCGCACCAGCAGCGTGTCACCGGGTTGCAGCAACAGGCACTCCTGCAGCGAGCCGTAGGCAGTGTAGTAGGTTTCGGGAACGGCGGCCAGTGAAATCCAGTCGAGGTCGGTATCCACGCCGAACACGATTTTCTCCGGCAGCAGGGCGTATTCCGCATAGCTGCCGTTGAAGGAGCGCCCCATGCCTCCCATGAGCGCGATGACCCTGTCGCCGTTGCTGAAGCGGCTGTCGGAGGCGTCGGCAATCTCGCCCACGCACTCTATTCCCGGTACCACGGGCGTGTTGATATAGTCGGAGTCGGCCTCGAACTGGCGCATCAGAGCTTCCGAGTGGTTCAGTCCGGCAGCGTGAATCTTGACCAGTACCCAGCCGGGTTTAACCTTTGGCAGGGGCAACTCGCTGACTTTCAGGTCTTCGGCCTTGCAGCAATGGTTAATGACTACAGCTTTCATATAGCGTGAGAGTTGTTCCTTTATTCTTGATAGTTACTTATCTATCCTTTTGTCTGCAAAAATAGGAATTTTTGTTTTACCTCACAAGAACGTACAACGGTATTCCTAACTTACCGAAAGGAAGTAAAGCTGGAAATCAGACACTTGCCCTTACGAGCTTAAATTTATTTAAGAAAATGTGCGCTCTGTGTGGAACGGATGGCTGCTGCCCTGTAACAGTCATGGTATAACAGCCCTAACGGGGTGACGATACAAATAAAATGGCGGAAAATCGACGATTTTCTTGTGTGATAACGAAAATATTCGTAACTTTGCATCGTTCAGTGGAATGAGGGGCTCCGGTAGAGCTCCTCATTCTGTTTTAATACAGATGATATGATAGACAAGAACGTCGTAAAGAAGTTAGTTGACGAGTGGCTGCAAGACAAGGAGTATTTCCTCGTGGACATCGATATCAACCAGGATGACAAAATCATCGTGGAGATTGACCATGTCGATGGAGTGTGGATAGAAGACTGCGTCGCCTTGAGCAAGTTCATTGAGGAGCATCTCAACCGCGACGAAGAAGATTACGAGCTCGAAGTGGGCTCCGCCGGTCTTGGTCAGCCTTTCAAGGTTCCGCAACAGTACGAGAACTTCGTGGGAAAAGAGGTGGAAGTGATGACGGCCGAGGGCACCAAGGTGCGCGGAGTGCTGAAGAGCGTGGCCGGAAACGACTTCGTAGTGACCGTGAGGGAGCGCGTGCAGGTGGAAGGTCGTAAGCGTCCGCAACTGCAGAACGTAGACCACACCTACCAGATGGATAATGTAAAATACACCAAATACTTAATCAGTTTCAAATAAAGCTATGGCAGCAAGAAAGAAAGATGAAGCGACCGTGAGCATGGTCGATACCTTCCGCGAATTTAAGGACACCAAGAATATTGACCGTACAACGCTGGTAAGCGTGTTGGAGGAAAGTTTCCGCAACGTGCTTGCTAAGATTTACGGCAGCGACGAGAACTTTGACGTCATCGTGAACCCCGATAAGGGCGACTTCGAAATCTACCGCAACCGCGTTGTTGTGGCCGACGGAGAGGTGGAAGACGAGAATAAGGAGATTAGTCTCAAGGACGCCCAGAAGATAGAACCCGACTATGAGGTGGGCGAGGACGTATCAGAACGCGTGGACTTTGCCAAGTTCGGCCGCCGTGCCATCCTGACTCTGCGCCAGACTTTGGCATCAAAGATACTGGAACTGGAGCACGATTCGCTCTACAATAAATATAAGGACCGCGTGGGACAGGTTGTTTCGTGCGAGGTGTATCAAATCTGGAAGCGCGAGGTTCTGCTCGTTGACGACGAGAACAACGAGCTTATACTGCCCAAATCGGAGCAGATTCCCTCGGACCAATACCACAAGGGCGAGACCGTGAGGGCCGTTATCCTGCGCGTGGACAACGAGAACAACAACCCCAAGATTATCCTGAGCCGCACCAGCCCCGTGTTCCTGGAGCGCCTGCTGGAGGCCGAGGTGCCCGAAATAAGCGACGGGCTAATCTCCATCAAGAAGATAGCACGCATGCCGGGAGAGCGCGCCAAGATAGCCGTTGAGAGCTACGACGAGCGCATAGACCCCGTAGGAGCCTGCGTGGGCGTAAAGGGCAGCCGCGTACACGGCATCGTCCGCGAGTTGTGCAACGAGAATATTGACGTCATCAACTACACGTCCAACATCAAGCTCTTTATCCAGCGCGCCCTCAGTCCGGCCCGAGTAAACAACATCGAGATAGACGAGGAGGAGCGCAAGGCAGCCGTTTACCTGCAGCCGGAGGAAGTAAGTCTGGCCATAGGTCGCGGCGGACTGAACATCAAACTGGCCTCCATGCTCACCGAGTACACCATAGACGTGTTCCGTGAGGTATCGGAGAACGAGGCCGACGAGGACATCTATCTGGACGAGTTCACCGATGAAATCGACCAGTGGGTCATCGATGCCATCAAGTCCATTGGCCTGGATACGGCCAAGGCCGTGCTCAACGCCCCGCGCGAGATGCTGATTGAGAAAGCCGACCTGGAGGAGGAAACCGTAGACAACGTGCTGCGCATCCTCAAGACAGAGTTCGAACGATAGCAATGAACACACATACAAGTTGATGGTTGTTGGGTGATGGCGGCACGCCGGTAGCTAAAGGGTGTGGCTACACGACTGCTCCATGTCAGGAACCCCAACGCCATTGCGAAACCAACAACCAACAACCCAGCACCCGGCATCTAAATATAAAGTTAATGAGCATCAGATTAAATAAAGCATTACGTGAGTTGAACATAGGACTTCAGACGGCAGTTGAATTCCTGGAGAAGAAAGGCAAGTTGGGTGAAGAGAAGCTGGAACCGACTTCCAAAATCAGTGACGAGCAGTACGAGTTGCTGGTTGAGGGTTTCAGACAGGACGCCGAAGTGCGCAACCAGGCTGAAAAGCTCTTCCAGAAGAAGCCCAAGGAGAAGAAGCGTGCTGCCGAACCGAAGGACTCTTCGGCTAAAGGTGTGCTGTCATCTGCCGGCCAGCAGCAGTACAAACCGCTTGGTAAGATAGACTTGGACAGCATAGGAAAGAAGAAGCCTGTGCTGAAAGAGACTGCTGCTCCGGAGCCACAGAAGGCTCCCGAGGCAGAGGCTGCTGCCGTAAGCCCTGCCACAAAACCCGAAACTCCTGCTCCGGCACAGGCTCCGGAGGCCGCTCCTGAACCGCAGCCTGCCGTAAGCCCCGCCGCCGCAAAGCCCGAACCGCAGCCTGCCCCCGCGCCGGCAGTTAAACCGGAGGCTCCTGAAAAGGCTCCCGCAGAGCCCAAACCGGCCGCTGCTGCAACCGTTCAGGCCGCATCCACGGCTCTAGCCGCCGAGCCAAAGCCGGCAGCAGAGCCCAAGGAGGTGGCAAGCCAGGAGCCCGAAGTATATCAGCTCAAGAGCGAGAAGAAGATTCTGAACACCCCGAAGGTGAACGTTCTGGGCAAGATAGACCTCGATGCCATCAATCAGAGCACCCGTCCGAAGAAGAAATCGAAGGAGGAGAAGCGCAAGGAACGCGAGGAGAAAGCCCAGCAACAGCACAGCGGCGAGCGCAAGAAGCGCACCCGCATCAAGACGGAGCGCGTAGACATCAACGCTGCTGCCAACCAGGCAGCCGCTGCCGGCAAAAAGAAAGGGCAGGCTGCCGGCAAGAACCGCAAGCGCAACCAGAAGCCTCTGGAGGTGAACGAGGAAGATGTGGCACGCCAGGTTAAGGAAACCTTGGCCCGCCTCACCAACAAGCAGAGCCAGAACAAGAAAGGAGCAAAGTACCGAAAGGAGAAACGCGAGGCCGTACAGGAGAAGCTGAACGCCGAGGCCAAGGCCGAGCGCAAGGACAGCAAGACGCTGAAGCTGACCGAATTTGTTACCGTGAGCGAGCTGGCCAACATGATGGACGTAAGCGTAAACCAGATTATAGGCACGCTGATGAGCATCGGCGTCATGGCTTCCATCAACCAGCGCCTCGATGCCGAGACCATTAACATGGTGGCAGAGGAGTTCGGCTACAAGACCGAATACGTGAGTGCTGAGGTTCAGGAAGCCGTAAGCGAGGAACTGGACGACGAGGCCGACCTCGTTCCGCGTGCTCCGATAGTGACCGTGATGGGCCATGTAGACCACGGCAAGACCAGTTTGCTGGACCACATCCGCAACACCAACGTCATAGCCGGCGAGGCCGGAGGCATTACCCAGCACATAGGAGCCTACGGCGTAACGCTGAAGAACGGCCGCAAGGTTACCTTCCTCGACACGCCGGGACACGAAGCATTCACCGCCATGCGTGCCCGCGGCGCCCAGGTAACTGACATTGCCATCATCATCATAGCTGCCGACGACTCCGTGATGCCCACCACCAAGGAGGCCATTGCCCACGCGCAGGCAGCCGGAGTGCCCATGGTGTTTGCCATCAACAAGATAGACAAGCCGGGCGCCAACCCCGACAAGATACGTGAAGACCTTGCCAACATGAACCTGCTCGTAGAAGAGTGGGGCGGCAAGTACCAGTGTCAGGAAATCAGTGCCAAGAAAGGCATCGGCGTGGACGAGCTCATGGAGAAGGTTCTCCTTGAGGCCGACATGCTCGATCTCAAAGCTAATCCGAACCGAAAGGCCACGGGTACGGTCATCGAGTCGTCGCTCGACAAGGGCCGGGGCTACGTGAGCACGGTGCTCGTGAGCAACGGCACACTCCGCGTAGGCGACTACGTGATAGCCGGAACCAGCTGGGGACGCATCAAGGCCATGTTCAACGAGCGCAACCAGCGCATCGACGACGTGCGCCCGGCCGAGCCTGCCATCATCCTGGGACTCAACGGCGCCCCTACCGCAGGCGACGCCTTCCACGTGCTGGAGAGCGAACAGGAGGTGCGCGAGATAGCCAACAAGCGCGAGCAGCTGCAGCGTGAGCAGGGCCTGCGCACGCAGAAGCGCCTCTCGCTCGACGACATCTCGCACCGCATTGCACTGGGTTCGTTCAAGGAACTCAACATTATTGTCAAGGGAGATACCGACGGTTCCATCGAAGCTCTTAGCGACTCGTTCATCAAACTCTCTACGGAGAAGGTGAACGTGAACGTTATCTACAAGGCCGTGGGCCAGATTTCAGAGAGCGACGTCACCCTGGCCGATGCCTCCGATGCCATCATCGTGGGCTTCCAGGTGCGCCCCTCGGCCGCTGCACGCAGGCAGGCCGACCAGGAGGGAGTGGAAATCAACACCTACTCAGTTATCTACGATGCCATCGACGACGTGCATTCGGCCATGGAGGGCATGCTCGACAAGGTGAAGAAGGAAGTCGTTACAGGCCAGCTCGAAGTACGGCAGGTGTACAAGATAAGCAAGGTGGGAACCGTTGCCGGTGCACTGGTAACCGAAGGAAAGGTACACAACAAGGACAAGGTGCACGTGATACGCGACGGCATTGTTGTGAAGACGGCCGACATAGACTCGCTGAAGCGCTACAAGGACGACGTGAAGGAGGTTGTTACCGGACTGGAGTGCGGTATCAGCCTGGTAAACTTCAACGACATACAGACGGGCGACACACTCGAAACCTTTACCGAGATAGAGGTAGAACAGAAGCTGTAGCCCCGGCTGCCTGCCGGCGGGCGTTCCGCAGGAGCTATCGTTCAAGCCCCTTGGAGGTATCCTTCAGGGCCCTTGAACGATAGCTTCAAGCCCCTTGAACGGCACCTCCGCCCGGACGCCTCTTGGCAGGCGGCCCGGCAGAGCGTATGACACGGTAGTGGCACCACTGGCCAAAAGGTCAGGATGTCACTACTGCAATGAATAACAAATGTTACTGTTTGACAGGATGGCACGCCTTTTGCGTGTCGTGTACAGATATGGAAACCAAGGTTCAAGAAACAGAAAAGAATGCCTTTGTCAGAAAAGTGGCCGAACGGAAGTATGAGTTCGGCTTCACTACCGACGTGCATACAGACATCATACCCAAAGGACTTAACGAGGACGTAGTGTGCCTCATCTCGCAGAAGAAGGGCGAACCGGAGTGGCTGCTCAACTTCCGGCTGCAGGCGTTCCGCCACTGGCAGACCATGAAACAGCCCACCTGGGGCCACGTCCACGTGCCGGAGATTGACTACCAGGCCATCTCCTACTATGCCGACCCGCTGGCCCGCAAGCCCAAGAACAGGGAGATAGACCCCGAACTGGAGAAGACTTTCGACAAGCTGGGCATCCCCCTGGAGGAGCGGCTGGCACTGAGCGGAACGGCCGTGGATGCCGTGATGGACTCCGTCTCGGTCAAGACAACCTTCAAGGAGAAGCTGGCAGAGAAGGGAATCATCTTCTGCTCCATCGGCGATGCTGTGAAGAACCACCCCGACTTGGTGCGGCAGTACCTCGGAACGGTGGTTCCCTACCGCGACAACTTCTTCGCCGCACTCAACAGTGCGGTGTTCAGCGACGGCTCCTTCGTGTACATCCCCAAGGGCGTTCGCTGCCCCATGGAGCTCAGCTCCTACTTCCGCATCAACGCACGCAATACCGGACAGTTCGAACGCACGCTCATCGTAGCCGACGATGCGTCGTATGTATCCTATCTGGAGGGCTGCACCGCGCCCATGCGCGACGAGAACCAGCTGCACGCCGCGATAGTTGAAATCATCGTGAACAATGATGCCGAGGTGAAGTATTCCACCGTTCAGAACTGGTATCCGGGCGACGAGCAGGGCCGGGGCGGCGTACTGAACCTGGTGACCAAGCGCGGCGACCTGCGCGGAGTGAACGCCAAACTCTCCTGGACGCAGG
Organism: Prevotellaceae bacterium KH2P17; assembly: GCA_900199655.1. GTDB lineage: Bacteria > Bacteroidota > Bacteroidia > Bacteroidales > Bacteroidaceae > Prevotella. Next base: position 81,251 of record FZRE01000005.1, read on the forward strand.
TTGAAACGGGCTCGGCCATTACCTGGAAGTACCCTTCCTGTATCCTGCGGGGCGACAACTCGCAGGCCGAGTTCTACTCGGTGGCCGTTACCAACAACTATCAGGAGGCCGACACGGGCACCAAGATGATACACATGGGCAAGAATACCAGGAGCACCATCATCTCCAAAGGCATCTCTGCAGGCCACTCGCAGAACTCCTACCGCGGCCTGGTGCGCGCCACGGCCAACGCCGATGGCGCCCGCAACTACAGCTCCTGCGACTCTTTGCTGCTGGGTTCGGAGTGCGGCGCCCACACGTTCCCGTACATGGACATACACAACCCCACGGCTATCGTGGAGCATGAGGCCACGACCTCCAAGATTTCGGAGGACCAGCTGTTCTACTGCAACCAGCGAGGCATCCCCACGGAGCAGGCCGTAGGCCTCATTGTCAACGGCTACGCAAAGGAAGTGCTCAACAAGTTGCCGATGGAATTTGCCGTCGAGGCGCAGAAGTTATTAAGCGTCAGCCTCGAAGGAACGGTAGGATAGGGGAGCCTCTCCCGGCCTCCCCGAGGGGGAGGAGGGTAGCTGCTGCCACGCAAGAAGAAAGTAATAAAATGATGATAACTGTGTGTCTGCATCCCTTCCATAAACAGGCAGACACTCCTCTCCGCCGGAGAGGCACGGAAGGATGATGAATATGTTAGAGGTAAAGAATCTGCATGCCGCGATTGCAGGCAAAGAAATACTGCGAGGCATCAACCTTACGGTAGGCGCCGGAGAGGTTCATGCCGTGATGGGACCTAACGGTTCGGGTAAGTCAACGCTCTCGGCAGTGCTCACGGGTAACCCGCTCTACGAGGTTACCGAGGGCAGCGCAACCTTCAATGGCAAGGATCTGCTGGCCATGAAACCCGAGGACAGGGCCCACGAAGGACTCTTCCTGAGCTTCCAGTACCCCGTGGAGATACCCGGAGTGAGCATGGTCAACTTCATGAAAGCCGCCGTCAACGCCAAGCGCGAGTATCAGGGGCTGGAACCGCTCAATGCAGCAGAGTTCCTGAAGCTGATGAGGGAGCGCCGCAAGATAGTTGACCTGGACTCCAAGCTGTCGCACCGCTCGGTCAACGAGGGCTTCTCCGGCGGCGAGAAAAAACGCAACGAGATTTTCCAGATGGCCATGCTCGAACCGCAGCTCAGCATCCTCGACGAGACTGACTCCGGCCTCGACGTCGATGCCATGCGTATTGTGGCCGACGGAGTGAACAGACTCTTCACCCCGCAGAAGAGCATCATCGTCATCACTCACTACGAGCGGCTGCTCGACATGATAAAACCCAACGTGGTGCACGTGCTCTACAACGGCCGTATCGTGAAGACCGCCGGCCCTGAACTGGCCAAGGAGATAGAAGCCAAGGGCTATGACTGGATAAAGGAAGAGGCCGACGCTAACTTTGGAGAATGATGAACAGCGAGACACAATACATAAAACTCTATACCGAAGCTCGTGAGCTGATAGCCCAACACTCGGCTGCGCCGCTCAATGCGGTGCGCGAGGAGGCCTTTGCCGACTTCAAGGAGCAGGGCTTCCCCACGCAGAAGGTGGAACGGTACAAGTACACCGACATGCCTGAACTCTTCGAGCCTGACTACGGACTCAACCTTGGAAGGCTCCGGATACCGGTCAATCCCTACAATGCTTTCCGCTGCGACGTGCCCAACCTGAGCACTTCGCTCTACTTCGTGGTCAACGACGCCTTCTACACCGAGGCGCTGCCGCAGGCCCAGTTGCCCGAGGGAGTGATTGTGGACAGCCTCTGCGCTGTGGCCGAAAGCCGCCCCGAGCTGGTTTCGCGCTACTATTCAAGGCTCGCGAAGACCGACGAAGACGCCGTTACTGCACTCAACACGATGCTTGCCCAGGATGGTCTGATGGTCTATGTGCCCAGGAACGTGAAGGTTGACCGCTGCATCCAGGTGGTCAACTTGTTGCGGGCAGACGTCGACCTGATGGTCAATCGCCGCGTGCTGATAGTGATGGAAGAGGGCTCGGAAGCCAAGTTCCTCTTCTGTGACCATACCGCCGACGACCGCAACTTCCTTGCTACGCAGGTCATAGAAGCCTACGTCGGCGCCAATGCCAGCCTCGATTTGTACTGCATGGAGGAAACTCACGCCCGCAACAAGCGCGTGAGCAATGTCTATGTGGAGCAGCTGGAGAACAGCCGCTTCAACCATAACGTCATCACGCTGCACAACGGCATCACCCGCAACAGGCTCGACCTGCTGTTAAAGGGCGAGGGAGCAGAGTGCTGGGTCAACGGCTGCGTGATTGCCGACAAGAACCAGCATGTGGACAACAACACCCTGATAGACCACCAGGTGCCCCACTGCGACAGCCATGAACTGTACAAGTATGTACTCGACGGGCATGCCGTTGGGGCCTTTGCCGGCCGTGTGCTGGTGCGTCACGACGCACAAAAAACAAACTCGATAGAGCGTAACCAGAACCTTTGTGCATCTCCCACGGCCCGCATGTACACCCAACCGATGCTGGAGATTTATGCAGACGACGTGAAGTGTGCACACGGTTCGACCGTCGGACAGCTCAATGACGCGGCCTTGTTCTACATGCGCCAGCGCGGCGTAAGCATGGAGGAAGCCAAGCTCCTGCTCGAGTTCGCCTTCATCAACGAGGTTATCGACCAGATGAAACTCGAGCCTCTGCGCGACCGCCTGCACTATCTTGTCGAGAAGCGCTTCCGCGGCGAGCTCAGCAAATGCGAGGACTGCAAGCTCTGCAGGTAACAGGCAAGCCTCTGCGGGCAAAGCAGCAAGGAGGAAAGAAGCGAGAAGAAAACCACCAGCAAGAATGATTATGGACGACGAACTGAACAGAAGGGAAGACTTCCCGATACTCTCCCGCACCGTTTACGGCAAGCCGTTGGTCTATCTGGACAACGGAGCAACCACGCAGAAACCGCTCTGCGTGCTCGATGCCATGCGCGAGGAGTACCTCAATGTGAATGCTAACGTGCACCGTGGGGTGCACTGGATGAGCCAGCAAGCTACCGAGTTGCACGAACAGGCACGCGAAACGGTGCGCCGGTTCATCAACGCACGCTCCACGACCGAGATTGTTTTTACCCGCGGAACCACCGAAGGACTGAACCTGGTGGCATCGTCCTTCAGCGATGCTTTTCTGGGAGAGGGCGACGAAGTCATCGTTTCGGTGATGGAGCACCACAGCAACATCGTGCCCTGGCAGCTGCAGGCACAGAAGAAAGGCTTCCGTCTGCGCGTCATTCCCATGACCGACGAGGGCGTGCTCCGGCTTGATGAATACGAGCGACTCTTCTCACCACGCACGCAGATAGTAAGCATCACCCACGTAAGTAACGTGCTGGGAACCGTCAACCCCGTGCAGGAGATGATACGCATTGCCCACGAGCACGGCGTGCCGGTGGTAGTAGACGGGGCGCAGAGTGCCCCGCACTTCAAGATTGACGTACAGCAGCTGGACTGCGACTTCTTTGCTTTCAGCGGCCACAAGATGTACGGTCCCACGGGCGTAGGCGTGCTCTATGGCAAGGAGAACTGGCTCGACAGGCTGCCGCCTTACCAGGGCGGGGGCGAAATGATTGAGAACGTGAGCTTTGAGAAGACAACTTTCGAGCGCCCGCCGCTGAAGTTCGAGGCCGGAACACCCGACTACATAGCCACCCACGGGCTTGCTGTGGCCATCGATTACATGACCTCCATCGGCCTCGACCGCATCGAACTGCACGAACAGGAGCTGACCCGATACGCCTTGCAGCAGCTCTCCGCCATCCCCGGCATGACCATCTACGGCCCTCTTGACACCCATCACCCATCACCAACCACCCATCACCCGGCCCCCAACACCCACGACGCCGTCATTTCCTTTAACGTGGGAGCCATTCACCACATGGACATGGGCACCCTGCTCGACCGCCTCGGCATTGCCGTGCGCACCGGTCACCACTGCGCCCAGCCGCTCATGAACCGCCTGGGGGTGCTCGGCACCGTGCGCGCCAGCTTCGCCCTATATAATAATAAGGTGGATGTAGACACACTGGTGGCCGGCATCAGGCGCGTGCAGAAGATGTTCTAAAGCGCCCGCCGGCACCTTACGACGGCGTCCAGCAGCCACGCACAGCACACCAGGCGGGCCGGCAAGGGCGCCTCTACGGGAAAAGCAGTGAACAGAAATGCCGCCTGCGCGTTGAGCAGCAGCATGGTTTGGCGCATGCTGATGTCTCTTTCGAGCACGTGGGCGTAATACCTGCGCAGCATTTCCACGGGCCTTTTGAGCGCGTTTACCACGTCCTGAACATTGAAATCAGCTGATTTCGGCCTTGTAAGAGTCAATTCTTTCTTCATGTCTGTTTATCGTTTAGATTGTTCTTTCTTTGCTGCAAAAGTACCGATGCAGGTTGCACAGAAAGTTCCATTTATAGTTTTAACAGTTAAAAGATGGCCAATTTAAAGATACCTTAACACTTCCGGGAATGAAGAACGTACTGAAACCACATTTTTACACGGACAAGACAGAGGCCGGCTGCGATGAGGCAGGCCGCGGATGCCTGGCCGGCAGCGTGTATGCTGCGGCCGTTATCCTGCCGCCCGACTATGATAACCCGCTGCTGAACGACTCCAAGCAGCTCTCGCCCTCTCGTAGGCAACAACTGCGAAAGCAGATAGAAACCGACGCCCTGGCCTGGGCCGTGGGCGTTGTTACGCCCCGGGAGATTGACGAAATGAACATTCTGCGCGCCAGCTTCCTGGCCATGCACCGCGCGCTCGACCAGCTCCGGGTGCGTCCCCAGGCCGTTATCGTAGACGGCAACCGCTTTGTGCCCTACCACGACCTGCCCTACACCACCATCGTAAAGGGCGACGGCAAGTACCAGTCGATTGCAGCAGCCAGCATTCTGGCCAAAACCTACCGCGACGACTACATGGACGAGCTCGACGCCCGCTACCCCCAGTACGGCTGGAAGCAGAACAAAGGCTACCCCACACGCAGCCACCGCGAGGCCATCAGGCAGTATGGAATCTCGCCGTTCCACCGCCGCAGCTACAATCTGCTTGGCGACGGACAGCTCTCACTCAACTTCGACGACGACTAACTCCCGCCACTCATGCGACACGACAAATTAGACCGCGAGCTGCGGCTCATCCTTCTGCTCACCGAGAACACCAACTACACGGCCGCCGACCTGTGCAGCAAGCTGGGCATCTCGCGCCGGAACCTGTACTACTACCTCGACTTTCTGCGCGAATCCGACTTCCGTCTCATCAAAAGCGGCTACTACTACCGCCTCGACAGGCATTCTCCATTCTTCCGGAGGCTGCACGAGAGCATCGACTTTACGGAGGACGAAGCCGTCCTGATGCGCCGCATGCTGGGCTCGGCCGACGACGCCAATCCCGTTGTCCGCCGCATGAAACGCAAGCTGGAGCGCTTTTACGACCTGCGCATCGTGACCGATCTCAAGTACCAACAGCAGCTGAGCAACAACGTAACGCGGCTGTACGAGGCCATCAAGAACCGCCGCGTGGCCAAGCTCGTTAACTACTCGTCGCCCCACAGCCACACGGTGAGCAGCCGCTACGTGGAACCTTTCAGCTTCATGAACGGCAACAGCGACATCCGCTGCTACGAGATAAGCTCGGGGCTGAACAAGACCTTCAAGGTTGCACGCATGGAGGACGTGGAGATAGTGGACCTGCTGTGGAGCTTTGAGGACCGGCACAGGCAGGTGTTTACGGATGTTTTCATGTTCAGCGGCGAGCAGACGTACACCATCGAGCTGCTGCTCGGCCAGCTCTCGTGCAACCTCCTGAAGGAGGAATATCCGCAGGCAGAGACGTATCTCACCCCCAACGGCGACGGCCGGTGGCGTCTCCGTCTCCAGGTGTGCAGCTTTCTCGGCATCGGCCGCTTTGTTCTCGGCCTCTTGGGCGACATCGAGGTGGTTGGCAGCGAGGAGTTCCGCGAGTACCTCAAGGCGCAAATCAGGGAGATGAAGATATAACTTTAGCCCGCACTCGGCGGGTAATTCATCATTCATCATTCACAATTCACAATTTAGTTGGTGATGATTTTTTACCCTTCTTTACTCATATTTGCTATTTAATCATCCCCTCCTCCGCCTCCCCTTTCTAAGGGGAGGATACCGGTTTGTCTTCTTGTAAAGCGTTGCTTGCTCGCTCCCGCTATGCAGCAAACTTGCAGCAGCAGAAAAAATACTCTGTTACTCTGTCTTTAAAAACCAGCAACTAATCAGCAGAGAGCATGCACCAGCGGTTCCTCCCCTTAGAAAGGGGAGGTTAGGAGGGGATGATTTGAGCAGCAAATAGTAGCAAACGACCCATCGGATGCAACCCTTTTTCTTGATAAAAATGCCTTGTTACTTTGTCTTTACAACCACACCGGCCGCGTAAGAGGTATGCTTCAAGCTCCTTGAACGATACTTTCAAGAGCCTTGAAGATGCCGTTCAAGAGGCTTGAATGACACCTTTTGTTTCCTCGTTTGTAAGTAATTGACTATCAGATGTTTGTATTTATGGTTGACGGAGGGCACCTTTTGTGCCGTTCATCATCCCCTCCTCCGCCTCCCCTTTCCAAGGGGAGGATACCGGTTTGCCTTTTTGCAAACCATTGCTTGCTCATTCCTATAATTCATCTAACCTATAACAGCAGAAAAAATACTCTGTTACTCTGTCTTTAAAAACCAGCAACCAATCAGCAGGGAACATGTACCAGCGGTTCCCCCCCTTAGAAAGGGGAGGTTAGGAGGGGATGATTTGGCAACCAGCAGGCTGCTAATTCATAATTCACAATTCACAATTCACAATTTAGTTGGCGATGATAGGGGAGGCTACCTACAGCAGAACGGGACTGGGAGGGGTGTATATAATAAGGTAAGGAGAGGTCGGAAAGCTGCCTGGAAAGGAAAAAATAATGTATAAAAAAGTAGGTTTCAGCTGACGACAAGCTGTAAACAGCAAAACGGGAGGATGCCTTTTGACTTTGTTAACGAATTGCTCACTTAGACTGAATATCTGTATCAACTGCGCCGTTATGCTTCGTAAGCGCAGTTGTAATGAACGTTTTGATTGCAAACAGACGTGAAAATAAGCCTTTTGATAATATCTTTTAAACTTTGAAACATAATTGTTTAGTTAATTAATGTTTATATTGTAGGCTTTAAGTTTAATTTTATTGCACGACTAACAAATTTAGTTTATTTTTGCGTTTATAACCTAACGGTTGACTGGTGACGGATTGTTAGCCACGTCGTACAATCAACGGGAAACAGTAAGTGTCAGCCATGGGAAGCCTTTCAGTTTTAAACTACATATCAAGTGACGCAGAGACGAAAAATAACTACATTGATTCAAACATACAACTAAAAAGCGAGATTTTATGGAAAGAAGACTAACTCTTATTTTGGCCTCCTTGTTCCTGTGCGTAGGAATGGCGATGGCACAAACAAAGGTTACAGGAACCGTAGTCTCACAGGAAGACGGTGAGCCCATTGTTGGTGCCACTGTTACTCTTGCAGGGACAAAGACGGCCACTGTTACCGATGTGGACGGTCGCTTTACACTGACGGTTCCGTCGGGCGCCAGGCTCACTGTAAGCTACATCGGCAGGGTTACCCAGACCGTTGTAGCCCGCAACGGAATGAAAGTAACGCTATCTGCCGACAACGAAACCCTCGAAGAAGTCGTGGTAACGGGTATGATGAAGGTGGACAAGCGGCTCTTTACCGGTGCCTCGACGAAGCTGAACGCCGAGGATGCTAAGATAGACGGTATGGCCGATATCAGCCGTTCACTCGAAGGAAGGGCGGCAGGCGTGAGCGTTCAGAACGTGACCGGAACCTTCGGTACGGCACCTAAGATACGCGTGCGCGGCGCCACCTCCATCTACGGAAGCTCCAAGCCGCTGTGGGTAGTGGATGGTGTAATCATGGAAGACGTGGTAGACGTGGATGCCGATGCACTCTCTTCGGGCGACGCCTCGACGCTGATTTCATCCGCCATCGCTGGCCTCAATGCCGATGATATCGAGAGTTTCCAGATACTGAAGGATGGTTCGGCCACCTCCATCTACGGTGCCCGCGCCATGGCCGGCGTGATTGTGGTGACCACCAAGAAAGGTCACTCGGGCCAGGCCCACATCAACTATACCGGTGAGTACACCATGCGACTGGTTCCGCGCTACGGAGAATTCAACATCATGAACTCACAGGACCAGATGGCTGTGTACCAGGAGCTGGAGCAGAAGGGCTACCTGCGCTACGCCGAGACGGCCAACGCCGCCAATTCTGGTATCTACGGGCACATGTACCAGCTGCTTAGCGCGTACGATTCTACCACAGGCCAGTTCCTCCTTCCCAACACTCCGGAGGCCAAGGCACAGTATCTGCGCGACGCCGAGTACCGCAACACCGACTGGTTCGACCAGCTGTTCTCTACCTCCATCATGCACAATCACTCGGTATCCATATCCGGCGGTACCGACAAACTGCAGACCCGTGCCTCTCTGAGCGCCATGTTTGACCCGGGATGGACGCGCCAGAGCAAGGTGCAACGCTACACCGCAAACCTCAACACCACGTATAACATCAACCAGAAGGTGAGCGTGAACCTCATCAGCAATGCCTCCTACCGCAAGCAGCGGGCACCGGGCACGCTGAGTTCCACCATCGACGCGGTGAACGGACAGGTTACCCGTAACTTCGACATCAACCCTTATTCGTACGCCCTCAACACCTCGCGTGCGCTCGATGCCAACACCTACTACACGCGCAACTATGCTCCGTTCAACATCCTGCATGAGTTGAACGCCAATTACCTGAACCTCAACGTGACCGATTTCCGTGCACAAGGCCTGTTGACCTATAAGCCCATCACCAAGGTTGAACTCAACCTGCTGGGCGCAGTGAAGTATTCGGCCACCTCGCAGGAGCACAACATCCTCGACGACTCTAACCAGGCAATGGCCTACCGCGCCATGGCAACCTCTACGATACGCGAGAACAACTCCTATCTTTATACCGACCCTGACAACATCTTCGCCCTGCCGGTAACGGTGCTGCCCTACGGCGGTATCTTTGAACGCACGGACAACAGCATGTTCGGATGGGACTTCCGCGCCTCGGCTGCCTATAACGACGTTTTCAACGAGGACCATATCGTGAACCTCTACGCCGCTTTGGAGACCAATTCCTACGACCGTCACCAGACCTGGTTCCGTGGTTGGGGCATGCAATACTCCATGGGCGAGATTGCAAACTACGCCTACGAGGTGTTCAAGAAGAGCAAGGAAGACGGCAACGACTACTATACAATGAGCAATACCCATACCCGCAGCGCCGCCTTTGCAGCCAACGCAACCTATTCCTACAAAGGTCGCTACACGGTGAACGGCACCTTCCGCTACGAAGGAACAAACGGTCTGGGCATGGCCCGCAGCTCCCGATGGCTGCCAACGTGGAACATCTCGGGCGCCTGGAACGCCCACGAGGAGAGCTGGTTCGAGAAACTGCGCCCCACGCTCACGCACCTCACGCTCAAGGCTTCGTACTCGCTGACGGCCGACCGCCCGTCGGTTACCAACGCGCAGGCCGTTATCGGCAGCCAGAACCCGTGGCGTTACATTACCAAGGACAGCGAGTCGAGCCTCTACATACGCGACACCGCCAACCCCGACCTTACCTACGAGAAGAAGCACGAGCTAAACCTGGGGCTGGAAGCAGGCTTCCTCGACAACCGCATCAACTTCGCTTTCGACTGGTACAAGCGTAACAACTACGACCTGATTGGCGTGGCCGACGTTGACGGAACCGACGGTGCAACGCAGAAGTACGGTAACATAGCCTCCATGAAGTCCGACGGTTTCGAGCTCAGTCTGTCCACTACGAACATCAAAACCAAGGACTTCAGCTGGTCAACCAACTTCATCTACTCGCATACTCACAACGAGATTACGGACCTCAACACCTCTACACGCCTCATCGACTTCGTGTCCGGTACCGGCTTTGCACGTGAGGGCTACCCCGTACGCTCGCTGTTCTCCATTCCGTTCAACGGGCTCAACGGCGAGGGTCTGCCCACTTTCCTCAATTCCGACGGCTCTACAACTGTCTCGGGCATCTACTTCCAGACGTCCGACCCCGAGGAGCTGGCCTTCCTGAAGTACGAAGGGCCGACCGATCCCACCAGCACCGGCTCGCTGGGTAACCTCTTCCGGTACAAGGGTTTCAGCCTTAACGTGTTCATCACCTACTCCTTCGGCAACGTTGTTCGTCTGGACCCGGTGTTCAAGAACAGCTATGACGACCTCACGTCGACGCCCAAAGAGTTCAAGAACCGATGGATGCACGCCGGCGACGAGGCCAAAACGAACGTTCCCACCATTGCTACACGCCGCCAGAACTGGAACGACAGCGACCTGAGTATTGCCTACAACTCGTACAACTACTCAACGGCACGCATCGCCAAGGGCGACTTCATCCGCATGAAGGAAATCTCTCTGGGCTACGACTTCCCGCGTACACTCGTTTCGCCGATAGGCATCAGCACGCTCTCTCTGAAACTGCAGGCCACCAATCTCTTCCTGCTTTACGCCGACAAGAAGCTCAACGGACAGGATCCTGAGTTCTTTAACTCCGGCGGTGTGGCCGTTCCGGTGCCCAAGCAGTTTACCCTCACATTAAGATTAGGACTCTAAACGACAAGAAAATGAAAACAAGAAACATACTATACAGCGCCCTGCTCCTGCTCTTGTCGGGGCTTACGTTCACCTCGTGTGACGACTATCTGGACGTTATGCCCGATAACCGCACCGTCATAGACAATGAAGAAAAGGTGAAGAAACTGCTCACCTCCGCCTATGCTGAGAACACTCACGTGCTCTTTACGGAGTATATGTCGGACAACGTAGACGAATTTCCGAACACCAACACAAGCCGGTTCCTCGACCAGATATACCATTGGGAGGACATCACCGAGACCAACAACGAGTCGCCCGAGCGCTACTGGGAGTCCAGCTACGCATCGGCAACGGCCGCCAACATGGCCTTGGAGGGCATTGACAAAGTGGGCGGAGCCACCAACACCACCCTGCGCGAGTGCAAGGCAGAGGCCTTGCTGTGCCGTGCCTATGCCCACTTCATGCTCGTAAACATCTTCTCAAAGGCCTACAACAGCAAGACCAGCGACAAGGACCTGGGCATTTACTACCAGTACGAGACTGCCTCGAAGATAGGAGAGGTGCACGATCGCGGCACCGTAGCAGAGGTTTATGAGAAGATAGACAAGGATATACAGGAGGCGTTGCCGCTCATCGGCGACACCCACTACGACGTTCCGAAGTTCCACTTCAACCAGAAAGCGGCCTACGCCTTTGCTGCCAAGTTCTATCTTTACTACGAGCAGTGGGACAAAGCCATTGAGTACGCCAACAAGTGCTTAGGTTCAGCACCCCGAACCATGCTGCGCGACTGGAGCTACTATACCACTCTGGCCAGCAACCGCGAGGCTTACACGCTGCACTACGTGGCCTCGGAGCTCAACTGCAACCTCCTGCTGCTCACCGGCTACTCCGTTGCAGGCGTGGCATTCGGCAACTGGAGCAGTTACAAGAAGTACACCCACGGCCCTTATACCGACAGCCACGAAACCTCGAAGGCATCGAACATCTGGGGCGATGCCGAGTTCTATGACGGCGGAACGAAGCCTTATACCTCCACGTCGGCAACCTACAACATCTTCTGGCGCCTACCTTACCTCTTCCAGTACACCGATGCAGTGCGCGGAATAGGTTACTACAAGACCATTTACCCGGCCTTTACGACCGACGAGTGCTTGCTGAACCGCGCCGAGGCGTACATACACAAGAAGAACTATGATGCCGCCGCAGCCGACCTGACGATGTGGATGCAGAACATCATCAATACCGGCATGACGCTCACTCCGCAGTCCATCAACGACTTCTACAAGCCTATAGCCTACTCGTACGATGCCGACGGGCTCTCTTCTACCATCAAGAAGCACCTGCACCCCACCTTCGAAATAGGCGAGGAGGGTTCCATTGACGAGACCATGTACCAGTGCCTGCTGGGCTTCAGGCGCATAGAACAGCTGGAAACCGGCCAGCGCTGGTTCGACGTTAAGCGCTTCGGCATCGAAATCCTGCGCCGTCAGATGGGCGCCAACGGTATGCCCGCCAAGGCAACCGACAAGCTCTCCGTTGACGACGAGCGCCGGGCAATCCAGCTGCCGCAGCGCGTCATCGACTCCGGAATGACGCCCAACCCACGTAAGTAATACGCATTCGTCATCAAATAAAGAGTTTTTCATCATGAAGAAATATATCGTTTATTCAGCCGTGGCGCTCATCTTAGGAGCCGGACTCAGTGCCTGTTCCGAGGACGAACTCTCGTCCGAGAGCGTCATCACCGTGGACCAGGTGCAGCCAACCGAGTTCGACAAGTGGCTGCAGGCCAACTATGTAAACACGTACAACGTGGAGGTGATGTACCGCTACTATGATGTACAGTCCGACCACAACTACTACACCATCCCTGCCGACTACGACTCGTCCGTCAAGTTGGCCCACATTATTAAATATGTGTGCCTCGAAGCCTTCGATGAGGCCGGCGGCATAGCCTTTACCCGGGCCAACTTTCCCAAGCTGCTCTACTTCATCGGCGACTGGGAGTACAACAACAACGGAACCTTCATACTCGGAACAGCCGAGGGAGGAAAGAAGATTCTCATGACTGGAGTCAATGAGATAGACAGCCACCTGGACAATGGAGCCGAGCTGAACCACTTCTATCTCAAGACCATCTTCCACGAGTTTACCCACATCATGAACCAAACCAAGGACTACTCGGCCGGCTACAAGCTCGTTACCGGTTCCGGTTACGTGGCCGGAAGCTGGAGTGACCCGCCCTACAACGGTGGGGGCGACGAGGCAAACTACTACCTCCACCACGGCTTCATCTCCAGTTACGCCCAGCACTCGGACTCAGAAGACTTCGCCGAGATGTTCTCCATCTACGTTACCAACACCCCCGAGCAGTGGGAGGCCTGGCTTAAAGAAGCCGAAACGGCACCCTCCGACGGCAAGGATGTAGACGGCCGCGGGGCCATTGAGAGCAAACTCAGCATGGTGAAGGCCTACATGACCGAGTCGTGGGGCATCGACATGGACGAGCTGCGCGACATTGTACTGCGCCGCGAGGCCGATATCGTGGCCGGAAGGGTTAACTTGACCGACATTAGCTTACAACATTAGAGACTACGATTATGAAAAGAAAGAATATACTGTTATACCTGTTGCTCCTTCTCCCGGCGCTGCTCATGCAGTCGTGCCTCAAGGATCAGGAGGACACTTTCGACCAGGCATCCTCCATCCGCCTGCAACAGTACCTCACGGACACGCAGAAAACCCTTACCGGTTCAAAGTACGGATGGGTCTTCGAGGTGTTTCCAGAGCCCAACCAGCAGTACGGCGGCTACGTGTTTACGTGCGAGTTCGACTCGCTGCAGGTACGGGTAGGCTCCGAATTGGGCGACGGCAAGTTCCATACCTCTTATTATAAGATGACCAACGAGGTAGGACCCGCCATCACCTTCGATACCTATAACCCCCTCATGCACTTCTTCTCCGACCCCTCATCGGCGCAGTACCAGGCCTACCAGGGCGACTTTGAGTTCGTGGTAGACAGCATAGGCACCGATGTGGTGAAGGTGCACGGCTACCGAACGGGCAACACGCTCTACATGTACCGCCTCACCAAGCCCGCTGACGAGTACCTGGCGGACGTGGCTGCATTCAAGAAGCAGTTCTCGGACGATACTTACACCCTCTTCGACGGCAGCATCAACGGCGTTGACGTGAGCGGAGAGATTGACGCGAGCAACCTCTATGCCGACATGACGACGGGCGACATAGGCTCCGAACCTTCGTTTGTGTACACCTCTACGGGTCTGCGCTTCTACGAACCCATACAGGTTGGCGACGCTACTTTCCGCGAGTTGACCTACGACAGCGAAAAGAAAGTGTACACGGGTACCGACTCCAAGGGGCAGGCCTTCACCCTCCAGGCTTCCTACCCCGAATGGGTAAAGAAGTTCCTTGAGTGGGCTGGCGACTGGACTATTAGCTTCCACTCCACTTCCAGCAAGACATCGGCCCTGGTGGAGAAGGATGTCAAGCTCGTGCCTCTTGCCGACAAGAGCGGCTTCGAGATGCAGGGACTGAACCCCAACTACAGCATCCTGCTGCGCTATGTCAGAGCAACCAATGTGCTGGAAATCTTCACCCAGGTAGTGGGAGTCCCGCTCGATAACGGCAATGTGGTGCGCCTAACGGGCTGGGATCAGAATGCCGGCTACGTAATCTATACCGATACTCAAGGCATGATGACCCAATGGAACGAGAAAACCCAAAGCTACGACTGGGTTGACAACGGCGTGTGGGGAACCTATAAGGTAACGAGCTTCATCCTCTATGAGTTCACTCCCGACCTTGGAACGCGCATAGGCCCTATCGGAACCAAGTATCCTGCCTACAACATCAATAACCGCGACCGCGTTTACTGGCTCACATCACTTAAAAAGAAGTAATTATGAAAAAGATATTCAGCATTCTGTTCCTGGCTCTGGGGCTGCTGGTCGTCGCCTCGTGTAGCGACGACGAGACGGCCAACCCCTACGCCCATGAGTCTACCATCGCCGTAGACAGCTCGCGGGTGCTCTTCGGCGCCAGCGCTGCTACAGGCTCCGTACACGTAAACAGCCCGCAGGGAGTAACCAAGGTGGAGTCTTCCCAGCCCTGGTGTACGGCCACCGTAAACGGCAGCAAGATAGATGTAACGGTAACGCAGAACGACTCTTACGAGGGCCGTGCCGCCCAGCTGACCATCTACTCCGCAGCAGGCGACTACGTGCAGGTAACGGTACAGCAGATGGGGTTCGTGCTCCAGCTGAGTGCCGGCAACTCCATCAGCGTGGGCGATGAGGCCGCCACCCATGCCTACGGCATGAAGCACAACACCGAGGTTACGTTCTCATCGGATGCCGACTGGATGAGCGCCACCGTTGTTGGCGACAGCCTGAAGATTACCTTCACCGAGAACACCACCCAGAACATGCGCTCGGGCTGGCTCAAATACCAGTCGGGCAGCATCCAAGACTCCATCTTTGTGCGCCAGTTCGACTTCGACAAGGATCTGCTCGGCTACTACGGCCTGATGTACTACACAGCACAAGGCTGGCGGTATCTACTGGCCCAGATGGCTAAAAAGACCGACGGCTCCTACGCGCTGCAGCTTATGAGCGAGCCCTTCAAGACCGCCGGCTTGGAAATTCCATTGACCGTAGACACCCAGAAGGCAACCATCAAGATGTTCAACCTCGCCAATCTGGGCACGTTAGAGGGCAACCAGATACTTGCCATGGCAATGGGAGATACGGGAGAAGAAACCTATTACTTCTACAGTCCCGACATCAGCATGGACGGAACGTACAGCCAAGGCAGCGACGGAACCTGTACCTGGGACTTCACAGCTACCGGACTGGAAGGCTACGAGTTCGTAGGCATGTGGTTTGGCCAGACAACCGACGGAACTTACAAGACCTTGCAAGGTTTCATGTTGTCACTGTACTACTTCTACCTGCAGCGTATTTAGAAAGCGAAAGGTCTCTCTTTATAAACCTCATACTACCAAATGAGTGATACATAAAATCTCTATTACATGACGGAGGCGGCCTGTTGAAGGTCGCCTCCGTTGTGTTTGTGGGGAGAGCCTACCCCAACCCTCCCGAAGAGAGGTGGCAGTGAGAGGGGGAACTCTTCTCTTTCTCCCTTTGGGAGGGTAGGGGTAGGCTCCCCCTCTGCTATCGTTCAAGCCTCTTGAACCTATCCTTCAAGCTCCTTGAACCTATCCATCAAGGGCCTTGAATGGCACCTTTAATCCTGCTGCTTGGTAAGAGCGGGCAAGTAGCTGTCAATCAGCAGCATAACAAACCGGTATCCTCCCCTTGGAAAGGGGAGGCGGAGGAGGGGATGACAGGGAGCCTACCCCTGCCCTCCCAAGGGGAGGGGGCTTTACAAAAGCGATGGTTGAGCAGCAATGCTCCTTCCCTTCGGGAGGGCCGGGGTAGGTTTTCTCTTTGGAAAGGGGAGGCGGAGGAGGGGATGACAGGGAGCCTACCCCTGCCCTCCCAAGGGGAGGGGGCTTTACAAAAGCGATGGTTGAGCAGCAATGCTCCTTCCCTTCGGGAGGGCCGGGGTAGGTTTTCTCTTTGGAAAGGGGAGGCGGAGGAGGGGATGAGAATTGGCAGTAAAAGTGTGAAAAGCAGCTGAAATCATCCCCTCCTAACCTGTGAATTGTGAATTAAGAATTATGAATTAACTGCCTGCTGGTTGCGAACGGCGGCTTGTGACATCCCGTTTAGTTAATTATTGTTTAATCTCCGTAATATTTTGTTTATATCTGTTGCAACATTAATAAATATACTCTAAATTTGCAATAATAGGCATACTGACTGCCATTTGTTTTGTGCATTGAACATGCAGTACACTTACGGGGCAATGCCCCATACTATGGAAAAATTCTGTTAGCCTCCTGAAGTTAACTCAAGTTGCACTAACCGGAGAAAGAAAACATAAACCTATCGTTAAACTTAATAGTGAAATCTTATGGAAAAAAGACTAACGATGTTTCTTGCCTGCCTTTTCCTGAGTTTGGGAATGGCGTTGGCACAGTCAACAGTCAGTGGCACCGTGGTCTCTGCGGAAGACGGTCAGCCCATTCCGGGCGCTGTTATCCGCGTGGCGGGCACCCAGACGGGCACGGTAACTGATGCGAACGGCAAGTTCTCTATCGCTGCGCAGCCGGGTGCCAGGCTCGATGTGTCGTACATAGGAATGCAGTCCAGGCAGGTAAGGGCACAGGCCAACATGCGCATTGTGCTCACTCCAGACAACCGAACACTGGACGAGGTGATGGTTGTTGCCTACGGTACGCAGACCAAGTCGTCGTTCACAGGCTCGGCGGCCGTTATGGGCAAAGACGAGCTGAAGCAGAAGATAGCCACCAACGTGGCCGATGCACTGGTGGGCTCGGTGCCGGGCCTGCAGCTAACGGGCGCCAGCGGCCAGCCCGGCAGCACGCAGGGCAACATCCATATCCGCGGTATATCCTCCATCTATGCCAGTACCGACCCGCTCATTATCGTGGACGGCGCACCTTACACGGCTTCGTTGAGCAATATTCCGCAGGACGACATCGAGAGCGTAACGGTGCTGAAAGATGCTTCCAGCGCCGCCCTCTACGGTGCGCGCGGCGCTTCGGGCGTTATTCTCATTACCACCAAGAAGGGCGAGAGCCAGCAGGCACACATCAATCTGGAAGCAAAATGGGGCAGCACCAGCCGCAGCGTGCAGGAGTACGAGACCTTTACAGACCCCGCGCGCTACATGGAAGCCTACTATACCCAGTTTTACAACTACGCTTTCTACAAGCAGGGCATGACGCGCGAGCAGGCTAACGCCTGGGTAAACAGCCGCCTCTTTACCGACTCAAACATAGGACTGCAGTACAATCCTTTCACCCTTCCCGACGGTGAGAAGCTGATTGGGCTCGACGGCAAGATAAATCCGCAGGCCAAGTTAGGCCGTTCGTACAAGTACGGCGACGAGACTTATTATATCTTGCCCGATAGCTGGAAGGACGCTGCCTACCGCCATGGCTTCCGCCAGGAGTACAATGTGAACGTGAGCGGAGGGACCTCCAAGATAAGTTTCTACTCCAGTCTGGGCTACCTGAAGGAAAAAGGAGTGTTGGAAAACTCTGGCTTCGAGCGCATCACAGCCCGCCTGAAGGCCGACTATCAGGCCACCAACTGGCTGAAGGTGATGGCCAACGTGGGCTTTGTACACTCCACCACGGAGTCTAACCCCAACCTGAGCAACACCGTGAGCAATTCGGCCAACATGGGCTACTATACCATGTACATCGCCCCCATCTACCCGCTCTACGTGCGGGTGCTGGATGCCAACAACAATCCTGTTATCAAGACCGACCGCTACGGGCATCCGATGTACGACTTCGGCGTGCCGTCCACCAACTTCCCCGGTCAGGGTTCGCGGCCGTTCCTCAATACAGGTAACCCCATCGGAGCCAACAAGTACAATCAACTACTGTACAAAGGCGACCAGGTAACGGGCCAGTTGAACTTCGATGTCACCCTGACGCCGTGGCTGAAGTTCACGTCGACCAACTCCTTCAACCTCGGTCTTACGCGCTACTCGCACTATGAGAACCCGTTCATAGGCAGCGCCGCCTCCGAAAACGGTTCCATCGACAAGTACAGTGACGTACCTTTCCGCCAGAATTACGTGCAGACGCTCAACTTCCACAAGCAGTTCGGACAGCATGACTTGCAGGCTATGCTGGGCCACGAGTGGTACAAGAACAAGGAAGGTTACCTGGAGGCATTGGCCCGCGGAGGCTTCTCGCCCGACATCAAGGAAATAAACGCCTTCGCCGACCGCTACGACAGCTACTCCTACAGCACAAAGTACAACGTGGAAGGTTACTTCGGCAATGTGCTCTACAACTACGACCAGCGCTACTTTGCACAGGCTTCGTATCGCCGCGATGCCTCCAGCCGCTTTGCCAAGGAGCACCGCTGGGGCAACTTCTGGAGCGTGGGCGGCGCCTGGATTATCTCGAAGGAGGGCTTCTTCAAGAAGCTGAATGCCGACTGGATTGATAACCTGAAGCTGAAGGTATCGCTCGGTCAGCAGGGCAACGACGGCATCCCGAACTTCTACTTCCTTGAGCGCTACCGCTTGTCAAAGGGCGACAAGGCCATGTTACCGTCGTTCTATTCCATCGGTAATCCTGACATTACATGGGAGACGACCACCAACTTCAACGTCGGACTGGAGTTCGCGTTCCTGCAGAACCGTCTGAGCGGAGAGTTGAACTTCTACAACAAGAAAACCACCGACATGCTTTTCTGGCTCAGCGTGCCTGAGAGCATGGGCGTGCGCGGCTACTACGGCAACCTTGGCGATATTCGCAACACGGGCGTGGAACTCATACTGAACGCCGACATCATCCGCACCAAGGACATCACCTGGAACGTTACGGGCAACATCTCGCACAACTCGGCCAAGGTGCTCAAGCTGGCCGAGAACAAAATCAAGCAGTACGGCGGCTTCTCGCAGGCCGATGTGAACAACGGCTTCAATGTCGCCATGTGGTATGCCGAAGGCCAGCCGCTCTACAATGCAATGCTGGTGGAGTATGCAGGTGTGAGCGACAAGGGCGAACCTCTTTACTGGGTAGACGAGGATATCTACAAAGCCTATCAGGCGGGAACCATGTCCAACTCCAGCAAACCGGGTACCAAGCACTCCTTTACCACCACTAACTGGAGCGAGGCCACCTACTATACCCACTCCATGCTGCCCAAGGCAAGCGGAGGTATATCCACAACGCTGCGCATATATGGCTTCGACGCCAGTGCCACCTTCGACTATCAGATTGGCGGCAAGATATATGACTTCGGCTATGCGGGACTCATGGGCCCCGTATATTCAAAGACTTCCGGCGCTAATTACTCTGTAGACGTGCTCAAGGCATGGACCCCCGACAATACGTCGAGCAACATCCCGCGCTTCATGTACGACGATTCCAACGTCACGTCGCAATCTACCCGCTTCCTGACAAGCGCCCGCTACCTCAACTTCCAGTCGTTCACGGTGGGCTATACCCTGCCTTCCGCCCTTACGCAGAAGCTGATGCTGAGCCGCGTCCGCGTATTTGTACAAGGCGAGAACCTCTGTTTCTGGTCGGCACGCAAGGGCCTCGACCCGCGCTATGACTTCCAGGGAACCCAGGCGTCGGGCCTCAACACCTACGCTCCTATACGCACAATCGTGGGCGGTTTACAAGTTTCTTTCTAATTCATCACTACAATCAGGACAAGAATATGAACAAGATATTTTCAGCAATCGTCATTGCGGGCCTCGGTTCCGGCATGCTCTCAGGCTGTATTGAAGAGGTTACGCCGCAGAACGGATACCCCTCTTTGGAGCAGGTTGCCAACGCTCCGGGCTCTTTTGATAACTTAGTAGCCAACCTGACGGGCAACCTCAGCGGCAAGCGACTTTACTCCCCGGCCGACAATAGGGCGTGGGATTATGGCTACACCTCCCTCTTTCTCACCCGCGATGTGGAGGGGCAGGATGTTGTTCCCGTAGGAGGAGCCAACCAGTACACCTACTGGTATCAGTCCGTACGGTACATGGCAGCCGGGTATAGCATTACTCAGTTGCCCTGGACCTACTACTACGGCTGGATTAACGACTGCAACGTAGTTATCAAGAACGCCGGAGCTACCGACTATGCAGAGCCCCAGGAGGGAAGAAAAGTGGGCGCCGGAATAGCTTATGCCATGCGGGCCATGTACTATCTCGACTTGGCCAGGATGTATGCTTCAAAGCCTTACGGCGAAGATCACAATGCCCTAACCACCATCAAGGCCGACGAACTGCGCACTGCTGATGAGGCCATGCACCAGGAACGCATGACATGGGGCGAGGCGTTCGACTTCATTCTCAAGGATCTTGACTACGCCGAGCAGTATCTGGCCAGCTATAAAAGGACCGATAAGTACACGCCCGACCTGAGCGTTGTGTACGGGCTCAAGGCCCGCACCTACCTGGAAAAGCAAGACTGGGCCAAAGCCGAGGAGTATGCTAAAAAGGCCCAACAGGGCTACACCATGATAAGTCGCGACGAATACCTGAGCCGTGACAACGGGTTTAATACGCCCAACAGCTCCTGGATGTTCGCAACGCAGTTCAAACCTACCGACCCCAACATCCTGACCAACGACGGCGATGACTCCTGGGGAGCCGCCATGATACCGGAGAACGGCTTCGGATGCGGCTATGCCAGCAACTACGGAGGCCTGATGGTGATAGACCGACACCTCTTCGAGACCATTCCCGAGACCGACTTCCGTAAGATGTGCTGGGTTGATTTCAAGCTCGACGACATGTCGAAGGCCGATGCCATCAATGCCCTGAAGGCCTATTCCAACTATCCCGAACGTCTTTACGCGGGCGGAGTGGAGAATGCCAACTACGGATTAGGTGGCTACTGCGTGAAGTTCCGCAATGCAGCAGGCAAGGCCGACGTGAAGTACGACGCCTGGTGCGTGTCGGTTCCGCTCATGCGGATAGAAGAGATGAAGCTCATCGAGGCCGAGGCCGCCGGCATGCAGGATGAGGCCCGCGGCCGCCAGTTGCTCGAAGCGTTTGCCAAGACGCGTGACCCACAGTACATGTACGGCCAGCACAACGAGCCCTATTACAACAACCAGACCTCTGCCTTCCAGAATGAAGTGTGGTGGCAGCGCCGCGTCGAGCTGTGGGGTGAGGGCTTTGCTACTTACGATATCAAGCGTCTCAACAAGGGCATCATACGCAGCTATGCCGGCACCAACCACCTGGAGAGTGCCCGCTGGAACACCAACACGCTGCCCAACTGGATGGTGTGGACGTTCATCAGTACCGAGTCGGATTACAACGGCGGCATGACGCAGAACCCGGACCCCGTACAACCCGCGGAAGACTCGCCCGAATTTAAATGGTAAATGCAGTATCACATAAAGAAAAGCAAGTATATGAAAAAGACTATAGAATATCTGGCTGCATCTCTCTGCTCACTCTTGCTGCTCACAGGATGCACCGACGAACAGGGTACCGAGCCCGGAGGCGACTCTGCACCCATGGCTACCGTCTACCAGTACACGGCAGGCGAGGGCTACAATGCCGACAACGACTGCCTGATACGCGTAGCTACAAACGCTGCGGCCAGGGAAACCTACTACCTTGCAGAGCTCAAGAGTGCCAAGGAGGAGCACAAGATGGACGAGGCGCAGTATGCCGACTACGTGGTTAAAAACGGCACCAAGATAGACGTTTCGCCCTCCGACTACAAAGACCTCTATGTTACCAACCTCCACGGTATGTACGTTATCACGGTGGTAGCGACCAACGGCAGCGCCCGCTCCTCGCAGTCGGTGGAGTTCGCCGGCCTGGATTACAAGCCTTTCGGCACCGGAACGTACGTCTGCGACTTCCTGGGCTTTGCCGATGAGGTCAGCATTGAGTACTCCGAAGTTGGCAACCGCTACCGCATTAGCAGCGTATGGACCGAGGGATACGGCTTCTCCTTTAGTCCTTCGGGCGACAAGGTGACCGTTTACCCCACGCAGATGGAGACCGGATACGTACACCCCACCTACGGCATGGTTAGCGTATCAGACCAAGGCAGCACCTACGACGAGGCCTCCAAGACCTTTACCTTTACTTTTAAGTGGACCGTAGCAGCAGGCAGCTACGGCAATTATGCCGACGTGCTCACACTCAAATAGCACGCTGTCGCGACATGCAACATTCCGGCTCCATGCCAGGGAGAAATCCAAGGCATGGGGCCGTTTTCGTTTCCCGCCTTTTCCGGCCGCCCGGGAGCTGCCCCGCAGCAAGCCGGCATGCTGGCTTTCCCTCTTTTTCCGGCCACACAGCTCCATTGCCGGTCTGCCGGTCGTGTTTCCAAGTGCGCGCCAATCTGTTTGTCGCAGGGCACCCGCCAGCGTGCCGAAAGCATGCTTCGGGAACTTTCGACAAGTGTCGCACGATTATTCGACACTTGTCGTACGATTATTCGACACTTGTCGAAAGTTGTGAAAGATGGCTTTTCGTACCCGTATAGCAGGCAGATGAGGCGCTTGGGGCGGTGGGTTCAGGAGTCAGGTCTTGCCGGTGGCGGTGGCCGGCGGTGTGTTACCTCGTAGATATAGATGTGCAGCCGGTCTACTAACAAATGTAAACGGAGCGGGCGAGAGGTTTCAGTTTTCTTTTTTCGGGGTGCGAGATATGACAGTTTTAAAGGATAACGGGTGCATAATCTTTCACTTTCTACATCGAAAAAGGACTGCAATTGTTAAATAGTATTTAATATCGAGCGGTTTTAATTAATTTTGTTGCATCATTGGTAAATAAGCATTAATTTTGTAACCTGTTAGTAAAGATTGAAACAAAGGGTAACTGCCAGCATTGTGTAAGCAAAAAACGTGAAAACGTAACGGCGTGCCAGCGAGAATTGCTTTAGGTTAGCGGGAATGCTTGCAGCGTGGCAACAGCACCCGATTAGCAAATAGGAATAAAACATTATTATATATTTTAAAGAGAGAGATTTTATGGAAAAAAGACTTATGACATTTTTGGCTTGCCTGTTCCTGAGCTTAGGAATGGCGCTGGCTCAGACCAGGGTGTCCGGTACCGTTGTGTCTCAAGAAGACGGAGAACCCGTTGTGGGGGCCTCCGTCCGCGTTGAGGGCACCAATACTGGTACGGTTACCGATGTTGACGGCCGCTTTTCGCTGTCGGCACCTGCCGGCAGTAAGCTGACCATCTCCTACATCGGCATGGTTTCGCAAACCGTTACGGCGGCTCCGAACATGACCGTTCGCCTGGTTTCTGACAACAAGGTGCTGGACGAGGTGATGGTAGTGGCCTACGGTACAACCACCAAGGCCTCGTTTACTGGTTCGGCCGAGAGCCTGAAGGACAGAGACTTCTCGGCAGAGAAAGGTTCACTCGTCAAGTCGCTCGACGGTAAGATGGCCGGTGTGCGCGTGGGCTCATCCATCGGAGACCCGGGTGCCAACCAGAGCATCTCTATCCGTGGTATCGGCTCCATCAACGGTTCAACACAGCCGCTGTACGTGGTAGACGGTGTTGCACTGACCGACAGCCCTGCCGACATGACATCAGAAATCCGACAGCTGTCGGTACTCTCGTCGCTCAACCCGAACGACATCGAGAGCATGACGGTGCTGAAGGATGCCGCAGCTGCATCACTCTACGGCTCTCGTGCTGCCAACGGCGTGGTTATTATCACCACTAAATCGGGCAAATCGGGCAAGACCCGCGTTACTTACGATGGCTCGGTAGGCTGGACAGGCATTGCCAAACCGTCGGCACTCGAGGCTATGAACGCCTCGGAACTCAAGGAGTATTACACTTATGCACTCAAGGGCTACTTCCAGTACAGGGAAGGCATGGATGCCGCTGCTGCCATGGAGGCCGCCAAGGCCGAAATTCCCAACGGCTGGTTCCGCGACTATGAAGGCACTACTGATACCGACTGGTACAAGGAAGTGTACCGCCACGGCTTCACGACCGACCACCAGTTGAGCATCAACGGCGGCAGCGACAAGACCAAGTTCTTTGTAAGCATGGGCTACAACAACGTGAAGGGAGTGGTTCGCGGTACCGACTTCAACCGCTACAGCGGCCGCATCAACCTGGACCATCAGGTAAACGACTGGTTCAAGATAAGCGCCAAGCAGATGGTTTCGTTCACTGATTCGAAGGGAATACGTGACCAGGGAGACCAGGCTCAGGGCTTCGGCACCACCGCTCCTATGTCTATCCTCTTCTCCATGGACCCAACGGCTACCGTGAAGCTGGAGGACGGCTCCTATAACCCTGACGCCGCATTCAGCGGAAGCAAGATTTCGAACCCGCACCTCATGCTCGGACAGATGACCGGCGACTATGCCGAGACCATCAACTCCGAGATTGTGCGCAGCCTGAGCAACCTGACAGCCGAGGTGAAGCTGCCTTACAACTTCCTCGTTCGCGAGATATTCGGCTTCGACTACGTTGACAACAAGACGCGTGAGTTCTGGTCGCCCAGCAGCGTTAACGGCGAATCCGTCCATGGTATGGGCGAGCGCTGGGGCTTTACCAACAAGACGCTCACCTCATCTACCACACTCAACTATGCCAACGTATGGGGTAAGCACAACTTCGACGCCCTCTTAGGCTACGAGGTTGAGAAGAAGAACCTGCTCGGCCAGTACCTGCAGTCGCACAACTACGCTACAGCCAAGCTGCCGGAGCTCTCCAACGGCGTGGCTTCAGGCAGCGGCAGCTACACTTACGAGGCCAACATGCTCTCCTGGTTGGGCCGTGCAAACTACAACTATGACAACAAGTACTACGCTTCTCTGAGCTTCCGCCGCGACGGTTCTTCCCGTCTGGGCAAGGACAACCGCTGGTCAAACTTCTGGTCGGTATCAGGTGCGTGGCGTATCAGTGGCGAGGAGTTCCTCAAGGACAGCCAACTCTTCTCCGACTTGAAGGTTCGCGCCAGCTACGGAACCAACGGCAACCTGCCTACTGACTACTACGGCTACATGGGAACCTATGCCACAACGGGCGCGTACGGCTCCGATCCCGCCATCTTCTGGGCCAATCGCGAGAACGCCAAGTTAGGTTGGGAGAAGTCGTCGAACTTCAACGTGGGCTTTGACTGGACCCTTTACCACAAGGTAACGCTTACAGTTGAGTACTACAACAAGCTCACCAAGGACCTGCTCTTTATGACTCCGACCTCTTACGTGACCGGTTTCGGCAGCCAGTGGCAGAACCTGGGCCGCTTGAAGAACAGCGGCGTGGAGTTTACTGTCAGCTCTCAGAACTTCCGCAACAAGGACTTTTCATGGGATACCGACTTCAATCTCACCTGGCAAAGCGTCAAGGTAGACAAGCTCCCCAATGGAGACGACGTGCAGTACGGCGATGGCAACATGTATCTTCTGCGTGAAGGAGAGTCTATGCACACGTTCTTCCTGCCCAAATTCAAGGGAGTGAACAGCGAGACAGGTCTGGGTGAGTTCTGGATAGACCCAGAAGATGAGTCCAAGGGCGTAACCAACTACTACTCTCGTGCCGGCAAGACAATCGTTGGCAAGGCAGTACCTGATGTGCTCGGTGGTATCACCAACCGCTTTACTTACAAGGACTTCGACCTCTCGTTTATGATTTCGTACCAGTTCGGAGCCGATATGTTCGACTATCCCGGCTACTTCCTCACCTTTAGTGATGGTGTGCGCGTGGGCAATTTCAACGTATCAAAGAGCGTAGTGGGCAAGTACTGGAAGCAGCCGGGCGACAAGGCAGAGTTCCCGCAGCCCATTTATGCCAACCCGTTCCGTTCCGACCGCTTCTCTTCTCGTGAGATTCGTTCGACCGACAACATCCGTGTTCGCGACTTCACGTTGGGTTACACCGTTCCCGTATCGAAGAACTACATCCAGAACCTGCGCGTTTACTTCCGTGCAACCAATCCTTTCATGATTTACTGTGCTACGAAGGACGTGGATCCTGATGTGGATATCAACGGCTACCGCCAGACGGATACCCCGGCAACGCGCGCCTTCCAGTTCGGTGTAAACTTAACTTTCTAATTTTAAACAGAACATACAGAATATGAAAAAGATATTTTTATTCATGGGATTTGCTGCCGGCATCTTGCTCACTTCGTGCAGCGGCTTCCTCGATACGGAACCTTCCGTTGAATTGAAGGACGATGACGCCATCACTACCGTGCAGGATCTGCAGAACGCAGTGAACGGTGTAGCCTACCGACTGATAGACTACGACAACGGCGTACGCTTCTCCTACACCTCGGAGTTCGGTATTTATGCCGACATACTGACCAACGACTTCAAGGTTGGTGTGGACATGGGACAGACCACGGCCATATCAAACTACCTGGTAACCCAGAACGACAACTACCCCAAGTTTGGCTACAACTATTACTACGGGGCACTGGGAAACGTGAACAAGAGCCTCTCCTACGTGCCGCAGGTAGAGGGTGATGAGGCCGAAATCAATGACCTCAAGGGCCAGCTCCTCACCTGGCGCGCCCTGCTTCACTTCGACCTGGCCCGCATGTTCTGCCACATACCCGCCTCGGTGCAGGATGTTAACGCCGAAAACACGGGCCTGGTGCTCGCCGACCAGGTTTATCCCGCCGACTACAAGGGCAAACGCAGCACGCTGAAGGCAACCTACGACTTCATCATCAAGGACCTCACGGACGCCATGCCCCTGCTCTCAAAGAGCGTGAAGCTGGGTTCGATGAACTACTGGGTGGCCCTCTCGCTCCGTGCACGTGCCTATCTGTACGCCGGCGACTATGCTAACGCCCTCAAGGACGCACAGGAAGTAATCAACAGCAACGTTTACAAGCTCTATACCATCGCCGACTATCCCGGCGTTTGGGATAAGGAAGGAACCAGCGAGGCCATCTTCGAGCTCCGCGTGAACGACAACCACAACAACGACCGCTACTCCGTGGGCTACTACAACAGCCCCGACGGCTATGCCGAGTGTGTGTTCAACGAGAAGAGCCCCTTGTTCCTGTACCTCAGCAATGCTGCCAACAACGACGTGCGCAGCCAGCTCGTGAACGACCAGACCTCACACCCCGACGTGCCCGGTTACTACTCCGGCAAGTATCCCGGCCGCGGTGGAAGCGTCTATGTGAACAACTTTAAGATTGTGCGCCTCTCGGAACTCTACCTCATTGCAGCCGAGGCAGCCTTCCACCTCAACGGTGGAGCAGCCGCAGCTCCGTTCATCAACCAGCTCCGACAGAACCGCATAACCGGTTATACGGATGTATCGAGCGTTACACTGGACGATATTCTCTTCGAATACGAGAAGGAGTTCTTCACCGAAAACCAGATAGCTTTCGCTTACTGGCGCAACAAGCGCAGCGTGACCTCCAGAGGCGGCACCGAAGTTAAGTACAACGACGACCGCACCATCTTGCCAATTCCGCAGCGCGAGATTGACTTCAGTGGCAAGGATGTTCTCATCCAGAACCCCGGCTACGAATAAGCAAGCATCATAAAATCAAGGCCTCTACCCACCGGTAGGGGCCTTTTTTGTTTCCTCCGCACCTCACCGCCGGCCCTCCCCATCGCCCGTTGTCCTCCCGTTCCCAAGGAATGGAACCGCTGGCGCATGCTCCCTGCCGGTTGGCTGCTGGTTTTTAAAGACAGAGTAACAGCGTGTTTTTTCTGCTGCTGCATGCTCCCTGCCGGTTAGCTGCTGGTTTTTAAAGACAGAGTAACAGAGTATTTTTTCTGCTGCTGCAAGTTTGCTGCATAGCGGGAGCGAGCAAGCAACGATTTGCAAAAGGGCAAACCGGTATCCTCCCCTTGGAAAGGGGAGGCGGAGGAGGGGATGACCGGGGAGCCAACCTCTACCCTCGTAACCTGTGAATTGTGAATTATGAATTGTGAATTAGTAGCCTGCAGCCTGCAAAATCATCCCCTCCTAACCTCCCCTTTCTAAGGGAAGGAACCGCTGGCGCCCACAAGCAGACCCCAATTACCTACTTTTATAAATATAGCAAAAGGGCAAACCGGTATCCTCCCCTTGGAAAGGGGAGGCGGAGGAGGGGATGATGAACGGCACAAAAGGCTCCCTCCGCCAACTCTAATTACAAGCAGCTGATAGTCAATTACTTACAAATAAAATGGCAAAAGGTGTCATTCAAGCCTCTTGAATGGCATGTTCAAGGACCTTGAAGGTATCGTTCAAGAGGCTTGAAGCATACCTTTTATGCTGCCGATGGTTTCTAAGGAAGTTGCAACAGCGTATTTTTTGCCAAAGCAAAGGCTTGCATTTGATGGTTCGCTTGCCCTGCCTTGCTGCCAAAAAAAATACCCCGGACGCGGTGCCCGGGGTAGTAATGGTGTGGCGGAGGTTACTTTCGGAGCATCTCCTCCACGGCTTTTTGCAGCTGGCGGTCGGTTCCCGAGAGGTAATCTTCGGGCGAGTTGTAAACCTCGATGTCGGGATTAAGCTGCTGGTTCTCGCCGTAGTGGCCGCGCATGTCACGGCAGCCAACCTGCGGAATGCCGAATATCATACTGCTGTCGATGAGCGTTTCCCACCACACTGCCGTCATGGTGCCGGCCACGGGGGTGCCTATGAGCTTGCCGATGCCCAGTTCCTTGTACACAAAGGGGAAGCCGTGGCCGTTGCTGTAGTCGTCTTCGCAAATCATGACGCACGAGGGTTTCACCCATTTATTCCACGGGTCGTAGCCTATGTACTTGCCATGAGCCACGAAACTCTGGTACTGTCGGCCGCCCAAGAGTGTGGTTAGGTCGTCGTGCAGCCATCCTCCGCCGTTGTGTCGCTCGTCTACTATCACGGCTTCTCGCTGCCTGTTACGGTCGCTCAGCAGCTCACTGAACACGGTGCGGAAGCTCTCGCTGTCCATTGCCTTTACGTGCACGTAGGCCAGCCGGCCGCCGGAGAGGCTGTCAACGGTTGCGCGGTTGCGGTCAACCCACCGTTTGTAGAGCAGTTCCAGCTGTTCGGCTTTGCTGATGGCCTTTACGGTCACGTCGAACCTACGGCCGCTCTTGGGGTCGTAGATGCTCACTCTGACGGGCTTGCCGGCCTTTCCGTCGAGCAGGTAAGAGTAATCCTTGTCCTTTGAGAGTGCCTCGCCGTCAATCTTCTCGATGATGCAGCCGGCCCTGACGCCCGTGTTGCGCACGGCGAAAGGCCCGCGCTTGATGACTTCCTCTATCTGGAGGCCGTCGCCGTTGTACTGCGACTGGAAGAACAGACCTAAGCAGGCAGTCTTCAGCTTGGGCCCTTCGGGGTAGTAGCGGGCGCCCGTATGCGAGCCGTTGAGCTCGCCCAGCAGCTCGCTGAGCATGTCGCGGAAGTCGTAACGGTTGTTGATGTAGGGCAAGAAGCGCTCATACGTCTGCCTGTAACCATCCCAGTCAACGCCGTGCAGCTGCGGGTCGTAGAACTTGTCCTTCACCTGCTGCCAGGCGTGGCTGAACATGTAGCGTCGTTCCTCGTAAGGTCGGTAGTTGAAGCGGGCCTCGTATTCCACGTTCTTAGCCGACCCCTTGGCCACGTCAACCTTCTTGATGCCGCCGCTGGTGTTCACGTACAGCGTCTTAAAGTCTTTGTCGGCCAGCATCTCTCCGGCCCCTACGTTCTTGAGAACTATCTCGGTCTTGTTCTCTCTCAGGTCGTGTCGCCACAGGTCGTAGCCGCCTTCAAAGGCCGCCTGATAGTAAAGTGAGTCGCCGCCGGGGCTGAGCAGGAAGTCGCCCAGGCGCGAGGAGTTGACCGTGAGGCGCACGATGCGGTCGCGGCAGTTGTCGAGGTCGAACTTCAGAGGTTCCTTATCGGCCTTCGGCTTGTCCTTCTTCGGCTTCTTGTCCTTCTTTTCCGTGTCCTTGTCTTTGGCCTCCTTGGCCTCTTCCTTCTTCTTTTCGGCCATGCGTTCCTTCTCCTCCTTGGTCATTTTGAAGTGCTCGTAAGCGTCCAGGTCGAAGAACATGAGGTAGGCGTCGCGCTCGCTTCCCCAGCTTCCATGGCTGCGGTAGCCGGCCCGGTCGCTCTCAAAGAGCATGGCCTTGCCGCCGAGCACCCACTTTGCATTGCCGTCGTTGTAGCCGCTCTGGGTGAGGTTATGGATTTCGCCGCTGCCCGATGCGCTCACCAGGGCAATGTCGGCATTGTTCCATCCGCCGCTACCGATGTAGGAGGAGAGCAGCCATCGGCTGTCCGGACTCCACTCGTACCACACGTCGCCGTCGCTGTAGGAGAAGATGTACTTGCCGTCCATCACCGTTCTTACGGCCTTGCTCTTCACGTCAACCACACGTAACGTGCCCCTGTTCTCCAGGAACGCCACGCTCTTACCGTTGGGGCTGTACTTGGGTTGCAGCGAGGTAAGGGCCGAGGTTACCAGCTGTTCCTCCACCAAGTCGGTGGAGTAGGCGAACTCCTTCTCGTCTTTGAGCTTGATGCTTGTCTGGTATATCTGCCACAATCCGTTACGTTCGGAGGCATAGACGATGGCCCTTCCGTCGGGCGAAAAGTCGATGCTGCGCTCCTGCTCGGGCGTGTCGGTAATCTGCTTGGTGGTCTTGTAGTCGGCCGAAGTAACGTAAACATCGCCGTGCAGCACGAAGGCAATCTCCTTGCCACTGGGCGACAGCTTGATTTCCGTTGCCCCGCTGGTCAGCGTCTGGCGGTCCAGTTCGGTGTCGGTGCGGTCGGTCGTCACGCTGACGTGCACCTTCTGCGGTTGCTGACCGGGGCTTAGGGTGTAGATTTCGCCATCATATCCGAAGCACAGCGTGCTGTTGCGGGCGGCCGTGAGGAAGCGTACCGGGTTGCCCTTGAAGTGCGTGAGCTGCTCTTTTAGGCTGCCGTCGAGGCTGCGGCGGTACACGTTGAAGGTGCCGTCTTCCTCGCTCAGGTAGCAGAAAGCATTGCCGTCGGCCGTCCAAACGGGCGTGCGGTCCTCGCCGTCGAAGCTGGTCAGCCGGCTGAACTTGCCCTGCCGGCAGAGCCAGATGTCGCGTGTGATGGGCGAGCGGTGGTGCTTTCGGAACTCGTCTTCATAGCCTTTCTTGTCGTGATAGAGGATATCGCCGTCGCTGCTGATGCTCAAGTCCTCCATTGTTATGTCCGAGAACTTGCGCGGCCGGCCGCCTTCAGCGCCCACCTCGTATATCTGTGGGAACTGTGCACTGGCAAACAGGGCCGTCCGGGCATCGGGCATGAGGCTTGCCTTAAAGAGTATGTGGCCGTTGTCTCGCCATGTCAGGGGCGTTTCGTCGCCGCTGTCGTAGGTCAGCCGGCGTGGAGCGCCGCCCGTCTTGTCCATCACGTAGACGTCAAGACTGCCCTCCCGGCTCGACATGAAGGCAATCCGCTGCCCGTCGGGGCTCCACACCGGGCGCGCGTCGTAGGCCGCGTTGGTGGTCAGTTGGCGGGCACTGCCGCCCGCAACGGGCACGGTGAAGATGTCGCCCTTGTAGGAGAAAGCGATGGTCTGGCCGTCGGGAGCGATGGCGCTGTACCGCATCCACAGCGGATTCTCTTGCGCCCCGGCCGACAGCCAGCCTGCAAGCGCAAGTGTAAGAAGCGTAAATCGGTTCATTGTATCAGTATAGTTGGTTGTTTTCTCAAAGTTTTTGCAAATATAGCAAATATATTACGGGGTTTGAAAAGATGTGTGTACTTTTGCACGACAAACATGAGATTATGCGCCGAATACTTGCAGCATTTATACTATTTTATACCTTGGCCGTGCCCGCACAGCGCCTGCCGCGCCTCGGCCGGGCAACTACTTACGACAACTGGACGGGCACCTGGGCCGCCGCCCAGCAGACCCCGGTACGCAGCTACATGCCTTACAACAACGAGATGACCAACCGCAGCGTGCGCCAAATCATCAAGGTATCGGCCGGGGGCAGCATTGTGAGGCTGCACCTCTCCAACGAACTCAGCCGCGATACGCTGCGCATACGCTCCGTGTACATAGCCCACGCCAAGGATTCCTTTACCATCGACCCCAAGTCGGCCGAGTACCTGCGCTTCAGTAACCGCCAACGCGTAACGCTGCCCCCCGGCAGCGCCGTGGTTTCCGATGCCGAGCGCTTCGACCTCAGGCCCAATGAGCTGCTGGCCGTAACCATCAACTACAGCGAGGCTCCCAAGCAACCCACCGTTCACATGGGCTCACGTACCACCTCCTACATCCTCAAAGGCTACTCCGGACCGCACACCGACTTCGCCCGCTCGTTCCGTTACGAGAAGTGGTTCAACATCGCCGCCCTCGACGTTTACCGCACCGGCGGCCGCAGCGTGGCCATACTCGGCAACTCGATTACCGACGGCAAGGGGTCTGATACCGACCGCCAGAACCGCTGGCCCGACGTGATGTCAGGCGTGCTCAACTCGCCCCGCGAGCATACTGATGTGGGTGTGCTCAACCTGGGCATAGGTAACAACCGCGTGCTCACCACAGGCTACGGCGCACCGGGCAAGGATCGGTTCGACCGAGACATACTGGGACAGAGCGGAGTGAGGTACATCATCGTCTTTGAGGGCATCAACGACATCGGCGTGAGCACCGACGGCCGCACCACGGCGCGCCAGCTCATCGAGCAGTACAAGCTCATGGTGGCCAAGGCTCACGCCCGCCGGCTGCGCATCTACGGCGCGACCATCACCCCGATGAAGGGCGCCGGCTACTTTACACCCGACCATGAGGCCGGCCGGGAGATGGTGAACGAATGGATAAGAACGAGCGGCGAGTTTGACGGTGTTATCGACTTCGACCGCCTGATGGCCGACCCGGCCGACCGGCAGGCCCTCCGCCCCGAGTGGAGACTGCCCGACTGCCTGCATCCCAACGCCTTGGGATACGAGCAGATGGGCCGCTACGCCGCCGAATTCCTGCTGCGCGAGCTGCGCAAATAGGCAGGGGCGCGGGTGCGATTTTTATGGTTCGGGTTGCTGATTGGTAACTTGCAGTAATTCAATTAATTACAATTGGTGTCCTCGGAGATGCCATTCAAGCCGCTCGGAGGTGCCGTTCAAGCCGCTTGAAGCTATCCTTCAAGGCCCTTGAACCTATGCTTTTGTTTTTCGTGCCCATGCGTTCGGTGAAGAGGAAGGGTAAAAAATAGCGGCAAGACAAACCGGTCTCCTCCCCTTGGAAAGGGGAGGCGGAGGAGGGGATGACGATTAT
>FZRE01000005.1:115050-179890 GCA_900199655.1 Prevotellaceae bacterium KH2P17
CCCTCCTAACCTCCCCTTTCCAAGGGGAGGATACCCTGGCGCCCATACGCTCCTTACAAGTTGATAAACTGCAATCAATAAGCGGCAAGACAAACCGGTGTCTTTGCCCAGCAGTATATGTTTCGGCGCTTAGAGCGGAGCCTTCGGCCTGATGCCTTCTATGTCTATCTTCTTGCTCAGGCGGCTTTTGGTAGAGCGCACGGCCTGCTCCGAGCAGCAGAAAGAGCGCGCCTTCTGCGCGTCGGTCTTGCCGTTGCGCTCCATGATGCAGAAGAATGTCTCCTTTGGTGTGAGCGCATAGTCGGGGTTGTCGATAAGATAGGCCAGCTCGCGGTCTATGGTCTTCATCACCTCCGTTACGGCTTTCTGCTCCTGCTTGCCGTACTGGCTGATGTTGTCCTCCGTCAGGATGGCGTACAACACGTCTACTCCGAGTTTTGTTTCGGCAATTGACGAGGCCATCTCGTCGCCCTGCAGCTGTGCCGGCAGCTGTTGGCTGAGCTGTTGCACCTCGCGCGTCTTGGCGTCTATCTGCCGCTTCATCTCGCCTATGGTGGCGTCCTTGCGGCTCAGCCAGCCCAGGGTGTCGGCCTTGATGGCCGCCACGCGCGTGCGGTAACGGCGGTACAAGGCCTGCGTGCGGCGGTAGTACCAGAGCGTGAGGGCGAAGATGACGAGCAGCAAGGCGATGATGGCGATGCTGAAGTAGAGCTTCTCTTCGGCCTGCCGGCGCAGGATAACCTGCTTGTCGTACTCGGCCTGCATGCGCAGTTGCATGCGGTGGGCCTTCTCCTGCTGGGCAATATTACTCAAAAGGCTGGCCTGCTGGGGCTTGTTCTGCCGCGTGTAGATGGTGGAAAGCAGCGAGATGGCATTGCCGAGGGCCGACGAATCCTGCGCCATCATGGCCGCGCGGTAGGCGTGGTGCTCGGCTTCGGGCAGCGAATCGTGCAGCAGTTCGTAGTATGCAATGTTCTTCAGGATGACCGACTTCTGCCCTTGGTCGGCCTGGGTAAAGAACTCTGCCGCCCGCAGGTTCACTCTCCAGGCGCTGTCGTTGAGGCCCATATTATATAAGGTGTTGGCCTGGTTGATGTACACATCTACCATGTACTCCGGCTTGCCGTAACGGCGGGCGTAGCTGAGGGCGCGCTCCATGTAGCCCAGAGCCTTGCTGTTGGCGCCCGTGTTCTCAAGTATCCAGCCCGTGTATTGGCATATCTGGTACTGCGTCTTGGCGTTGTCGAGGCGTGGGAGCAGCTTTTCGGCCTGCCGCAGCTGCACGAGCGCCGAGACAAGGTCGCCGCCGTCGATGTAGTGCAGGGCACTGTCAACGTAGGCTTGTGCCGCCTCTTCCGGGCTTCCGGCTCCGGAGCGGCCGCCCGTTCCGCACCCGACAAGGGCTGCAA
Organism: Prevotellaceae bacterium KH2P17; assembly: GCA_900199655.1. GTDB lineage: Bacteria > Bacteroidota > Bacteroidia > Bacteroidales > Bacteroidaceae > Prevotella. Next base: position 116,460 of record FZRE01000005.1, read on the forward strand.
GGGCGACAAACAGCAGTATGGTTGTCCTTTTCATGTCCTTGCAAAGATAGCTGAAAATATTGATATCATCAAGCTTTCGGCCCCTTTCTTCTCGTTTCCCAGCTTGTTGAATGACGCCTGCGGGCTGACATCCTGGCATCTTTTTGTGTCATATTGACAAAAATCTGCGTTGGTATGTTTATTGCATAAGGGTATGTGAACACGTAAGAGTTCAAGATAAATGATAAAGATAAACCATTAACTTTTAAAATAGGAGGATTTAATTATGTTACCAGTAATGCACAACAGTTCTTGGTTACCGGATGTATTCGAGGACTTCTTTAATACAGGTTTTATGCCTCGTGCCAACGCAACGGCTCCAGCCATCAACGTGGTAGAACGTGACAAGGAGTACACTATTGAGCTCGCAGCCCCCGGTTTGCGTAAGGAAGACTTCTCTGTAAACATTAATGACGAGGGTAACCTCAACATCAAGATGGAGCAGAAGAATGAAAAGAAGGAGGAAGACAAGAAAGCTCACTACCTTCGCCGTGAGTTCAACTACAGCAAGTTCGAGCAAACACTCATCTTGCCCGATGATGTTCAGAAGGACAAAATCAAGGCTCGCGTAGACAACGGCGTGCTTTATGTCGACCTGCCGAAGATGGAGGAGTCCAAAACCAAGGTCCAGCGCCAGATTGAGATCATATAAAATCACGTATAGGTATTAGTTTCCAAGCCCCGCATGCTGTAAAGTGTGCGGGGCTTTTTGGTGCCAGCAGGCCTGCCGTTGGTGGTGCTTGCAGCAGCTTGTAATTGTGGTGGAGGCTCTCGTTTGTTGTGTCAAAAACAGTTGAATGGATATTTTATTGCGCTGATAATCAGTTGGTTTATGCCTTTGAGTGTGTCAATGGTCATTCAGGTATTGCAGAATGGCGGGCCAGACTGTATCTTTGCAGTATCCAAACTCAAATCTGCAAGGCGCAACTTGGAGGCCTGCAGTACCGGTCATGCTGTGAGTCAGCCGGTTGCGCCTTGATTTACGGACATTCAAAACCTATAGATATGAAACGATTGTTCTTCTGTTTAGTGGTGTTGCTGCTGTCAGTACAGGCAGCCGTTGCACAGAACCCGCTCCCAAAGCTGATTTGCTTTGCAACAGTGAATGACATGCCTGCTTATCCCGGAGGTATCAAGGCATTGCAGGATTTCTTGCTTGCAAACGTGAAATACCCCGACTCGTGCGTTGATGGTTGCATCCAGGGAAAGGTCGTGGTGAGCTTTATCGTAAACCCGGACAGCACATGTTCCGACTTCAAAGTTATCCAATCTGTCGACCCTTTGCTGGATGCAGAGGCCTTGCGGGTATTGAAGCTGATGCCCAAATGGAGCCCCGGACGCATCGACGGCGAGGCAGTAAGGGTGAGATTTAATATTCCCATCAACTTCAGAATTCCCCCGGAGGAAATTCAAAAAGACTCGGTGAAATCGGCAAAAACAGTCAATCACGCCCGCAAATGAATGTGTCAGGAGCGGCAGATAATATGTTTCTCGGGCCGAAGAACTATCGGCTTCGGCCTTGGAGTTTGTCAATTCTCATTTAAAACCTAAAGATATGAAACGTTTATTCTTCTGTTTAGTGGTGTTGCTGCTGTCGGTTCAGGCAGCGGTTGCACAGAACCCACGCTCGGAGCGGAAGTGTTTTGAGCCAGCGGAAATCATGCCTTCTTTTCCTGGAGGTACCAAGGCGTTGATGGATTTCATTGCTGCAAACCTGAAATACCCCGCCGAGTATGCCGAAAATTGCATCCAGGGAAGGGTAGTGGTCAGCTTTTCAGTCAATCCGGACAGTACATGTACTGACTTCAAGGTTGTCCACTCTGTCGACTCTTTGCTGGATGCTGAAGCCCTGCGAGTATTGAAGCTGATGCCCAAGTGGAACCCCGGAAGCCGGAACGGCAGGCCTGTAAAAGTGAGATATGCCGTTCCCGTTACCTTCAGACTGCTCGGGCCAACTCCTTACTCATATCCGATGAAATGGCCGAAAACTGCAAACTCCGCCAAAAGTCGATAGAAGAAACGTTGCCATTTAAAAGCTTTTATCCCTTCAGATTTTGCCAATCGGCTTATTTGTAGTAAATTTGCAGATTGAAAAAATTACTTTTTAGATATTAGTTTTATTATGGCAAAGAAAGCTCTATTGATGATTCTCGACGGTTGGGGAATCGGTAAACACGGTGAGGGTGACGTTATCTACAACACGCCTACGCCTTACCTGGACTATCTGACTGCAGTTTCAGCCCACTCGCAGCTGCAGGCTTCGGGCGAAGATGTGGGCCTGCCCGACGGTCAGATGGGCAATTCGGAGGTGGGACACCTCAACATCGGCGCCGGCCGCATTGTGTATCAGGACCTCGTAAAGATAAACCGCGCCTGCAAGGACGGCTCCATCATGAAGAATCCCGAAATCGTTTCGGCCTACAGCTACGCCCGTCAGACGGGCAAGAAGCTCCACTTGATGGGCCTGACCAGCAACGGCGGCGTGCACTCTTCACTCGATCACCTCTTTAAATTCGTTGAGATTTCAAAAGAATATGGTCTCAAGAACACCTTCGTTCACTGCTTCATGGACGGCCGCGACACCGACCCAAAGAGCGGCGCAGGCTTCATCAAGGAGCTGGAAGCAGTGTGCCGGCAGAACGATGCCCACATAGCAAGCATCGTGGGTCGCTTCTACGCCATGGACAGAGATAAGCGTTGGAACCGTGTAAAGGAGGCTTACGACCTCTTGGTAGAAGCTAAAGGCAAGCAAACTACCGACATGGTGAAGGCTGTAGAGGAGAGTTATGCCGACGGAGTGACAGATGAATTCATCAAACCCATCAACAACTCGACCGTTGACGGCACGATACAGGAAGGCGATGTGGTTATTTTCTTCAACTTCAGGAACGACCGCGCCAAGGAACTTACTACCGTGCTGACCCAGCAGGACATGCCCGACGAGGGCATGCACACCATCAAGGGCCTGCAATTCTACAGTATGACGCCCTACGATGCCAACTTTACAGACGTGCATGTGCTGTTCCCCAAGGAGAACGTGGAGGACACCTTGGGCGAATACCTCTCTAAACTCGGCAAGAAACAGCTGCACACCGCCGAGACCGAAAAGTACGCTCACGTTACCTTCTTCTTCAATGGAGGGCGCGAGGAGCCCTACGACGGGGAGGACAGAATTCTCGTTCCGTCGCCCAAAGTGGCCACTTACGACCTCAAGCCCGAGATGAGCGCCTACGAAGTTAAGGACAAGTTGGTAGCTGCCATCAATGCTCAGAAGTACGACTTCATCGTAGTCAACTTTGCAAATGGTGACATGGTGGGCCACACGGGCGTCTATCACGCCATCGCGAAGGCCGTTTGGGCGGTGGATCATTGCGTACACGACGTGATTGAAGCTGCCAAGGCAAACGATTACGAGGCCATTGTCATAGCCGACCACGGCAATGCCGACAATGCCATTAACCCCGACGGCACGCCCAACACGGCCCACTCGCTCAACCCGGTGCCGTTTATCTACGTGACCGATAACAACTCGGCAACCGTTAAGAACGGCCGTCTGGCCGACGTGGCACCGTCTATTCTGCACATCATGGGCCTGGAGCAGCCGGCCGATATGACGGGTGAGAACCTGATTACCGATTAATCCCTCCCTCTATAAGAGCGCCCTATATGCCGCAAATTGGCGGCGTATAGGACGTTTTTGTTTGCTTTCGGGCCTCGCGCAGCAGCCCTTTCCGGGGTGCGGAGATTTGCAGCAAGAGAGCCGTTGTTTCCCTCTTGCCCAGTGCAATCTATCCCCTCGTACAGTCATTTGCAGCCCCCGGCATTTCTGGAGCTATCGTTCAAGCCTGTTGAACGGCATCTTCAAGCCTCTTGACCGATACCTTCAGGAGCCTTGAAGCATAGCTTCGCCAACCTGCCCGGATAGAGGCTGTTTGCCTGCATGCCAAGAGCAGGCGTACAGGAGCTTCGGTCTTACCGTTTTGTTTGTGTGCTGCTCACCCTCCCATCCTTATAAACGGTGTCGGTAAAAACCCATTCCTGGAGGTTCATTTTGGCCGATTTCATCGTTGGAATGATATCTTTTTTGCGCCCGCCTGTGAGCCCCAAAGGGCGGTACATCACTCCTTTGCTTTCTGTTTTCTCCGTACCAGGCTTAAAGCTGCGGGTCTTCATTACCAACGCTCCATTGATGGCACCACCAACATCAGCTCTTTTTGCAGCTTCAACCGCGCTAAGATATTCGATGGATTCCATATCGTTCATGTCCATATAGAGCACTTGGTTAACAGAAATGGGTGTTCCGTCGAGGAGAATTTTAATGGACTGGTTGGCTTGTAATGTCGAAGCCCTACGATTGTTGAGAACATAGCCTACTTGTTCGCTGCCTGTCAAGTACATGTATTTAAAGAAGTATTCGACTACATGCTTGAAATCAATCAGGTTGTGTGATTGTATATCAGCGTGGGTAAGCAGCGTTGACTTGTAGAAGAGCTTCTCCTCCTGGTCGTACATGCGGCGTTTGGCGGTTACGCGAACCTCCGGCAGTCTGTTTACACCGTGCAAGCCGGGCCTGTTGAGCTGCGCTTCGTCGCCTCCGTAGGCTTCAGATGCAAGGTCAGATTGCTGCCGGGCGAGCGGCGGCGGGGCGTCTTCCGTCATCTCATAGCGGCAGTAGTAGGCCTTTCCTTTTTTGTCGTAAGCCTGCAGATAGAACTCCTCGCCGTCGTTGTAATCATCAACCGGGATGCGAAAATTGCCCATTTCATCGGTCTGTGAAGTGAAAACGGCGTTGTTGCTCTTCTGGTAGGCCATGACCGAACCGTTCCTTACGGGGCGCCCGCCGTCGCGGTAAGTGACCCTGCCGCTAAGGGCGAGCTGCGTTTCGGGGGCGTAGGGGAGGGTGAGTTTGCCCTCTTGGGCGGCCTTGAGGTTGATGCGGCAGAAGGTTGCCGAACAGAGCCACGCCCGCAGGTCGGCCTCGCTGTCCTCGCCGGGGCGGCCGTAATTCTTCGGGAAAGGTGCCGGCGAAGCCACGTCGGTTTGCAGTATGAGCGCCGGAACGGCCTGCGGCAGGCTGGCGGTAGTGTCGCTTATGGCTCGGCGGAATGTGCAAAGAACGCCGGCGGGGTTGCCGTCCGCCACGCCGACAGCTGTTTGCTGACCTTGCCGGAACCCAACTCTCTGGAAGCTCTCCGATACAATTTCGCCCATTTCATCGGTCAGAATGAGCGATGCGAGCCCGTCTCCCAGCCCCGTGACATCAATCTTTCCGCCGTTGCGTTTTAGGTTGATACGCTGCAATCCCAACTGTCGGTGGTATAGGTAAAGGGCATATTTCGGCGGTAGTTGCGGGTGAACGTAGTACGAGAGGATGTTGCCTTTGAGCGCACTCTGCACTACCGGCACAGTGTTTGGAGCCGGAACGGGAAACGTCTCCTTTCCGTTCTCCGTTTCCACCTTTATATAATAGGCCTCTCCCGGTTCCGGCGTAAAGGCCGCCAGCTGCCAACCCGAGGCGGTGGTGGTGCCACTTGCCAGCTCTCGTTGCCTGCTGTCGGTAACCGAAAAACTGCCCCGGAGCGGACGGTCGCTGCCGTCGGTCAGTCTGATGGCTATGCTCTGGCGCAGTCCACCCACCATATGGCCGCCCTCAGGGTATAGGTAACAGCGCACGCCACGGCTCACAGCAGGCTGCCGACTGTCATCATTACCGATGCGGAGGGTGAGCAGCGGGAAGGTTTCGGGGGGGTAGTTGCGCATCAGCCGTGTGTAGGCACGCAGCCGATACGTGCCCTGCGGCCAGACTGTCAGCGGCTGGAATGCGGAGTGAAAACGGCCGCTGGGCTCGCAGCGCAGCTTCTGCTGCAGGCAGAGAGAGTCCTGGCTATTGATGAGTTCCACGTAAACGTAGCGGCTGTAAGGGCCGCCGAGCGTGTCGGTAGCCATGAGGATGCCGTCTATCCGCACGCTGTCGGTGGCCGTGCAGGCCGTGCGGTCGGTGCACAGAAATATCCGTTCGCCGGGCAGAGTCTGACCGGCGGCGGTCTTGATGGACAGGAGCAGAAGCAGGGCAAGCGTCCTGAAGGTTGTTTTCATGTGTGTGTCGGTTTCGGTATCTGATGGTTCGGGCTGCCCCGCGGCAGTACAAATGCAAATATAAAAAATAGTGTTGAATGTTCCAAGCCGCGTTACCAAAAATCTCGCCGGCAGTCAGAAATCCGCCTGCTTTTTTGCTTTTCTGCCCTTAAATGCCTATTTTTGCGGTACAAACCATAACGAGCACGAATATGAATGTAGACATCGAAGCCTCCTGGAAGCAGCACATCGGGGCCGAATTTGACAAGCAATACTTCGTTAACCTCACCAACTACGTGCGCGAGGAGTATCTTCACCACCCCTGTTATCCGCCAGGCAAGCTGATTTTCAACGCCTTCAACCTCTGTCCCTTCGACCGTGTAAAGGTCGTCATCATCGGCCAAGACCCCTATCACGAGCCCGGTCAGGCCATGGGACTCAGCTTCTCTGTACCGCAGGGTGTGCCGATGCCGCCCTCGCTCATTAACATTTTCAAGGAGATAGAGATGGATCTGGGCACGCCGATGCCGGCCAACGGCGACCTCACCCGCTGGGCCCGGCAAGGCGTACTGCTGCTTAATGCCACGCTCACGGTGCGGGCCCACATGGCCAACAGCCACCAGAAGCTGGGCTGGGACAGGTTTACGGATGCCGCCATCAAGGCCTTGAGCGCCGAGCGGGAGCACCTTGTGTTCATGCTCTGGGGCGGTTATGCGCGCTCAAAGAAGTACCTCATCGACCAGCAGAAGCACCTCGTGCTCGAGAGCGTGCACCCTTCGCCCTTGTCGGCCAACCGTGGCGGCTGGTTCGGCAACCACCAGTTCTCCCGCTGCAACGCCTATCTGGAGTCGCAGGGCCTGGCGCCCGTGGCGTGGTGAGTAGTGGGTAGGGGAGTGTGTTGGCATGCAACGGGGTAGCAGCTTTCCTCTTTTTTACCGGCCGGACATGACCTCGAAGAGGTCTACTTGTTATGTAACCGCATGCCGGGGAGGCCGCACTGCGGCCGAGTTGGCTTGCGGTAAGGATGTATATAGTATCTCGTCTCTGTAGGAGACGCCTTTACTTGACATGCAGTTAGCAGCGGTTTAGGGCGACCCCGCTGGGGTCGAGGGTAATGTGGAGTGGCTTATCCGCAAGCCGACTCGGCCGCTTCGCGGCCTCCCAGGCATGCGGTTACATGAGAGTTCGACCTCTCCGAGGTCGGTCTTTGGCAGTTTTCAGCGGTCTTTGTCCGCTCATATGGCAGCCATCTCCTGCTCTCCCTCTATTAACTTCGACCTTTCCGAGGTCGTTTCCAGTGCGGTTAGGCCGGTAAAAGATTATATCTTCAGGAACTTTTGACACGTGTCGAATTCATGTGCGACAATTGTCGAATTCATGTGCGACAAGTGTCGAAAGTTCGTGGAGCATAGCTTTGACACTTTTGAAGGCGGTGTGAAGGCACCGGAAAGGCAGGGAGTTGTTTTACGAAAGTACGGTGGCAGTTTCCTTTGTGCATTAAAGGCGTTTTTGTACCTTTGCACCCACAACTTACAACTGCGTATGAGCAAAATGAACCTCCATATCCTGCAGGTGGGCAACGTACTGGTTTCGCCCGATATATTTACCGAGAAATTCTGCTGCGACCTTGATATTTGCAAGGGTGCCTGCTGTGTGGAAGGCGACGCGGGAGCACCGGTTAGCCTCGATGAAATCGGCCAAATTGAAGCCTCGCTCGATACGGTGTGGCCCGATTTGTCGGCCTCGGCGCAGGCTGTAATCGACAAGCAGGGCGTGGCCTACACCGATGCGGAGGGTGAACTGGTAACCAGTATCGTGAACGGAAAAGACTGCGTGTTTACCTGCTACGACAAAGGAACGTGCCTCTGCGCGCTGGAGAAGGCCTGCAGAGCCGGACGGTCGCGGTTCATGAAGCCCATTTCGTGTGCGCTCTATCCCGTTCGCGAGAAGCGTTTCGACGGAGACCTCGTCGGCATTAACTATCACCGGTGGGCTATTTGCAGCTGTGCAGTCCGTAAAGGTGAGCAGCTCGACCTGCCGCTTTACCGTTTCTTGGAAGGGCCGCTCGTGCGACGGTTTGGCCGGGAGTGGTACAACGAGCTCTGTGCTGTGGCCGAAGAGCTGAAAAAAGGCGGTTTCATCGAGTGATTTCCTCCTACATTTTACTCATCCCCTCCTCCGCCTCCCCTTTCCAAGGGGAGGTTACCGGTTTGCTTAGTTGCTTGTTATTACACACTCGTTGCTACTCACAACCCACCTTGCTTCAGCTTCAAAATTACTCTGTTACTCTGTCTTCAATAATCTGAAGCTAACCGGCAGGAAACCTGCAGCAGCGTTTCCTCCCCTTAGAAAGGGGAGGTTAGGAGGGGATGATTTTTCCCTCAATTTTGCTATTTGCTGCTATCAGGTCATCTCCTCCTCCGCCTCCCCTTTCTAAGGGGAGGTTACCGGTTTGCTTAGTTGCTTGTTATTACACACTCGTTGCTACTCACAACCCACCTTGCTTCAGCTTCAAAATTACTCTGTTACTCTGTCTTCAATAATCTGAAGCTAACCGGCAGGAAACCTGCAGCAGCGTTTCCTCCCCTTAGAAAGGGGAGGTTAGGAGGGGATGATTTTTCCCTCAATTTTGCTATTTGCTGCTATCAGGTCATCCCCTCCTCCGCCTCCCCTTTCCAAGGGGAGGTTACCGGTTAGCTTTGCAGCCATTTCTTGGGGTATATTGTCAAATCATCAGCTACTATGCAGCAACGTTTCCTCCCCTTGGAAAGGGGAGGTTAGGAGGGGATGATAAATCAGCACGATGGGTAATTAAGGGCTAATGAAAAAGCAAAAGGTATGTTACGGCTACGACCTTCGGTACTCCGTAGGCGATTGGCCCACATGTTCCTTGAAGTATTTGCCGAGGAAACTCTGGTTGGGAAAGTGCATTTCGTCGGCTATCTGCTTGATGCTGTTGGTCGAATTCTTGAGCAGCACGCGCAGTTCCATTACCACATAGTTGTCTATCCACTCGTTGGGGGTGCGCTGACTCACCTGCTTGATGGTTTCTGACAGGTACTTGGGCGTGAGCCCGAGCTGCAAAGCGTACCAGCCAACACGGCGTTCATGGCGGAAATTAAGCTCCAAGAGCTTGATGAAATCGTAGAATATCTTCTCGCTGCGGGGCTGCTTTCGGTAGTCGGCATGCTGTATGCGGTAGATGGTGTTGCCCAGGTCGTAAATCATGGTGGTGATGACGGAGCGCACCACATCGCGCCTGAAGTGGTGGTCGTAGTCGTCGATTTTGGCCTTGAGCATGAAGAAATATTCCTTAAAAGTGGCCATTTCATCGGGGCGAAGCTGCGAAATGGGGTGGTAGCGGGCAAAGAGAAAGAGCGTTGATATTTCGTGTACGTCTTTCACTATTTCGCTGAAAAAGCCCGGAGAGATGAGGAACCCCATGCCGCTAAAGTCGGGGCTGAACATGTAATCGGACAAAACCTGACCGTGACTGATGAGGATGACGTCGTTGGGACTGATGACGTGTTGTGCCGTATCGACGGAGTAGTTGGCCCTGCCACGCAGGCACAGAGCCACGAAGATGCACTGCATGCGGCGCGCTTCGGTGGGAAAGGGCAGTCCGGCAATCTCCGGAATAAGCAGCATGTCGTTATCTAAGCTGCTGCCGGGATGTTTCTCCTTGACCAACTCAATGGTTATGGGTTCTAATAATTTGTCTGTCATGTGCTCTCTTTTCTGCAAATATACGCTTTTTAGATGAAAGGAGAGCCGTTTTAACCGAATTTTTGAACAATCAGTACAGGTAGCTGCGGTGCCATGTGCTGGCCTGCTGCAAGGCTTCCACCTGTTGTATCTGCTCGCGGCGGAACCAGCTGTCGCCGCAGACGAGCACCTTACGGCTGTAGGAAGCGGTGAAGCGGCGGTAGGCCTGCTCGTCCATGCGTCCGCTGCAGATGTACTCCAAGCCGCCTATGTGGATGTGCTCGCCGGGGTGGGCATCGCGCAGGGTTATGCGAACGGTGCCCTTGAAGCCTTCGCCAAAGTCGAACCATAGGCTGTCGTGCTCAACATCGAAGTATTTGGGCGGCCTGATGTTGGTCGTTTTTTCTTCTGTATAAAAGGAGTGTACATGTAGGGCTGCGGGAGCGGTTGCGGCCTTTGTGCTGACGGCTCCGAGCCAGCAGGCCGGGTCGAAGTCGTTGGCGTTCCAGTAGTCGTTGCTGAGCGTGGCGTCAAAAAGCTCGCCTCCGCCCGGCAGCAGCTGTCCGCCGGAGTGGCGGCAGAGCCAGTCGGCATTGCTGTAATGGGCAAAGGGGGTGCCGCTGATGTATTGTCCGCTGAAGACGACCGAAACCTGCCGCGTTTCCGGATGCGGGAAGGCGGGCGAATACCACACGGCTATGGTGTTGCTGTCGGTGCGCAGGTAGCGCGTAACGTTGTAGCTCGCGGCAGTGGCTTGGGCCGTGTTGGCGCCGTACTGCTGCAGTACGGGACTGCTGCCTACCTCAATCTCGTTGATGTAGAGCTTGTAGAGGCCCGTTGTAGTGATGGTAATGGAGCCCCGCAGCGGCTTTGAAGGCGCCGTGTAGGTATGGCGGAACCATACCTGCGAGGTGGAGTCTGGCTGCGGATGGCTTATCCAGTGCGTGCCGAACTCCTGCGCCGAGAGGCTGAGCAACTGCAGGACAAGCAGCAGGAAGGTGAACGCATGCTTCATCTGAGTGTCTTGCTGTGGCCTTTCTTGAGTTTGACGGTGCGCTCGGTGCCGTTGTACACTAATGTTACCTTGCCGCTCACGGTGGGCAGGAGTGTAACTTCGGTTACGCGGCCGGCCGCCCATCGCATGCTCACCTCGTAGCCGCCGCGGGCGCGCAGACCGCTTACGGAACCGCTCTGCCATGCCGAGGGCAGCGCCGGAAGCAGCTCGATGCGGCCGTCTGCACTCTGTATAAGCATTTCGCACACACCGGCAGTGCCGCCGAAGTTGCCGTCTATCTGGAACGGAGGATGCGCGTCGAACAGATTAGGATAGGTTCCACCCGACCGACGGCGGTCTTCGCCCGTGTATTTGTCGGGCGTCACGTAGGTCAAAAGTTTCTGGAAGAGGTGGTAGGCCTGCTTGGCATCGTGCAGGCGGGCCCACAGGTTGATGCGCCACCCAGTGCTCCAGCCGGTCGTCATGTCGCCCTTTATCTCGAGCGAGCGGCGAGCCGCAGCTGCCAGTTCGGGCGTTTTGTCTATGGATATATGGTGACCGGGGTAGAGACCGATGAGGTGCGACTGGTGCCGATGCTTGAAATCCCAGTCGTCCCAGTCGTAATACCACTCGTTGATGTCGCCCATGTGGCCGATGGTGTAGGGATGGAGGCAGGCCAGGGTGTTGTCGAGGCGGAGCACGTAGGCTTCGTCCTCGTTCGCAATACCGGTGCCGGAACGCCTCTGCTGCATCAGCTTGGGGTTGAGAGCGATGATGGCGTTGCAGGTGTTTGATAGCAGTTCGCGGATGATGGCGAGGTCGGCAGTGCCGCCGTAGCAGGTAGTGCCGTGGTATCCTTGGGGCGTTTTGTACTCGTTCTCGGGCGATGTGCTGGGGGCGGTGATGAGTTCTCCCGGTTTTTTCGGGTTCTCCACGAGCCATTCCATCATGAAGTCGGCGGCTCCCTTCATGAGCGGCAGGGCCGTTGAGCGTAGGAAATCCTTGTCCTGCGTGAACTGGTAGTGCTCCCAGAGCGTGCTCAGCAGCCAGGCTCCTCCCATGTTCCAGTTGGCCCATTCGGGGCTCTCGTTGCCCTCGCCAACGGGATTCGTCATGGCCCAAATATCGGAGTTATGGCTCGAGCACCATCCTTTGCTGATGCCGTAATAATGTTGTGCGGTGTGCTTACCGGTGATGGAGAGGGCGCGGATGAAGTCTTCCAGCGGCTTGCTCATCTCCGGCAGGTTGGCCACTTCGGCCGGCCAGTAGTTCTCCTCCAGGTTGATGTTTACCGTGTAGTTGCTGCGCCAGGGTGCGCGGACATACGGATTCCAGAGTCCCTGCAGGTTGGCAGGCACGCCGGGAGTGCGGGATGACGAGATGAGCAGGTAGCGGCCGTACTGGAAGTAGAGCGTTTCGAGGTACGGGTTGTGGCCACCTTGGTCGGTGTAGTCCTTGAGCTGCCGGGTGGTAGTGCGCGTATCATCTGCCTGACTGCCGTCAAGATTGAGGCTGAGCCGGCCGAAGAGTGCGCGGTAATCGGCTATGTGGCGGCTGCGGAAGTCGGAGTAAGCGTAGTTGATGAGGTGCCACGCCTCGTCCATAGCCGTCTCTATGTAAGGCGCTCCTTCGCGAACGGGGTGCTTGTCGAAGCCGTTGAAGCTCGTCTCGTTGACAATGTAGACCGTTGCTTCGGTTACATCGCGGAGACAGAGGCTGCTGTCGGCTACGGTGACTGCGCCGTCGCGCGAGCTGACTTTGAGCACCGTGCAGAAGTGGATGCTCTCTTCAGGGTCGCCTACGGCATTGCCCGTGAGGATGATTTGCCCCTTGGAGACTTTCGACTTGTGCGGAAGCAGCGAGGTGAGGGCTATCTTGCAGTTGAGCATTTGCGGCTTGGAGGCCGACAGGTGGATGGCGATGAGCTTGTCGGGATGCGAGGCCAGGTACTCCCTGCGGTAGGTTACGTCGCCCCGTCGGTAGCTGATTTTGCAGATGGCGCTGTCCAGGTCCAGCTCTCTACGGTAGTTCTGCACCGGCTCCTTGCTGCCCAGATGGGTCAGATAGAGCAGGCCCAAGGGCTGGTAATACTCCGAGTTGTGGCCCTGAACATAGAGCTGGAGCGAGTCGGCGGCCCGGTAATCCTCGCGGAAGAGGGCTTCGCGGATTTCGGGAATGCGCTTCCAAGCCTCTCCCCCCTCATCTCTGTTGACGGGAGAGCCGGTCCACAGCGTGATGTCATTTAGGCAGAGCGAGTCGGTCTCGGTACCTCCGTAAACCATGGCGCCCAACTTTCCGTTGCCTATAGGCAGCGCTTCTTCAAAGTAAGTGGCCGGTTTGTCGTACCAGAGGCGCAGCGGCAGCGTTTGAGCCGATGCCGTGTGGCCGCCAAGAAGCGAAAGAAACAGCAGGTAAAACTTGTTCATGTTGGAAGGAATAAATAAAAAGGGCGGACATGATTGTGTCCGCCCAAGATATTAGGAATTGTTAAGCATCGATGTTGGCATAGGTTGCGTTCTGCTCGATAAACTCGCGGCGGGGTTCCACGTCATCGCCCATGAGCATGGAGAATATCTCGTCGGCATCGGCTGCATTTTCTATTGTGACTTGCTTGAGCAGCCGGGTTTTGGGGTCCATGGTGGTTTCCCAGAGCTGTTCGGGGTTCATTTCGCCCAAACCTTTGTAGCGTTGGGTGTGCAGCTGCTTGTCATCATCGTTGCCGTCCAGATACTTGTCGATGAATGCCTGCCGCTGTTGCTCGGTGTAGCAGTACTCACTTACCTTCTTGTAGGAGCACTTGTAGAGCGGTGGAGTGGCAATGTAGAGGTGCCCCTCTTCGATAACTTTTGGCATGAAGCGGTAGAACAGCGTCATAATCAGGGTGTCAATGTGTGAGCCATCGACGTCGGCATCGGTCATGATGATAATCTTGTCGTAGCGCAACTTGTCGATGTTGGCCTCGCGGTCGTCCTCACCGTCTACGCCGAAGCGCACGCCGATGGACTGGATGATGTTCATCACCGACTCTGCCTCGAACACCCTGTGCCACTGCACCTTCTCCACATTGAGTATCTTACCGCGCAACGGCAGGATGGCCTGTGTGTAGCGGTCGCGTCCCTGCTTGGCAGAACCGCCGGCAGAGTCGCCCTCTACGAGGAAGATTTCGCAGTCCTTGGGGTCCTTGTTGGAGCAGTCGGCCAGCTTGCCGGGCAGTCCGCCGCCGCTCATCACGCTCTTGCGCTGTACGCTCTCGCGTGCTTTGCGGGCTGCAATACGTGCAGTGGCGGCCAAAACAACCTTCTCGCATATCTTCTTAGCTTCTGCCGGATGCTCCTCCAGATAGTAGGTGAGCGCCTCGCCCACGGCCTGCTGCACGGCTCCTGCTACTTCGCTGTTGCCCAGCTTGGTCTTTGTCTGGCCCTCGAACTGCGGTTCGGCCACCTTGATGGATATCACGGCGGTGAGTCCCTCGCGGAAGTCTTCGCCTGCAATCTCTATCTTGGCCTTCTCAATCTGCTTGGATATAACGGGGTCGGCATCGGCATAAGACTTCAGCACACGGGTGAGTGCGGCGCGGAAGCCCGTGAGGTGGGTGCCGCCTTCTATGGTGTTGATGTTGTTGACGTAAGAATGAATGTTCTCGGAGTAGTCGGTATTGTACATGATAGCTACCTCGATGGGCACGCCCTGCTTCTCGGTCTTGAGGTAGATAACGTCGTCGAAGAGGTGGTTACGGTGGCGGTCAACATAGCGAACGAACTCCTTGAGCCCGTCCTTGGCATGGAACACCTCCTGCCGGGTTTTGCCCTCGGCGTCCGAACGCAGGTCGGTGAGCGTTATCTTGATGCCTGCATTGAGGTAGGCCAGCTCACGCATGCGGCGTGCCACAATGTCCCACTGGAACGTGGTGGTAGTAAAAACGGTGGCATCGGGCCAGAACTGCTGCCGCGTACCGCGCTTGTCGGTAGTTCCCACCACCTTGACAGCATACAGGGGCTTGCCCTTTTCGTATTCCTGTTGATAGATTTTGCCGTCGCGGAACACCTGAGACGTCATGTGCGAGGACAGTGCGTTCACGCAGCTTACGCCCACTCCGTGCAGTCCTCCAGACACTTTGTAAGAACCCTTGTCGAACTTTCCTCCGGCGTGGAGCACCGTCATCACGACTTCCAGAGCCGACTTGTGCAGCTTCTTGTGCTCATCAACGGGAATACCACGGCCGTCATCCTCTACTGTTACCGAGTTGTCGGGGTTGATAGTTACCTCGATGTTGTGGCAAAAACCTGCCATGGCCTCGTCGATAGAGTTGTCGACGGTCTCGTTTATCAGGTGGTGCAATCCCTTTTCGCTGATGTCGCCAATGTACATAGCCGGGCGTTTGCGCACGGCTTCAAGCCCTTCCAGGACCTGGATGTTACTGGCCGAGTAATTATTCTCAATGTTCTGATTTTCTGCCATTTGCTTTTTTCAAAATGATTAGTATGCAAAGTTACTAAAAAATCGCCATTCGTCGAAACTTTTAGGTGCTAAAAATGCCAAAAAGCGGCCTGCTTTACGGCTTGTTTTTACTACCTTTGCAGGTAGATATGAATTTTCCGGCCGTTTGCATAACCATCTTTCTCTTTGTGCGGTTCGCCCTCCCGGTGAAAGGGGCAGCTGCTTTCGGCGTAACCGACTTCGGCTACAGCCGTACCGAAGGCGCCGCCTCGTTCGATGCCCAGGTAGATTTTCCCGTCGAGGGCAGTGCCGCCGTGATGCGTTCCGTACGCGAGTGGATATGCGGAGTGCTGGAGATTGAATCGCCGGGAGCGATGGATGGCATGCTCTTCAAGGACCTGCTGAAGCGCAGTGCGATGCAGTTCCTGACCCAGACCGACCGCGGCAGCCGCAAGGTAGAGATAACCTGGAGCTTTGAAGACCCCCAGTGTGTAACCTTCCAGTCCGTCATTACCGACCGTGACTCGGTGACATGGATAAGCGAAGACTGCGCTTCGTTCAGCAAGAAGGACGGCCACCGCATCACTGCAGCCGAGATTTTCAGCTGCAGCGAGGCGCAAGTCAAGCAGCTGATGTGGCAGTTCCGCGCCGACCTGCCTATGGAGGCAGCCGGCCCCGGAGAGCTGTATGTGGGCAACGCGGGCTTCATCGACGGCTGGATAGTGGTGATAGGCCCGGCCCGCAACCACTCCGGAGCGGCCTACAAGATACGCTACCAGGCGGCCGAACCTTGGCTGCAGGCTCACGGCAAGGGTGGGGGATACTACCACGACTAACCCCCGCAAACGCTTAAAGGCCGTCATCCTTGCGGATAACGGCCTTCAGTATGCGATGCAAAAGAGGCTATATTAGCCCAGCTTGCTGATATGCAGACACAGACTTGACTTCAAGTTTGCGGCCTTGTTCTTGTGAATGATGTTGGTCTTAGCCAACTTATCCAACATTTTCTGTACGGCGGGGTACAGCTTTACTGCCTCGTCCTTGTCAGTAGTTGCGCGGAGCTTGCGAACTGCATTACGCATTGTCTTGGCGTAGTACTTGTTATGCAGAGTCCGGGTCTTGGTCTGACGGATTCTCTTAAGTGCTGATTTGTGATTTGCCATCTCTGTTTTATACTTTTATTTCATTATGGTAGTCCCTAGCAGAGTCGAACTGCTCTTTAGAGAATGAAAATCTCTCGTCCTAACCGATAGACGAAGGGACCGTCGTCTCGAATTGCGGGTGCAAAGTTATAGGTTTTTATCCGAATGGCCAAATATTATGAATAAAATTTTCCGTGTGTGCTTCTTTTTTCGTATTTTTGCTTGGTTTTAAACTCCAAACACAACGAGCCATGCTGATACGGACAAACGCCATCGTGCTCAGGTCGCTCAAATACAGCGACTCGCAGGTCATAGTCGACATGCTGACCGAGCAGTCGGGGCGCGTCTCCTTTATCTGCCGGCTGGCCAAAACCGCCAAGGGAAAGCTCAAGAAGCAGCTCTTCCAGCCCCTTACCATTCTCGAGATAACCTACGACAGCCGCCCCCGCGTAACCCTGCAGCGCATTACCGACGCGTGCATCCGCCAGCCCTTCGGCTCCATACCGTTCCATCCTTACAAGCTAACCATATCGCTCTTCATCGCCGAATTCCTGCTTTACAGCACGCGCGACGAACAGCAGGACCTGCCCCTCTACCAGTACGTGGAGAGCAGTGTGCGCTGGCTCGACGCCACGGTGCGCAGTTTTGCCAACTTCCACCTTGTGTTCATGATGCGGCTCTCGCGCTTCATCGGCTTCTTTCCCAATCTGGAAGACTATCGGAGCGGCGATTTCTTCGACCTGCGCAACGGCATTTTCTCCACGCTTCCGCCTCTGCATCCCGACTATCTCAGCCCGCAGGAGTCGGCCAAGATAGGGTTGCTCATGCGCATGAACTACGAGTCGATGCACCTCTTCGTCATGACGCGCGCCGAGCGCAACCGCTGCACCGAGCTCATCCTCGACTACTATCGCCTCCACGTGCCCGGCTTTCCCGAGCTGAAGTCGCTCCCCGTGCTGCGCGAACTTTTTGAGTAGCGGGCCGGCTTGTTTACAATGTTTTTCCCGGAGCTATGCTTCGGGCTCGTTGAATGATACGTTCAAGGGGGCTGAAGATGCCATTCGGGGGGCTTGAATGATACCTTTTGCAGTTTTCCTTGTAAGTAATTGACTATCAAATACTTGTATTTAGGATTGGCGGAGGGCGCTTTTTGTGATATTCTTTTCTTTTTTCCGCTCTTTCATAAGAGCGGATAATGTGTGTTTTTTGTATTCGTTGTGTTGACAGAATGTTATCAATCCTGCCGTTCATCATCCCCTCCTCCGCCTCCCCTTTCCAAGGGGAGGATACCAGTTTGTCTTTTTGCTATATTTATAAAAGTAGGTAATTGGTGTCTGCTTGTGGGCGCCAGCGTATCCTCCCCTTAGAAAGGGGAGGTTAGGAGGGGATGATTTTGCAAGCTGCAGGCAGCTCATTCACAATTTATCATTCACAATTCACAATTTGGGAGGGGATGATTTTGCAGGCTGCAGGCAGCTAATTCACAATTCATCATTCACAATTCACAATTTGGGAGGGGATGATTTTGCAGGCCGCAGGCAGCTAATTCACAATTCATCATTCACAATTCACAATTTGGACGAGGATGATTTCTATTGCAGGGGGTGTAGGTTTTGATGGAAACTCTTTGCCAATTTGGCCTTAATACATAGGCTGTTACTGAGACTTTAGAAACAAACTGGCGGCGCGGCAGCGCATTTTCAGCAGCTAAATCACGACCTCGGAGAGGTCGTACATTCATGTAACCGCATGACAGAGAGGACGCGTAGCGGACGACTTGTCATGCGGATATAGGCCTACACAGATTGTTCGACCCCAGCGGGGTCGCCCTGCATCGTGCCTGATGGCATGCAGTGTAAGGGCGTCTCCTCCGGAGACGGGCCGCTATCAGCAGCATATCCGCATGCCAACTCGGTCGCTACGCGGCCTCCTCGGCATGCGGTTACCTGACAAGTCGACCTCTCCGAGGTCATCCACAGCTATATAAGGATAGCGGTAAAAGGCTAAATTGGCATTCTGGAGCTTACATCGACCGGCAGAAAATCGACTTTAGAGGGTCTGTATGCAGTAGCATGAAAGCAGCAGGCGGGCAGCTGACATATACAAAAGAGAACACTTTCAGCAAACAAGAGGTTGAATTACGGACGAACAGCCGTTATAAACCGAAATGTAGGAGATGAAAAATCCCCGGACGGAAACTATGCTGTCTCCGGCCGGGGATAGTGGTGTGGCTGTGCGGCTGCTATGAAAGCAGCTGCCTGACTATCTTGGAGATGGTGCTGCCGTCGGCCTTGCCGGCCAGCTGCTTGCTTGCCATGCCCATTACGCGCCCCATGTCTTTCATGGTTGATGCGCCGGTCTGGGCGATTATCTCCTTGACGGCTTGCTCTATTTCGGCCTCGCTGAGCGGCTTGGGCAGATATTCTTCGATGACCTGAACCTGCGCCAGCTCCTCGTTGGCCAGGTCCTGGCGGTTGGCTGCGGTGTAGGTGGCAGCGGTCTCCTTGCCCTGTTTGGCCAGTTTCTGCAGTATCTTCAGGGCGGCGGCATCTTCCAGGGTGTCGTTTGCTCCGGGTGCTGTCTTGGCCTCGATGAACACCTTCTTGATGTTGCGCAGCGTCTCCAGGCGCACTTTGTCGCGTGCCTTCATGGCCGCCTTGATGTCTTCGCTGATGGTTTCAAATAGTGACATGTTGGTTTCTCCTATATTTTATGCAAAGCTGATGACGCCCTGCACGGGTTCATTCTTGTCCTTCTCGTCGTCTCCTGCTTCGCCCGAAGCCTGCTTGCGTATTTCCTCCAGCATCTGCCGGGTGCGCTTGTAGGTGGGCGTGTTCTCAACAGCCAGGATTACGTCCTCGTTGTCAAGGTCTTCGGGGCGGAAGAGGAAGATGTGCGGGCGGCGCTTGTACTGCGTGTTGTTGGAGTCTTTGCCGTAGTAGCGGTTGCGGCGGTCCTGCCTTTCGGCGGCCTTCTCTTCCTCCTGAGCAATGCGGTCGGCCTCCTCCTGGGTGTGCTTCTTGCCCAGGTGACTGTTCATTCCGTCGACGTCTTCGATACCGAAGCCGGTGGCGAGGATGGTTACCTTGACCTTCTTGTCGAGCTCCGGGTCGATGGCGATGCCCCATTTGATTTCGAAATCGCTGCCGAACTTGGCCATGAAGTCGTTCACATCGTTCATCTCGTCCATCATGAGGCCGGTGTTCTCCTGGTTCTTCTTCTCGCTGGCAAAGGCGATGCTGAGCAGTATCTTCTTGGAGTTGTAGATGTCGTTGTCGTTGAGCAGCGGCGAGTTCAGTGCGTCCTCGATGGCTTTCTTCACACGGCCTTCGCCCTCGCCGTAGCCGGTGCTCATGATGGCTACGCCCCCGTCTTTGAGCACGGTCTTAACATCATTGAAGTCGAGGTTGATGAGTCCGTGGGTTGTTATGATTTCGGCAATGCTCTTGGCGGCAATGCTGAGGGTGTCGTCGGCCTTGGCAAAGGCGTTGAGAACGGAGAGTTCGGGGTATATCTCGCGCAGCCTTTCGTTGTTGATAACGAGGAGCGCGTCGACGTGTTTGGCCATTTCCTCGACGCCGTCGAGTGCCTGGTCAATCTTCTTGTCGCCCTCGAAGCGGAAGGGAATGGTGACAATGCCCACGGTGAGGATGCCCAGTTCCTTGCTCACGCGGGCTATCACGGGGGCTGCTCCGGTGCCGGTGCCGCCGCCCATGCCTGCGGTGATGAAGGCCATCTTGGTTCCGTCGGCCAGCATGTCGTGTATGTCGCCTATCGTGTCCTCTGCAGCTTGGCGGGCGCGGGCGGGCTTGTTGCCGGCTCCCAGTCCCTCCTTGCCGAGCTGCAGGTGCACGGGCACAGGGCTGTCGTCGAGTGCCTGCTTGTCGGTATTGCAGAGCACGAAGCTCACATCGTGTATGCCTTCGCGGTACATGTGGTTCACGGCGTTGCCGCCGCCACCGCCAACTCCTATGACCTTGATGATGCTGTCTTCCTTCTCGGGCTCACCGAAGTCGAGTATTGTAGGTTTATTGCTGTCTGCCATAATCTGTAGTGTTTATTGTCTTGTTGGATGTACGGTTTTGTTATTCTTCGGAGATGACGTCCTTGCCGAACTTCTTGAGCACGCCCCATGCCTTGTGCCACACGCTGTTCTCGCGTTTTTCGCGGGCTATGCGCTCTTCCTCCTCGGCTTCTGCCCTGCGGCGGGCTTCCTCTTCTTCGAGTCTGCGGCGGCGTTCCTCCTCTTCGGCCTTCTGTTTCTCGGCCTCTGTGAGCACCACTCCGCTGCCGGCGGTCTCCGTAATGGTGCGCGGCTTCTGGTGGATGTCGGTCAGCGGGGCTGCCGGTTTCTGCGTTCCGGCCTCAAAGAGGTCGTTGGTAATCTCGCTGCCGGCGCAGTTCATGTCGCCCTTGATGAGCAGTCCGAGGATTGTATTCATGGTTCCGTCGTGCGAGGTGATGTCAGCATGGTTTGAATTGACCGGTTCAGAGACGAACTTCGCCGTCCGTATCTTGCCTATATGCGTGCGGTTGGTGAATGCGCGCTCAATGTTCTTGAGGTTGGAGCCGCCGCCCGTGAGGATGATTCCACCCAAGAGCTTGTCGCTGTACTCGTTGGGAACCTGCGCGCAGACGTTCTCCACAATCTCTTCTACTCGTGCTTCGACGATGTCGATGAACTTTCTGCTCTCCACGTTGCGGTCCTGGTCGATGGGATAAGTGAGTGTATTGTCGATGTCGTCGTTAGGAGTAAAGGCGCTGGCGTACTTGAGTTTCATCTCTTCGGCACGCGCCTCGTCCACTTGCAGAGAGGCAATGTCCTTGGTAATGTTGTTGCTTCCGAGCGGTATCACGCTGAGATGGCGCAGTATGTTCTTGAAGTAGACGGACACGGTGGTGGTGTCGGCGCCCAAATCTACGAGCATGCAGCCGCCGCGCTTCTCGGTTTCGGTGAGCACGCTGTCGGCCAGTGCCAGCGGTGCAATGTACAGGTCGGCTATGGCCAGGCCTGCCGTTTCGAGGCATTTGTTGAGGTTACGGTAGTAAGCTTTGCGCCAGAGAATGTTCAGGAAGTTGCCTTCCAGCCTGTTGCACTGTATGCCCACGGGGTCGAGCTGGTACTGGTTGTCGACCTTGTACTCCTGAATGGTGGCGTCGAGTATCTCCTGTTCGGGGTACGTCATGTTGCGGTTGGCGTCCATCAGCTCGTTAATCATGGTCTGGGTAACGATGGTGTCGGCCGGCAGATCTTTCACAATGACGTTCTTCACACTGCGGATAGACTGGCCGCCAACGCCCACATAGACGTGTGCAATCTTGGTTTTAAGGGCTGTTTCCAACTTCTTGACGATGCTGGTTAGGCTGACTACGGTCTTGTCAATATTGTAGACCACACCCTTGCGTATGTATTGGGTGGAATCCTCCTTTGCAACAGCCAGGATGGTAATGCTGCCGTCGAGGTTCTTCTTACCTGCTACGCCGGTTATCTTCGACGATCCCAGTTCAATAGCTACTATAAATTCCTTTGCCATACGTTATTATTTCATTATCAATTCAAACTTCTTTTCTTGCATATAATCTGGTTGTCGAACTCCAGATTGATGTAGGAGTACTTGTTCCAGCCGGCTTGCGAGAGGCCGTACTTATAGAATTTCTCCAGCCGGTCCATCTTGTTTTGGGTGAATTGGGCTATGAGTTTGCTGCGTTCTGCCTTGTTTCTGCTCTCCGGCATGGTGCCTATGTTCACGATGTGGTTGCCTACCCGGGGAATGAGTTCCACGCTTCGGTCGGGCAGAATGTTCACTTGTTCTATCTGATTGCGCCACAGGTTGCTTGCCATGAGCGTGGAGGCGAGCACCGACACATAGTTTTCGGCGAACCACTTGTTGATGTTTCCGGTCGCTATGATTAAGTCGGAGGTGTAGTGCGAGTTAGGCATAATCTGGTTGTTGTCGTCTATGTAGTAGTCGTCTCCGTTGCTTGCTTTAATCCGAACGATGGGAGTGCGCTGCGTGAGGGTGATGTGCACGTGGCCGTCCTGCGTCTTGTAGCACTCTGCGGTCTTCACGAAGGGGCTCCTGCGCAGCGTCTCCTCGATAGCTCGCGAGCTGACATAGCCCATCGGTTTGCCCAGCGGATAGAGCTTGCTGCGTTCCAGGCGCGCCTTTATCTCGCGCGTATTGATGAAGCCGTTGGTGGTTTCGTCCTGGATGTCGATGCTCACCTTGGTGCATATACGGGCCGTATCATCGGGTTTGTTGAACGCGGTGAGGCCGGCTATCACGTAGGCTCCGAGCACTACATCAAGCATTACGGTTACGGTTTTTCGCCAGTTGATGTGCATTTTACTTGCTTTCCAGAATCTTGGTTATCTGCGGCACGTAGTTGTCAAGGTCGCCCGCGCCCAGCACGATGAGCACGTCGAAGTCGCGGCTCTTTACCAGTTGGGGCACGTCTTCCTTGTGGATGAGGCTCCGCTCCACACCTGGCTTCAGGTTGTCGTATATGAGCCGGCTCGTTACGCCCGGTATGGGAGCCTCGCGGGCGGGGTAGATGTCGCAGAGGATTACCTCGTCGAGCTGGCTCAACGCATCGGCAAAGTCCTTGTAGAAGTCGCGGGTGCGGGTGTAGAGATGCGGCTGGAAGATGGCCGTAATCCTGCGGTTGCGGTACAGCTCGCGGATACTGCGGGCGCTCTGGTATATCTCCTTGGGGTGGTGAGCATAGTCGGAGAGGAACACCAGCTTATCGGTCTTTATCTTGAAGTCGAACCGGCGCTCCACGCCATGGTAGGTCGACATGCCGTACCTGAGTTCCTCGGCCGTGCAGCCGCTCAGCTGCGCCATGGCCATGGCAGCCACGCTGTTCTCTATGTTGATGGGAACGGGCTGGCCGAGTTCCACGCCCGTGACATTGCCCAGGGGCGAGATGAAGTCGAAACTGATTTCTCCGTCCTCTATCCTGATGTTCTCCGCGTGGAAGTCTCCATCGTCTCGGCTGTATTCGTACACCTTTACGCCCTGCTGTACGTGCTGCTTCATCTCCAGCCCCTTGTGCAGGATGAGGGCGCCGCCGGGCTGAATGAGCTCCGTGTAGTGGCGGAAACTCTCCAGGTAAGCCTCCTTGGTGCCGTAGATGTCGAGGTGATCGGGGTCGGTGGCGGTGATGACCGTCATCCACGGGCGCAGCCAGTGGAAGGAGCGGTCGAACTCGTCGGCCTCAATGACCACGTAGTCGCTCGCGTCGCTCAGTATGTAGTTGGTGCCGTAGTTCTTGGAGATGCCGCCCAGAAAGGCGTTGCAGTCCACGTGGCTTTGGTGCAGGATGTGGGCACACATGGCAGAGGTGGTGGTCTTGCCGTGGGTTCCCGCCACGCACAAACCCTTGTGCGAGCGCGTCAGAGTGCCCAGAACCTGGGCACGTTTCTCTATCTCGAAGCCGCCTGACCGGAAGTAGAGCAGCTCCTTGTGTTCGGCCGGCACGGCCGGCGTATAGATGACGAGGCACGACCGGGGGTCGCGACAGGCGTGGGGAATCTCGTCCACGTTCTCCTCGTAATGCAGTATCATGCCTTCTTTTTCCAGCTGGCGGGTCAGTGCGGTTGGTGTCTTGTCGTAACCTGCCACTACGAAGCCTTTGTGTATGAAGTAACGGGCGAGCGCGCTCATCCCGATGCCTCCGGCTCCTACAAAGTAGACTGATTTAATGTCTTTGAGTTCCATTGTTCAGTGCTAATTTGATAACTTCGTCGGCAATGATTTCTGCCGAATTCTGAAATCCGAGCTTTTTGATGTTTTCGCTTAAAGAAGCGAGCTTGGCGTCGTTGGTCACCGTGTCCAGCGCCCGTTGCAACAGCACGGCCGGGGCCTCGCTGTCTTTTACGTAGATGGCGGCATCCTTGTCAACCAGTGCCATGGCGTTCTTGGTCTGGTGGTCTTCGGCCACGTTGGGACTGGGCACCAGGATGACGGGCTTACCGATGAGGCAGAACTCCGAGATGCTGCTGGCGCCGGCGCGGCTGATAACCAGGTCGGCGGCGCGATAGGCCGCTCCCATGTCGCTGATGAAGTCGAGAACCTTCAGGTTGGTCAGCGGGGCGCGTTCGGCCAGCTGCCTGTTAACGGCCTCGTTGTAGTATTTGCCGGTTTGCCAGATGAACTGCACCGGACTGGCGGCTATGGTGTCCAGGTGCTGCAGCATGCTCTCGTTGATGGTTCCGGCGCCCAGGCTGCCGCCTACGAGCAGTATCGTCTTCTGCTCCGGGTCCAGATCGAAGAGCCTGCGGGCCTCCTGCGGGCTCACGGTGGCGTTGAGTACGTTCTGGCGCACGGGGTTTCCGGTCATTACGATTTTATCGGCCGGGAAGAAGCGCTCCATGCCCTGATAGGCCACGCAGATTTTGTCGGCCTTCTTGGCCAGCAGCTTGTTGGTTACGCCGGCGTAGGAGTTCTGTTCCTGGATGAGGCAGGGAATGCCCTTGGCGGCGCACACGTTGAGCGTTGGGCCGCTGGCATAGCCGCCTACGCCCACGGCTGCCATAGGCCTGAACTGGGCCACTATGCGGCGCGCCATGCGCTGGCTCTTCCATACCTTGAACAGTACGGCCACGTTGCGCAGCAGGTGCTTGCGGTCGAAACCGCTGATGGGCAGCCCCTTGATTTCATATCCGGCGGCGGGCACGCGCTGCATTTCCATGCGCCCCAGTGCCCCCACGAACAGTATCTTGGCATCAGGACGCCGCGCCTTGATGGCGTTGGCAATGGATATGGCCGGAAAGATGTGGCCTCCCGTGCCGCCTCCGCTGATGATGATTCTCAAGTCGTTCTCCATTTCTTATACCTTTTATCTGGGCAAAAGTAATCAAAATTTTTCTTATTCGGTAACTTTTTGCGCTTTTTATTGGTTTGCTTTTCAAAAGCCCGGGGGCTGTTCAGACCCGTTGCCTGACAACTGCGCCGGAACCGCCTGCCACGGGGCGTTCCGAAAGAGGTGCCCTTCAAGCTCCCTGAACGATACCTTCAAGCCCCTTGACCGGCACCTCCAAGGCCCTTGACCGATAGCTATGCCGGAGCCAGTGCTCCGCTGCCGGTTTCTTGCTCGGGCAGGTCCTGCTTCTTGGCGGCCGAGCGGCTCACGCTCAGGATAACGCCTACGTAGATGCAGTTGATGATGGTGGAGGTGCCGCCCTTGCTCACCAGCGGCAGCGGCTGCCCCGTTACGGGGGCCAGCCCCACGGCCACGCACATGTTGAACAGGGCCTGCGTAACCAGCAGCAGCGCCAGCCCCATGGCCAGGAAGGCCGGGAAGTTGTTCTCGCAGCGGTTGGCTATGCGCCCCGTTCGGAAGAGGAGGATGATGTAGAGCATGGCTACGAAGAAGGCGCCCTCCACCCCCGTCTCCTCAATAATGATGGCATAGATGAAGTCGGAGAATGCCTGAGAGAGGAAATCGCGCTCCACCGAGTTGCCCGGACCTTTGCCCACGATGTTCGACGAGGCTATGGCAATGTTGGCGTGGGCCACCTGTCCGTCCTTGTCAAGGTCGACCGAGTCGGGCGGTATGTTCTTGTCGTCCATGAAGGATAGTATGCGCGACTTCCACGTGCTGGCCCTGTGGAACACCTTCTCCAGCGCTCCGGGCTTCTCCCGTTCCACGACCACCTGCTCCGTAAGCTGGCGGTTGGCGTTGGGTTTCTGTTCCTCGCCGCCTATGGCCATAATCATGACGAGGGCGAAGACGCCAAGCAGCATCACCACACCCAGCAGTCGGCCTATCTGCGAGAACGGCACGCGGCCTATAATCATCATCATGAGGATGACCAGGCACAGCAGGGCGGCGGTAGAGAAGTTCTCGAGCAGAATCCAGGGTATGATGGCCGCGCACGTTATGAGTATGTACTTGAAGGCGTTGCGGTCGGCACCGTTCTCGGTCTGCATGGCACTCAGTATCTGCGCTACGGCCAGCACCATGGTTCCCTTGGCTATCTCCGAGGGCTG
This sequence comes from Prevotellaceae bacterium KH2P17, assembly GCA_900199655.1. Classification (GTDB taxonomy): domain Bacteria; phylum Bacteroidota; class Bacteroidia; order Bacteroidales; family Bacteroidaceae; genus Prevotella. The sequence continues at coordinate 142,850 of FZRE01000005.1, forward strand.
GAACTGTATGCCAACGAAGTTGATCCAGCGCTGGGCGCCGTTGGTAGACTGCCCCGCTATGAGCACCCAGATAAGGGTAAGGAACGAGATGATGAGCAGGAAGGGCGTAAGTATCTTGAAGTACTTGCACTTTACGTTGAGTACCACCACCATGCTGAACACGCCCACCAGCAGGATACTGCAGTGCTTGAGCACCGGACTCCAGTAGTTGCCGCCCTTGTAGGACAGCGAGCTGGAGGCCGAGAACACCTCTACCACGCTGATGATACAGAGGAAGAAGAACACCATCCATATCACCTTGTCGCCCTTGAAGATGTTTCCTAAAGTCTTGTTTATCATTCGTTACAGGTTTCTGACGAGGTTCTTGAATTGTTCGCCGCGGTCTTCCATGTTCCTGAAGAGGTCGAAGCTGGCGCAGCAGGGTGAGAGCAGCACGGTTTGGCCGGGGCGTGCCATCTCGTAGCAGGCCTGCACGCAGTCCTTCATGCTGTGCACGTCGCGCACGGGCAGGCCCAGGTCGTCGAACGAGTTGTGCAGCTTCGTGTTGTCTGCCCCCAGGTAAACAAGGCCCACGCACTTCTGCTTCACCAGGTCGCGAATGGCGCTGTAGTCGTTGCCCTTGTCCTTGCCGCCCAGTATGAGTATGGTGGGCGTGCGCATGCTCTCGAGCGCATACCAGCACGCATCCACGTTGGTGGCCTTGGAGTCGTTGATGTACTGCACGCCCGCTACCTTGCACACCTTCTCCAGCCGGTGCTCAACGCCGGGGAAATCGCTCAGACTGCGGCGTATTGTTTCTTTCTTTATGCCGCTTATGTTGGAGGCAAGTCCGGCGGCCAGAGAGTTGTATATGTTGTGCTTACCGGTAAGAGAGAGCTCCTCCTGCTCCATGTTGAAGGGGGTAGGATACTCGAGTTTGTACTGTCCCTCCTCAATGTAGCCAATGCTGCCTTTCTCCTTCAGTTCGGAGAAGGGGCACTGCACGGCCTTGATGTCGTACTTGTCGAGCTGGCGCTTGATGACGGGGTCGTCGTTCCAATAGATGAAGCTGTCCTCCGGAGTCTGGTTGCGAATGATGCGCATCTTGGCGTCCACGTACTTCTGGAACTCGAAGTCGTAGCGGTCCAGGTGGTCGGGCGTGATGTTGAGCAGGATGGCGATGTTGGCCCTAAAGTCGTACATGTCGTCCAGCTGGAACGAGCTCAGCTCGATGATGTAGTACTCGTGGGGCTCTTCTGCAACCTGCAGGGCCAGGCTCTTGCCAATGTTGCCGGCCAGTCCGGCGTCGTATCCGGCCGCCTTGAATATGTGGTAAATGAGCGAGGTGGTGGTAGTCTTGCCGTTGCTGCCCGTTATGCACACCATCTTGGAGTGGGTGTAGCGGCCTGCGAACTCAATCTCGCTGACGATGTGGGTTCCCTGTGCCAGCAGCTTCTGCACCATCGGCGCCTCCTTCGGAATGCCGGGGCTCTTGATAACTTCGTCGGCGTTGAGTATCAACGCTTCGGTGTGGCGGCCTTCCTCCCATGCTATGTGGTGGGCATCGAGCAGTTGCTTGTACCTGTCCTTTATCATCGACGTGTCTGATACGAACACGTCGAACCCTTCTTTCTTAGCCAGTACGGCTGCACCGGCTCCGCTCTCGCCGGCTCCCAATATGACGATTCTCTTCATGTTTACCTTATTTTAAGCGTAATGATGGTGAGGGCGGCCAGGATGATGGTCGTAATCCAGAACCTGATAGTTATCTTCGACTCGTGCACAACGCTGCGGGGCGCCTTGACGAGGTACGTGCATTCGGGGTCCAACTGGTTGTCCTGGGTGCGGAAGTTGTCGTGAATGGGGGTGCGCTTGAAGATGCGCTGCTTCACGCCTCGGTGCTTTCCCATCTTGTAATACCATACCTGAACGATTACGCTCAGGCTCTCTACGAAGAATATTCCGCACAAGATGGGCAGCAGCAGCTCCTTATGAATGATGATGGCGCCCACGCCGATGATGCCTCCAATGGTAAGAGAACCGGTGTCGCCCATGAATACCTGGGCCGGATAAGCATTGTACCAGAGGAAGCCTATGAGTGCTCCGACGAATGCGCACATGAACACAACCAGCTCCTGGGAGCCCGGTATGTACATGATATTAAGGTAGGCAGCGAACTCAATGTGCGAACTCACGTAGGCCAATATGCCCAGCGCCACGCCTATTATGGCCGAGTTGCCGGCGCACATGCCGTCCATGCCGTCGTTCAGGTTAGCTCCGTTGCTCACGGCCGTTACCACCAGTATCGTCATAATGACGAAGAGCACCCATCCGGCGGCTGTTTTGTACTTGCCGCAGAAGCCCATCAGGCGCGAATAGTCAAGGTTGTGACCCTTTACAAAGGGAATGGTGGTCTTGAGTGACTTGTGTGCCACGGCCCTGTGTTTGATGACCATCTCCTGTCCCTGGCGCTCTATGGCGAGGTTCTCGTTCATCTTCACGTCGGGCGAAGCCCAGAGCACGAGGCCTACGATGAGGCCTATGCCCACCTGGCCCACAATCTTGTACTTGCCCTTCAGGCCCTCCTTGTTGCGGCGGAAGATTTTGATATAATCGTCCATTCCACCGAGAAAGCCGAGCCAAACGGTGGTGATAATCATCAGGATGAGGTAGATGTTGCGCAAACGGCCCAGCAGCAGCACCGGCACCAGTATGGCTACGATGATGATGATGCCGCCCATGGAGGGCACGCCAATCTTGTTGATGCCGAAGGGGTCGATGCTCGCGTCGCGCTGGGTCTCCGTTATCTGCTTGCTGCGGAGGTATTTGATGAACTTTTCTCCGAACCAGGCAGAGATTACCAGGGAAAGAATGAGCGCCAGCAATGCCCTGAAGGAGATGTATCCCCACATGTGGGAGCCGCTGATGCCGTATTGTTCTAAGAATCTGAAAAGATAGTATAACATTTGCTTTCGGTTGCTTTTGTTCGTTAGGTAGGTTCAGTTTCAAGCCTCGCCGAAGATGGATTTGATGACTTCATGGTCGTCGAAGTGGTGCTTCACGCCGTTTATTTCCTGATAGGTTTCGTGACCCTTGCCCGCCACCAGTATCACGTCGCCCTTCTGGGCGAGCATGCAGGCCGTGCGGATGGCTTCCCGGCGGTCGACGATGGTGAGCACTTTCTTTCTCTGCTGGGCGTTGAGGCCGGCCAGCATGTCGTCGATGATGGCCTGGGGTTCCTCGTCCCGGGGGTTGTCACTTGTCAGGATGACCTTGTCACTCTGCCTAACGGCTTCCTGGGCCATGAGCGGACGCTTGCCTTTGTCTCTGTGGCCGCCGGCTCCGCACACGGTGATGACCTGCCCCTTGCCGTTGAGCACCTCGTGAATGGCATTGAGTACGTTCTCCAGAGCGTCGGGAGTGTGGGCGTAATCTACGATGGCCGTGTAGCCCTGGGGCGAGCGGATAGGCTCCAGCCGGCCGTTTACGCTGTGCAGGGTGCTCATCACCACGAGTATTTCCTGGGGCTCCTTGCCCAGCATGCGGGCAGCTCCGTAAACGGCGAGCAGGTTGCTCACGTTGAACCTTCCTATGAACTGCACGCCTACTTCGTGGCCGTCGAGCTCCAGATACATGCCCTCGAAGTGGCATTCCAGTATCCGGGCACGGTAATCGGCCATGCTTCGGGTGGAGTAGGTCTTCACCGTCGCCTTGGTGTTCTGTACCATGAACATGCCGTTCTTGTCATCAGCATTGGTGATGGCAAAGGCATCCTTGGGCAGCGAATCGAAGAAGGCTTTCTTTGCGTTGCGGTAGTTTTCGAACGTCTTGTGGTAATCCAGATGGTCTCGGGTGAGGTTAGTAAAGATGCCGCCGGCAAACTTCAGTCCGCCGATACGCTTCTGGGCAATGGCGTGAGAGGAACACTCCATGAAGGCGTACTCGCATCCTGCCGCCACCATCCGGCCCAGGAGCTCGTTCAGCTCGATAGGGTCGGGGGTGGTGTGGTCGGTCGGTATGGCCTCGTCCTCAATGTAGTTGCACACTGTGGAGAGCAGTCCGCACTTGTAACCCATCTTTCGGAACATACTATATAATAAGGTGGCGATGGTTGTCTTGCCGTTAGTGCCGGTCACGCCGACCAGCTTCAGCTTGCGCGAAGGGTCGCCGCAGAAGAGCGTGGCCACCTTTCCAACCGCGTCTTCGGTTGATTCCACCTGCACGTAAGTTACGCCCGGCTGCTTTTCGGTGGGCATGTCTTCGCACAGAATAGACTTTGCTCCCGCCGCAATGGCTTTCGGAATGAACTTGTGACCGTCAACCTGCGTGCCCTTCATGGCCACGAACAGGTGCCCGCCAGCAATGCGGCGCGAGTCGATATTCACACCGGTCACATCGACATCCATGTCTCCTGCCGTGGCGAGAGGCTTGATGTTCTTGAGCAATTCGTTTAATTTCATATCTTGTTTCTTTATGTTTTTTATTCCAATAGCAGGGCACAAACCTCGCCCTTCTTGATGGTGTGGCCCGGTTCCAGGCTCTGTTTCACCACCTTGCCGCGGCCTTGCAGCCTCACCCTTACGCCCCGGCTCTCGATGAGATACACCGCATCGCGGGCTCCCATGCCCGTTACGTTGGGTATCTGTCGGCGGCCGTAGACTTTTTCCCGCATCAGGCTGATGGCCTTCTCCTTGCGTTCGGCGCGCCCCCAGATGGGATTTCCGTCGGTATAAGAGCCGCTCCAGCCCGTGTTGGTATTGATGCCGAGGTGCGTAAGCACGTAGTCGGCAGCCAGGATGTTGCCGTCCTTCACGTCGGGAACGAGCACCGAAGAGGAGTCGCGGGCATCACTCACGGCCAGCTTGATGTTCTGTGCCATGATGCCTTCTGCGATATTGTGGAACACCACGCCGCTCATGCCGCCGCCGGAAGCGGGCAGTCCCGACTTCTGAATGCACACTATGCAGCTGTACTTCGGGTTATCGGCCGGGAAGTAACCGGCAAAACTCAGCAGGTAATGCGTGCCGCCGGCCTTGTAACCGCCTGCTCCCTGCGATATCTGTGCCGTTCCCGTCTTGCCTGCTACCTTGAAGGAGGGCGACCCGGCCTTCTTTCCAAGGCCCTGGCTCACCACATGGTAGAGCATGGTCTGCATGAGCTTGACGGTCTTCTGGCTGCAAATCTGCTCATGCCCGGGCACAACCTCGGGCGGATATTCCATCATCACCTTGCCGTCTTTGAGCACTTGCTTCACGAAACGGGGGCGCATCATGCGGCCGTTGTTGGCTATGGCGTTGTAGAAAGTGAGCGTTGAGATGGGCGGAACCTGCGTTTCGTAGCCGATGCTCATCCACGGCAGCGCCGTGTTACTCCAGTTGAGCCATTGTCCGTTCTTGGCTTTCTTGGGTATGCGTATCTTGGCCGGGGTGGAACCAACGAGCGGAATGCGTAGGTTGGAGGCAATACCGGTGCGGTAAACGCCGCGCACGAACTTCTCCGGATTGTTGTGGTAGTGGTCGTCGATGATGCGACTAACGCCCACGTTGGAGCTCACCTCCAGCGTCCGGGGCAGTCTCATGGTGCCGTAACCGCCACGACGCCAGTTCCAGTCCTTCATCTGGCGGCCGTACATGGGCCACACGCCCGAGCCTGTCTCCACCACATACGAGGTATCTACCACGCCGTCTTCGAGCGCAACCATGATAGACACGGGCTTGAAAACGGAGCCCGGCTCCAGCAGGTCGCTCACGGCGTGGTTCTTCACCTCGCGGTATTCGCCGTCGATACACTTCTCCATGTTCACTATGGCCTTGATATCGCCGGTCTTGACCTCCATGACGATGGCCACGCCCACGTTGCCGTTGATGAGCTTCAGCTCGTCGATGACGGAGCGCTCGGCCAGGTCCTGCATGTCAACGTCTATGGTTGTAACGATGTCGGCACCGTCAATGGGCGGCGTGTCCATGATGTCGAGGAACTTGTTGAGCACCTTGCGGCGATGGATGATGCCGTTGGTGCCGCGGAGGATGGAGTCGTACGAGAGCTCCAGACCGAAGCGGGCAGAGTCCTTGGAACCGAACATGGTGCCCACGGTACGGCTGGCCAGCGAACCGTAGGGGCGCTGGCGGGCGTCGTTCTCCTCAATGTGGAAGCCGCCCTTGTAGGGCCGCAGGTTGAATACCGGCAGTGCCTTGACCTCCGTATAGGTATTGTAGTCTACGCGGCGGGGCCACACCGGCCAGTGCCGGCTGCGCTTGTTGTAGCCCTCCATGAGGTGACGTTTGAAGTCGCCGGCCGACTTTTCGGGGAAAATCTGGCTCAGGCAGAGGCACACGGAGTCGACCTTGGCCTTCCAGAGTGAGTCGCTTACGTCTCTCAGCGTACTGAAGTCCATGAACATCTTGAACTCGGGCAGCGAGCTGGCCATGAGCTGTCCGTCGCAGCTCAGGATGTTGCCGCGCGTAGGTTTCACGCTTACGCTGTCCTTCTTCACGCGGTCGGCCACCTTCATCCAGTAGTCGCGCTTGGCTGTCATGGTGTATAGCGTCTTGGCCATCACGGTTACTGCCAGCAGCGTCATGATGATTGCGATGAAGCTGTAGCGTGGCATTACCTTCTTATAGTCAAACTTACTCATTTTGTTTCGGGTACATTAATGATGTAAGGGGGCTGGTCTGCAATGTGCAGTACGCTGTCCTTGTTGTTCTGCAGCATGTCGAGCACGTTGCTCTCGCGGCTCTTCTCCGTCAGCTGACTGCTCGTTGAGAGGGCTTTATACTTGGCATCCTGCAGCTCCTTCTGCAGTTTGTCAATCTCGATGAGGTCCTGCTGGCAGCTGTAACGGTTGGAGATGTAGATGATGAGGAAGAAGGCGATGAGCAGCACCAGCCAAATCTGGTGGCGGATGGTGCTCGTCGTGAGGATGTCGCCACCCAAGATCTTGCGCAGAGTGAAGTTAGACGACTGCGGCGCCTCGCCCTCCGTGGCCTGTTCTTGTATGATTTCCTGCAGCGTGGGGCCCTCATCCACGGCTGGCTGCTCCTCCCGGGGAGCCTCCTGCGGCTGTTCCGTCTGCTGTGGTTCCTGCTTGCCGGTTACCACGAGCTTAGGAGTTGTATCTTGTTCTTTCCCGTTCATTTCTTTTCTGCTATTCTAAGTTTGGCGCTCCTGCTGCGCGGGTTGCGCTCCACCTCATCCGTTCCGGCCACTATCACCTTGCTGTTCACGAGGCTGAAGGGCGTCTCCACGCGGCCAAAGAAGTCCTGGCTTATTTTGCCCTCGGCGTTGCCGGCCCGCATGAAGTTCTTCACGATGCGGTCTTCGAGCGAGTGGTAGGTGATAACCGACAGCCTTCCGCCCGGCGCCAACAGCTCCGTGGCCGCGCCAAGCATTTCCTTCAGAGCGCTCAGCTCGTGGTTAACCTCTATGCGCAGGGCCTGGAACAGCTTGGCCATGTCTTTCTTCTCGCGTTCGCGCCTGAACAGAGGCTCCACTGCGTGCATGAAGTCCTGCGTGGTTGCTATGGCCTGTTGCTGGCGTGCCTTGACGAGAGCAGCGGCTATGCGGCGCGAGTTTTTCAGCTCGCCGTACAGGTAGAAGACGTCTGCCAGCGCCTCTTCGTCGTATGTGTTCACAATGTCGGCCGCCGTCATGCCCGCCCCTTTGTTCATCCGCATGTCGAGCGGGGCGTCGAAACGGAACGAGAAGCCGCGCGTCTCGTCGTCGAAGTGGTGGCTCGACACGCCCAAATCGGCCAGCAGTCCGTCTATCTGTTCCACTCCGTAGTACCGCGTCCAGTTCTTGAGGTACCTGAAGTTGGAGCGGATGAAGGTGAACTGGGGTGATGGAATTCGGGTGTTAGGTGATGGGTGATGGGTGTTGGTGGTTGGCTTTTCATCCTTCATGCCATTATCACCCATCACCCAACACCCATCACCCAGCAACGCTTCCGCGTCCGCATCTTGGTCGAAGCTGAAGAGGCGGGCGTTGCCGCTGAGGCGGCTGAATATCTCGCGCGAGTGGCCGCCACCACCGAAGGTAACGTCAACATAAACGCCGCCGGGGCGGATGTTGAGCCCGTCTACGCTCTCCCTAAGGAGTACCGGAACGTGGTATGTTTCTGCTGTCTTGGCCATGATGTGGTGGTTCGTTAGAGGTTGTCGCAGCTGTTTTCGGGCTGCCTGTCGGCCTGCTGCATGGCGCCTTCTATGGCTTTGCTAAACGCCTCGGGCGCCAGGAACGGGTCTTCTGTGTTCTCGTTGCTCCAAATCTCGATGGTATCACCCATGCCGATGAACTTTACGCTCTGCCCGATGCCGGCCATCTTGAGGTAGCGTTTGGGTATGAGGAACCTGCCGTTGCCGTCGAGGGCAATGAGTTCTGCGTCGGATACGAACTGGCGGAATATCTGCTGTTCGGCTGCGTTCCATCGCGACAGGCGGCTGCGCAGGGTGTCCATCTGCTCGTTCCATACCGATTCGGGGTACAGAACCAGACAAGGCTGGAACACGTCCTTGCGCATCACGAGGCTCACCTCGCCCTGCGCGCCGAGCACCTTGCGGAAAGCAGCGGGCAGGAAAGCCCTTCCCTTGGTGTCTGTTTTGGCCTCTATGTTCCCTAAAAAACGCATACGTACATATTTAATAACAAGATTTACGGCGTCAAAGATACATAAAATTCCCCACATTCCACCACTTTTCTCCACAATTTTTATTCCTTCAGTCGTTTTTCTCGCTACAGACAGTTGGCAAGGGGGCATGGGGCAGCGTGGGCGGAGTTGGGAAGAAACTCAATAAATTTCAAAATATTATTTCTTTGAAACAGCTGTTCAAAGCAGTTGTTTGGCTGCTTTCGGGGTGCAGAGAATGGCTTTTCCCACCTCCGTTGATGGCAAATCGCGGCCCGAAAGCATGCTTTTGGCACCGCCGGTTATCTCGTTCGAGGCGGTAAAAGCTATGCTCCGGGGCGCTTGAAGGTATGCTTCGGGCTGCTTGAACCATAGCTTCAGCGTTGCCGTTGCTGCCAGATAAGGGCCAAAAAGTTGGTTTTCGGGAGAAACGGAGCATGGAAATCACGATGAAATGGGCTGTTTTTGCAGATTTCGGAAAAACGTTGCTGTTTGCCCACTTATTTGGGTTTCCCTTGCCGGTTAGCCGTAAAAACGCGCTGAATTTTAACCAATGTAAAGTTTGTTAGCGGTTATTTTTCCTCCTGCAGCAGTCTTCTCATCTTCCCGATAACCGATATTCGGCTTCCCGTTGCAGCGTTCAGCCACCCTTCCTCCCTGTTGTTGACAAATTGCGGAGTAATAACCGGGGATGCTACAAAATTATGAAAAAGCAAACATTTTTATGTCAGAATGTAGCATATTCAAAAAAGTTATGCTATTTTTGCACATTGTTAGTATTTTCAGAAGAATGGGTGAAGCGATAGAGAAAACGATTGACATTGACCAAATCTTGAAAAGTAAAATGGGCGACAAGCGCAAGTACGTCCCCCGCTTTGCCGTGAATTGGCTCAAACACATCGTCCATGAGGACGAAGTAAACCGTTTTCTGTGGGAGAGCCGGCACCTTACCGGCACCGAATGGCTCACCGAGTGCGTGCGCTATCTGGACATGACGCTCGACATCCACGGCCGTGAAAACCTGCCGCCCAAGGACAACGGCAAGCTCTATACCTTCGTTTCCAATCACCCCCTGGGCGGTGAAGACGGCGTGGCGCTGGGCTCCATCATCGGCCGTCATTACGACGGCAAGTTCCGCTACTTGGTAAACGACCTGCTGCTCAACCTCCCCGGGCTCAAGCCCGTTAGCATAGGCATCAACAAAACGGGCAAACAGGGCCGCGATTTCCCGCGCATGGTGGAGACCGGATTTCAGAGTGAAAACCACATGCTCATGTTTCCCGCGGGGCTGAACTCGCGTCTCATCAACGGCCGGATACACGACCTGCCCTGGAAAAAGACCTTTATCTCCAAGAGCGTAGAGTACCATCGCGACGTTGTTCCCATCTTTTTCAGCGGCCGCAACTCCATGCGCTTCTACCGTATAGCCAACTGGCAGCAGCGCCTCGGCCTCAAGGTGAACATCGCCATGCTGTTTCTGGTCGACGAGATGTACCGCAACGTGCACAAGACTTTTACCGTCAAGATAGGCAAACCCATACCCTGGCAGACCTTCGACAAGTCGAAAACACCGATGGAATGGGCGCAATTTGTAGAGAACAAGGTTTACGAACTATAGCAGGGAGACAGCTCCGGCAGCGTTGCCGGCAACGGTCTGGACTGCAGGGCAGACATAACGACAAACAAGAATGGAACAAGACATTATCCAACCGGTTAGCAGGGAACTGCTGAAAGCCGAGCTTACGCCCGACCGACAGCTTCGTATGACCAACAAGAGTCATAACGAAATCTACATCATTACGGCCCACGAGGCGCCTAATGTGATGAAGGAAATCGGACGACTGCGTGAAATCGCCTTCCGTACTGCAGGCGGCGGAACGGGGCTGTCGATGGATATCGACGAGTTCGATACCTGTGCCAACTGCTACAAACAGCTCATTGTGTGGAACCCGGAGGCAGATGAAATCATCGGAGGTTACCGCTACATGCTCGGCAAAGACTGGCAGCTGGACTCCCAGGGGCAACCACTGCTGGCCACGAGCCACATGTTCCATTTCTCTGATAAGTTCATGCGCCACTATGCCCCCTATACAGTAGAGCTCGGAAGGTCGTTCGTTTCGCTCGAATATCAGAACGTCCGGATGAACAGCAAGAGCATCTTTGCCCTCGACAACCTATGGGACGGCCTCGGCGCCCTTACCGTGGTGAACCCCGGACTCAAGTATTTCTACGGCAAAATGACCATGTACCCTTCTTATATACGTCGTGGGCGGGACATGATACTGTACTTTCTCAAGAAGCATTTCGACGACAAGGAGAACCTTATTATTCCGATTAAACCGCTCAAAATCGAAACTCCGGAGGCCGAACTGGCCAAACTTTTCGACCAGAAAGACTTCAAGGCCGACTACCGGATACTAAACCGCGAAATCCGAAAGCTGGGCTACAACATCCCTCCTTTAGTGAACGCGTACATGAACCTGAGCCCAACAATGAAGCTCTTCGGTACGGCCATCAACTACGGATTTGGCGAAGTGGAGGAAACGGGCATCCTGATAGCCGTCGACGAGATACTCGAGGAGAAGCGCGTACGCCACATCAACAGCTTCATCAAGGAGCATCCGGAGGCGCTGAAGATAACCAGCGGAGCCAACAACGTAATTTACAAGGAAAACAAATAGGCACCGGCAGCACGCCTGCTCCTGCCCTTTACCTTCGCATGCAGCCGCCCCCGGGTGGCTGTTTTTTGTGCTGCGGCCCAAAGAAACCGCCGCTTTGGTAGGCCCGGAGCAAATAAATGGCTATCTTTGTAGCCGATTTATCAACACTTAAACAACCGTAAACATGAAACGACTATCAGCCTTTCTGCTTGCTGCAGCGGGATTGTTGGCCTTTGCCTCCTGCCGGTCAGCAAGCGAAACGACCCAAGAGAAACTTGCTTCCTACGTGGAACCGCGCATCGGTACTGCCCACTGCCGCTACTTCCACTTTACACCGGGCGCCTTGCCCTTCGGCATGGCCAAGCCTGCTCCGTCCACCAACGGCCACTACGGCAACAAAGACGGGTGGGAAGCAACGGGCTACGACTACCGCGACAAGTCCATCGAAGGCTTCCCCTGCGTACATGAGTTCCAGGTGGGAGGCATCGTCCTCATGCCCACAGTTGGCAAGCTGTTCACCGTTCCGGGCGATACGGCCTTGACGGACGTAAGGAGCGGCTACCGTTCACGCTTCTCCCACGACGCCGAAACAGCCACTGCAGGCTACTATTCGGTACTGCTCAAGGACTACGGCATTACGGCCGAGCTCACCGCTACGCCGCGTGTGGCCTTCCAGCGCTATACTTTCCCGGCCGCCAAGGACAGCCGCCTGCTCTTCGACATCGGCAACCGCCAGGGCGAAAGCGGTGCCGTGAAGGACGCGATGGTGGAGATACGCCCCGACGGAAGCATCGAGGGGTGGGTCATCACCATGCCCGAATACGTGAAGAAGTACCAGTCCGGCGCCGTTGTACCTATCTATTTCTCGGCGGTGGTCGACAAAAAACCCGCCTCGGTGGGTGCCTTCAACGGTGCCAAAGTCATGGAGGGAGCCCGCAAGGCCACCGGAGCGGGCGCCGGCGTGTACCTCACCTTCGCCACCAAAGACAAGGATCAGGTTACGGCCAAGGTAGGCATATCGTACACATCGGTAGCAAACGCGCGCCTCAACCGCGAGACCGAAGCCCGCAACCTGACCTTCGACGAGGCCCGCAAGCAGGCCGCCGAGGAGTGGGAAGAGAACCTCGGCCGCATCAGGGTGGAAACAGCAAACCGGCCTGACAAGGTGAAATTCTACACCGGACTGTACCACGCGCTGCTCGGCCGCGGGCTGGCAAGCGACGTCAGTGGGGCCTATCCCAAGCACGACGGCACCGTAGGGCAGATTGAAACGGCAGGAGGAAAGCCCAAATTCAACCTCTACAACACCGATGCCATGTGGGGCGGACAGTGGAATCTCACCCAGCTGTGGGCCCTGGCCTACCCCGAACACCTGGCCGATTTCATCAGTTCGCACCTCAGGATATACAAAGATTGCGGCTGGCTGGCCGACGGCGTGGCCAACAGTAGGTTCGTTTCGGGCGTGGGAACCAACCAACTGAGCAACATGATTGTGGCTGCCTACATGTGCGGAATACGCAACTTCGACGTCAACCTGGCCTATGAGGCCTGCCTGAAAAACGAGCTCAACGGCGAGAACCGTCCCTTCGGGGCGGGTAAAACCGATACCAAAGACTTCGTACAGTACGGCTACGTGCCCCATCTGGAGGCCGGTGCAGGGGCCGACGAGCAGTTTATGTTCTCGGCATCGCACACACTCGAGTATTCGTACAGCGCCTACGCAGTGGCCCAACTGGCCAAAGCACTGGGCAAGCAGGCCGACTACGACAAGCTGATGAACCTCTCCCGGGGCTGGGAAAGAATCTATGACGAGCAGCTGAACTTCGTTCGTCCAAGGCTCAAAAACGGCGATTTCATCGCTAATTTTGACCCTTTACAGGTGTGGCGGGGCTTCCAGGAGGGCAATGCCTGGCAGTACACGTTCTACGTTCCGCACGATGCAAAGGCACTGGTGGCCAAGGTCGGCGCCGATGAGTTCAACAACCGGCTCGACAGCATCTTCACTCTTTCGCAGAAAAAGCTATTCAGCGGCGGCACCGAAGTTGGCGCCTTTGCCGGTCTGCGCACGCTCTACAACCAGGGCAACCAGCCCTGTCTGCACATCTCGTGGTTGTTTAACGAGGCCGGAAAGCCATCGAAGACGCAGAAGTGGGTACGCTCCATTTGCGACGAATTTTACGGTACAGAGGGCATACACGGCTACGGCTACGGGCAGGATGAGGACCAGGGCCAGCTCGGGGCCTGGTATGTCATCTCCTCCATCGGCCTGTTCGACGTCAAGGGACTGGACGACTTGCAGCCCACACTGGGGCTGGGCAGTCCGCTGTTCGACAAGGTTACCATCCGCCTGAACAAGGATTACTACAGCGGAAGCCAGTTTGTTATCAGCGCCAAGGGCAACAGCAAGCAGAACGTCTACGTGCAGGAGTACCGCCTCAACGGCCAAACACTCACCGATACGCACCTGCCTTTCGCCACGTTTGCCAAGGGTGGCGAGCTCCAACTCACCCTGGGCAGCACGCCGAAGGACCGGTATTGAAACGCAACAGGCAAGCACCTGCGTAAGTGCTTGCCTGTCAGCGTTTTGTAAAAGCTATCGTTCAAGCCTCTTGAAGGATAGCATCAAGCGCCTTGAACGATACCTTCAAGGCGCTTGAACGTGTCAGATAATGGGGAGGCTTATCCCGTTTATCTTCTGATAAACATCCAAGGCATAGACATCGGTCATGCCGCTGATGTAGTCGATAACGGCCATCACGCGCGTTTCCAGGTCGCTGCTCTGGATGTCGTACTGGCTACTGAAGCGCTTGATGAGCTGCTGCGAGCGGAACTTGTCGGGCTTTACGGCAGCTGCAATGAGGTCGGCCAGCAGCGTTTCCATAATCTTGTAGCCCGACAGTTCTACGTCCAGCACGGGTTTACTCTGGTATATCTTGCGGTAGGACACCTGCTGGCAGTGGCTGTAGGCATCGCGTTGCAGCGGCGCGATGTGCTTGATGAGGCTGCCGCCGAAGGCTCCTTCGAGGATTGCCTGCTCGTTGTCAACGAACGCCTTGACGCATTCGGCCTCCAGTTTGCCCACGGCGCAGGCCCGCATATACACCACTTTCTCGTTCAGGTCGGTTACTCCCTCCTCGCTGATGCGCTGCAGGATGTGCTCCTGTTCTTGCTTGTCGAAGAACCCGAGCAGCAGTTTCTCGGTCTCGTCGAAGGTGAGTATCTTGAGTTTATGTGAGTCTTCGATGTCCATAATCTCATAACAGATATCGTCGGCAGCCTCCACCAGATACACCAACGGATGGCGCACGTACTGCAGGGGCTCACCGGGGGCGGAGCGACAAATAATGCCCAATTCATCGGCAATTGTTTTGTAGTCGGCCTCTTCGGACGAGAAGAAGCCGAACTTGCCGTGAGTGCCCGCCAAGGAGGAGGCAAACGGGTACTTTACCATGCTGGCCAGGGTGGCGTAAGTCATTACGTAACCGCCGGCGCGGCGGCCGATGAAGCGGTGCGTAAGCAGCCTGAAGGCGTTCGCGTTGCCCTCAAAATGGGTGATGTCGTCCCAGAACCGCGGGCTCAGGCGGGGCTTCAGGGCCAGTCCCTCGCCCTCGGTAAAGAAGGTCTGTATGGCTTTCTCGCCGCTGTGACCAAAGGGCGGGTTGCCCAAGTCGTGTGCAAAGCCGGCGCTCTGGACTATAGTTCCAATCTCTTCAAACAGCGTTCCGCGCAGCTCGGGGTGCCGTTCCACGAGCCGGCGGGCCACGTCGTCGCCCAGCGACTTGCCCAGTGACGACACTTCCAAGGAGTGAGTAAGCCGGTTATGTACGAACACGCTGCCCGGCAGAGGGAACACCTGCGTCTTGTTCTGCAGCCTCCTGAAGGGGGCGGAGTATATCAGGCGGTCGCTGTCACGCTTGAATTCCGAGCGGTCGTCGTGGCGTTGCGCATGCTGGTTTTCCTGTCCCAGGCGCTTGTTGGATATCAGTCGTTGCCATTCCATCATATTTCCGTGAGTTTTGATTGATACGCAAAAGTAATGTAAAATTGCCTAATTTCTTGCTTTTTACTGGCAAAAATGCACTTATATGCACAGAAATCATTAATTTTGCAGCTACTTATGGTAAAGATAAAAGTCATCAATAAAGGGCACCAGCCGCTGCCCGCATACGCCACTTCGCAAAGTGCGGGGATGGATTTACGTGCCAACATCGACGAGCCCGTTACCCTGCACCCGCTCGAGCGCAGGCTCATACCAACCGGACTGCACATCGCCCTGCCTGCCGGATACGAGGCCCAGGTGCGCCCCCGCAGCGGGTTGGCGCTCAAACACGGCATCACCGTGCTCAACACTCCGGGCACTATCGATGCCGATTACCGCGGAGAGGTGATGGTGCTGCTGGTCAACTTCTCGCCCGAAGACTTCGTTGTGAACGATGGCGAGCGCATTGCGCAGATGGTGGTGGCACGCTGCGAAAACGTCGATTTCATCGAAACAGACGAGCTCGGCGATACAGCACGCGGCACGGGTGGCTACGGCCATACCGGCGTGGAATAAATGCAGCAAAACTGAAACTGAACTTTGAAAATCAAACAAGCACATATCGCCCTGCTGGTTGTGGCGCTCCTGCTGCTCACGGCCATAGCTCCTTCTTTCGCCAAGCGCAAGAAGAACGCCCCCGTGCAGGCTCCCGTAGAGCGGCTCTCGCCCGCTGACCGCAAGCGGTTCGACTACTTCTTCCT
This sequence comes from Prevotellaceae bacterium KH2P17, assembly GCA_900199655.1. Lineage (GTDB taxonomy): Bacteria > Bacteroidota > Bacteroidia > Bacteroidales > Bacteroidaceae > Prevotella. The sequence continues at coordinate 158,855 of FZRE01000005.1, forward strand.
CGAAGCCGTGCGCCAGCAGAACGCCGGCAAGTACGCTTCGGCCTACGAACTGCTGCGCCATTGCCTCCGTATTGACCCCGATGCAGCCGAAGCCTACTTCATGCAGTCGCCGTATTTCATGGCCTTGAAGCAGGACAGTGCTGCCCTGGCGTATCTCGAAAAGGCAGCATCGTTGCGCCCCGACAACTCTACCTATCAGGAGAGACTTGCCGCCAGCTACATCAACTCGCAGCAGTTTGGCAAGGCCACCGAGGCCTACGAGAAGCTCTACGCCGCCAACCGCGAGCGCATAGACGTGCTCGAAGTGCTCTCGAACCTGTACGAACAGGCCAAGAACTACGACAAGATGCTCGACGTTATAGATCGGATGGAGCAGCTGGAGGGCATGAGCGAAGAGCTTACCCTGTCCAAGGTGCGGGTCTATGAGCTCAAGGATGACAAGAAATCGGCCTACAGGGCGCTCGCTGCTTTGTGCGAGGAACATCCCAACGAACCCAACTACAAGGTCATGATGGGCAACTGGCTCCTGCAGAACGACCGCAAGCAGGAGGCCTACAAGCTCTTTCTCGAGGCCCGGAAAGCCGACCCCGAGAATGCTTACGTGCAGACCTCGCTCTACGATTACTACCGTGCCAACGGACAGGAAGCCGAGGCTGACGCGCTGATGGAGCGCATCCTGGTGAGCCCCAAGACGGCTCCTGACACCAAAGTCTCCATGATGCAGCAGCTCATTCGCGACAACGAGCAGCAAGGAGGAGACAGTACAAAGATACTATCGCTCTTCGGTCGCATGCTTGAAGCCAACCCCAAGGACACCACCTTGCGTGAACTCAACGTGGCCTACATGGCCCTCAAGAAGATGCCTCAGGACACCCTGGCCCATGCCTTGCGCGGATTGCTGGCCGTGGCACCCGACAACGCCGGCGCCAGTTTGCAGCTTATCCAGCTCCTGTGGCCCCAACAGCGGTGGGACGAGATTATCTCCGTGAGCGGCTCTGCAGCCCAGTACAACCCTGCCGAGATGCCTTTCTACTACTTCCTGGGCCTGGCCCACTACCAGAAAGATGAGAAGCAGAAGGCTATGGAGAGCTTCCGGCACGGCGTGAACGAGGTGAACGACAAGAGTGATCCTAACCTCGTGAGCGACATGTACGCCATGATGGGCGACATACTGCATGACAGAGGCAAGGACAACGAGGCCTTTGCTGCCTACGACAGCAGCCTGCAGTGGAAGCGGGACAACTATGCAACACTGAACAACTACGCCTATTACCTGAGTGAACTGGGCCGCGACCTGAAGAAAGCCGAGCAGATGAGCTACCTGACCATCAAGGCCGAGCCCAAGAACTCAACCTATCTGGACACCTATGCGTGGATTCTCTTCAAGCAGGAGCGCTACGCCGAGGCCAAAATCTACGCCCAGCAGGCGCTCCAGAACGATACGGACACCATCCAGACATCCGTCTATTACGAGCACTTAGGCGACATTCACGCCGTGCTCAACGAAGTTCCGGAGGCCGTGGACTGCTGGACAAAGGCGCTGAAAGTCGGCTCCGGCTCGCCGTTATTGCCCAAGAAACTCAAACTCAAAAAATATATAAGCGATGAAAAGACAACTCGTTAAGATATGCGTTGTGGCCTTTGTGGCCATGCTGGCTTCGTGCGGAGTCAAGAAAGCGATAGTAAACACCACGCCGAAGCCTGCCCCCGCGCCGGCTCCCGTGCAGCAGCAGGCCGCTCCGGCACGCAAGCTGGCGTTCGTGCAGAGCGTCTCCGACCGGCAGCTCTACCAGCAGAACATCGTCAGCAGCCTGTCGTTCAGCCTCAAGGCAGGCAGCAAGGACATCTCCGTTCCCGGCTCGCTGCACATGCGCAAGGACCAGGTTATCCGTCTGCAGCTCTTCATCCCGCTGCTCGGCAGCGAGGTGGGGCGCCTCGAGTTCACCCCGTCTTACGTGCTGGTGATAGACCGCATCCACAAGGAATACGTCAAGGCAGCCTACAACCAGCTCGACTTCCTGCGCGAGAACGGGCTCGATTTCTACAGCTTGCAGGCCCTCTTCTGGAACCAGTTGCTGCTTCCGGGCACGCAGAAGGTGAGCGAGACCGACCTCAGCCGCTTCGAAGCCAATCTCGAAACGGCCGGAACCACCGTCCCGGTTACCTACCGCAACGGCAAGATGACGTTCCAGTGGAACGCCTCCAGGCAGGATTCAAAGATAGAATCGGCCATCGTCAACTACCAGAGTGCTACCCACGGCATGTCCCAGTTGGTGTGGAAGTACGCCAACTTCATGCCCGTTGGCGTGAAGTTCTTCCCCGCCTGGCAGCAGTTCTCGTTCACAACGAGCGCCGTGCAGAGCCGCAAGAACGCCACCGTAACGCTCGACATGGACAAGCTGACGACCGACTCTGACTGGGAAACGCTTACAACCGTGTCCGACAGGTACAAGCAAGTGGACGCCCGGGAGGCGCTCGACAAATTACTCAAGATGTAAATGAGACGACTAATCATTATATTCATGGCTCTGGCGTGCACGCTCTCAATGGGCGCGCAGCAGAAGCGCACCACCACGCGCAGCCGTACCCGGACCACCCAAACAACCAAGAAACGAACCACCACCCGCAGGAAGACCGCCTCTACCCGCAAGAAGACGGCCACCTACACCAATGCTTCCATCCGCGGACTGCAGAAGCAACGCTCCGCCCTACAGCGCCAGCTGCGCCAGCAGGAGCAAGCTCTCAGGGCCAACAAGGCCGATGTAAAGAACCGCCTGCAGAACCTCATGGTCATTAACGGCGAGATAGAAGAGAAGCAGAAGTCGATAGAAGGCATCCAGCAGGAGATACACCACATCGAAGGAAACATCGGAATACTGAAGTCGCAGCTCCAAACACTCGAGCAGCAGCTCCGGGAACGCAGGGCCAAGTACGTGCAGTCCATGCGCTACATGGCACGTCACCGCACCGTGCAGGACAAGATGATGTTCATCTTCTCGGCCAAGAACTTCGCCCAGATGTACCGCCGGCTGCGCTTCGTGCGCGAGTACGCCTCGTACCAGAAGGCCCAGGGCGAGATGGTGAAGGCTAAGCAGCAGCAGGTGAACGACAAACACAAGCAGCTGGAGCAGGTCAAGGGGCAGAAGAACACGCTCCTGGGGCAGAACCGCAAGGCGCAGACGGAACTGCAAGGCAAGCAGACCGAGCAGCAGAAAGCCGTGGAGGGACTGCAGCGACAGCAGAAGACGATACAGGGAATTATATCCGAACAGCGGCAGAAGAACGCCGCCCTGAACGCCCAGATAGACCGGCTGGTGGCCATAGAGGTGGAGAAGGCCCGCGCCCGTGCTGCCGCCGAGGCCAAGCGAAAGGCCGAAGCAGCCGCTGCGGCCAAGCGCCGCGCCGAGGAACTGGCCCGCAAGAAGGCTGCCGCCGAGGCAGCAGCACGCGAGAACGCCCGCCGCATTGCCGAGGCCAAAGCACGTGAAGCCAAGATGAAAGCCGAAGCTCAGGCCGCCGCCGAGGCCACCCGCCGCGCCGAGCAAGCCCAGAGTGAGGCCGCCGCCCGCTCGGCAGCAGAGCGCCAGGCACGGGCCGAACAGGAGGCCCGCGAGGCCCGCGCAGCCCGCGAAGCGGCCGAACTGAAGGCCCGGAGTGACGAAGCCCGCTCGCGCAAAGAGATTGCCCGGGCCACGGAGAGTGCCGGAGAGGCGTCGCGCCTAAGCTCCGTAGACCGCATGCTGAGCGGCGGTTTCGAGGCCAACCGCGGCCGTCTGCCCATGCCCATCACGGGCAGCTACAAGATAGTGAGCCACTTCGGACAGTACAATGTCGAAGGACTCAAGGGCGTAACACTCGACAACAAGGGCATCAACATCCTCGGCCAGCCCGGCAGCCACGCCCGCAGCATCTACGACGGAGAGGTGAGCGCGGTGATGTTCTTTGGCGGTTCGTACCTCGTCATGGTGCGCCACGGGGCCTACATCTCGGTTTACTGCAACCTTCGTTCGGTCAACGTAAGCCGCGGCCAGAAAGTTTCAACCCGCCAGGCACTGGGCACCGTGGGTGCCGACAACATCCTGCAGTTCCAGCTGCGGCGCGAGTCGGCCAAACTGAACCCCGAAGCCTGGCTCGGCAGATAAAGTTCTTTAGGCCTCAACTTGTAAAATAAAGATGCCCAGAAAAGGTGCTTCCGCAACTTTCAAACCAGAAAGCGCGGAGGCACCTTTTCCGTTTCTGAACCCTTGTTCCGTGCCTCCGAAAAGCCCGTTTGCCGCCTTCGCCGTGCTTGAACGATAGCTTCAAGCCGCCCGGAGATGCCCTTCAAGCCCCTTGAAGCATAGCTCCGGCAGCCCGAAAACACCCCTTTCAAGCCCTTGAACCTATCCCTCAAGCCCTCCGAAAATAACCTAAAATACACAAACCGTTGATTTCCAACCCTTTATAAAATCCCGTTTCCGGCCCGTATTTGCCGCCAGCCACCCGTCTGTTTGCAAATACGCGAAACTGCGGAGGGTAAATGTAAGGATAAATGCAGGCCGTTTCTTGCAAATACATAGGCAGCTTTCTCGGTGTTGTTAATTTGGAGTTAAATCGCGTTAAATAAACAAAAAAACGGATTTAAGTATTAATTAATGATAATGAAGCTCTTTTTTCAGTATATTTGCAGTCAACCATTAGTTTCGGTAGATATGAAGTTTGGACTGTTATTATTCTCTTTGTTGTTTTCTTCGCTTGCTTATGGGCAGGAAACCATACGCGGCATGGTCTGCGATGAAACCGATTCTGCGGGCGTTATGGGTGTTGTAGTAGACTGTACTGCGGATTCCGTTCTCGTGGCCAGGGTGGTTACGGACGGTAAAGGAAAGTTTGCAGTTACGGCAGATGGGCGCAAAACCACTCTCATCAAGTTCACCCACGTGGGTTATGCACCTTATTTTCTGTCGCTGCCCGTGCAGAAAAAGCAGGACATAGACCTGGGTGTCATCTATCTGAAGCCCGCAGATACAGCCTTGGGCGAGGTAACCGTGGTTGCCAATGCCAACAGGATAGACAGAACCCTCGTTATACCGTCGAAACAGGATGTGCGGGTTTCAGAAGACTTTTACGGCTTGCTGCTGACCATGAACTTGCGTAACATGAAGGTTGACGTGCTCAACAAGAAAGTAACTGTTGGCGGTAAGCGCCCTTTGTGGAAAATCAATGGCATCCCGAAAGATGAAAGCGAGATAGCAACCGTGCGGCCGCAGAATGTAGAACGGATAGAATACAGCGACTTGCCGTCTGCCCGGGAGGCTGACAGAGGCTACGGAGGCGTGGTAAACATTATCCTTAAAAAACAGGATAATGGCGTGATGATAGCTGCAAATGCCATGACCGCTTTCACCACGGGCTATGTAAACGGAGGCGTACAGGCACTGTATCACAAGGATAAGAACGACTTCTACGTTACTTATTCAACCTCCTACCGCGGCTATCGGAAGTGGACAAAAGACGAGAACAGCCTCTTCATCAGTCCCGTTGATACGATTGTGAGAAACGCAACGGGTGTTGAAAGCCGCTTCGGTTATATCAGTCAGAACATCAACCTGGGCTTTATGCGTGCCATTGACGCCCGGACAGCGTTCAGCATCACATTGAGAAACCCGCTGTACTACCAGCACAACATTCCGAAATCCATTCTTCAGAACGGTGTGAACAGAGAGACAAATTCCTCTTACCGGGGATACACGCCCGCTGTTGACGTGTTTTTTGGCAAGACTTTCAGTAATAATGACCGGCTGGAGCTGAATGTTGTGGGCACGTACAGCCTGAAGGGAAAGTCTCTTTACACCACGACGGATGTCCTGAACGGACAGAATACAGGCACATACACCATGCCCGCCGACACAAAACGCCGCTCGCTGATTTGGGAAGCGTTCTATTCACACAACTTCGGGCAGATGAGGCTCATGGTTGGAGTGCAAAACACGATGGGCAAAAGCACCAATACGTATTACAATCCCAGCGTTTCGCGCGATGAATTGAGCGAAAACAACACGTATGCCTATACACAGTTAAGCGGCGCTTTGGGCAAACTGCAGTACTCACTGGGCACGGGATTGAAGTATAACAACATGGATAACGGGCAAAGACGTGAGTATTGGCGTAACCAGTCGCAGCTAACGCTGTCCTATTCTCCGTCCAAGAACCTGTTCTTACGGTATTACGGCGTGTATTATCCCACCATGCCAAGCCTGTTTGCCCTGACGAGCGTGGTTCAGAGAATAGACGACCTGCAGCTGTTGACGGGCAATCCAACCCTCCGTTCTACGCAGAACTTCTATAACAGCATGCTTGTTTCGTATTCCCGTAACAAGTTTAATTCTGACCTGCAGGTTACATACCGGTATGCTGACAGGCCTATCTTCATGCACATTGACTATGACAACGGGCAGCAACTCTTTGTTCAGAGGTATATAAACGGCATCTATGGCTCGCAGTTAAACCTTAATTATTCTGCATCACTGAAAGAGATATTCGGTTTCATGAATGTTTCCGGCGAGTGCGGTTACAGCTATTTCAGGTCTAAAGCCGAAACCCTGGCCCACACGTTGGGAAACTTCTACTGGAGCATGACGGTTCAACTGTACTATAAACAGTTCACTTTGTCTGCTTACATGATGCAGCCACGGAAAGTGCTCGACAATGAAATCATCTCAAGAGATGAGAAAGTTTCAAGAATTACGCTGGCATGGAAAAAGCAAAACCTTACACTTACGGCTGCCGTCTTTAATCCGTTTACTCCCCAAGGGAGCAACTATATAGACCAATCTCTTTCCAAGTATAATCCCGGAAAGAGCAAAGTAGCCATCCATGACAATGGGAATATGTTTACGCTTGGCTTCTCCTGGAACTTTAGTTTTGGCAACAAAGGCAATTCTTCCAGAAGAAGTTTGAACAATACGGACAGTGGCAACAGCATATTGAGGGCCAATCCGTAGGCTTGAGGTAAAAGGAGAGGGAGAAAAAAGAAAAGAGGTACGTGGCTTGCGCGTACCTCTTCCCGTTGTTTGAACAGAGGACGGAAGTTTTCAGAACTCCATTCCATCCAGCAACTTGACGTACAGTTCGATGGCGCGAGCTATCTCCGATACCTCTATATATTCGTTGGCAGTGTGGGAACGGGCGGAGTCTCCGGGCCCCATCTTGAACGAGGGGAAAGGCATGAGGGCCTGGTCGGAGAGCGTGGGCGAGCCGAACGGGCGCAACCGAAGCTCGCGGCAGCGCTTTACGAGCGGGTGAGCGGGGTCTATGTGCGATGAGTGAAGGCGGAAAGAGCGGGCCTTCACCTCCGATTTCAGGTTCTTACAGATGAAGTTGTACACCTCTTCGTTGTCGTAACACTCGTTGGTCCGCACGTCTACTGTCATCTCGCAACGGTCGGGTATCACGTTATGTTGGCTGCCGGCCTTGATGACGGTGACGTTCATCTGTGTGGCTCCGAGCAGCTCACTCACCTCGGGGAACTGGTAGTTGCGCAGCCAGTTCAGGTCGTCCAGTGCCTTGTAGATGGCGTTCTCGCCCTCACTGCGGGCTGCGTGGCCGCTCTTTCCGTGGGCAACAAGGTCGAGTACCATGAGTCCCTTCTCTGCTATGGCGGGCTGCATGCCCGTAGGTTCGCCCACGATGGCCACGTCCGTCTTGGGCAGCAGGGGCAGCACGCGCTCGATACCGTCCTTACCCGACACCTCTTCTTCGGCCGATGCCAGGTAAACAAGGTTGAACTTGTGCTGCGGCAAGGGGGCAAGAATGCGGAAAACCTGCAGGAGCGAGACCAGTCCACCGCCGCAGTCGTTGCTTCCCAAGCCGTAGATACGCCCGTCTTCGAGCGCAGGCGTAAAGGGGTCTCGCGTCCATGAGGGCACGGGCTTCACGGTGTCAAGGTGGGCGTTGAGCAGCAGCGTGGGGCGTGCGGCATCGTAGAGCGGGTCTACAGTCCACACGTTGTTGGCCTCGCGCCGGCATTCGAGCCCGCATTGGCTGATGTATGCGGCCATGATGTCGGCCGCTTTGTCCTCGCTCCTGCTTACAGAAGGGGTTGCGATAAGTTGCTTGAGCAGCTGTATCGCCGATTTTACGTATTCCTGATGTTCCATAATCTCATTGGCAAAGATAAGAAATATAATTAAAAATATTTTGTGTTTCGTTTGATTTACATTATCTTTGCATAAATTAAAAGACAAGCGCTATGCAAACAAAATGTCACCTCTCGGCCCTAATTCATGAGCAGGCAAAGAAATACGGCAACCGTCCGGCTCTCACGTTTCGCAGTTTCGGGAGCCTCAAGTGGAAGACCGTTTCGTGGAATCAGTTCTCCCTGCGGGTCAAGGAGGTGAGCAATGCGTTGCTGAACTTAGGCGTGAAGCCGCAGGACACCATAGCCGTGTTCTCGCAGAACTGCATCCAATACCTTTATACCGACTTCGGTGCCTACGGCGTCAAGGCCGTTTCCATTCCGTTCTATGCCACGAGCAGCGAGCAGCAACTGCAGTATATGATAAACGATGCGGGCGTGCGCTTCCTCTTTGTAGGCGAACAGGAGCAGTACAACAAGGCACACCGCATCTTTGCGTTGTGCCCCTCGCTGGAGCGCGTCATCATCTACGACGACAGCGTGCGCATCAGTACACACGACCCGCATGCCCTCTATTTCGAGGATTTCATTAAGCTGGGCGAGGACCTCCCGCGCCAACCGGAGGTGGAGAAGCTGCTTGGCCAGGCCAGCGACGACGATACCTGCAACATCCTCTACACCAGTGGCACCACGGGCGAGAGCAAGGGTATCATCCTCACCTACGGCCAGTATCATGCTGCCATGGAAGCTAACGACAAGTGTGTGCCCGTAGGCGAGCAGGACAAGGTTATCAATTTCCTGCCCTTTACGCACATCTTTGAACGCGGATGGGCCTACCTCGCCCTTACCGAAGGTGCGCAGATGATTATCAACACCTATCCTACGGAGATACAGCAGAGCATGCGCGAGACCCATCCCACCTGCATGTCGGCCGTTCCCCGCTTCTGGGAGAAAGTCTATACTGCCGTAAAGGACAAGATTGACCGCTCCAACACAGTACAGCAGAAACTATTTCACCACGCCCTGGAAGTGGGGCGTCGCCATAATGTGGAATGTCTGGGACGCGGCAAGCGTCCGCCTCTGGCATTGGCATTGGAGTACAAGGTGCTCAACAAGTCTATCCTGAGCCTTGTGCGCAAGCAGATAGGACTGGAGCATCCCAACATCTTCCCCACCGCCGGAGCAGCCATCTCGCCCGAAGTAGAGGAGTTTGTACACTCCATAGGCATTGATATGATAGTGGGTTACGGCCTCACCGAGAGCCTTGCCACTGTGTCGTGCGACCATCGAGGCGAACCTTTTACCGTGGGTTCCGTGGGCCGTCCCATCGATGGAATACAGATAAAGATAGGTGAGAACGACGAGATACTGCTCAAAGGCCCCACTATCACCCGCGGCTACTACAAGCGCGAGAACCTCAATGCCACGGCTTTTGATGCCGACGGGTTCTTCCATACGGGCGATTCCGGCTTCATGCGCGACGGTGAACTCTTCCTCAAAGAGCGCCTCAAGGACCTCTTCAAGACTTCCAACGGCAAGTACATAGCCCCGCAGATGATAGAAGCGCTGCTGCTGGTCGACAAGTACATCGACCAGGCTGCAGCCATCGCCGACCAGTACAAGTTCGTTTCGGCGCTCGTGGTGCCGGAGTTCCGCCTGCTTGAGGAATATGCCCGCGACCACGACATCGCCTTCGAAGGCCGTGAGGACTTGTGTGCCAATCCTGCCATTCAGCAAATGATGATGGAGCGAATAGAGACTTTGCAGCAGGGACTGGCCCACTACGAGCAGATAAAGCGCATCACGCTGCTGCCTCACCACTTCTCAATGGAGTCGGGAGAACTCACCAACACGCTCAAGCTCAGGCGCCCCGTGATATACAAGAACTATCAGAAAGAAATTGACCAGATGTACTGGGAGCCGGCCGGTACCAGGCAGTAGCGTTGCTGTCTGGGGCTTTTGCAGCTTCCATTCATAATATCCCGTATAATGATAACAGCCGACCAGTTGAAGGATGTGACGGAACGCGTCGAGGCGTTGCGCCACTATCTGAACATAGAACAGAAGCAGGTAGAATTTGAAGAAGAGCAACTGCGCACGCAGGCCCCCGACTTCTGGGACGACCCACAGCGCGCCCAGGAGCAGATGAAGAAAGTAAAAGGCATCGAAAAGTGGCTCAAGGGCTACGAACAGGCCCGCCAGCAGGCCGAGGAACTGCAGCTGGCAGTGGAGTTCTTCCATGAGGACATGGTGACCGAAGCCGAAGTAGATGCCGACTATGCCAAAGCTCTTGCCACCATTGAGGACTTGGAACTCAAGAACATGCTGCGCCAGCAGGAAGACCCGATGGATGCAGTCATGAAGATAAACTCCGGAGCCGGCGGCACTGAAAGCCAGGACTGGGCGCAGATGTTGATGCGTATGTACATGCGCTGGTGCGAGTCAAAGGGCTACAAGGTTACCATCTCCAATCTTCAGGAGGGCGACGAAGCCGGCATCAAGAGCGTAACGATGGAGATAGAGGGCGGAGAATACGCCTACGGTTTTCTCAAGAGCGAGAACGGAGTGCACCGGTTGGTGCGCGTGTCGCCGTTCAATGCCCAGGGCAAACGCATGACCAGCTTCGCCAGCGTGTTCGTTTCGCCGCTCGTGGACGATACAATAGAGGTCTTCGTAGACCCGGCCCGCGTGTCGTGGGACACCTTCCGGTCCAGCGGAGCGGGCGGTCAGAACGTGAACAAGGTGGAGTCCGGCGTCCGCCTGCGCTACCAGTATCAGGATCCGGACACAGGAGAAGAGGAGGAAATCCTCATCGAGAACACCGAAACCCGCGACCAGCCGAAGAACCGGGCCAAAGCCATGCTGCTGCTGAAGAGCCAACTCTACGACCGTGCCATGAAGAAGCGGCTTGAAGCTCAGGCCAAGATAGAGGCCGGAAAGAAGAAGATAGAGTGGGGAAGTCAGATACGCAGCTACGTCTTTGATGACCGTCGGGTGAAAGACCACCGTACAGGATACCAGACAAACGATGTGGATGCCGTGATGGATGGCAAGTTAGACGGCTTTATCAAGGCCTATCTGATGGAGTTCCCCGTTACCGATGACGATAATCAATAACCTAAATAAATAATACGAATATGAGTGAAAATAGCAAATTACACCGCGCCCAGCGCGAAGCAAGACAGGAAAAACAGGCCAAGAAGGTCATCAAATGGATATTCGGCGTTCTCATTCTGCTCGCCGTCTTCTTTATGATTTATTCTTTCTACATCGTGCAATGAGCGGATTGGAGATAGAACGCAAGTTCCTGGTCAGGAAAGGCGATGCCTACAAAGGTGTCGCCTTTTCCAGCAGCCACATCCAGCAAGGCTACATTCCGGCCGACGGTGCCACGGTGCGCATCCGCATCCGCGACAACCAGGCCTATCTTACCATCAAGTCCAAGTCAGTTGACGGCGGCCTGTCACGCTACGAGTTCGAGAAGGAAATAACGCTCGACGAGGCCCGACAGCTGCTCAAACTCTGCCGCGGAGGCGTCATCGACAAGCGCCGCTACCTTGTCAAGAGCGGCCCGCATACCTTCGAGGTCGATGAGTTTTACGGCGACAATGCCGGTTTGGTGATGGCAGAAGTAGAGCTGAAGACCGCCGATGAACCTTTCAAAAAGCCCGATTTCATCGGTCCAGAGGTCACCGGCGACCGTCGTTTTTACAATTCAGTCCTGCTGACTTGCCCTTTCTGCGAGTGGAAAGATACCTTGCCAGCAGAATACCGATAAGTTGTCCGAGCAGTACTCCTATGCCGTCGGCTGCAAAGTCAAGCCAGTCGCCGCTCCGCCGGCCTCCGGTACAGGTTGCCTGCACTATTTCCACGAGTCCGCCCATGAGCAACGGAGCGGCAAACAGCCACCAGAAGGCATGCTTCCACTCAATGGGGGCATGCCTTCTGGCGTATTCCACCCACATTACCGAGCACAATCCGCCGTACATAACGAAGTGAGTCCACTTGTCAATGAGCCTCACCTGGCCCAGTGGATTATCGGGTATGGGAACGAGACACAACACCCAGATGAGCACGGCGATACTGCCGGTAACGGGATATTTTGTTATCAAACGGAATGAATTTCTCATTTTTGCTTTCATTTCTGATGCAAAAGTAGATTAATTTTTATAATTTTGCACGTGTTTAATCTACAAATGTGAAGCATGACAGAGGAAAGAGGCAATTTTGGCAGTAAGCTCGGACTGATTTTAGCCACCGCAGGAGGAGCCGTGGGTCTGGGCAACGTGTGGCGTTTTCCCTATATGACGGGCGAGAATGGGGGCGCAGCGTTCATCGTGATTTATATTGGCTGCGTGCTGCTTCTTGGCATTCCGTGCATGCTCTCGGAGTTTATCATCGGCCGTCACGGTGCCTCCAATACCTTCAGAGCCTATTCCAAACTCTCCGGGGGCACGCCTTGGAAGTTCGTGGGCCTGCTCGGCGTACTCACCGGATTTCTCATCACGGGCTACTATGCCGTAGTTTCGGGCTGGTGCCTGCAGTATATCTACGCCTCCATCGTTGGCGAGCTGCACGGCGACCCCACGTATGTGAAGACCTACTTCACCGACTTTTCAGAGGATGCAGTGCGCCCCGTGCTCTGGACAGTCATCATTCTGTTCGTTGCCCATTTCGTGATTATCCACGGCATCCGGGGCGGAATAGAGAAAGCCTCCAAGTGGATGATGCCCACGCTCTTCGTTCTCCTGCTCATTATCGTTGTGGCCTCGTGCCTGCTCCCCGGTGCAGCTAAGGGCGTAGAGTTTCTCTTCAAGCCCGATTTCGGCAAGCTCAACGGCAACGTATTCCTGGGAGCGCTCGGCCAGTCGTTCTATTCGCTCAGTATCGCCATGGGCTGCATCTGCACCTACGCTTCCTATTACACCCGCCAAACCAACCTGCTCACATCGGCCGTCCAGGTGGCCGTCGTCGATACTCTTGTGGCCATACTGGCCGGACTGATGATTTTTCCGGCGGCGTTCTCCGTGGGCATCAATCCCGACAGCGGCCCCTCGCTCATCTTCATCACCCTTCCCAACGTGTTCAACCAGGCCTTCTCGGCGCTGCCCGCAGTGGGGTGGGTGGTCTCGCTGCTGTTTTACGTGCTGCTGTCGCTGGCTGCACTGACTTCTCTCATGTCGCTTCATGAGGTGAGTACGGCCTTCTTTTACGAGGAACTGCACATCAGCCGCAAGCGCGGAGCCGTCATCGTAACGGTGCTCACGTCGGTTATCGGAGCCTTCTGCTCGCTCTCCCTGGGCAGCATGAGTTGGCTGCAGGCAGGCGGGAAGTCGCTGTTCGACATTTTCGACTTCGTTACCGGCCAGATATTCCTGCCCGTAGGCGGGTTCCTCACGTGCATTTTCCTGGGCTGGTATGTGCCCAGACAGCTTGTGCGCGATGAGTTTACGAACTGGGGAACGCTCTCCGGCCGCTTCTTCGGTCTGTTCCTTTTCATGGTGCGTTACGTGTGCCCGCTGGCCATCTTGGCCATATTCCTGCACCAGTTCGGCGTTATATGAGGCGGAGAATACAAACTGCAACATAGCTTATGACACAAGAGAGAGGACATTTCGGCAGTCAGATAGCCGTCATCCTGGCCACGGCAGGCTCGGCGGTGGGACTGGGCAACATCTGGCGGTTTCCCTACCTGACGGGTCAGGACGGCGGCGCAGCCTTCCTGCTTATCTACATCATGAGTGTGCTCGTACTCGGATTGCCCGGCATGACGGCCGAGTTCATCGTGGGGCGCCACTCTGCCGCCAACGCTGCCCGTGCCTACGCCAACCTCGGCGGGCGCCGGTGGGCGCTCGTAGGCTATATGGGCGTGTTCACTTCCATGATTATCCTCGGCTTCTATGCCGTAGTGGCAGGCTGGTGCCTGCAGTACCTCGTGACCTCTCTCATGGGCCAGCTAACGGGCGATGTTGCGTCGGCGCAGCGCTATTTTGCTGCCTTTTCGTCGCATCCCGTTATCCCCACACTTTGGACGGTAACGTTTATCCTCCTCACCCATGCCGTGGTAACCAAGGGCGTTAGGCGCGGTATAGAGCGCGCCTCGAACCTGCTCATGCCCCTGCTCTTCGTGTTGCTGCTGGTCATTGTGGTGGCTTCGTGCTCGCTGCCGGGTGCCATGAGGGGCATCGAGTTCCTCTTCAAGCCCGATTTCAGCAAGCTCAGCGGCAGCGTATTGCTCGATGCGCTCGGCCAGTCGTTCTTCTCGCTCTCGCTGGGCACGGCCTGTCTGTGCACCTACGCGTCGTACTTCAGCCGCCAGACCAATCTTCTGGGCTCGGCCGTGCAGATAGCCGGGGTTGATACCCTTATCGCCATACTGGCCGGGTTGATGATTTTTCCGGCGGCGTTCTCCGTGGGCGTAAACCCCGGCAGCGGCCCCTCGCTCATCTTCATCACCCTGCCGGGCGTGTTCGGGCAGGCCTTTGCGGACATGCCGGCCGTGGGTTACGTTATCAGCGTGCTGTTCTATGCGCTGCTGTCGCTGGCTGCGCTCACCTCAACCATCTCCATGCACGAGATTGGAACGGCCTTCTTTTACGAGGAACTGCACATCAGTCGCAGCCGCGGTGCGTGGATAGAGACTGCCTGCTGCGTGGTTATCGGCATCCTGTGCTCACTCTCCTGCGGCGCAGCAGATATCAGCGTGCTGGGCAAGTCGTTCCTCGATGCCTGCGATTTCCTTACTTCCAACATCCTGCTGCCGCTCGGTGCGCTGCTCACCAGTATCTTTGTGGGCTGGCGAATACCCCGACAGATTGTGCGCGACGAGTTCACCAACTGGGGAACCTTGCGCAGCCGGCTCTTCGGCGTGTGGCTGTTCACGGTGCGGTGGGTGTGCCCCGTGTGCATTGTACTGGTGTTTGCGCACCAGCTCGGGCTGCTGTAAGATGCTTTGGCCGTACAGCCGGAGCCGGTAAACGGTAGGTTTCAAAACCTCCGGCCGCCATATATAATAATGTAGGAGGTTGTACGTTTGTATGTTGAGGAGCCCGCGCGGCCGCCTTGCTGTCAATGAGAATACCATGCACCTGAAAGAGTTTTTCTTTGTACCCAAGTCGGACAGGGCAGCCGTTGTGTTGCTCCTGGCGGCTGTAGTCGTGGCTATTGTCGCGCTGCACGGCCTCGGTGGCGGCGACGAAGCTACCATGCTGGCTGCTGCCGATAGCTTGCCGAGCCCCAAACGCAGCGCCGGCAGCCCCCCGACACAGGCTTATGGCGAATACTACCGGGTGGAGGGCCGCCCTGCAGAGCGCTTCTTCTTCGACCCCAACACAGCCGACAGCACCCAGCTGCTGCGCCTCGGCCTGCGCCCTTGGCAGGTACGCAACATCTACAAGTACCGGGCTGCGGGCGGAGTGTACCGCCGTGCGGCCGATTTTGCGCGTCTCTACGGCCTTACGGTAAAGCAGTTTCGCGAACTGGAGCCCTACATCCGCATTTCGGCCGACTACCTGCCGGCCTCTCGTTTGGTCTCCCGCAACTCTGCGGAGGCACCCGTCTACAGCCGCGACACGCTGCTCTACCCGCAGAAGATGCAGCCCGGAGAGACGGTGGAGCTGAACGCTGCCGACACCACACGGCTGAAGAAAGTGCCCGGCATAGGCAGCTGGTACGCCCGCCAGATAGTGTACTACCGCGAACGGTTGGGCGGATACGCCAACCGGGAACAGCTGTTGGAAATCGAGGGATTTCCCAATGAGGCGCTCGCCTACTTCCGGCTGGAGCCCGGTTCGGTGCGTAGACTCAACCTGAACAAGCTCACCATGAGCCAGTTGCGCCGCCATCCGTACATCAGCTTCTATCAGGCAAAGGCCATCTGCGATTACCGGCGCCTCAAGGGGCCGCTCCGCAGCCTGGACGATTTGCGGCTGCTGCGCGACTTCCCGCCTGCTGCCATCGCCCGTTTGCAGCCTTACGTGGAGTTTTAATCGCTCGTTCAGGAACTTTTGACAAGTGTCACACCATCATTCGACACTTGTCACACAATCGTGCGACACTTGTCGAAAGTTCCCGGAGTTGGTGTTTTAGCTGCCCAAATCATTCATTCAGTCCCGCTGTTTGGCGCTTTTTGCGTTGTCGTTTGCCCCCGGCTGTTGGGCTGCAGCTGTTCCTATCCTTGGAAAGGGGAGGTTAGTGGGGGATGACGGGAGTCCACCCCAGCCCTCCCGAAGGAGGGAGCACTGCCGTAACCAGAGGCTGAATAGGAGCAAAGACGCCATACAATGAAGTGCAGCAGCGGTTCCTCTCCTTGGAAAGGGGAGGTTAGGGGGGATAACGGTGTGGGCAGATGCGGTGCGACTGCATGTAGTACAAAGGGCGGAAAGTGAGGAACAGCGGTTGGAAATGATAAAAAACATCCGCCCCAGAGCAATGTGTGGGGCGGATGTTTGTGAGTTCACAGCTGCCTGAAAGAGCCGGCAGAAGAAGCACTTAGAACTGATTTTCTACGATGTCTGTCAGTACCTGCTTGATGTCAAGGCCGGCGGCACGCACCTGCTGGGGGATGAAGCTGGTGGCGGTCATGCCCGGCGTGGTGTTGATTTCGAGCATGTTAATCCGGTCGGTGCCGTCCTTATCCTTGGAGATGATGTAGTCTATGCGGATGATACCGTTGCAGTGGAGGATGTCGTAAATCCTGCTGGTCTCCTCGGCCACCCTCTGCGCCGTTTCGGGAGCTATGCGGGCAGGCGTAATCTCCTGCACCTGGCCGTTGTATTTTGCGTCGTAATCGAAGAATTCATTGCTGGTTACAACCTCCGTAGCGGGGAATACGACGCTCTTGCTGCGCGTCTTGTAGCACCCTATGGATATCTCGGTGCCCTGCATGAAGCTCTCAACCATCACCTCGTCGCTCTCCATAAAGGCCACGCGAAGGGCCGGTGCAAGCTGGTCGGCGTTCTTAACTTTGGACACGCCGAAGCTGGATCCGTCGGCTGCCGGCTTCACGAAGCAGGGCATGCCGATGCGTTTCTCAATCTCGTTCTCGTCGTACGCCTGCCCGCGACGCAGCAAGATGCTGTCTGCCACGTTGATACCGAAGCCGCGCAAGTAGTTGTTCAGCACGTACTTGTCGAACGTCATGGCCTCCACCAGCACGCCACTGGTAGAGTAGGGAACGTGCAGCAGGTCGAAGTAACCTTGCATCATGCCGTTCTCACCCGGCGTTCCGTGTATGGTGATGTAGGCGTAATCGAAGACTACAGCTTTGCCGTTCTCCATAAAGGAGAAGTCGTTTTTGTCTATCTTGGCCGTCTTTCCGTCTGCCATGTTTACGTGCCAGTTCACGCCGCGGATATCGACGATGTAGACGTTGTAGCGCTCCTTGTCGAAGAAGGAGTACAAGCCTTCGGCCGAACGCATGGAAACGTCGTGCTCGGACGAGTCGCCACCGCATACGATAGCGATGTTTCTCTTTAAATCTTTCATGTTTTCTTGCTTTTTCTATTCATCAAATGTGTTGTTTGTAGTGCCGCTGATGTAGCCTCGCCACTTGGCGATGAGCTGCTCCATGTCGGCCGGAAGCGGCGAGCTGAAGTCCATCTGCCGGCCCGTGCGGGGGTGAACGAAGCCCAGCGTGCGGGCGTGCAGGGCCTGCCTGCTGCAGAGTTTGAAACAGTTCTGGATAAAGGCCTTGTACGTGGTGCTGCGGTTTCCGCGCAGTATCTCGGTGCCTCCGTAGCGTTCGTCGCCGAAGAGAGGATGGCCGATGCGCTTCATGTGGGCGCGTATCTGGTGCGTGCGGCCCGTCTCGAGGATGCACTCCACGAGCGTGACGTAGCCGAAGCGCTCGATGACACGGTAGTGGGTAACGGCCGGCTTGCCTGCACTGCTGCCGGGTTCGAACACCGTCATGCGCAGCCGGTCTTTGGGGTCGCGGGCTATGTTGCCCTCTATGCGGCCCTCGTCTTCGATAAAGTTGCCCCAAACCAGGGCGTTGTAGCTGCGGTGGGTGGTTTTGTTGAAGAACTGGGCGCCGAGCTTCGTCTTGGCTTCCGGCGTCTTGGCAACCACCAGCAGGCCGCTGGTGTCCTTGTCTATGCGGTGCACCAGGCCCACTTCGGGGTCGTTGGGGTCGAACGAGGGCAGGTCTTTCAGGTGCCAGGCCACGGCATTGATGAGCGTGCCATGGAAGTTTCCGGCTCCCGGATGGACAACGAGGCCGGCCGGTTTGTTCACCACCATGAGGTCTGCATCTTCGTAAATGACTTCGAGCGGGATGTCTTCAGCCTGTATGGTGCTGTCGTGCTTGGGGCGGTCCAGCATTAGGCTGATGGCGTCCAGCGGGCGTACCTTGTAGTTGCTCTTCACGGGCTTGCCGTTCACATGGATGAAACCGGCGTCGGCAGCCGTCTGTATGCGGTTGCGACTGGAGTGCTGCATGCGCTCGGCCAGATACTTGTCGATGCGCAGCGGCTGCTGACCGCCGTCCACAACTACCTTCCAGTGCTCGTAGAGCAGTTGCTCCTCCTCGTCTATTTCGTCTATGTCGGCAATGATGTCTGTCATTTTTCCGTTTTCTTTTCCTTAGCGTTCTTGAGCTGGTGGGCCGTGGAGAGCGTCGTTACCGATGTTTGCCTGGCCGATGAGGTTTGCGGAACGGGCTCCTTGGCGGGAGGCGTCTGCGGCTGTGCCGGATGCCTTGCAGGTGCCTGGGGCTGCTCCACGGGCGTCTGCGGCTGTGCGGGAGCCTCCTTCACTTCTTCGAATTGGTCCTCCTGTCCGCTCTCGTCTACCTCCTCGAATTCGGGATATACCGGGTCGATGTAGTCCACCGAGTCGTCTTCGGCACGCAGTCCGTTGCCCACCTCGATGATGAGCTTGTCCTCAATCGAAATCCTGTCGCCCGCCACCACGTGCCTTCCGCGCACGATGATGCCGTAAACCCAGTCCTTCTCTCCGGCCACATACTGTGGCTGTCCGAGCTTGAAGCCTATCGCGGTGAGCTTGGCCATGGCCTCGCGGAGCGAACTGTTGTCTATCACATCGGGCAGAGTGATGGTCGGAGTGTGCAGGGCGTTGATGGTGATATAGATGATGTGGCCCGACTTTACGCGCTCTCCGGGCGCCGGCTCCTGCTCCAGAACGCAGTCGGCGGGCAGGTTCTTCACGTATCCTGTATCGCTCACGACGTAGCGAAGGCCTGATGCAGAGAGGATATCCTCCATCTGACTGAACGATTTATGCCTGATGTTGGGCACTGGTATTGACTCCCCATGGTGCGTATAGAAGTCAAGACCGAACTTGACGCCTACACTCAGCAGTATCACCACAATGACCATGGCAAGCAAATTGCCCCAAAGATACTTGCTTACAAACTTGCCTGCAAATTCCGATGACTTCATCCTTACCGGTTGGAATTATATATTTAGGTGCAAATATAGCCATTTAAAATGAAACGGCAGACAAAAGTAAGGAAAAAGTACATTTGGAACAGCAAAGGCGGGGGCTGCGGGTGCGGGCGCAGACTTTAAGTTGATGGGGCTGTGAGGCTATGGTCTGGTGGGTAAGAAGGCGATGAGGGCGACCCCTCCAGGGTCGTTTTCCTCTTCTGACAACGCACCGCATGCCTGCTCCCTCACTCCGTTCACTCGCCGGCATGCGGTTACCTGATGGGGCGCCCCTACCGGGGCACGGAGCAGGATAGATGCACCATGGCTTCCGTTCGATATGTATGCCCATCACCGCGACAAGGTATATGCCCTCCGAGTGATAGAGATTGACGCGGCGCAGGCCCTGATTAGGGCCGGAGGCAGCAGCAGACCGCAAAGCGGTCGCCCATTCAAGTAACCGCATGCCAGCGAGAGAGCGAAGCGAACGAGCAGGCTTGCGGTAGGCAGACTGTTGGGGCAGCGACCCTGGAGGGGTCGCCCTATGCAGCAGCCGTCAGTCTTTCCTACCCCTACAGGCACCACCCACTACTCCAGCAGTACATCCACGCCACGCTCACCGGACAGCTCGCCCCCGCAGGGGCGCCCCATCATGTAACCGCATGCCAGCGAGAGAGCGAAGCGAACGAGCCGGCTTGCGGTAGGCAGACTGTTGGGGCAGCGACCCTGGAGGGGTCGCCCTATGTAGCAGGTAGCTATTCCACCCAGTCCTGTTGCCAATATTTTTCGTTCCGGTCTATGCCGTTCAGCTCCATGAGCTGCTTCACCTCGTCCTGTAAACTTAGCTTGGCATGGTGCTCCTTCTGGCTGGCAATGTATCTGATAACGGCATCCTTCTCGGCCATGCAGTACGTGAGGGCGCAGTAGGATTTAGCCCAGCCCTCGAACAAAGGGAAGAGCGCGGGTTCCGACTTCATGTAGTTGTGCGCCGCCACCTTAACAATCTTCACGAAGTCGGCCACCGTCAGCGTAGGCGGCAGGCCCACGAAGAGGTGCAGATGATTAGGCATGCCGCCGATGCGGAACAGCTTTACCCGATGATGTTGGCAGATGCCGAAGATGTAGTTGTACAGACTGCGCTCGCCGGCTTCGGCAATTACGGGGCGCGAAGCATGCGTACGGAAAACGATGTGATACAGAAGTTTGGTGTAGCTCATGGTGCGAAGATAGCTAAAAGTCGGGGTATAGGCAAGCAGTTCCCGTAGATTTTTACGGCAGCTATGGCAAAAAGACCGTAGGAAACTACACGCTCCGTTCCCCCTCCCGGCATCAGCAGCACGGCTGCGCCCTTTGGCATGGCGCGTCGAGAACCGGCAACGGCGTGCGTATAAGGCAGCGTGACCTGTACTGAATAAGTTGACAGTTTACATCAAACAAAAAAAGTAAAAAGTCATGAAACAGTACAATGAAATCGAAAAACTGGAGTTATTACGTCGGTACCTCACGAGTGGCCTGTCGATACGCGCCTTTTCC
>FZRE01000021.1 GCA_900199655.1 Prevotellaceae bacterium KH2P17
TACACCGCGGCCATTCGCAAGATGATCTACACCACCAATGCCGTTGAGGGATACCACCGCCAGGTGCGTAAAATCACGAAGACCAAGGGTGTCTTTCCTACCAATGATGCGCTGTACAAACTTGTTTATCTTGCCTATCGTAATATCCGCAAGAAATGGACCATGCCGCTGGCAAACTGGGGACAGACGGCGCAACAATTGGCCATAAAATTTGGAGACCGTTTCAAGATTATGTAACTTTGCGCTGTTGCGGGCCCCTCGTTGTCGAAACGCGATTAAAAATCGCGTCCCGCCGACCGAGGTTAAAGCCTAACGGAAAAGACGCACTGACACAGTTGAGTTGACTACCCCAACTTGGGCAGGCCACTTTGCGTAGGTCAACTGGGTCAGTTTCGAGTGGATTTTCCATCCATGTCCTACTTTACAAAATTTATTTCTTGCAGCCGTATATGATTTCTTTTGTTTCATAGTGTCGTCTATACGTTTTTTTTAATTTTACTAACCTATTATTTTTATCATAAGTAAATACACATGTATATGAAATAATGACGTCAGACATATTGGGCTTATACGTATAACTATATTGGGTAATAAGACTATCCTTGACTATAATGTTAATACTAAACACATAGTCAACACTGGCATCAAGATATGTGTAATACTTATTGATATCTTGTATAGAAATCTTTTTTCGCTCCCCTATTGGCTTTGTAAACAACAAGATTTCGCTTGGGTCATAACTTGACAAAATATCAGCAATAATACATGCATCTTTATATATGACCTCGGGATATTTTAGAATTATTCCATAATCAATTAGACTATTAGATTGACTTAAAAATATCTTTTGACGTTTGATATAATCTGCGGACAATTTAATCAATCTACCTTTTTTATTATACACTCCGATTTTTTTTCGTGTAGAAATAAACTTCTCTCTACCTTACAACCATTGCTTAAAATTGTTACAACAGTCTGTGATTTCAATTCTAAACTATTTAGAATTGAAATCACAGAAAGTATTAATATAGCACAAAATCTCATTACTAATCTTTTATTTAGTTTCTTGGAAAATCCACTCGAAACTGTCCTGGTTGGCCTACGCAAAGTGGTCCACCCAAGTTACTGCACATCTGATATGTTAAAATGTTCCTCATTCTTCCTTTGCGCTGTTCCTTTTTTCCTACGCCATTGTCAGTAATTGTTTTTTGCAAATATAAACATTAGTTGCAACATCGCAAGCGTTTTAATTCTTTTTCACTTGCGTTTTTCTGAGAGATTCTCCTTCAAGTTCTATCCTGATGGCCTGATGCACGATTCTGTCCATGACGGCATTGGCCACGGTCTTGTCGGCAATGGCATCGTTCCATCCCTGTATGGGCATCTGGGAGGCAATGAAGGTTGGTATTATTTCATAATCCATGATGTTCTTGAGTTGATTTCCGACCTGAAAGGCCGCAAGCTGACAACGAGGTGTTTGGCAGATTTCTTGCTGCTCGGGGAGCCATCTACCACATCAACGGTCAGCAAACAGTTACCCTCAAAGGCAATACGGCAATGACTATATGTACTGCCAGGCAGTGATGGCAGCCGTGTCAAACGGCAAGCTAACCAACTTTTACGCCGAGTAAGCGCGCTGTCCCGGAAAGTTTGTGTATATTTGCATTCATCTAAACAATGATGAGATGAAAAGAAACTGGATGTTATGCTTATGCTCATGGCTGCTTGTTGCATGTGGTACGGGCCGGCTGACGGAAGACCAACGCATGCTGGAACAGATACGGACAGATGTCGGCTTTCGGCTGGACTCGCTGCAGCGAATTGACGAATGCAGTTAGAGTTTCGCTTCTGATGCAGTTATCACTGCTGCGCCCGACTATGAGCTGAAGCCCGACGGGAGCCTGTGGGTGTACCGAGCCATCCTTGCCGAGCCGTTCCACGCCCAGCACGAAGAGGTTGTGTGGCATAACTTTTATGAGATGCCTGATTCTGCCATGACGGAAGCGTTGTCGGCAGAGTATGGCCGACGTATCGGCGTGAGGGAAGGCCGGCCGCAGAAATACGGCACACAGAGAGGCAGCGATGGCAAGCTCTGCCGCCTCTTGGATAAGAAGATGGTGAACCAATGGCGGCAAGAAGTGGGCCTGCCTCCAATCTAACAAAAATGAAACCAACCGTTGCCAAAGCGGGCTTAGCCGTCTGCCTGCTGCTCATCCTGTTAACCGTGTTCCTCTTTTTTCATACCGGCGGAACCGATGCAGGCAAAATGAAAGTGGCCTATGGCGCTTTCATCCTCCTCATGCTGCACGGCTGTTACCGGGTGGTGTGGCATCTCCGCCATCCTTCAGCGGCCGGCGAAGTGGAGGAAATGGAGCAACAGCTGCGCCAACATACAGGCACCAAGGAGCTGTTGCAGCTGTTCTTAGACCCCCGGCAGATGAGGTTTCGCACCGTCGGTAGCCTGTTCATCCTCCTGGTTCTTTATCTTTTCGCCCGCCCTGTGTGGTTCTGGGCGTTTCTGGCCCTCACCGTTTGCATCAAATCCTTTTTGTTCTTTCAGATGTACCGCTATCAAAAAGCGCATGCGCATTTGGTAAATACTATTGCCGAAAAGGCCTTAAACAGACTTGAAGAGGGATGGGAAATCAGTGAAAACGCCAAAACCGCCCCACAGGCAGTTGCCGCCGTATTGCTGCAACTCACCGAACTCGCGCGCAAGACCGTTGGCTTTTATCTGGCCAAACCCGACGACGACCCCCTGCCCGTGGGCGCTTCCAAGTTCGGCGGGCAGCCCGATGTGCCCCCGGACTTTGAGTGGCCGCAGGGCGATACGGGACAACCGCTGCAGCTGTTGCTGCAGATTAACTGTGCCCATCTGGCCGCCTACGATGCCGACAAGCTGCTGCCCGCCTCCGGCCGGCTGTACTTTTTCTGCGATGTCAGCGCCATCGACAGCGGCAACGCACACCCTGCCGTCTGCGTGCTGTACACCGACCGGCCCGCCGCCCAGCTGCACCGGCAGGCTCCACCCGCATTGCTCAGGGCCGATTTGCGCCTGAACGAGCGCCTGTTGCTCTTCAACATGATAGAAACAATACCGTCTTACGACGACATGCTCCGTCTTGGACTGGCCAACCCCGAGCATCCTTCATTCGATGAATACTATGATGCAGTAGAAGTCGGAAACCTGCAGAACCCCACCGATGCTGCCGGAACGCTCTTGGGATACGCCGATACGATACAAAGCTCCATGCTGTCCGACCGGCCCGCAGACGACATTCTGCTCCTACAGATGTACTCTATAGAAGATGTAGACGACGGTCTTCAGTTCGGCGACAGCGGGATGCTCTACTGCTACATCACCCGCCACGACCTGCAGCAGCGCGACTTCTCGCACGTGAGATTTGAGATGCAGAGCTTTTAAGAACCCCCAGATATCCATAATAACAAATCTTTTTGAATTCTGCAAACTCATCAAACAATCATACAGCAATGAACAAACAGAAAATTACAGATGGTTTTAAAATGGCCATTCTTTCGGTTTTACTGATGATAACGGCCACCGTAGCCGTTAGTTGTGATAGTCAGGACGGACAAGAAGAAAAAGAAACAGTGCCTAAAACTTCCCTGAACGATTTCCCCATTCTTGACAGTTCAACGTCTACGCAGCCGCTTATGGTAATTCTGGCAGCCAAGGTTCTTGGGCTTCCTTATAAGTGGTGGCAAGACCAAGCCGTTACGCAAGTGTGGTATGTCGCCATAGATTGGCAAAAAACCTCATTGACGGAAACCCAACAAGCGGCATTACAAAAGAAGCTGAACAGCAGCACGACCCATGGCTCCTATATGAACCTGCTCGACGGCAAGGCTGAACTTATCGTCGCTTCACGCAATATATCGCGCGATGAGCAGAAGTATGCCGACGGCAAGGGCGTAAAACTGATAACCCGCCCCGTTGCAAAAGACGGGTTCGTGTTCATTGTCAACAAGAACAACCCTGTAACTTCCTTGTCTACGCAGCAAATTCAGGACATCTACACCGGTAAGACCGAAAACTGGAAAGAGGTGGGTGGAAACGATGCAACCATACATCCTTACATCAGGAATGCCAATTCCGGCAGCCAGGAGAAGATGGAAACAATGGTCATGAAGGGCCTCACAATCGTTGGCAGGCCTGGTATGGAGACGGGAACGATGGCCGGCCCGTTCTACGAAATACGCCGCGATGCGGACGGAATAGCCTATACGCCTTTTTATTATTACAACATCATGACGCGTGGTCAG
Organism: Prevotellaceae bacterium KH2P17; assembly: GCA_900199655.1. Taxonomy (GTDB): domain Bacteria; phylum Bacteroidota; class Bacteroidia; order Bacteroidales; family Bacteroidaceae; genus Prevotella. The sequence goes on from FZRE01000021.1 coordinate 4,285, forward strand.
GACTATGCAAAGACCATAGGCGTAGAAGGAGTGATGCCCGACAAACAGACCATCAACGACGGAACATATCCTTATGTTTCCGAAATCTTTGCTTCCGTACGGGCGGATGTTGACCATAACTCGCAGGCCTATAAACTTTTCCAATATCTAACGCAGTTAGGCGCCCAATCAGTCATAGAGGAAAGCGGTTATATTCCTTTGTCCCAAACAGCAAGAAAATAATGGATTGGATGGATATAATCCCTGACCTTTGTATATGATGTTTGTGAGAAGCGTGCAGTTTTATGGCTCCGCGAAGTTTTGATACTTACGGAATAAGAATCCGACAAGTGTTGTTAACCCACCAACTTTTTATAAAATGAATTTTCACCAAATTGCCATCATCGCCCTGGCCACCCTGCTCTTCGGCGTGTTGGGCGTGCGTCACTACCTTAGCGAGCGGCAGGCAAGGCAGCCGCTCGATGGCGACGAACCCTACCGGAGCCGCACCGTGTACAGCTATCCGCCCTTGCTGCGGCAGTTCATGTGGCCGTTTTTCCGCCATTTCATTGTGGGCAGCTGGCAATCTTGCCTGCTGTGCTGGGCTGTTCTCGTCATGCTTGCCCTTGGGGGCATAGAGGCAGCGGTCGCTCCGCTGCTGTGCTTGCTGCTGTTTTACGGCCGGCAGATGTATCTCGGCTATAAAAGGTATAAGTTCATGCACGAGAGCGGCATCCTCACGCTGCTCTTGCCGGATGGCGTGTGCACAGCCGTGAGCCCGGCAGACATCGACCGTCCCGACGATGCCGAGTACATCTCAAAGCGCACACTCGATGACTTTGCCGTCTGCAGCTTCGTTCCCTGGGAACAGGTAACGGCCGTCCACGTTTTCGACGACATGGTGGCGGTGGAGTCGGAGGAAGAAATGTCGCTTTTCTTCCCCTCCGGTCCCGATGAAATGGACGATATTCGGCGCTCCGTGGCGCCCTGCTTCAAGAAAGTGAAGGCCGAGATGCACCTGCTCGACCTCGACGAGGCCAAGCACGAAATGGAAGAAGACGCCTCGCTGGCGCTCTACCTCTCGCCTTACGATCCTGACGACAAAGAGCGGCCCGAGGTGACTTCGCAGACCGGCGGACAGCCTAACATGCCGCCCGGTGTAGACTGGCCGCTGCACAACGGGCAGCCCATGAGCTTCCTGATGCAGGTGCGCATCAGCGAAGGAGCGGCCGACGCCAAGACAGAAGATGAGCTCAGTCCGCTGGGCAGCGGAGGTATGCTCTACTTCTTTGCCGACCTCAAGACCGCTGACCGGGACGACCAGCAGTCGTACCGGGTTCTTTTAGTGCCCGAGGAGGGCGACTACGCCCCGCGGCCATTCCCCGACGAGCTTACGCCGGCGTTCCGTTTCGACGGCTTTCCGCTGGTTTTCAACAAGGGATTGGGCTTCCTCGACCCCGGCTCTTACGACTACCGCTACTGCGACCCGGCCATATCAAAGGCAACCTACGATACGGTTGTAGACCGGTATCTTGACGATTTCCCGATAGTAGTGGGCCACATGTTCGGCGGCGGGCAGTGGGTTGAGCGGTCGTCTTTTGGCCATGTAGAGGGTCTGGAAGAAGAAGGCTGCTTCCTGCTGTTGCAACTCGAGGGCTTCGAAGCCGAGGAGGGGCTGCACCCTTTGCAGCTTGGCAGGCCGCAGTCGCGCATGTTCTTCTACATCACCAAGGCCGACCTCGCACAGCACAACTTCTCCCGTGTGCTGGTAGACTGGCAGTAATCGCCCTTTACCCGTCCCTTCCTCCGCAGCCGTCCGTTGCCCGTAGGCTTGCTGCTGCGGGTGAAAGGCTGTGTAAGCGCAATTTAGAGACGGAGTAACAGAATGATTTTTTCGTTGCTGCAGTGGTTTAGAGACAGAGTAACAGAGTATTTTTTCCGTTGCTGCAGTGGGTTTATAAGTTAGGAAAGCGTAAGCAACGATGTACTGCAAGGGTAACTGGTATCCTCCCCTTGGAAAGGGGAGGCGGAGGAGGGGATGACCACATGGCAGGCAGTTGGCAATTTTCGTGCGCTGTCATCCCCTCCTAACCTCCCCTTTCTAAGGGGAGGATACCGGTTTGTCCTGTGGGTATTGTGCTCCATTGCCCCATTCATCACCCGCTCTAATCATAATTCAAGCAACGAAAAAATTACTCTGTTACTCTGTCTCCAACCCACCACAGCAGCAAAAAAAACATTCTGTTACTCTGTCTTTAACCCACCACAGCAACGAAAAAATTACTTTGTTACTCTGTCTTTACCCCCCAACAGCAGCAAAAAAAATATTTTGTTACTCTGTCTTCACTGCACAGCAGGCCGCCGGCAGGAAACGGCAAGCAGCAAAAATAATACTCTGTTGCGTGGTCTCTGATAACTAGAAGCTAATCAGCAGGAGACCTGTCGCAGCGTTTGCTACCTTTAGAAAGGGTAGGATAGGGAGGGATGATGACTTATAAAATTGCTCTTTAAAACTCCAATTTACAATCTAATATAAATCAGCAGGTTACAAGCAGTAAAGCAAAAGGTGCCGTTCAAGCCCCTTGAAGGGCACCTTCAAAGGGCTAAAAGGTATCGTTCAAGGAGCTTGAAGCATAGTCCCATACTGCCAGATATTGTTTTGTTACGCTGTCTGTAAAATCTTCAGACAGCGCAACAGGGTAATTTTTTTACTGCGGGTGGCGGTGGGTTATTTGCTTCCTTTGCGTCTATTGCACTCTTTACACAACATTTGGCAGTTCTCGATGACCGTCCGGCCGCCCTCTCTCCACGGCGTGATGTGGTCTCCTTCCATGAATTCGTAGTCGAACTCTTTGTGACAAATGGGGCAGATGTGCTTCTGTTGTTCCCATACAGCCAGTTTAATGTCTTCAGGGAAAGTCCGTAAATCGAGGTAGTGCTCATCGCCTGTGAGTACGTAAGGAATGATACCGGCAGGGCGTTGTATCTCGCTGTCGCGCATGAGTGCTGATATTTGTTGGCCTAAGGCTACCGTGTCGAGCGTGTGAGTATGATATTGGTCGTAGAAAAGAGCCCAGTCAAGCCCTTTCATAATCTTCTTGAACTTCTTCATGTCGAAGTTGGTAATGGCCCAGTTCAGTACATTCTGAAAGTAACTCCACAGGTTATTGGCGTTTGGTTCGTGCTGGTGTTGAGCCATGTAGCCAACAACAGTCTGGCGTTTTCCCTCACGTGTCTCGTGCTCCGCTATCCATTCCAAAGCCTTTTTGAGGAAGTCTTGCCTAATGGGTGTACCGTTCACCAAGTCTTTTCCTAACCTGTAGGCTCCGCAGTTGGACTTTGAAAAGTGGCGTTTGGCATCCGTTACAAAAGGGCCTGCATACACGGCGTTGTTTATTTCCTGTTCATTCAGTGGCTTGCCGGCAATGTTGATGGTCTTGAACCACTCCAGTTTTTCGGACGGTTCGCCCTCGCAAACGTAGATGGTAAGCGGATAGTTGAGGATACGTTGCTGTATGTCGGCAGGCTGATTGAAGAAGTTTTTGTAGTCATAGGCAAACTTTCCAGCCACATACTCACACAGCGAGAGGGTGCGCTGCTGACCGTCCATCACTTCGTAAGGGCATTCGGCATCGTCGCTCCGCCTCACCCAATACATTACGTTGAGCGGATAACCGCGCAACACGGTCGTGATGACGGCCTGCTGTTCGGTCTCGTTATAGATGAACTCACGCTGGTATGGCGGGCGAATGTCCAACTTACCGCTATAGCCGCGTACTCCCAGCTCTTCGTTGTTTATATAACCCTGGATTATCTCACCCACTGTTACCTCTGTTTGTTTAATAGTCATCATAGGTTTTCAATATGTTTAAAGGTAATTATAAAGGTTTTGGATGCTTGTTCTTGATAATAATGCGGTGATATTTCTTTTGACACAAAATACCATTACAAATCTTTTGTCTCGACTTGTATTCTTTAAATTTTGGCATCTTCCGTAGTATGTCCAACCGAATACAAGGCTCACAACAATCTAAAATTTCAAATTGTTCAGGATTGAAGAAGTTTAAAAAAGTTATTGGAACTCCGATATATCCATCATAATCGTAAGGAACAGCATTGGATTCAGAAACTTCTATAGCGTCGTAGTCTTGATATTTTGGATATTCTTCTGGTGAATAACGACAAACAAGGTCCAATTCTTCATTGCGTTTGGGTATTTCGAGGTTTGTAAACCATGTTACCCCGGAAACCCTAATCATGTCTCTCCGGTGGTCGCCGGCAGTAGCAATGTCTTCGTAAGGGGAAAAGAAGTGGGCTGCGCCGCCCTTGAAGCCGTAGCCTAACCATACTTTGTTTTCTTTTATAAGCGGGAATACTTCTTTGTAAGTGATTGCATTTTGATGGCCGACAATAATAAACTTCTTGCCGTATTCTATCAGTTGCCCTATGTATTCTCTGAAAAGAGAGAACGGAGGGTTGGTTACCACCACGTCCGCCTGCTGCAAGAGCTCAATACATTCGGCAGAACGAAAGTCGCCACTCTCTAAAGTCGCCATCACGTTACGGTCGTTTTGCAGCAGATAACGCACATCGGCCAGGTCCACGGCGCCATCACCGTTCAGGTCTTTTACCTCGGTTATCTCCACTTTGTATGCTATCTTGGTAGGTTCGGCATCTAAGTCGTCAAAATGAATGAGCAGCTCGTTGCCCTGTACTGGTGAACCATTATAGCACGTACAGATTAGTTTCTTGAGTCCAAGCTGATTAAACCGGAGGGCAAAATACTTGAAGAAGTTGCTTTCATAGGGGTCGTCGCAGTTGCAAAGTACGGTTTTCCCTCTAAAGTGAGGCCAGTAATGTTGCAGTTCACGCTCAATATCGGTGAGCTGGGTGTAGAATTCGTCCTTCTTTGCTGATTTGGCTGCATTAAGGTTCTTGTTAGCCATGAGATTGATAGTTTAGGTCTGCAAACAACTATCAATCACGCTAAGACGCAATAAAGGCGTGGAAGCACCTTACTGCGTTCAGCTATGAGGCAGCCTAGGATGGAAACCTCAGTCAACTAATAAGAATGCACCACGCCTATTGCGTGTGCACTGCTATATAGCTGACTATGGCTCCCGTCTGTACGAAATGCCTTATCACGATTATTCATGTTACGTTATTTCCAATAAGTTTCCTAGGCTTTTGGCTGAACGCGAATAATAGCGAATGCTTTATTTTACCAACAATGTCTTTGGAAAAGGTGATGCCTTATCCGCTTCAAAGGTATAAATAATTTGCCAAATACATGCCTTCTGGACTAAAAAAAACAAGAAAACATACCTTAAAAGCGCGAAAAAACAGAATAAAACCCTAATGGCAACGCCCGCAGATGCCGAAAACCAGTGAACTGCCTTTCAATTTTTGATTTCCGTACGCAAATATGATATTCTGTTCTTACAGTTAAAAGACAGCGTAACAGAGTATTATTTTAGCTGCTTGAGTTATCAAATGGGTGAGAGACTGTTGAAAGAACGGACTGCAATACCAACGGGTCAAACCAGTATCCTCCCCTTAGAAAGGGGAGGTTAGGAGGGGATGATTTGCCCTGCTTCTTTGCTCATAGCAGCTATTTGGTCATCCCCTCCTCCGCCTCCCCTTTCCAAGGGGAGGATACCAGTTAGCCTTTCTGCTCATTGTTCTCTATTCATTACTGCCAACAATCAATCACGCAGCAGTAAAAAACTTACTCTGTTACTCTGTCTTTAAGCCCCAGCAGCAGCGTAAAACTTATTCTGTTACTTTGTCTAAAAAACGTGCTTACGCTGTCTGAAAAATGCGTTTACGCTGTCGGGAGAGCAAATCATTGGGCGGGAATGCTACTTGGGGTTGCCTTGCCAGTTAACGTCGCGACGCTCGAAGGGATGCAGCAGCCGGTCGGCGAGTACGGCCAGATGGAGGCGGAGGGCAGGAGCGGAGGGGCGGTAGGTGCCTAAACCGAAATCGGAATAGACTTTTTGATATTGTTCGTCGGTGATGGTGATGCCCTCGGTGCGGGCTATCTGCCGGATGGCGGCATGCAGTTGCTGCTGGCTTACCACAGTGGTGCCGGTGGTGTCTATGTGCGCTGCGGGGTAGAAACGGGCCAGGCCGGAGAGCGTGCGGCGGTTTACGGCGCTGTCGGTGTGCAGCCACATCTCGTTGCTCCAGTCTATGCTGCGCCCCCGGGGCTGCAGAATGCCCGTTACGGCGATGCGCTGCAAGGGCTTGAAACAAGGGTCATGGCGATCCTTATCCAGCAAGGGGAGCAGGTAGCCGCCGGCCTCGAGCAGGGTCGTCTGCACCTGTCTGACCGATACCTCGTGCGGCCTTACGTGCTGCCTCACGGCCAGTGCCGCTATGGCTCCGGCCGCCTGCCCCAGCTGCATCACCACGGGCTGCAGGCGCGTGGTGCCGTTCACCGTCTCCGAAACGGAGATGCACTTCTCTGCCAGCAGCAGTCGGTCGTCGTCGCTTGACACCACGACGCCCGCCGGAATGCCGTACGAGGGGATTGAAGGGTAGCTCTGCCGGGCCGCCCAGGCCGCATCGTAGGCGTAGTGGTGCTGGTCTACGGGGTAATCTCCTACGGCAATGCTCGTTTGGTAGAGGCGGTTGCGGCTCGGGTTCACGATGTCCTCAATATCCATACGTACCAACCCGCGGAACCGCCGGCTGTCTCTGTAGTAGGGAATGAGCGGCAGGCGGTCGGCAGAAGGATATTCGGTCGCCAGTTCCAAATCGCGAAATCCCAGCTCGTGTTGCAGGAAGTAGACGTAGCGCAGCGTCTTGCGCTTCATCTTCCGGATGGCCCGGGCAACCCTGCGCGGGGTGAGTTTGCGGTAGTCGAGGTAGAAGTCGTTGCCCCAGATGGGCCAGTTGAGCATGTACTTGCCGTGTTGCAGGTGGCCGTAGGAGAGCATCATGTGGGCCGGCCACAGCTTCTGCAGCGTCGTGGAGTCGTTGAGCGGGTTGATGCAGCAGTTGCGGAACTCGCTTGCCCGGTAGTTGCGCGGTCTCGGCAGCAGGCGAGCTGCGGCCGACTGCTGCACGGTAGCCACGTAGGTAACATCCTGCGCCACCCTGCTTGTTTCGAAGCACAGCCCTGCCATGTAGCCGGCATCGCCCAGTTCGGTGGCATCTATCAGGTAAGAGGCCATGACCTGTCGCCGCCCCTGCGGCGTGCGGAGCGTGAGAAGCCACCCGTGGGGCAGCCGGCGGAGGCGTTTGAGCTGCGTTTGTTTGCTGACCCGGAGCAGCGGTTGGCGTGCCGTCCACTGCTCGAGGATACGTTCGCCCACGGCGGGTTCAAACATCACGTTGCTTACCCAGCCCGTTTGCAGGGCCCGGAGCGAGCCGTAATGGGCCGCCAGCGCATCGCGGAAGTCGCCCCACAAGCCGCCGGGCAGCCTGTAGCAGCCGTCTGTGGCACTCACGCCGGCCGCGGTGAGCATGCCTCCCAGCCACGCCGTAGGCTCTGCGAGCAGCACGGAGCAGCCCATGCGGGCGGCCTGCAGGGCTGCACAAGTACCGCCGGCTCCGCCGCCAACCACTACTACGTCGTAGGCGGATGAGTGGGCCGTGGCCGCTGCTGCAGCCGGTTGAGGCAGCAGCAGACCGAAGAGGAAGGCGGTAAACAGCGGCTTGAGGATGGACATAGGGCAACAGAATGAGCAAAAGGAAATGATAACGGCGCCGGTTCAGGTACGGGTCATCGCTTCTCCCAGTCGTCTTTTACGTAGCTGTCGGGGTAGGTGGAACGGTTGAGTACGTTGCCGCGCAGTTCGCGCACGTAGGTATCGAAGCTGCGGCGGTTCTCCTTCAGCACGATGATGCGGCCGCCGGTGGGCAGGTGGTTGTACACGGTGTTGCCGCCGGAGTAGCGGCCGTAGCCCAGCACCATGCCCTGGTAGCAGAGCGTGTAGTCGTTGTCGTGGTCGTGACCGCAGAAGATTGCCATCACGTCTCCGCCGAATTTCATGGCCGAGAACATGCCCGTGTTGATGCTCGGGGGGCATGATGCCTCCATGCGGGTGCCTATGAGCACGGCGTCTTCGTCCTTGCAGGCCTGCGAGAACTCGGGTACGGGAATGTGGAAGAAGGCCAGGGCGGGCAGCGGAGTGCCGCCGTTGGCAGCGGTGAACTGCCGGTTCTGCTGCCTGTACCACTGTACCTGCTGCTCGGTAAGCCAGGCATAGCCCTTCACATCGGGGCGAGGCGACATGCTGTGGCTGTCGAGGCAGTAGAGTAGGGCGGCCGTGCGGCGGCCGTTGTGCGAGCGGATGGGCAGCACGTAGTCGGGCGATTCCACGCCTCCACGTGGCGGCATGATGCTGTGGGGTGCCTTTTGGGCCATGTCGTAGAGCGTGTGCAGGGGCATGTCATGCTCGCAGTCGTGGTTGCCGAAGAGGTAAGCAAAGGGCACGCCGTGGCGGGTAAGGCGGTTGAGCACCAGCTGCAGCGTCTTGTCGGCTGGCGCGGAGAAAACCACGTCGCCCGTGAGCAGCACCAGGTCGGGCCGCTCGGCGGCGATGAGGCGGTCGATGCAGTTGAGCGCGCTGTCCGACTTGGGGTTGCCGTACTGCACATGCAGGTCGGTCAGCTGCAGGATTTTGAACTCTCCGTTGCCGCGGAATTTAAGGTTCTGTGCTACTGCAGCGGCGGTAAAAAGAAGCAGCAATGAGAGCAGAAAGGCTGCTCCGGCTCTTGTAACCGGCATCAGCAGGGCCTGCATTGCGTGCTGCGCAGCCTGGTGGTTGCGTGGTAAAAAGGTGTTATGCGGGTTGTTCGTCATTGTTCATGGTCTGTTTTAAGCTATTCATAGAGTTCCTGCTGTTGCTCTACATGGGCAAACTGGCAGAGGAACCCGGCATATCCGGCCGCCACGGCTGCGGCAAACCGGCGGCCTTTCTCGGCGGTGGAAAGCGACGGGTTGCCTATTCCGGTATCGGCGGGCGAGGCGTACGACCAGTTGCGGGGCATCCAAACCTTGCCTTGGCGCAGGGCATCAATCTTGAAGCCGTGGCCCTCTCCGGGTCCTGCCTCGTTGAGGCTGACCAGTTCGGGGTGGTAGTGCATCATGACGGAGGTCTCAATCTCGTCGGCATGGTCGCCCGGTTGGTCAAAGTAGTCGGCTGCCGGGGCCATCTTGAACCATTCGCCGCAGGCGATGAAGAAGTCGGGGTAGGTCGTAGAGAGGTCGCGCAGCATGTTCTTGAAGTTGTTTCCGCCGTGGCCGTTCACTATCACCAGCCGGCGAAACCCTTGGTGGTGCAGCGATGCAACGATATCGGTGAGGATGGCGCGCTGCGTGTCGTAGCGCGAGTGGATGCAGAAGCAGAGGTCTCGCTGGCCCGGGTTCTGCGAGCCCATGGTTACGGGCGGCATGACCATACACCTCACTCCGTGCTCCTCGAAGGCGCGGCGGGCCGCATCTACGGCTATATCGTGCGAGAGAATACAGTCCGTCAGGTAGGGCAGGTGCAGGTTATGGGGCTCCGTAGCTCCCCACGGCAGCAGCACGATGTCATACGGATGGCGCCGTGCTGTGCCGTAAGTAGCAGTGCATAAGTCGAATTCGCGTGTTTGCATTGCCGTGGGTTACAGGGTTTTCAGGATGTCCTGGCAGAGCGTGTAGCACTGCGTCATCATGCGCGGAATGTGGAACGGGCCCTTGAAGAGGTTGCCCTTGGCGGGCTGGGCCACGGTGCCGTCGCGGTGCAGATAGCCGTACCACTCGCCGTACTGGGCGTCGGGGAAGTGGGCGTAGGTCCACTCGCTGATGCGCTGATGGCGGCAGATGTACTCCACATCGCCTGTGGCAAGGTAGGCGTAGAGCGAGGCGATGATGGCTTCACACTGCGGCCACCAGAACTTCATGTCCTGAGAGTAGTCCTGCGGAGGCAGGTTGCGGCAGTCTCGGAAGTTGATGATGCCGCCGTACTGCTTGTCCCATCCCCAGTCCCACGACCAGTTGAAGATGGTGAGAGCCATGTCGAGAATCTCTTGGTTCCAGTTGCGGTGGCGCGCCTCTTCCATGAGGAACCAGCTCGTCTCAATGCAGTGGCCGGGGTTGATGGTGCGGGTCATGTTGGTGTCTACGAACTCTCCGCCCGGTCCTACACTCTCCAGGAGCGCCTTGAACTCCGGGTGCATGAAGTAATCCTTGAGCTCGCGGATGGAGCCATCTATCTGTTGGGTGAGCTTGGGGTCGTCGATGACGGTGCGGATGCGGCTGCCCACGTTGATAAGTATCATCACGATGCTGTGGCTGCGCAGGTTAACCTCGGGCTCGAACTTTGGCTCGAGGAACCCCGGTGTGGTGAGGAAGCGCTGCGTGTCGTCAAATACCTTCATGGCCTTGCGGGCATATTCCTTGTCGCCAGTTGCCAAGGCATACTCTGACATGGCGATGGCAGCAAAAGTCTCGGAGAACACGTAGCGGCGCTTACGCAGTGGGCGGCCGTCGGCGGTGACAGAGAAATACATGTGGCCGTCGGCATCGAAGCAGTGCTTCTCCATGAAGTCGATGGTGCTCTTGGCAGCATCAAGCCACTCCTGGCGCTTCTCCACGTTGTTGTATGCAAAGGCGCAGACGAATGCAAAGCGCCCCTGGAACCAGACGGACTTGGTTGTGTCCATCAGTGAACCGTCGCGGTCAACGCAGGTGTAGACACCTCCGTGCTCTCTGTCCCAGCCATGCTGCATCCAGAAAGGCATGATGTTTTGTGTCAGGTCGTTCTTGTACGACGTGCTCCAATCCTCTATATACTTCTTTATATCCATAGTGCTGATGTTTTAAAATTGGTTACAACGACTGAAGAAGCCGATGCTTTCAAGTTCTGCTTTCATCCGGGCCTCCTCTTCATCGGTCATGTTCTGGAACGGAACACGGTTAGGGCCGAGGTCAAAGCCTATGAGCTTCATGATGCGTTTGCCCGCTACGATGTTGCCGCGGTAGTGACAAATCACGTTGATGACCAGCTGCGCAAAGTTCTGATGCTCGCGTGCAGCCTCTATGTCGCCGTTGTTCCAGGCCTCGATGATGGCTACCAGCTCGCGTCCGTTGTAGTTCGTGGTGCCGCCTATGCCTCCCTTGGCTCCTCCCTGGGCAAGAGAAGGCAGGATGGTCTCGTCTTGTCCGTGCAGCATGTCGTACTTCCCGTTCTTGTACAGGCGGCATTGGTTGTACTCGTACAGGCTTTCGTAGGTGTATTTGATGCCGGCGAAGTTCGGTATCCGGCCGTCTACAGCCTCCAGGAGTTCCTTCATGGGCAGGTAAGCGCCGTTAAACGCCGGTATGTGGTAGTAATAGAACGGCAGCTGAGGTGCCGCCGCAGCTATCTGCTCGCAGTATTTAACCAGCTCCTCAATGCGCCCGATGTGCGGGAAAGGAGGCGCCATGGAGCCTATTCCCCATGCACCAATCTGCTGCGCGTGGCGGGCCAGCTCAACGCTGTCGCGCAAGCAGCAGCTGCCAACGTGAACAATGACCTTGAAACCTTTGGGTGCCACGCTCACCCAACGTTCTGCCAGCGCCTTGCGCTCGTCGGTAGTAAGCATGTAGCCTTCGCCGGATGACCCGTTGATGAATACGCCCTGCAGTCCGTTCTTCTGCAGCATGGCAGCATAGGCTGCTATCGGTTCGAGGTTTACATCCCCGTTCTGGTGGAATGGAGTGAACGGAGCGTCGATAAGACCAATGATTTTTTCCATAATCGAATATCTTTATTATATCGTTAATATATGCTATTCCATATTGTCGGTTTTGGGCTTCAGGGTGGCCAGCTGGAGCACCAGGGCCACTGCAACGATGCCGCCAAGCAGGGCGAAGCCCGAGCCCAGGCTGCCTCCGTCGGCCCATTTGCCGAACACCTGCGTAACGGCAGCGCCGGCGAACACGCCCGTCATGTTCATGATGCCGTAAGCAGTGGCGCGGTATCTGGACGGGATGAACTGGCACAGAATGGGCATGTTGTTGGCATCGAACATGCCGTAGCCGATGCCGAAGAGTAGTCCGGCGCCAACCACTGCTGCCATGCTGTGGCCGTAACCCAGCAGCACGAGCGAGGGAATGGTGAGCCCCAGGCCTATTGCACTGGTGTAGATGCGGCCGCGGAGGTTACGCTGAACCCACTTGTCGGACAGGAAACCGCCGCAGATAACGCCAACGAAGGATGATGCAGCTATGGTAATGGTCGATATGGGGCCGGCATTTTCCATCGGGATGCCAAGGTTCTCGGCAAACAGAGTGGGCAACCAGTTCTTCGTGGCCCATCCCGGAAGGCTGGGAACGGCAAAGTAGAAAAGGATTACCCAGAAGGCCCAGTTAGACAGAACCACAGCAAAGCCGCTGAAGAGTGATGCCTTCTTGCCCTCTGCTCCTGCGCCCGGCGCTGCTTGCCCGTGGCTGGGGTTCTCATGGAGCAGTGCCATCAGGAACAGCGAGTAGGCTATTCCGATGATGCCAAACCAGTGGAAGGTCTCTTTCCAGGACAGCATGGCGGCCACCACGGCACCGAATCCGCCGATAGCCTGGCCCACGTAGATGCCCGTCATGTGAATACCAATGGCCAGCGAGCGTGACTTTCCCTGGTGCCAGTCGGCCAACAGGGAGAGTGCGGAGGGAATGTACAGCGCCTCGCTGATGCCCATGAGGCCGCGCAGGATGTAGAGTTGACGGAAGCTGGTGGCCAATCCCATGAGCAGGGTGACAGCCGACCAGACGAACAGACTGCCCACCACGAGCCACTTGCGGCTCACCTTGTCGGCCACGAGTCCGGCGAATGGCGATACAATACCGTACACCCAGAGGAACACGGCCATCAAAGCACCGAAGGCCTCGGCCTGGTTCAGCTCCCGTATGTCGGCCTTCATGGCCTGCTGCATGGTCGACAGCATCTGCCGGTCCATGTAGTTGAGCAGGGCTACCATCCAAAACAGGCCCACCACTATCCAGGGATAAAAGTTCTTTTCTTTCAGTTTCATGTGCGCTCTGGTTATTTAAAGGTGAGGCGATAGATTTCGGGCGTGCGGATGCCGGGCTTCAGCTCGCCGCCTATCAGGTAAACATGACCGGCGTGCTTGGCCAGGGCGGCACCGGCGCGGGCCGTTACCTGAGTCTTGCCGGCTGTGTACCAGCGGCCATTGCAGTATATGCTGACGTAGGGATTGAACCTGTACCACTCCACCGGATGCGTCATGTAACCCGGCTGCGGATGGTTCACGGCATTGAGGAATACGTCCTTGTTCACGCCTCCCACGGCCAAGATGCAGTCGTCTGTGAGGTTGATGGCAGCCGCACCGCCCAAGAAGATGGCGCTTCCCTGGCAGTCGGCAGGAGCCGGCAGCGTATCAGGCGCAGCCTCAAGGTCGGCAAACCGGCTGCCTTCTATGTGCAGCGTGGCCGGTCGGTCGGCTGTCTTGGCGGTTGAACCGCCCCACATGCAGAAGGCTCCTTCTGCCCATCCGCTTACCGGCTGGCCCAGTTTGGCGCCGTTGGCAATGGGCACCAGCTTCCAGCCTTCGCACGTGCGGTCCAGGTTGAGCACACACAGGCAGCTGCCGTTGCTTACGATTACCTGGCTGCCACATCTGCTTCCGGTAAAGTTATCCATGCTTACGGGCAGCGGGGGCAGCTGCTTTACCTGCGCTTTTCCGCCTTCGAGCCACACCCGGTAAACGTTGGCGAAGCTCTTTTCGGCATTGTTTCCGCCTATGCAGAGCATGCCGTTGTCAAGCTGAACAGTTACTCCGTAGGCGCAGTCGCTGGGCAGCAGGCCCACCTGAACCCACTCCAGCGTCGTGCCATCGGTGATGCGGGCGGCGTAGATGCCGCGGTAATATCTTTTCTTGCCGCCTTCGGCCGCCGGTGTTTCGGGGAAATTGCATCCTCCGGCCAGCAGCAGAAAGTCTCCGGAGGTGCCGGCGAAGCAGGCCGACACGCCTTTTTCTATGCCTGGCTCGGCAGAGGGGAAGCCGCTCATCTTCTCGATACTCTCCAATTGAGGCCCCTGTGCGTGGGCCTGCAGAGGGTTTGTGATAACTGTCATCATAATGGATAAATGTATAATTAGCGATAACTTTTTCATTGGCTTACGTTTTCTTGAAAGGTGCTGCACGGCAATCCGGCTCCGTTAACCAGGTTGGCGCGGGTGTAAGGCTGCCATGCGTACCTTACGCTTAGGGGCCTGCCGACCTGCTGGCTGCTCACCGTAACCTTGTTGCCGCTGATGTGGGCCGTGGCCGGATGGTAGATGCCGTCGTCGCCGGCAAGCTCAAAGCCGATGACGGAGGTGCCCGTGGCGTGCAGTCCCTCGGCGTTCTCAAACGTGAGCACCAGCTCGCCGCCACCGCCCTTGGTGGCCTGCAGGGCTACGCCTGCACATGCCGGGCCCTCTGAAACGAGGCTGTGGCCGTAGGTGTGGCGCAGGGCCTGCCGGGCCAGTCGCTCGCCCACGGGCTGCTTGTTGCGGTAATGAACGTCGAGCGAGTCGCCTACATCGGTCGTTACCACCATCCACGTATGAGGCAGCTGCTTGGCCAGAAGCCTCTGCGAGTTGCGGAACTCGGGCCACGACGGGCGGTTGAGGCTCGACAGCTGGACAAAGTAGAAGGGCAAGTTGCCGTTGCCGAAGAACGCTCTCCAGCTCTTTTCCAGCAGCGTGAAGAGGCGGGCGTGCAGCTCGATGTTGTGTGCGTTCGATTCTCCCTGATACCAGGCCACTCCCTTGATGGCATAGCCGCGGAGCGGCAACATGCCCGTCTCGAACATGTAGGCCGGCTGGTAGGGGTGGCGCTGCAGCTTGGGGCTGGCGGCGTTGCTGATGTTGAACAACGCCCGCTCGCGTGCCCAAGGCTGGCCGAAGTCGTCGTGATACCAGTCGCGGAGTATGGCCGGAAATTCCCATTCCAGCGTGTGGCGGTCTATCCACGACTCGGTGGTGGTGCCGCCCACGGCATTGCAGATAATGCCCACGGGTACCTGCAGGCTGTCGGCCAGCTGTCGGCCGAAGTGGTAGGCAACGGACGAGAAGTGTGCCACGCTCTTGGGCGAGCACTGCTGCCAGCCTTCGTGCCGCAAGTACAGCAGCTTGTTGACCGAGTCCAGGGCCTCGCGGGTCCATTTGATGGCGTTGGTGGGGTAGGCGGCCGGCATGTTGTACAGGTGCAGCAGGCGCTGGCTGGCGGCGCCGGCCGTATCGGTGCGGGCGCTCCTTGTGGCCATCACGGGCAGTTCCATGTTCGACTGGCCCGAGCACAGCCAAACTTCGCCCACGTAGATAGGGCTTAGTAAGAGCTTGCCGCTCCGGGCCACAATCTTTGCCTGGTAGGGGCCGCCGGCTGGCGTGGGCCTGAAGGCAACCTTCCACCGGCCGTCGGTTCCGGCTGTAGCCTTGAGTGTAGTGCCGTTGAAGGCAACTCTTACGGTCTCGCCGGCGTTGGCCGTTCCGCTGAACACCACGGGTTCATGCTGCTGCATGACCATTCCGTTGCCGTAGAGCGGGTCCATGCGCAAGCCGCCGTAGTTGCCCGTGAGGGCCGAATATACGGTTTGCGCAAGGATACCGGCACCCTCGGGGTTGGGATGGATGGCATCGGGGAAGAGGTCGGGACGGGGATAAAAGGGCGAGAAGAGGTCTATGAGCCCCACGTTGTTGCTCTTGGCAATCTGACGGATGTGCTTTCGGATGGCCTCGTGCCAGTCTCTGGTGCCGCTCTCGAAGCGGGGATGGCGGTCAAAGATGGGCGTGAGCAGGCAAATCCATATCTTTACCTTGGGGTTCACGGCCCTGAAGCTGTTGATGAGTGTCTGATAATCGGAGTTGAAATCACTGTTGTAATTGGGCCAGTTGCGCGGGTCGGTGTCGTTCAGGCCGAGGTGCAGCACCACCCAGTCGGCCTTGAAGGCCAGCGCGTCGCGGTATTCCTGCTGCTCGTTGTAGGGCCGGTGCCCCTTGCGGAGCAGTGTTGTGCCGGAGTGACCGAAGTTTCGTACCTCGTACGCTTTGCCCAGCAGGCGCTGCAACACAGCCGGGTACGATTGTGTTTCCCTGTCAGGTAAGCCCAGTCCATACGTCACGCTGTTGCCCACACAGGCCACCTTTGTTATACCGCCTGCGCGAGCCGACAGCAGTACGATTATCAGATACAAGACGAGAAAGTTTCTTTTCATGTTGCCCCGGAGAATTAACAGCTTTTTGTGTACAAAGTTTCGTGTTCTACTACGATTGTGTATAAATGTCTACATTATTAAGAACAGGAAAGAACGTTCGCCCTCTCCTGTTCCTGTTTTATTATTTGTAACCTGCTGTCTGATTGAGCGCACTGTTGTTGGTCATCGTATTCTTGTCGATAGGCCACAGGAGTTTACTCGGTTCTGCCAGTGAGTATTCAGTCGTTTTGCCCATGAGACGGATGTCGTACCAGCGTTTTCCTTCGAAAAGAAATTCTCTGAAGCGTTCTTTCAGCACAGCTTCAACAGGGTCTTCGTCGCCGGCTACGAACTTATTGCCCTCGTAGAATGAGCCCTTGTCGTTGGGATAGGCAACCTCGTTGCTGTAGTTGGCGCCGTAGGCACGCTGCCTTACCTTGTTGATTTCGGCCGAAATGTCCTCACCCAGCAGTGCCTTGGCTTCAGCCAACATCAGCAGGCAGTCAGCATAGCGGTACACGGGGAAGTCGTCGAGCATGCTTCTTTCCGAGGAACCCGGCAGCATCACTCCCTGGAATTTGTAAGCAAAGGGCGCCACATATTCCAGTTGGCCGTTCTCACCCTTGGTGTAAACACTGCGGAGCGAGTGCTTCCAGCGCGAATCTCCGTCTCTGAAGAGCTTAAAGTAGATGTCCTTTCGCAGTGCGAGGCGGATCAAACCGTTGATTTCATTGTCTTTAGTGTCTCTGAAAAGTTGACCGTTTTCGGTATAGTACTTGCCATTAAGTAAGTAGCTCTGCTGTGGCTGGAGGTAACTACGGTAGATGCCATTGAGCAGAGAGAACTCGTTCTCGGCGCTGGTAAAGCAGAAGATGATTTCCTTATTCTCCTTGTTCGTATAGCTGAACACGTCTTGGAAGTTGTCCACCAGTCCCACTCCGGGGCAGTTGTTTACTGCTTCCAGCGCCGTCTTGGCGGTCTGGTAGTCGGTGGCACCGCCGTTCATCTGCTTGCCGCTCCACAGGTAGACCTCGCCCTTGAGCATCTTCGTGGCTCCCAGAGACCAGAAGTTCTTGCCTTTCGTGAACTTATAGTCGTCGGCAAAGGCCTTTTCAGAAGCGTCGATGTCAGCTTTTATCTGCGTCATAATGTCGGCTGCCGGGCTCTGCTTCTTGTTGATGTTGGCCAGGTCGATGGTTGCACCCGAGGTATAGTCCAGGTACAAGATGGCGTCTCCCCATGAACGGAGAAGCTGGAAGTACAGGTAGGCGCGTATGCCGTAGGCTGCACCGAAGTAGTAGTTCTTCTGGCTGTCGGACAGAAAGTCGGTATCAGCGAGCTTGCTGATCATCAGGTTGCACTGGTTGATAACATTGTACATGCCTGCATAGTTGCTAATGCCGGGATTGTCTACCGACAGCGTGTTATACGGCAGTCTCTCCATTCCCTGCGTGGCTTCGCCTCCGAAAGGAGTATCGCCGTACAGGTAGGCTCTGCTTTCTCCCAAGAGGAAGAAGTTACCGGACAAACTTCTGAAGTAGGAGTGGATACCCACGTTGAAGGCTTCGAACTGGTCAGCTGTCTTCCAGTATTTGTCATCGGTGATGATGCTCTCGGGTTCCAAGTCGAGGGAGTCGCAGGCGCTGAAGCTCAGCATGAAAGCGAACCCCAAGAATAAACTATATATTTTGTTCATCATAATTGTAAAATGGTTAGAATGTTAACGAAACACCAAGTAAAACCGTGCGGGGAGTGGGGTATCTTCCGTAGTCCACGCCCTCTGAACCACTATATACTATAGGTTCGGGTGAGCTTCCGCTGTAGCCGGTGATGTAGAACAGGTTCTGGCCGGTAAGGTACACTGAGGCATTCTGCAAGTAAACCTTGTGTATGAGGCTCTTGGGCAGCTCGTATCTCAGCGTGATTTCGCGGCAAGCCAGATAGTCGGCCTTCTCATAGAAGCGCGAGTTGTTGCCGTTGAGCACCTGTCCGGCGCCGTTGGCACGGGTGATGTTGTACTTGGCCAGCTGGTCGGCGTAGTAGAACTTAGGCAGGTCGGCGCCCGTATTGGTTTCCGTCCAGGTGTTCTTCACCTCTGAGATGATGTTGAACGTACCCTGGTACTGGCCCAGCGAGCGTGCCATGAGCTCGTTGTAGATGGTGTGGCCGAGCGCATAGTCGAAACGTGCGTAGAGCGACAGACCTCTGTAGGAGAGGGTTGTGGAGAAGCCGCCGGTAACCTTGGGGAACACGTTGCCTATCACCTTCTGGTCGTAGGAGGTAATCTTTCCGTCGCCGTCCATATCCTCCCAGCACACGTCTCCGGGCTCTATGGGCTTCCAGCCGGCACGTCCCTTGTACTGGCTTTCCATGCCGGGTCCGTAGAGGTTGCCCACTTCGTCTACCAGTTTGTTGGCATGGGCCTTCACATCGTCCCAGTCGCGGAATATGTGATCCTGTTTGTAAGCTACAATCTCGCCGAGCTTGCCGCCTTCCTGTCGGCCGCCAACCCATTTGGTTGTGTAGTGCCATTCGCCGTTTTTGTCGACAACGGCAGGCCCTGCAGCCACCTCGTAGCCGCCTACACGGTTGTTGGGCACGTTGTTAAAGGGCAGTTTCAATATCTTGTTGGCCACGGTAGTGATGTTGGCTGTTACGTCCCAGTTAAAGTCCTTGGTCCTTAACAGGTTGGCGCGCACCTCTGCCTCAAAGCCGCTGTTCTGCAGGTTGCCCATGTTGGTGGTGATGGAGGAGAATCCCGTGTAACCCGGCAGTGCCTGCGAGGTAAGCAAATCCTGCGTGCGGCGGTTGTAGTAGTCGAGTATCACGTACAGTTTGTTCTGCCACAGACCCACGTCGAGACCCACTTCAAAGGTCTTGCTCTTCTCCCATTTCAGCCCGGTGTTAACCAGTCCGGTGTTGATAATGGACGTGAGGTTGTCGTATTTGGGCAGACTGCCTGCACCGTAGGCACCGTACACCGTGTAGTCACCTATGCCGTTTACGTTACCGTTGGTACCGTAGCTGAGGCGGGGTTTCAGGGTCGTGATGGTTGCACTTACGGGCAGCTCTTTCCAGAAATCCTCTTCGGTTACGTTCCAGCCGAACGACATGCCGGGGAAGAAGCCCCAACGGTTGTCCTTCAATCGTGAGATGCCGTCGTAGCGACCCGTGAGCGAGAACAGGTAACGCATCTTGTAATTGTATTCTGCACGGCCGAAGGCTGACAGAATTCTGTAAGCACTCTTCTGCGTAGAAATCTGATCGTACTCCGAAGCCACGTTCATGGTGGAGATGTCGTCGGTAGGCGAGCCGTGGGCACTGCCGTTGAAGTCGAAGTAATCGTAAGTGTAATACTCGCCGCCCACCATCACGTTCAGGTTGTGGGCATCGTTAAAGGTGTTGGTGTAGTTGAGGGTAGAGTTGAGCTGTATCTGGTGATACTTCTCTATCTCTGCACCGGAGCCGCGGCGGGTGTTGGGAGCATTCTGGTTCTGCTGCTGCGTAGCCTTGTCGAAACTTTCGTACTGGTATTCGTAGTTCAGGTTGGATGCGTTGCCGTTCAGCGTGAGGTGGTCCTTAATGATGTCGAGTGTAAAGCCGGCGTTGAATGTGTAGCGGGCCGTGCTGTTGCTTCTCTTGTACTTTGATGCCCAATAGAGCGGGTTGCCGTCGGACGAACCAAAGCCGCTGGCCGGCGTTCCGTCTTCCAGATAAGGGTTCCACGTGGGGCGTTGTGAGCGGGTACGGTAGAACAGGTTGTACACGCTGAGGTACATCGAGGGAGCCGATGACCAGATGTATTGTGCCCCGGCCGTTACGGTAAGGATGGGGAGTACCTTGTACGATGCGTTCAAATTGCCCGTGAAGCGCTTGAAGCCCGTGGTCTTTACCTGTCCGTCTTCGTTGTAGTAGCCTACGCTGGCGGCAAATGTAGAGCGGTCGTTGCCACCCGTAATGCTCAGGTAATGCTCCATGGTCAGTGCGCTGTCATCGAAAACGGCATCCTGCAGAACGCCCGAGTGATCTCTGAACAGCAGCTTGCGGTCGGCATAGTAGGGGTCGTCCATCACCTCCCAACCCTCGTTTTGCAGCGAGGCGGTCTCGTCGTTCAGGTATCTGATGTCGAAGAGTGTGTTTCCCACGCCGTAGCCCATTTGGTTGTCTACGCTGTAACCGTTTGAGTAGGCTGAAACGGCCGTATTGGTATTCTTCATGCCATAGCGGTTGTACCAGATGTAGTCGTGGGCGTTGAGGAAGCTGTAGCCGCGGCGCGCATAGTTCTTTCCTATCTTGAAGTTGTAGGTTATGTTTGCATTGCCCTTCTTGCCTTTCTTCGTCTCAATGAGGATAACGCCGCCGTTGGCACGCGCACCGTAGATGGCTGTGGCACCGGCATCCTTGAGTACCTGGATGGACTCAATATCCTCCGGGTTCACGTCGGCCATGCTGTTGCGCACGATGCCGTCTACTATCACCAGTGCATTGTTGTTGCTGCCGGTAATGGTGGCGCCGCCGCGCAGCACGATATTGGGCGTAGAGCCCGGCTGACCGGTCGTATTAATGACCCGCAGGCCCGTTACCGAACCCTGCAAGGCCTGACCGGCATTGCTGAAAGCACCGTTGCTGAGCACTTTGTTGTCCATTTTGGAGATGGCGGTGGTCAGAGTGGTTCGCTTCTGCTGTCCGCCGTAGCCCGTTACCACGACCTCGTCCAGAGCCTGCGAACTTTCCCGGAGGGTGATGTTCAGGTCGTTTCCGTTCCAGACTGTTTCCATAGGGTCGTATCCTATATAGGAAATCTGCAGGACAGAGCCCTTGGGCACGTTTGAGAGAGTGAAGTTTCCGTCAATGTCAGTTACGGCACCTTGCTGGGTACCCTTTACAAGCACGGTAGCTCCGACAACCAGTTCTCCGTTGGCATCCTTAACGACGCCTCGGCAGTTCTGTTGCTGCTGGGTTATCTGTACCGAGTTGTCCGGATACGCCAATGCGTTGACGGCAGTGCCGGCCAGCATTGTACATACTGTAAGAAGTAGGACTTTGCGCATAAACAATTAATAATGGTTAGTTTTGATATCTGTTAAAATAGGCTACAAATGTACTCAGTTTCGACCGAATATCCAAAATATTTTCTATAAATCTTTACCAGTTTATTAAATTATTTGTGAATGGTGTCGGCTTTATTGGATTGTTGCAAGAAACTTGACCGTATCAAGCAAAAGTGCAGTTTTTTACCGGTGTGCCGGCCGTTAAACTGTATCTGCCGTTTAAGAGCTATCCTTCAAGCCTCCTGAACGGTGCTTTCAAGGGCGTTGAAAGATACCTTCAAGGCCGTTGAACGATACCTCCTGCAGAACGCCCGTAGACAGGCGGTTTGCTAAGGGGGAGCCTACCCCCGCCCTCCCAAAGGGAGGGGTCGTTGTTGTGAGAGGTGGGTGGATAGGGTAAAGACTGCTGTTGTTGTCTTTATGTTATCCATCCGGTAAAGACTCCCTCCCCCTTGGGAGGACGTGGGTAGGCTTTTCCTTCCCTTAGAAATGGGAGGCGGAGGAGAGAATGACATATTAGCAGTAACTTGGGGGCGGGTGCGGCGGTTTGCTGACGGTTGAAGATGGCGGCTTAAAAGAAGTTTTCTGTTGCCCCGTATCTTCAATCGCAGGGTGTTGCAGAGAAGCCAAGGGGAAAAAAGAAAGGGCATCGGTTACGTGAAACCGATGCCCCGGAGTGGCGGAAATGGCTGTTACGGGAGTGTACTGAGGTACTTGTCTATGCCCTGCTTCAGCGATTTCCAGTAGTCGAAGTTGCGCACGTGAACCATGTCGAACACGAAGTAGCCGTCAGCGGCGTTGATGCAGGCGTCGACGGAGTTGGTTACTGCCGGGCCGGCATTGCCGTTCTCAAACCCGGTGGGGTTGCCAACATCGGGCCCGGCGGCAAACGGCACGGCGCCCTGCAGCAGCTTGCGGGCCTGCTGGCAGAAGCCCTGCATGGTCCATTCCGTGGTTCCGTAGACCTGCGAAGCCGGGGCATAGGCCCCCAGCAGCATGCAATCGAGCTTGTCGGCGTAGCCGTATTTCTGGTAGTCGGCATTGGCCCACTGCGGGTAGTCGGCGGCAGGATTATACTTGCTGCTGGCCCAGTTTACGCCCATCTCGTAGTAGGTGGAGTACCATGCGCCCACGTAAACACCCACCTTGATGCCGGGGTTGAGGCCGTGAACCTTGTCCGTAACCCGCCCAACGAAGTCGTAGATGGTCTTGGCACGGAAGGCCAGCCAGTCCTTGAAGTATTTGCCGGGTGCTGCGGGCAGCGAAGCTGTGCCTGGTTGCAGTACATCGGCAGCGAAATCGACGCTTTCGACGCCCAGATAGTCTTCAAACTTCTTTCTTGTTACATCCGAGAAGTCGGACAGCAGGTTGTCGAACCGGCACCGGTCGAGGAAGATGGCGTCGATATCGTACTTGCACAGGTCGGCTATGAGGTTGAGCAGGTACGTCTGCACGTCGTCGTTGCATGGATTGAGGAACTTTGTGCCGTAGTATCTGCTGTCTGTCGGGTCGGTTGAAGTTAGGTCCAGCTCATTCGTCAGACCGTCTTCCAGGTTGAGCGTTGTTACCCACTGCCGCTTGCCGGCATCGCGGAACACGGCTCCCTGCTCGCCAAGTCCGTAGGGGTTGAGGGTTCCGCCCACGAACGTGTTGAAGGCCGCATCGACTTTGAGGCCCAGTTCGTGGCCGATGTCTATGAATGCCTGCAGGTAATCCCAGGTGGCCGTGCGCTCAAAATACCGGTAGTTGGGGCCGTCCCAGTAATCGAGCTTGGTTATCTGGTCGGTGTAGGAGGTCTTGTAAAGCACGTCGCCCATGGAGGGGCGCACGTCTACCACCACATCCGTAAAGCCGGCATCCTTGGCTTTCTGCAAGTCTTCGCGTATGTTGTCCTTGCTGTTGGCAAAGCGCGGGAAGTTGGCGGTGGCGTCAATCCAGATATAGCGCGGCTTGGCCTGTGTGGTTTCCGGCTTTGGAGAAGTTCCGTCCCACTGCCAGTTCTCGAGCGTGCGTTCGTGCTCTTCGCCGCTGCATGCACTCAGCGAGCACATGCAGGCGGCAAGGGCAAGGATATAATCTGCTATTCTTTGTATCTTCATGTTTGCTGTTTTTAACGGGTTCGTTATTTGTCAATGCAGTCAACCTGTAACCCTCCGAAGGAGAGGTGAGTGTTGGAGGCATAGAAGATGTAGAGGATGTAGCCATCCTCGGACGGGGTGATGAGCACGTCGCCGAAGCGGCCGTCGGCTGCAGCGCCAACCGAGCCGTACAGGTCGCCCATGGTATAGGTGTACTTCAGCGAGCTGCTGGTGTCTATGGTGCCTGACAGGGTGGCGGGAGCGGTGGCATCGTAGAGGTAGATGTGGCCGGGCAATCCCCAACTCGGCCAGTAGCCCATCTCAAAGACGGAGAGGTATCTGGCACCGTTAAACTCGCGTATGTCGGCTGCTCCGGTGTTGTAACCCCAGCCTGCGCCGCTGCTGTTGCCACTCAGCAACTGGGTGGCATTTTTCCAGTCCTTGGCGTAGTAGAGCGGACAGTTGCCGCTGTCGTAGTAATCGAACAGGCAGCCGTCGGCCGTGTTGGTGCTGCAGGCCACCACTTTGGAGACGCCGTCCTGGCCGCCCCAGGCGTTTACACCGCTGAAGAGAATGTTCTCTGCGGGGCCTGCCTGCCCGTTGGTAACAATCCAGCGGATGGCGTTCTGGCAGTTGTACGGAGTAGCGGTGATGATGGCGTTGCCGTTGAGGTCGCCCTGCACATGCAGGCGTGCACCTATGTCTACGCCCAGGTTGTTGGGGTAGGAGAGGAATAGCTCGGGTGCCGTGGTAACGGAATTGGTCTTCCAGATGTGGAGGGTCTGCCCGCTCTCGGCAAAATCGCAGATGAGCATGTTGCCCGCACAGTCGCTGGTAATGGCTCCGGTGGCTTTGGCCGAACCTAAGTTAATGGTGCCCATCAGGGTGCCGGTGGCCTTGCGGAAATACTGCGGCACAGAACCGTCGCCCAGATTGAGTATGACCGAGCCGCCAATGCAGGCCAGGGTAGGATGCGTGGCGGCCGGGTTGGTAACGCCCAGCGTGGTCATGTCGTTCTCAAAGAGCTTGGTCTCGCTGCCTGCCCGGTAGCCACTCTTGATTTTCTGCGGTACCTGCTTGATGACGGTATAGGTGGCTTTATCGGTGCCGTTGTCGGCAGTAACGGTAAATTCTACCGGGGTGTTGTAGTTAAGAGGCTGTGCAGGGTCGGGCGAAATGGTGGCATGGGGCGAGAGTGTGATGTCGGCCGTCAGGTCCGTCAGGTCTTGTCCGGTAGCCAGGTAAATGGTTTTGGCAGCCTCGTCTATTACGCCCGTGAAGTCGCCCGGCTGCAGGGCAAAGGCCTTGATTTGGCATTTGTCCGACCGGGTCATCTGCCCGGAGATGGTGATAGATTTCTGCTGGCCATAGGGGTCGGTGTAGGTAAACTCGTTCTTCTTGGTAAGGTCGAGCACGCCGAGACCGGGTTCCAGCTTGCAGTTGTTCTCAAGGGTGGCGACAATCTTCATGGATTTGAGATATTCTTCCGTGGTGTTGTCGCTCTCCTCCGGATAATAATAAGGTATGGGGATAACGTAATCGGTAATGTCCGAGCTGTTGTCAATCTGCCAGTTAACTGCGAGCTTATCCACGTTGGGGCCGGCAGTGAAGTAGGCGGCCAGACTCGACAGCCCCGCACGGTTGGCCGTAGGCGCCACCTTCTCCTCGTCGGCACAGCCGGCGAGCAGGAACAGGGCAGCCAACGAGCCTGCGATGTATGATAGTTGCTTTTTCATGTTCTGATGCTTTTTGATGGTTATTTCCACTCCGGGAATTGTTCAATCTCGCTGTTGTTGTTGATTTCGCTCTGCGGAATGGGCAGGCGGTTCATCTTCTGCGGGAAGTTCAAGTCCTGGTTGTCGACAGTTACGTAGGTATATTTGAAGTGGTCGCCCTGCTTCTCTATCCTGAAGCCGTGGCGGCGGATGCCGGTGAAGGCTTTTTCGGCCAGTCCCCAACGGCGCATGTCCCAGTAGTAGAGCCCCTCGAAGGCCAGTTCCACCTTGCGTTCATGGCGGAGGGCGGCAAACAGATTGTCGCCACTAAGGCCTGCAACATCGGGCAGTGACACTCTGCGGCGTACCTTGTTGATGTACTCCATGGCCTGCTTGTTGTCGCCGGTGCGGTAGCAGGCCTCGGCGTAGTTGAGGTACACTTCGGCCAGGCGGAATGCTATCCAGGGCTGCGTGCTGGCCTGCTGCTCGGCGTAGGCGTGGTTCTCGTCTACGAACTTGCGCAGGTAGTAGCCGGTTGTTGTACGGCCGTCGGCCTTTGGCTCAATCTGCCACTGGCACCATCCGTCGGTACCGCCTACGAAAGGCTCTATGGTACGGTCTCTCCATGCGGCTCCGTTGCAGAGAATGGTGGCCTGGAAGCGTGGCTCAAGCTGGTCGTAGGGTGGGGTGCTCAGCGTGCCTTCTGCGGCATGCCAGGCAGTCCAGTCGGCCTTGCCTCCTGTTGCCAACTCGTATTCCTCGACCATGTCCTGGGTTGGGGTGGCGTAACCGCCCGTCATGGCCATGGCTGCCGTGGTGTGATCTCCGCCCGGAGCGTAATAGCCGTCGAAGCTGTGGCTCATGTTGGACTTGATGTCGTAGCTGTACTGGTAGATGTCCTCGCTGTTGCCATCGGTAAAGGCGTCGGCATAGTTAGGAGTAAGTTCATAGCCCATGGCGAATACTTTTTCGCCGGCTTCCTTTACGGCTGCCCAGTTGCCGGCGTAAAGCATGGCACGCGAGAGGAGCGCGTAGGCGGCACCGCTGGTAAGACGGCCTTTGGCGTTGGTGCTTACCGGCAGGTTCTGGCCGGCATAGGAGAGGTCGTCGTAAACAAACTTCCAACAGTCTTCCTCGGAACTCAGTGCCTTATTGGTGCTGATTTGGCTGAGGTCGCTGTACAGGATAGCCTGATGGTAGCGCTTGAGCAACTCGTAATAATACATGCCCCGGAAGAAGCGCAACTCGGCCTCGAGGCGCCTGGTGGTGGCCTCATCGAAGCTGCTGGCTTGCAGCTTGGCGAGCGACTCGTTTGCACGTCTGATTTGTTCGTAGGTACTTTCCCATACGCCCATGTAGACATCCACGTAGCTGGGCGACAGGATGATGCCGCCGTAAGATATCTCGCTGGGGATATAACAGTGGGCGTTGTAGTTCATGTTGCCGTACTTGAACTCGTCGGTCAGTCCCTCTGTCATTCCGACTGCACACTGGTAGGTGTTGAAGCTGCCCATGTTGGGAATGTCGGCATAGTGATAGTTCACTGCCATTTCCGCGTATTCGGGCTTGCTCCACACCAGTTTGTCGGTAGCTTTGTTGGTAGGGTCAATGTCCAGGAAGTCGTTACAGGAGGCCAGCCCCATAACAGCCAACAAACAGAGACCAATATGTTTTACTTTCATAATACTTCCTTTCTTGATTAGAATGTTACGTTTATGCCACCCATGAACGTGCGCTGCTGGGGATAGTAGCCGTTGTTTACGCGCGGTGATTCGGGGTCGATGCCGGTAGGCAGGCAGTCGATGGTAAACAGGTTGGAACCTTCTACATAGAGACGGATGCGCTGGATGCCGATGGCTCTGAGCCAAGCCTGGGGCAGGGTGTAGCCTATCTGGGCCGTCTTGAGGCGGACGTAGTCGCCTTTTTTCATCCAGAAAGTGGAGGCCAGACCGTTGTCGCCGCCATGACTGAGGTTGCCCGTAGTTAGCCGCGGGTACTCGCCGTTGGGATTGTCTAAGCTGTAGGATTTCTGTACGAGCCAGAGCGGAGAGTTTGCTCCTTCCTTGAAGGTTTGCGTCCACACGGTATTGTCATCGGCTCCGTTGTAGTATGTGCCAAGCAGAGAGACGTCGAAGTCGAACCCACCAGTGAACTGGAGGTTCAGGTCGATGCCGTTCCAGGTAGCTCCCAGGTTGAGTCCGCCCATGATTTGAGGGCGGTTGCTGCGGCCGGTGCGGGCACGATCGCCCTCCCATGTAATCTGTCCGTCGCCGTTCAGGTCCTTGAATTTGATGTCGCCCACGTTGGGCCGCGAGCTGTACCAGGCCGACTTGGTAATTTCTTCCTCCGAGCGATAGAGGCCTTCGGCTATCCAGCACTCATAGCTGTCTACGCTTGTACCTACCACTTTGAGTTGGTTGGAGGTGTTGGGACTGTCGGGATAGCGCAGCCACTTGCTCTTGGCGTAAGTCATGTTGAGGCTGGCATGGTAGTTGAAAGGCTTGCCTGCCAGGCTGAACGAGTTGCGGTGGGAGATTACCCACTCAAAACCGTAGTTGCTGTAACGGTTGTTGTTCATGTACGTAGGATAATACCCGCCCATGGAAGGTGCCTTGTCGCCACCCATGGCGGCCAGCAGGTCGTAGTTCAGGTTGTAGAACCAATCGAATTCCAGTCCCAATTTGCCGTTCCAGAGCGTGGCATCGAAGCCGATGTTTGAAGAGCGGGTCTTGGACCAAGTGAGTTCGGGATTGGGCACGCCCGTGGTGTAGAGCGTGCGGTAAGCGGTGCCGTCGAAGATGCGGTTGCCCCCAATGCTGTAGGTGGAGAGGAATGAGAAGGCCGGTACTCCGTCGTTACCCAAAAGACCGATGGAGCCTCTGAGCTTGAGGTCGTCGAGCCAGGAACGCGTTGACTGCATGAACGGCTCGTTCGAAATACGCCAAGCTGCCGAAAAAGAGGGGAAGAATCCCCACCGTTTGCTGGATACGTTGCCGTTGAAGTTGTAGGAACCGTCGTATCGGCCGCTGAACTCAGCCAGATAGGTGTCGGCGTAGTCGTATTTCAGTCGGAACACGTAACCGGCCGTGCGGGTATGTCCGCTGTAGCCGTCGACGGGATTTTCTTTCAGCGCTGTACCGAAGGAGAGCTCCGGAAGCTCGGCAAAAGGTACGTGGTCGGCATAGGCAGCCATCGTACTCGATTTGTAGTCGCGCCCTTCTACCAGCAACATGGCATCTACGTTGTGTTTTTCAGCAAAGCGGCGAGCATATTCCACACTGAACTGTCCGATGAGTTGCTCGGTGGTGTATTGCCCTTCGCCGACGTGGTTGAGCGTAGAAGAAGCGTTTCGGGGGTCTTCATTGAGCGTGTAGCCGCCTTGGGCATTCATGGAATAAGTCTGGTAGGGCGTGTCGAGGTTTTTGTTCTTTGACGACAGATAGTCGTATGATGCGGTGACTTTAAATGTCAATCCCTGAAGCCAAGGGGCAGCGTATTCCACGCTCAAGTTGGAGTTGAGCTCAAAGCTGCGTGTCTTCTTGTAGCCCGACTCGTAAACAGCTGCCAGTGGACTGTAGGCTACTGCAGCGTTGTTTGGAATGGTGGCGGTGTAGAGACCGTTGTACCGTTGGGGCAGGAAAGGGTGCATCATTATGGCTTGGTGCCCGATGGAGAGCCATCCTACCTCGCCACCACCACCGCTGCCGTCATCGGCACCACCCGAATTATAGCCGGGCGTGCTGCGGCGTCCGGTGGTTCCGGCGGCTCCGAAGCTCACTTTCCAGTCTTTGCCGACTTTGGAGTCCAGGTTTACACGCATGTTGTAACGGCGGTAATCGAAGTTATCAACGTTGCCTTTCTGGTTGAAGTAGCCTGCTCCGAGATAGTAGTGCATGTCGGGTGTGCCTCCCTGCAGGCTTACGTTGTGCTTGATGTTGGTGCCGGTTCCGAAGACTTTCCCTATATAGTCCACGTTGTCCCAGCCGTCGGCGGAGTCGCCGTTGAGCATGGCCTCTACGTTGGCTTTTGTATATATGGGTACATAGTCTTCACGTTTGGATATAGTGCCACTGGCCAGTTTGTCCATCATGTCGGCCATGTTATAGTAGTCGGCATATTCGGGCCCGTTCATAAAAGTCGGGAAGTTGGCATTGACGGAGATTCCATACTGTCCGCTGTAAGATATCTGAGCCTTGCCTTCGCGACCTTTCTTCGTGGTAACGATGACAACTCCTCCTGCGGCGTTGAGTCCATAGACAGCAGCGGCAGCACCGTCCTTTAATACCGAGATGCTTTCAATGTCGTTGGGGTCGATGTCGTTGATAGAACGAGGCATGCCGTCGACGATGTAGAGTGCTTCGTACTGGGAACCGCGAATGCGCAGACTGGCTTGGTCATCGCCCGGCTCGCCCGATACCTGCACGGATGAAAGACCCGGCAGCTTTCCTCCTAATACGCTTGATACGTTGGTAGAAGGGCCTTCGAGCAGCGCGTCGCCCCTGATGGCCGACACGGCTCCGGTCAGTGAGGCTTTCTTGGCTGTGCCGTAGCCTACAACAACTACATCATTCAGAGTGGATGCGTCGTCTTTCAGGGTGATGTCAATGTGGCTGCGCCCACCGACTTTAACCTCCTGACTCTGCATACCGATGTAAGAGAACACGAGCACTCCATTGTGCCCCACTTCGACATTGTACCTACCGTTTGCATCGGTGATGGCTCCGCTTTGCGGATGTCCTTTCACCAAAACGCTTACGCCTGGCAATGTCTCACCTGAACCATCTCTGACCGTTCCGCTCACGCTGTTCTGTGATTGCGCCGGAAGAAGCACAAAGAACAGAGCCATGAGGCTTATCAGAAATGTCTTGCTAAGCAGAGAATTCTGCCAAGATGTCTTGTAATCCTTCATGGATAAATTTTCAATTATCAGTTAAACATTGAGAAACTTGCTCTTAAACTAAGTATTCGAGTGCAAATATAGATTTTTTAAGGATAAGTTCCAATATATTTTCAATAAATCTTCGTTTATTTATTAAATTATTTGTAAATTGCAACCGTTTTGCAACTTAATAATTAAAAAGTTATCAATATCAACTAAAATGGTAAGCAGAAGAAGTTTTATTAAGAAGGCTGCCTTAGCTGGAGCTGCAGCCGTGTTGGGACCGTCGGTTCTGAGAGCCGAGGAAGCCGAGAACAGGCTGCTTGGAGAAGGCATGCCGCACGGTCAGGTGCCGGTGGAAGAAACCGGACAGAAGTCGCACCTCATTGTTAAAAAGAACAACGGGCTGCGTATTACGGGAACCTTTCTGGATGAGATTTCGCACGACATCCCGCATCAGAACTGGGGTGAGCGTGAATGGGACCAGGACTTCCAATACATGAAGGCCATCGGTATCGACACTGTTATCGTCATCCGGTCAGGTTATCGTAAGTTCATCACCTATCCTTCACCTTATTTAATAAAGAAGCGGGGATGCTACATGCCGTCGGTTGACCTCATCGACATGTACCTGCGGCTGGCCGACAAGTACAACATGAAGTTCTACTTCGGTCTCTACGACTCGGGCCATTACTGGGACACGGGCGACATGAGCTGGGAGACGGAAGACAACAAGTACGTGATTGACGAGGTGTGGAAAACCTACGGCCATCACAAGAGCTTCAAGGGATGGTACATCTCCACGGAGATAAGCCGCCAGACCAAGGGCGCCATCGAGACCTTCCACGCCATGGGGCGCCAGTGCAAGGATGTTTCGGGCGGCCTGCCCGTGTTCATCTCGCCGTGGATTGACGGCAAGAAAGCTGTCGAGGGCACCGGTTCGCTCACCAAGGAGCAGGCCGTGAGCGTGCAGCAACACGAGCGGGAGTGGAACGAGATATTCGATGGCATACACGATGTTGTGGATGCCTGCGCTTTCCAGGATGGCCATATAGACTACGACGAGCTGGATGCTTTCTTCTCGGTGAACAAGAAGCTGGCCGACCGTTACGGCATGCAATGCTGGACCAACGCCGAGACTTTCGACCGTGACATGCCCATCCGCTTTCTGCCCATAAAGTTCGACAAGCTTCGCCTGAAGCTCGAGGCGGCCAAGCGTTGCCATTACGACAAGGCCATTACCTTCGAGTTTTCCCACTTCATGAGTCCGCAGTCGGCCTATGTGCAGGCTCACCACCTGTACGAAAGGTATAAGGAATACTTTTTTTAAAGCCCGCAGGGACAATCAACTCCGTTATTCTACGTTATGAATGAAAAACAACCGTACACTATGTATCATGAATTAAACGACACTAAGTTAGGTTACGTGATTTTTCTCTCGGTGGTTGCAGCCGTGGGAGGGTTGCTGTTTGGCTACGATACGGCAGTAATATCGGGCACTGTAGACCAAGTGGCCACGCAGTTCGGCCTCGACACCTTGCAGCAGGGGTGGTATGTGGGCTGTGCCCTGATAGGTTCAATTATGGGCGTGGCCTGCGCCGGCATGATGAGCGACCGGCTGGGGCGTCGCCCTACGATGCTCATTTCGGCCGTGCTGTTCACCGTTTCGGCTGCCGGATGCGCCTTCAGTGGCAGCTTCACGTGGCTCGTCATTTACCGCTTCATCGGTGGCGTGGGCATTGGCATCGTCTCCATCGTGGCCCCCATGTACATATCAGAGATTGCCGTACCCCGCTATCGCGGCCGCCTGGTGTCGCTCTATCAGCTTGCCGTTACCGTGGGGTTCCTGATGGCGTATGCCGTCAACTACCTGTTGTTGGGCGTGTCACATTCTGCCTCGTTTGCTGTCCCGTGGGCGCAACTCGTATTCGTGACCGAGGTGTGGCGCGGCATGCTGGGCATGGAGACGCTGCCGGCGCTCATGTTCTTCGTTATCATCTTCCTCATACCAGAGAGTCCGCGCTGGCTTGTGGTGCGTGGAAAAGATGACAAGGCTGCCGGCATACTCGGCAAGATTTACACCAACAGCGCAGCCGTGAGCCAGCAGCTGCAGGATACCAGGTCAACCGTCTCCGGCGAAGTGAAATCGGAGTGGCGCGAACTGCTGCAGCCGGGCATCTTCAGGGCAGTAGTCATTGGCGTGTGTATAGCCATTCTCGGCCAGTTCATGGGCGTAAATGCGGTGCTCTACTACGGCCCGTCCATCTTCCGCGATGCAGGCATGGACGACCCTCTCTTCTGTCAGGTGCTGGTAGGCGTAGTAAATACGCTCACCACCGTGCTGGCCATGAGTATTATAGATAAGGTGGGACGCCACAAGCTCATCTACTACGGCGTGTCGGGCATGATAGTCTCGCTCCTGCTCATCGCCGTCTACTTCCTGTGGCCGTCGGCATTTCCGCCTGCGTTCATGCTTACCTTCTTCCTGCTCTACGTGTTCTGCTGCGCCGTCTCCATCAGTGCGGTGGTGTGGGTGTTGCTTTCGGAGATGTATCCCAACCGTGTGCGCGGCCTGGCTATGTCGGTGGCAGGCTTTGCCCTGTGGATAGGCACCTACCTCATCGGCCAGCTTACGCCCTGGATGCTGGAGCATCTGTCGCCTGCCGGCACGTTCCTGCTCTTTGCCGTGATGTGCGTGCCCTACATGCTCATCATGTGGAAGCTGGTACCCGAGACGGCCGGCATGTCGCTGGAGGATATAGAGAGATACTGGACGAAAGCAAGTGGCTCAAGAAGATAAGCACTCAAGAAGTTATCCGTTCGCTTCGCTCACAGAGAAGTTAAAGCCGATGGCCTTGTGGAGCAGGGCTCACCGGTTCGGCAACACGGCTTGCGGCTTTTAACTTCTTTGTCTTCCTTAGCTTCCTTAACTTCATAAACTCATAATCAAAACAACAACTATGGCAACTATCTTTAGCAACGACAAGGATAATAAGAACGACTCACTCAAGAACAGAATCCTTGAGTGCTTCATACTCGACGGCAACTCCACCAACACCGACCTGGCCAAGGAACTGGGGTTGAGCGTGCCGACAGTGTCCAAGCTCATCAACGAGATGACCGAGGAGGGCTTTGTCAACGAATACGGAAAGCTGGAAACTGCCGAAGGGCGTAAGCCCAATCTCTATGGACTGAACCCCGACTCGGGTTACTTCATCGGCGTAGACATCAAGCAGCAAGGACTCAACATCGGACTGATGAACTTCCGAGGCGACCTCGTCGAACTCCTGAACAACGCCCCCTACGAACCGCAGAACACCGAAGCATCGCTCGACGAGCTCTGCCGGCACATCCGGGAGTTCGTTGCGAACCTAAGCATAGATACCCGCAAGATACTTGACATCGGCATCAATATCTCCGGACGCGTAAACCCCGACACCGGCTACAGCTACAGCATGTTCAACTTCTCCGAGCTGCCCCTCACCAAGCTCATGGAGGAGAAGCTCGGCTATCCCGTGAGCATAGACAACGACACGCGTGCCATGGCCTTCGGCGAGTACATGCAGGGCTGCGTCAGGGGCGAGAAGAACGTACTCTTCGTGAACTTGAGCTGGGGACTGGGCGTGGGCATCATCATCGACGGACAACTCTACAAGGGCAAGTCGGGCTTCGCCGGAGAGTTCGGCCACATCCATGCCTTCGACAACGGCATCCTCTGCCACTGCGGCAAGAAAGGATGCCTGGAGACAGAAGCATCGGGCAGTGCCTTCTGCCGCGTGGTAAAGGAACGCATCGCCGCCGGCGAGACCTCCGTACTCTCGGCTAAACCGCTCGACGAAATCACCTTCGACGATGTTATCGAGGCCACCGAGCGCGAGGACCCGCTCTGTCTCGATGCTCTCGAAGGCATCGGGCTCTATTTGGGCGAGCATGTGGCCAGCCTTATCAACCTCTTTAACCCCGAGTTGGTCATCATCGGCGGCACCATGTCGTTAACGGGCGACTTCCTCATGCACTCCATCCGCACCTCCATCCTCAAGTATTCGCTCAACTTGGTCAACAAAGACACCCATCTCTGCATCTCCAAACTCAAGGAACGGGCCGGCGTGGTGGGGGCCTGCATGCTGGCGCGTAAGTATGTGCTGGAGATGTAACCCCGCCGCCTAACGCCCCAACACGCCAACAGCCATGCCCTGCAACTGCGGGACATGGCTGTTGAAGTTTAACCAATAAGGTGCTAACCCTCTTATTCTATTTGTATCTTTGCATCCTCATAATAGACGTTGTCCAAATCCGGAACTTCCGATCGCTTGGTTTGTAGTATTCGGAACTTCAGTAAAGCATCTGGAGCAGTTTTCTCTATCGTTTCCGGGTCAACCTTAATGTTATAATTAGCATCAAATATCATTGGGAACTCTTTGCCTTCGTACGTTTTTATCATAATGTAATAAAAATGAGGCATGAAAAAAGTACTCACAAGTCCGGTATATACTCCCGTAAGCGGATGGTCAGACCATTTACTCCGGTCCTGATTGTTTGGCGTGCAAGGTTCTATAATACTTAAGGCTTCTTCAGGTGAATAATTAACATCCTTATCACCCGGTTCACCATAAAATTCCCTGCCTTTCAATACAAACTTAATGCTCATTCCCTTTTTGAGCTCTTGGTTCATTTGGTAGGTTTGGAACCTCATCTTTTTTGGTTTCCACGGTATGAAGTTCTCACCCTCGGGAGTATTGGTAATGAATACATGCGTCCAGTCGGCATCAGTTTCCATAACTTTAGCTTCAAAATAGCCTGGCTTGTCGTAAAACACACATTTTGCAGGCGATAGTATCAGGTCATAAGTAGGGTTCTGTTGATATTCTTCCTCGTCGCTACTGCAACTGGCAAAGCATCCCAACAACAGGGAGAGCAATGTGAGTTTGTGAATGGATATTGTTTTCATTGTGTAAAAGTTCTAATAGTTGTTTAACTAATGGGCATGCCAAGCATTAATCTTCTATCTTTATCTTTGCATCCTCGTAAAACGACATGTCGTATAAAGTGAGATCCAGTTTGCTCTCCAATATGTGGAACCGAGCCTTTTCCGAGTCAGACAAAGCTGCTAATTCATCAGGAACAGGACTTACAGTAATATAATACTCACCTTTTAGCCGTCTTCCTTCATAGGTTTCTAAACTGATGAATATTGATGTCTGTCCGGGATGGTAAATAAAATCTCCTGTGAACAGTCCTGTGTACGGATAGACAGCCCACTTGCTTTTGTCCTGATTAATGCCAGTGTATGGCCTAACGATGCCTAAATCTTCTTCTTCCTCAATGTCTTTGTTATCGTATCGTGCCATTAAGACAAACCTGATGGTCATGCCTTTTGTCATGTTCTGCTTCATTTGGAAAGTTTCAAACTTCATTTTTTTAGGCTTCCATTTCCATAGGCTCTCGCCTTTAGGTGTTTCTGTAATGACAACATGGGTCCAGTCAGCATCTGTTTCAATAACTTTCGCCTCGAAGTATCCCGAGTTAGCATAGTACATACATTGTATGTCTGGCAAACGAAGGTCGTAAGGGTCATCTCTTCGCTGCTCCTCTTCATCTTCGCTGCATGCGGTAAAGCCCAGTATGAGGAGCAGGGAGAGTAATGTGAGTTTAAAAATGGATATAGTTTTCATCATGTTTGTTTTATTTGATAGGTTAGTGTAATAGGCTGATTAATCTCTTTCTATTTTACAAATATAGGCAAATATCGGGCACATTGTTCGCGTTCGTGGTTAATAAAAGTTAACAAATAGGCTTGTGTTAACATATTCTGACGCTGCGATATGTGAAAACCAGCGGTGTATGCGCAGCTGGCGCGGAGTGTTAAATCAAAGGAGTATTCTTTCCGGAACTGACTTTGCTCTTTGTCCGGACTTTCTTTTCAGGGTCTTTTAGGGCTGGAAACAGCAACCTTAATCATGTTTTCCTGCAGGGCGTAAGTCAGCGGCTCGTGGCAGGGAGCAGGCTCGCGCCTTTCCCGGAGCTATGCTTCAAGAGGCTTGGATGTATCTTTCAGGGAGCTTGAAGATGTCCTTCAAGAGGGTTGAAAGGCACCATTTGTTTTCCCGTTCGCAATTGATTGGTTTTTAATAGTTTACAGGCATCATCGGGAAAAGGTTTTTCCTGCTGCTATCATCCCCTCCTATCCTCCCCTTTCTAAGGGGAGGAAAAGCTGCTGGTGCTGATTTCAGACAGAGTAACAGAGTGTTTTTTTGCTGCTGAGGGTTTCCTGCCGGGTTCCTGCTGCGGGTGAAAGGCAGAGTAACAGAGTAGTTTTTTGGCTGCTTGAGTTATCAAACGGGCGGGAGACTGATGAAAGAACAGACTACAATATCCACAGGTCAAACCTGTATCCTCCCCTTGGAAAGGGGAGGTTAGGAGGGGATGATTTGCCTTGCTTCTTTGCTCATAGCAGCTATTTGGTCATCCCCTCCTCCGCCTCCCCTTTCCAAGGGGAGGATACCAGTTAGCCTTTCCGCTCACCGTTCCTTATTCATTGCTGCCAACAGTCAACCTCCCAGCAGCAAAAAAACTACTCTGTTACTCTGTCTTTCAAACGCAGAAGCAACGAAAAACTACTCTGTTACTCTGTCTCCAAAGCACAGAAGCAGCGAAAATAAAGCCCTTCTACCCTGTCCTACAACCGAAGGAGGCCCGCTGCAGCAGGCTACACGTTCTGCTTGAGGCCCATGCGAGCCTCCACGACGTTAATCACGTAGTCGCCTAACTTTTCGCATTCCTGGATGATGTCCATGTACATGGTGCCTATGCCGTAGGTGTACTGGTGGTTGTCTACGTCGTTGATGTTCTCCGTCTTGAGCTGGTCGCGGAAGCTGTTTATTTCGTTCTCGATGTTGAGCGAGCGCTGCGCGTCCATCTTCTCGCGGTGACCGGTGAGCAAGGTGTTCATCTGGGTCAGCGCATCATCAGTGAGTTCAAACATCTGGTGTATGTTGTCGTACTGCCCCTCTGTGAACTCCTCCTTGTTTGTGAGCTTGCGGTGGAGCGTGCGGGCGATGTTGTAGCAGCTGTCGCCTATGCTTTCAATCTCGCTGATTTCGCGCAGCATGACGCGTATCTTGCCCTTCGTGTCGTCGCTCAGGTGTGCGTTGCTCACCTGATCCAGGTACTTGGCAATCTCTATCTCCATGTTGTCGCTGATGCCCTCGTACTTCTCAATGCGCTCATAGAGCTTGCCGAAGGCCTCTGCATTCTTGATGCCGAGCAGCTCGCGCACCATGCCGAACATGCGTTGTATGCGCTCCGCGAAGCTTTCTATCTCCTTCTGGGCCTCGAAGACGCTGAGTTCCGGCGTCTTCATGATGCCCACCTGGATGAAGCGCAGGCGGAAGTCCTCGTCTTCCTTGCTGTCCTTGGACTTGATAATCCAGCACACTGCTTTCTCCATCTGCGGGATGAACCAGATGAGAACGAAGGTGTTGGTGACGTTGAAGCAGGTGTGGAAGGCGGCCAACACGATGGGCAGCTGCACTGCCTTCTGTGCTGCGGAGGCCGAGCCGGCCGGGTCGTAGCCCACGAGGCTGCACACCATGTTGACAAACGGATAGAAGAGCAGCATGACCCACGTAACGCCAAACACGTTGAACAGCAGGTGGGCAAAGGCTGCCCGCCGTGCCTGGGTGTTGGCTCCCAGGGCAGCAAGGTTGGCGGTGGCCGTGGTTCCGATGTTTTCTCCCATCACCAGGGCTATGCCGAGGTAGATGGGCAGCACGCCCGTGGAGCACAGCATGATGGTGATAGCCATCACCGCAGCCGAGCTCTGCACCACGCACGTGATGAGGGTGCCTATGAGCAGGAAGACGAGAATGGTGAAATGGCTGCCCGTATCGAAGCTGGAAAAGAAGTGTACGGCCTCCGGATTGTGCTCCAGGTCAAGCTCCTTGCCGGCCGTACTGAGCAGTACGAGGGCGAAGAAGAGGAAGGCGATGCCGAAGAGAAAGTCGCCTATGTAGCGCCGCCGCTTGCTGTAAATGAGCATGATGCCCACGAAGAAGGCCGGAAACACCGCCATCGTGAGGTCTACGTTGTAGCCTAACGACATAATCCAGGCCGTGAGCGTGGTTCCGATGTTGGCTCCCATGATGACCGAGATGGCCTGTCCCAGGGTGAGCAGGCCGGCGTTGACGAAGCTCACCGTCATGACCGTGGTGGCCGATGAGCTCTGCACGGCGCACGTAATGAACGTACCCGTAAGCATGCCTGTAAAACGATTGGTTGTCATGGCTCCCAAGATGTGTCGCAATTGCGAGCCGGCCATCTTCTGGAGTGCCTCGCTCATCACCTTCATACCGTAGATGAGAAGGGCCAGGGAGCCGAGGATTTTGAGCAGAATAACAAGATAATTACTTGTTGTCATATAGTAGCTATTGAAATGGATAATTCAATTTCGTTACAAAGATACGAAAAATTAGCTGTACGGTTGCCTTTGCCACCGTATTTTTTTACATCCGGCAGCTTTG
Organism: Prevotellaceae bacterium KH2P17; assembly: GCA_900199655.1. Classification (GTDB taxonomy): domain Bacteria; phylum Bacteroidota; class Bacteroidia; order Bacteroidales; family Bacteroidaceae; genus Prevotella. The sequence goes on from FZRE01000021.1 coordinate 42,680, forward strand.
CCGCAGCTTTTCTCCGGCGGCAGTGCAGCCTGCCGGCAGCTTGCCCGGTCGGCGTTTGTGCGGCAGCCGTTCCGCCCCTTCGGCATGCCGCCTGCACAGCTGCCGGCGCGGCCCTTGTACAGGGCGGTTTTGGCAGAGGTATCGTTCAAGGCTCTTAAACGATACCTTCAAGCCCCTTGAACCTGTCCTTCGGCGTCCTTGAACGATAGCTCCGCCGCCGGCCGTGCTTACGGACAGGGGCAATTGATAAAAAAAACAAACGGGCCTGCAATTATGACCAGTCTCTTGGCCGGTCTCGATTTTTATTGCTACCTTTACCCGAGCCAAGGCGCAGAGACGCCGGGCGACCCTGCTGCAGCACGGCAGCAGGCGGGCTGGCGTAGCGAAGCAGAAACCAGAAACAACATAAACAAATGAAGCAAGTACTTAAAGTAAGATGTAAAAACAACGGCCAGACGCAGGAAGTTGCTGTGGGCAGCACGCTTGCAGAGGTCTATGACGCACTGAATCTCAAGATGTCCTACGGCCCCATCTCGGCCAAAGTGAACCATGTAGTGGAGGGACTGCACTTCCGCCTTTACCACAACAAGGACGTAGAATTTCTCGACATGCACACCGGCTCGGGCTCTCGCGCCTACACGCGCACGCTCTTCTTCGTGTGCTGCAAGGCCATACACGACCTCTACTCCGGTGCCGAGGTGGTGATAGACATTCCCGTGAGCAAGGGCTACTACGTGAACCTGCAGATTGGCCGGCCCGTTACGGTGGCCGACGTGGATGCCATCCGCCGCCGCATGCAGGAGATTATAGAGGCCGGCATACCCATTACGCGCCACGAGGTGCCCACGGAGGAGGCCGTCAAGATGTTCACCGAAAAGGGCGACGAGGCCAAGGTGAGGCTCCTGGAGAGCATCGGCACGCTCTACACCGTCTATTATCAGCTCGACGACTTCGTAGATTACTTCTACGGAGCGCTGCTCACCAACACCCGCGACCTGTACCTCTTTGGGCTCGAACCCTATCATGAGGGGCTGCTGCTGCGTATCCCTTCGCTCTCCGAACCTTCGGAGCTGAGCCCCATGCCGCAGCAGGAAAAGATGTTCGAGGTGTTCAAGGAGCACCACAGGCTGCAGGAGATAGTGGGCCTGCGCACTGTGGGCGACCTGAATGCAGCCGTTGCCGAGGGCCATGCCTCGGAGGTGGTGAACGTCAGCGAGGCACTGCAGGAGAAGAAGATATCACGCATTGCCGACGAGATTGCTGCCCGCCGCGATGTCCGCCTGGTGCTGCTGGCAGGCCCGTCGTCGTCGGGCAAGACCACAACCTGCAAGCGTCTGTCCGTCCAACTGCTTGCCAACGGCATCAAACCGCTGCAGATTTCGCTCGACGATTACTTCGTTGACCGCGAGCACACGCCAAAAGACGCCAACGGCGAGTACGACTACGAGAGCCTGCACGCCCTCAACATCCCGCTCATCAACACCCAGTTCAAGGCGCTCTTCGCAGGAGAAGAGGTGGAACTGCCCAAATACAACTTCCAGACAGGACAGAGCGAACAGAGCGGAAAGAAGCTGAAGATGAACCCCAACAACGTGCTCGTGGTGGAAGGCATCCACGCCCTGAACCCCGAACTCACCGCTCAGATACCCGAGGAGCAGAAGTATCGTGTCTACATCTCGGCCCTTACAACCATCCTGTTGGATGATCACAACTACATTCCCACGACCGACAACCGCCTGCTGCGCCGCATCATCCGCGACTACAAGTACCGTGGCGTGAGCGCGCAGGAAACCATCAGGCGCTGGCCTTCGGTGCGGGCAGGCGAAGAGAAGTGGATTTTCCCCTTCCAGGAGAATGCCGACGCCATGTTCAACAGCGCCATGCTGTACGAGCTGGCGGTAATCAAACAGCAGGTGGAGCCGCTCTTGGAGCAGGTGCCCGAGAGCTGTGAGGAGTACAGCGAGGCCTATAGGCTGCTGCGTTTCCTCCGTTATTTCCGTCCCGTTCCCTACAAGCAGCTGCCCCCCACGAGCCTGCTGCGCGAGTTCCTGGGCGGCAGCAGCTTCAAGTATTGATGCCTTAGGCAGAGTGGGTTGTGGTTAAAGATTGAGTAACAGATTAGTTCTTTCGCTGCTTCTGTGTTTGAAAGACAAAGTAACAGAGTAATTTTTCCGTTGCTGGGAGGTTGTTTGTTGGCAGCGATGAATAAGGAACGGTGAGCGGAAAGGCTAACTGGTATCCTCCCCTTGGAAAGGGGAGGCGGAGGAGGGGATGACCAAATAGCAGCTATGAGCAAAGAAGCAGGGCAAATCATCCCCTCCTAACCTCCCCTTTCTAAGGGGAGGATACTGGTTTGACCCGTTGGTATTGCAGTCCGTTCTTTCATCAGTCTCCCGCCCGTTTGATAACTCAAGCAGCAAAAAAAACTACTCTGTTATTCTGTCTTTCACCTGCAGCAGGCCCCGGCAGGAAACCTTCAGCAGTACAAAAACTACTCTGTTACTCTGTCAAAAATCAGCACCAGCAGCTTTTCCTCCCCTTAGAAAGGGGAGGTTAGGAGGGGATGAGGGCAACAGGAAAAACCTTTTTAAACTGCAGCCCGTAAACTATTAAAAACCAACAAATTACGAACGGGAAAACAAAAGGTGCCTTTCAAGCCCCTTGAAGGGCACCTCCAGGGGGCTTGAAGGTATCGTTCAAGAGGCGTGAAAGGCATCTTCAACCAGCGTAGAAATGAATGGCGGTTGCGCCTTAGGCAGCAATACGCAGTTTTATTACTCTGTCTTTCACCCTTCGCAGCAGCCAAAATACAGTTTTGTTACTCTGTCCTCGACACGGCGGTGCATAAAAAACAGGGACTGCAAAGCTCTCGTTCGAGCGGCAGTCCCTTTCCTACGTTAGTATGTTATGAAAAATTTGAGAGAATTGAAACTTCACAGTTTCTTTTTTGTTTTACTAAACATGATTTTATAGAGAAAGCATAGAAATATCTACTTGATGATTGTCGGCGTGGCTGTGGGCTGGATGCTGCTCTGCTGGAGCGTGTCGATAACAGATGAATCGCCCATTGCCACGGAGGTGCCATGCTGCACCTTGTTGTATTCGTTGCTGCCGGCATTGGCGTAAGGGTCGGCATCCTGGCCGAACGGAACCTGCATGGCGTTGCCCAGGGTGAGCAGGATGGCCACCACGGCAGCTGCCTTGAACAGTGGCCGGAGCCGCTGCGGCAGGGTTACGAGGCGTGCCTTTACGGGCGCAGGTTCCTCTATGAGGGCCGTTATCCTGGCGTCGAAAGCCTCGTCCAGTACATCTTCTTTGACCTCGCTCTGCTGGTATGCGAAGAGCTCCCGGTAGGAGCGAAGCTCTGCCGGCACGTCTTTCTGGCTGAAGAACATGCGGAGTATCTCCTCTTCTTCAAGCGATGTATCGCCTTGCCAGTAGCGCTGCAGGAGTTGTTTGATGTATTTATAGTCCATAATCGTCGTATTCTTTAAACCGTTGCTTAATCGTTTGCCGGGCGCGGAAGATGTTTACTTTCACTTGCTCTTCGCTAATGCCCAGTATGGTTGCGATTTCTTTGTAGGGTTTTCCTTCGAAATCGCGGAGCTGCATGCAGCTCCGCTGCTTTTCGGGGAGCCCGTCTACGAGTCTTCTGACCAGTGAGATGCGGTCTTTCTGTATCATTTCCTCGTAGGGATTAGATGCCTGGTCGGCCCGTTCTGTGGGTGTTTCGTCGAGCGAATCGTTTTGGTTTTCCGCCTTCTTGAGCCTGTCCAGGGCCAGATTTCGGCAGATGGTGAGGCTAAAAGCCTCAATAGATTCTATCTCGTTCCAGTCCTCCCGCTTGTTCCAGACCTTTATCAGCGTGTCCTGCACGATGTCTTCTGCCTCTTCTCTGTTGAGAGTGATACGCAGCGCCAACCGATAAAGAACATTCTTCAGCGGCAACACATCGTTACGGAAACTGATATCTTTCATCTTCTCTCTGATTAAATGACGAACCAAGAATGGATTAGTTACAAACCGGTTACTGATTTTCGCCGTATTTAACTGTCGTTAACACGCGGCTTTCTTCAGCTTCTGATAACCGTGCCATGCCGCCCGTCGATGGCCGTGGCCAGTGTGATGATAACGCTGCTTACGCCGGCGTCGACGGCTGCCAGCGCGTTTTCTATCTTCGGTATCATGCCGCCGGCGATGGTGCCGTTGGCTACGTGGCGGTTGAAGTCGGCCCGGTTGATGACGGGTATCACGCTCTCGGCGTCGGCCGGGTTGGCCAGCACGCCTTTCTTCTCGAAGGTGTAGATGAGCGTAACGTCGTATTGGGCGGCCAGGGCTTTGGCCGTTTCGGCGGCTATGGTGTCGGCATTGGTGTTGAGCAGGTGGCCTGCGCCGTCGTGGGTGAGGGGTGCCATGACGGGTGCTACGCCCGAGGAGATGAGCTGGCCGAGGCGGTCGGCGTCCACGTTGTCCACATCGCCCGCGAAGCCGAAGTCCACTTCGGTCTTCTCCGCGGTTCCCCCTGCACCTTGACCGGGCAGCGTCATGACCACGGGCGGGCGGCGATGGGAGCGTATGACGTCCATGTCGGCGCCCGTGAGTCCGAGCGCGTTCACGCCGCGAGCCTGCAGGCGGGCCACAATGTTCTTGTTAACCAGCCCGCCGTAGACCATCGTCACCACCTCCAGCATGTTGCTGTCGGTAATGCGGCGGCCGCCTACCATCCGGTTTTCTATGCCGAGCGCGGCTGCCACCTTGGTGGCCCGGCGGCCTCCCCCGTGCACCAACAGCTTGTTGCCCGCAATGGCCGAGAAGTCAGAGAGCAGACGGTCGAGTTGCGCCTCGTCTTCAACGATGGCGCCGCCTACCTTTACGATGGTGAGTTTTGGTTTCATATCTTGCTGTAAAACGTACGTTCGCGAAATTTCATCCAGATGCTTCGTAAGCCTTTGAGTACCAGAGTATTGCTCTTGCTTGTGGCAACCCGGTTTTTTGGAGGTGCCTTTCAAGCCTCCTGAAGGATACCTTCAAGGCCCTTGGCCGATAGCTTCAAGCGGCTTGAATGGCAGCTTTGTTCAGCTTACTCGTTTTGGAAGTTAAAGTAGATAGAAGAAGTTAAGGAAGTTAGAAGCCGTTAGCGGGAGGCTTGGTTGTTTTGGAAGAGCTTTTTAAGAAGTTAAAGAAGTTAAGGTAGATAGAGAAGTTAAAGCCGTAAGTCGGCCCTCTGAGCTTCGTTCTGTTGGCCCTCTGAACTCCAGTCCATTGGCTTTAACTTCTTTAACTTCTTACATTATCTTCCTTAACTTCTTGCTTTATCTTCTTTAACTTCTTGCTTTATCTTCCTTAACTTCTTGCTTTAACTTCTTTAACTTCTTACATTATCTTCTTTAACTTCTTACATTATCTTCCTTAACTTCTTGCTTTCCTACTCCAAGTACGTGTAGCCGTAGAGGCCGGAGCGGTAGTTGGAGAGGAATTCCTTGCCCTCGTCGAGCGATATCTTGCCCTGCTTTACGCTCTTGGTAACCCACTGTTCGAGCTGGCGGACGAGCTTCTTGGGGTTGTACTGCACGTAGTCGAGCACCTCCTCTACGGTCTCGCCGTCGAATATCTGGTCGATGCTGTACCGTCCGTTGTCCACACTGATGTGCACGGCGTTGGTGTCTCCGAAGAGATTGTGCATGTCGCCGAGTATCTCCTGGTAAGCTCCCACGAGGAAAACACCCAGGTAGTAGGGCTCGTTCCTGCGCAAGGGGTGAACCGACAGCACGTGAGACACGCGGCCGTCGGCCACGAAGTTGGCTATCTTTCCGTCGGAGTCGCAGGTTATGTCCTGCAGAGTGGCGTTGCGTGTTGGGCGCTCGTTGAGGCGCTGTATGGGCATGATGGGGAACAGCTGGTCAATGGCCCACGAGTCGGGGAGGCTCTGGAAGAGCGAGAAGTTGCAGAAGTACTTGTCTGCAAGCAGCTTGTCGAGGTTGCGAAGCTCATCGGGCACGTGCTTCATCGACTTGGCCAGCGTGTTTATCTCGTGGCACACGCTCCAGTACATGCTCTCTATCTCGGCCCTGGTCTTCAGGTCAACGATGCCGTGAGCGAAGAGTTCCAGCACTTCATCGCGTATCTGTTCGGCGTCGTGCCAGTCTTCAAGCATGGTGCGGGGGTTCAGGTTGCACCATATCTCGTAGAGGTCCTTCACCAGCTGGTGGTCGGTCTCCTTGGCTTCGAACTCCTCCGGCATCTCCGGTAGGCTGGCTGTCTCGAGCACATCGATAACAAGCACGGAGTGATGGGCGGCCAGCGAGCGTCCGCTCTCGGTGATGATGTTGGGGTGCTGGATGCCGTTTTTGTCGGCGGCTTCCACGAACGTGTACACACAATCGTTGACATACTCCTGTATGGAGTAGTTGACAGAGCTCTCGGAGTTCGAGGAACGCGTGCCGTCATAGTCCACTCCGAGGCCTCCGCCGCAGTCAACGAAGTCGACGTTGTAGCCCATCTTGTGCAGGTTTATGTAGAACTGGGCGGCTTCACGCAGTGCAGTCTGGATGCGGCGTATCTTGGTTATCTGGCTTCCTATGTGGAAGTGGATGAGCCGCAGGCAGTCATGCAGCCCTTTCTCGTCGAGTATTTTGAGCGCTTCGAGCAGTTCCGAGGAGGTTAGACCGAACTTCGAGGCGTCTCCTCCGCTCTCTTCCCACTTGCCGGAGCCGCTTGATGCGAGCTTGATCCTGATGCCCAGGTTCGGCATTACGTTGAGTTTCTTGGCTGCGCGGGCAATGATTTCGAGCTCGTTGAGTTTCTCCACCACGATGAAGATGCGCTTTCCCATCTTCTGAGCCAGCAGAGCCAGCTCGATGTAGCTCTGGTCCTTGTAGCCGTTACATACGATGAGCGAGTCGCTCTGGCACTGAACGGCTATCACGGCGTGCAGCTCCGGCTTCGATCCTGCTTCGAGTCCGAGGTTGAACTTGCGGCCATGACTGATGATTTCTTCCACCACCGGCTGCATCTGGTTTACCTTAACGGGGTAGATAATGAAGTTTTCGCCCTTGTAGTTGTACTCTTCCTTGGCCCGCTGAAAGCAGCTGGCGGTTTTCTCGATGCGGTTATCGAGAATGTCGGGAAAGCGCAGCAGCACCGGCGATGATATGTCGCGCAGCGCCAGCTCGTCCATGACTTCGCGCAAGTCTACCTGCGTTTTGTCCTTGCAAGGCGTCACGTAGACGTTGCCCTTGTCGTTGATGCCAAAGTAAGAGGTGCCCCATCCGTTGATGTTATAGAGCTCCTTGGAGTCCTCAGTTGTCCATTTCTTCATGTTGTTGTTTGGGTTTGCGGGCCCTGGGAGCCCGTTGTTGATGTGTTGTGCCGTATTTACAGGCCTAATAATGTCTTGATTTGGCCTACCGTAACCTTAATTTTGTCGTAGTGGTCCAGCAGGTCCACGTTGATTACATGGCGTGCTTTCAGGTAATAGGGCTCGCGGGCGAGCAGCTGTTCGCTGACGAATTGCTCCATCTCCTGCTGCGTCTTGCCCAGCAGCAGCGGCCTGACGGTGCGCCCCATCTTGAGGTGCTGGCAGAGCACTTGTGGCGAAGCCTTCAGATAAACGGTTGCTCCCTGGAGGTTGAGGTAGTCGATGTTGTCGAAGAAACAGGGCGTGCCGCCGCCGCAACTGATGATAACGCCCTCGAATTCGGCCACCTCGTGCAGCATGTTATGCTCTATACGGCGGAACCCCTCTTCACCTTTTTCGTCGAAAATCTGCTTCACCGAGCGGTGCATACGCGTCTCTATGTACCAGTCGAGGTCGTAGAAAGGCATGCCGAGTTCCTTGGACAGCGCGTGCCCGATGGTGGTTTTGCCCGCCCCCATGTAGCCGATGAGGATGATGCGGGGCGGCTGCGGCCTTTCTCCTGCCGTGTTGTGCGAAAGCAAATCGTTGTCAGTCATCATGATGTTCCGCTCCCCCTCCCTCTTGAGGAGGGTGGGGAGAGGCCGCTTGTTTATTTCTTTTTCGCCGTTCCGTTCACTATTTCCATGCACTGCTCGTAGCTTAGCTCGGCGGCCTTGTCATGCAGCGCCTTGGGCATACGGTAGTTCTTGCCGTCGTAGGCGATGTAAGGGCCGTAGCGACCGTTGAGCACTTCCAGCTTTGCATCTTCGCTGAACGACTTCAGGTGGCGCTGTTTCTCCTGCTCGCGTTTCTTCTCCAGCAGGGCTACAGCTGTCTCCAGCGTTACCGTCATGGGGTCTTCGGTCTTGGGCAGGCTCACGTATTTCTTGTCGTGAAGCACGTAGGGGCCGAAGCGTCCGGCACCTATCACCACCTTGCTGCCTTCGAACTCGCCGATGGTACGGGGCAACTGGAACAGCTCCAGGGCCTCGGCCAGGGTGATGGTCTCGATGCTCTTCTCGGCCGGAATCTGCGAGAAGCGCGGCTTCTCCTTGTCATCGGCCGAGCCAATCTGCACCACCGGGCCAAAGCGGCCTATCTTCACGAACACCGGCCTGCCGCTCTCGGGGTCGATGCCCAGCTCGCGTTCGCCGGCCTTGTGTTCCGAGCGGGCCGACATGACCTCGTCTACCACCGGCTCGAAGCTCTTGTCGAAGCCCTTCATCATGTGCGTCCACTCCTCTTTACCCTCTGCTATGCGGTCGAACTGGCTCTCTACGCGGGCCGTAAAGTTATAGTCCATAATCTCGGGGAAGTGCTCCATCAGGAAGTCGTTCACCACGATGCCGATGTCGGTAGGCAGCAACTTGCCCTTCTCGTTGCCCACCGTTTCCTTCTTCTCCTTGGCAGTTATCTTGATGCCTTTGAGCGTATCGACGGTGTAGCGGCGCTCTTCGCCCTTCTTGTCGCCCTTTTGCACGTACTCCCGTTGCTGTATCGTGCTGATGGTTGGGGCGTAGGTAGACGGCCGACCGATGCCGAGTTCCTCCAGCTTCTTTACCAGGCTGGCCTCCGTATAGCGTATGGGGCTCTGCGAGAAGCGCTCGGTAGAGGCAATCTCGCGGCGGGTCAGCTCGTCGCCTACGTTCATGGAGGGCAGCGTGTGGGCAAACTCGTCGGGGGCGTTGGTCTCCTCCTCGTCGGTCGACTCATGGTAAACCTTCTGGAAACCGTCGAAAACAACCACCTCGCCGTTGGCTATGAACTTCTCGTCGGCACCCTCTATGTCGATGGTAACGGTAGTTTTCTCAATCTGCGCGTCGGCCATCTGGCTGGCTGCCGTGCGCTTCCAGATGAGGTCGTAGAGCCTCCGCTCCTGCATGGTGCCCTCTATCTTGGTCTCGCTCATGTACGTTGGGCGTATGGCCTCGTGTGCTTCCTGGGCGCCCTTGGAGTGGGTGTGGAAGTTGCGGGGCTTGCTGTAAGGCTTGCCGTAGAGCTTGATAATCTCGTCCTTGCTGGTGTTGATGGCCAGTGAAGAGAGGTTCACGCTGTCCGTACGCATGTAGGTGATGCGTCCGTTCTCGTAAAGATGCTGCGCCACCATCATGGTCTGCGTTACCGTAAAGCCCAGTTTGCGGGCTGCCTCCTGCTGGAGGGTTGACGTGGTGAACGGAGGAGCGGGCACGCGCTTGAGCGGTTTCTTCGTTATTGCGTCCACGCTGAAGCGTGCGTCCTTGCATTTCTCGAGGAAGGAGGTGGCCTCCTCGTGCGTACGGAAGCGCTTGTCGAGCTCGGCTTTTACCTCCGAGGCCGAGCCGTCGGCATGGGTGAGGCCGAAGATGGCGTTCACGCGGTAGTACGGTTCTGACTTGAAGGCCTGTATCTCGCGTTCTCTCTCAACGATGAGTCTGACGGCCACGCTCTGCACACGGCCTGCGCTGAGCGCCGGTTTTACCTTTCGCCACAGCACGGGCGAGAGCTTGAAGCCCACGAGGCGGTCGAGCACGCGGCGTGCCTGCTGCGCATTGACCAGGTTCATGTCCAGATGGCGCGGGTTCCGGATGGCCTCCAGAATGGCCGGCTTGGTGATTTCGTGGAACACGATGCGGCTGGTCTTCTCTTCGTCCAGCCCCAGCACCTCGCACAGGTGCCAGGAGATGGCCTCTCCCTCGCGGTCCTCATCGGAGGCGAGCCATATCTTGCGGGCGGCCTTCACGTTCTTCTTGAGCTCGCTCACGAGCTTCTTCTTCTCGTCGGGAATCTCGTACGTGGGCTCCATCGTCTGCTCGTTGATGCTCAGTTCGCGCTTCTTGAGGTCGCGGATGTGCCCGTAGCTGGACATCACCTTGTAGTCCTTGCCGAGAAACTTCTCAATGGTCTTGGCCTTGGCAGGGCTCTCTACTATCACTAAATTGTCTTGCATATCCTGTAATGGTAATCTATTTGGAGCGCAAAAGTAAACAAAACTTTTGCATATACATTATTATATAGGGTTATTTTCTGTTTTTTTAAGTTTTTAACAAGTTTTCGGTAACGGCTCCGTTGCCCGTCTCCGGCGGCCCGGAGGCCTTGCAGCAACGCCACGGGAGCGTGCGGACAGCGGGCCGGAGCATGGCCGGCGGCGACCCTGCAGCCAACGACCGGCAAGGACGGAGACACCACCCGAAAACCCTGCCCGGCAGGAGCGGATTTCATGCACGTGTCTTTCAAGGCGACTGAAGGGCATGTTCAAGCCCCTTGAAAGGCACCATCAAGGGGCTTGAAGCACACATGTAGGCAAACCGCCCTGTACATGGGCCTTAGCAGCAGGCCTGCAGGGCGGCTCCGGCTCCGCATCCGTGAAGCCGAAACAACGAACAACCGGACTTGATAAGCTCAAGTCCGGTCGTTCCCGTTTTCATGCAGAAAGCGCGTTACGGCCTTGCGGACGGACTCCAGGCCGAAGTCCCCAGGGGCTATGTCGGCCGGGTTCAGCCACACGCACTCGCCTGCATCGTCCATGGGGTGGGCCTCATCGGCGTTGCTGACCCGGCAGCGGAAGAAGGCGTCGAGCGTGGGAATGGTCATCCCGCTGTAGCTGTAGCGGTTCGGAATGCTGAAGAGATACGTGGCCGAAGTTATCTCGAGGCCGGTTTCCTCCATGACTTCGCGGCACACGCCCTGCTCCAGCGTTTCGCCTATGTCGCAGAAGCCGCCCGGCAGGTCGAGCGTTCCGCGGGCGGGAGAGCGGCGCCGGCGCACGGCCAGCAGCTGCCCCCGGTCGTTCAGTATGAAGGCGGCATTGGCGGCGCTGGGGTTCATGAAGTACTCGAAACCGCAGTCGGCGCAGCGCTTGCTCTTGCCGTTTTGTATCTTGAAGCGGCTGCTACCGCACACCGGACAGTAGCAGAACTTGTGCAGAGGGTGGCTCATGGCTTACCAGTTATCGGTCCGGAAGGGGAACAGAGGCAAGCCCGCCTGGTTGCGGGCGTTACCAAGTTGGAAGTTGCGGAAGCAGTATCGCACGGCCACAGGTGCCGGTACGTCCTTGCAGGTCACGATAACGCCCTGCTCGTGGGTATAGCGCGCCGTGGCCGGATGGAACACCCTGTCGGCTCCGGCCACTTCAAAACCCTCGATGCCCTGCAGGGGCGAGAGGCCGTCATACAGGTTGTTGAGCGTGATGTAGCACGTACCGCCCACGGTCTTCATGCTCCCGAACGACGGGCTCTCGCACATCAGCTGCTCCATGCCGTACTGTTTCTGCAGCGCCATGAAGGCCAGCCGCTCGCCCACTTGCCGCTTCTGCGCGGGGTGTATCTGGCTGTACTCGTAGGGATAGACCAAATCCTGCGTGCACACAATGCCGCTGTTGGCTATCACCTTGGCAGCCTCAAACTGCTGCTCGCGCAGCTTCGGGCCCCAGTCTCCGTTCACGTCGCCGTTCTCGTAGGGCGCTATCTGCACGAAGTAGAACGGCAGCTGGCCCTGTGCAAAGTCGCGGCGCCACTGCTCGACGAGCAGTTTCAGCCGCTCGGTGTACTGTCCCGCAGGGTCGCCTACGTTGGAGCAGCCCTGATAGAAGAGGATGCCCTTGACGGTGTAGTTGAGCACCGGATGGAATGTTCCGTTGCCCCAGACCAGCGGACGGGTCCACTCCTGGCTGTACTTCTTCACGATGGCGCCCGTGTCGAGCGGCTCCTGCGTGTGCGCTTTCAGGTTCTCGCGGTCCAGCCAGCTCTCAACACGGCTGCCGCCCTTATTGGCCAGGATGAGCCCCACGGGCAAGTCGAGCGCCCGGTTGAGCATTCGGGCGAAGAAGTAGCCCGTAGCGCTGCAGTCGGCCACGTGCTGCGGGCCGGCCTTCAGCCACTGGCAGGGGGCGTCGTCGAGCGGTTTCATGCTCATGGTGCTCGGTATCTTGGCGTAACGGATGCCCTTGTGGGCGGCCGACTCGGCCACGGTGGCGTTGAAACCTTCGACCGGACAGCCCCAGAAGCCGCGCACCGGCATCTCCATGTTGCTCTGTCCGCCGCACACCCACACCTCTCCGGCCAGGATGTTCTTCACCGTCAGGGCCTCTCCATCATCAAAGACGATGGACAGGGGGGTGTAAGAAGCCTTGGGCGTTGTTACCTTTACCTGCCACCGGCCGTTCTTGTCGGTGCGCGTCTGGTACGTCTGGGCGTTCCAGGATACCGTTACCCTGACCGTTGTGCCGGGCTTGTCCCAGCCCCAGAGGCGGGCTTCTGTCTGCTGCTGCAGCACCATGTTGTCGCTGATAAGGTGCGGGAGGCGCACCTTGGCCTGTGCCGTGGAGGCCGTGAAGAGGGCCACGGCTGCCATGAGAATTGTCTTTATCCGGTTCATTTCCGTTGTTTTCAGTTTTCTGTTTGCTTCAGATAGAGCCCGTTGAGGCTGCTCAGGAAGATGGTGGAGGGGTCGTTGTAGAGCGTCATGAAGCTCTTGATGAGGCTGTTGTCGGCCCCCGGCCAGGGCGCGAAGAAGTGCTTCTGCGCGTATTCTCCGTGGTTGCTGCCCAGCAGGAGGTACGAGAGGCGGTTCTGCTGCAGCAGAGGCAGCAGGGTGGAGGAGAAGTAGGTGGAGTCCGGCAGCCCCTCTATGCCCGTGGTAATGCCTGCTACCTTGTTGTATTCTTGCGCCAGTCGCACCACTGCGGGCACCATGCGCTCCATCACCCGGCGGTAGGCAGCCTCGTTGGCCTGTGCCTGCGGCTGCATGAAAGTAAAGTTGATAACCTGCGTTTCGTCAACGGGCAGCCGGCTGCCGAAATGTTCCGGCCGGCCGTCAAAGCTCTCGGAATAGCCGAAGAGCACGTTGGTAACCTGTTCGTCGCGCAGCCATTGCACCGTCTGCCGGTACAGGCGGCGGTACTCCTGGGGCGAGAGACGGGCGTACCAGGTACCCGGCGAGAGCGGAAAAGGAAAGAGAACGACGGGTGCCTTGATGCCGTAGCCGTCGTGCAACGAGCCGAGATAGGCTGCCAGCTTGCGCACCCAGCCGTGCAGCAACTGCTCGTTGCCGTTGGGATTGGGGGCCGTCCAGGTCATCAGGATGAGCCCGCCGTGACGGAAAAAGCCGACGGCATCCTTGCTGATGAGGCTGAAGGGGATGCTGTCGGCATTGGTTTTGAGGCCGCGCTCGATACCGCACAGCTCGTAGGCGTTGACGGCCGGCCGGTCGTTACAGATGCTGCGGAAGTCGCTGCGGGCGCTGTCGCCCTGCCAGCCGATGCCGCGCAGGGTGCCGTACTGCTGCCCGATGAGCACGCCCTTGCCCACAAAGCGGGGCAGGTTGGCCTCTAAGTTCTCCGTCCGAACGGTGCGGCCGCTGTCGCCCAGCTCGTCGTACGACTTCTTCTTGCCGCCGCACGAGGCTACGAGCAGGGCGACTATGGCAGCACCGGCCATGTATGTGAGTTTGCTGTTCATTGTCATTCGTTGTATGCCTGCTTCATGGCAGCGACCACGGTGGGCAGTGTCCACTTGGGTACTGTGCGGTCCGAGCCGTAGAAAATGCTCGACCAGTAGATGGTGGCGATGCCCAGCGGCTTGGCCTGGCGTATCATGTCGGTGGCCTGGTCGGCAGCAGCCTGCTTCAGCTTGTCGGTCGATGAGCCTTCTACCTGTACGCCGTCGCCGTGAGTTCCGTACTCACCGATGATGACGGGCACGCCCTGGCTCACGAAGCGACGGTTGAGTTCGGAGAACATCTCCTTAATGGTATTGCTGCAGGTGGTGTTCCATTCGCCGTAGGTTTTAATCCAGTTGTAGGGGTCGTAGGTGTGAACCTGGACGGCAAGGTGGCCTTCGGTCTTGTCCGCAGGTACCTTGAAGTTGTTGAGAACCTCTGTACCGTGGGCTCCGGCGTAGGTGTTCACAATCAGGTTTCGGGTGGAGTTGTTGCCTCCCGTGGTCCGTACTGCGTTCACGAAGCTCTGCGCGTAGCTGTTCAGCGGTGCATAGCTGCCGGCGTTCTTGGGTGCGTTCCAGGTGTTGTCGGCATCGAGCATCTCGTTGTAACCCTCGAAGAGCAGATGCTGGTCGTAACCTGCAAAGCGGTTGGCTATCTGCGTCCAGAGTTTCTCAAAGCGTGCCTTGTTGGCCGTATAGTTGCCGGCATCGGCCTTTATCCAGGCACCCGCGCCGGCTGCCGTGTCGTGGTGTACGTTGAGAATGCAGTACATGCCGGCGTTGATAACGTAGTCTACCACCTCCTGTACACGGTTCATCCAGGCTTCGTCCACGTTTCCGTCGGCGTCCATGTGCTCGTACCAGGTTACGGGAACGCGCACGCAGTTGAGCCCGCCCTGCTTGAGGAAGTTCATCATGGCCTGTGTCGTGACGGGCTGACCCCAGCAGGTTTCGTACTGACTGATGGTTTTGCCCTTGCCGATGCCGTTGGCGTCGAGGGTGTTACCGAGGCTCCAGCCCAGCCCCATGTTGCGTACGGCGTCCTTGGCACTCTCGTTGTTGGTGGTTGCCTGGAGGTTTACCTGGTCTCGGGTGATGACGTAACTCTGGCTCATGGCATCCTTCCACCAGCTGTTGTCGGGCATGCTTTCGCCGTACCAGGGCATGAAGTAGAGCCACTTGGCACCACTCTGCCACACGTCGGATATGTTGGCAAAGGGCGTCTGGCCATTTCTTCCGCACTCGGCCAGCGCCACCATCTTGCCTTCATGGCGTGAGGAGATTTCTTGGAACTCTGTTTGGTTGGCCTTGGCCGCAGTGCCGTAGAGGTCGCGGCCGATGATGTCAACGTACTCGTTGCCCGGGTAGAAGTCGCTGTCGTCATTGTACTGGCTGCTGTCGCCGTTGTAGTTCTGTGTCGTCCAGGTCCATATCAGGTTGTGGATGCCCTTCTCCTGGAAGTAGTTGAACATGGTTCGCCAGAGGCTCTTGTAGGTTTCGGCACCGTCGGCACCCCACCAGAACCAGGCTGTAGCCCAGCTGGCAGGCGTCTTGTGCATGCTGTTGCCGGCCCCTTCGTGGAAAGGTCGCCAGAGTGCTACAATGCCCGCATCCTGCAACTTCTGCAGAACAGCGGCCACCTTGTCCATCTGCTGGTAGAACCACCGGTACTCCCACGTGCCGCTCCTGAGGGCATTGGAGGCCTTGAAGGTGGTCTTGTCGGTCGAGCAGGTAACGCCCGAGCCGTCTGTTCCGGGCACTACGCCCTCGGCGGTGGGCACGTTGAAGTGCCACATCAGCGACACGATGCCGCCTGCCCCCGCCCATTCGGTTACGGGAGTGATGTCGTCGTAGTTTATCCAGTTGTTCTTCGGAACGTATATCTGGATGAAGTCGTAGCAGTTGATGGCGGGATACTTGCCCGTTGCCTGCTGAATCTTGTCGGCCTCCTGGTGGTTCCAGTTTACGTTGGCCATCACGGCCGAGAAGATTTTACTGCCGTAGTTCATCTTCAGATACTTGTAAAGGCGCTTGGTGTTGTCCAGCGCCGCCTTGTCGGCCAGGGTGATGTTGCTCACGTCGCTCTCGTGGTAAACGTTGAAGATGACGTTGCTCACCTCGTCTACTTTCCACTTATCAATCTGTCCGAAGTCCTCCATGCCCTGCATGTAGTTGCCGAATGTGGCGTCGGCATTGAACTGGAGCTTCGGGAATTGGTTGATTTTGAGCGTCTTTGATTGACCGTCCTTGGTGTTGACGGTGTAGGTGTCGGTAGCCGCCTGCGCGGTTACGTTCAGCGAAATGAGCGCTGCAAAGAGGGTGAAGATTAGTTTTTTCATTTCTTGACGATTTTTACAGATTTGCCGTTGGCGTTGACAATGTAGATGCCCTGCGGCAGGGCGTCGAGGCTGACGACGGTGGCTTGGGCCGTGTGAGAGGTTACTGCGGGCACTGCCGTGCCGTTGACGGCGAATATCCTGACAGTGGCGCCGGCGCCGGGAATGACCAGGCTGTTGCCCTGACGGGTGAAGCCGCCGGCCGACTCAATCCCGTCAATGCCGCTGGCAGTGGTAAAGGTAAAGGTCTTTACTTTGTAGAGGTCGTATTCCAGCGTCTCGGCACCGGCCGTGATGGTCATCTTGTCGGCCGCCATCACGACGGTAGGCTGTGTGGAGAGGGCAAAGGTGTGGGTGGCGTTGTCGCTGAACGTAACCACGAGAACCCTGTCCTCGGCGCCTGCGGTGAGCGCGGCGGCCAGCGTGAAGAGCGTGAGTAGTAGTTTTCGCATGTGCATGTATTGAATGGTGAAACAGAAAAATGTGGCGCGGTTGATAGTCCGACCGCGCCACAAAGTTATGATTTTTTTCGCAAATCCGGAATGAATTCCGCGGCTAAAAGGCTGTTTGCGTTCTGCTCCGCGCGGTTTCCGGCGGTGCCGGATGCTCCGGCTGGGGTTGCCGGAAACCTGTTCAGGCGGGCTTGCAGACTATCGGGAAGAAGTTTCGACACCTGTCGAACAATCGTGTGACACCTGTCGAACGATTGTGTGACACTTGTCGAAACTTCCCGAAGCATGTCTTCTGGAACCCGGAAGTGTCCTGTCCTGGATTTAGTTGACAGTTTTTGTAGTTAAATGTTCTTTAGGTTGACAATAAATTTCTTATGTGGAAATATAGTTGTCAGGTTTTT
>FZRE01000011.1 GCA_900199655.1 Prevotellaceae bacterium KH2P17
AACAACAGGCCAAGAAAGAAAAACGGATTTGGGAAGCCTAAAGACCTCATTAAGGAAAGAATTGCCTAACTTTGCACTTGCTTATGGAATCCGCCGTTGGTGCTCCTTGGTTAATAATTATTAAACCGTCAAGTATTCTTCTTGCACCATGCGTGCTGTCTCTCTGTTTTTTAGTACCTTTGCACCCGCTGTTACGAGTTAATGGCATAAAATTCAAACCTCATTTAAAAAGTTAATTAAAAAAATGGCAACAAAAATCAGATTACAGCGCGGCGGTCGCAAGAACTATGCTTACTACAGCATTGTTATCGCCGATGCAAGAGCACCACGTGATGGTAGATTTACTGAGAAGATTGGTACTTACAACCCCAACACCAATCCTGCAAGCGTAGATTTGAATTTCGATCGTGCTCTCTACTGGGTAGAGACAGGCGCTCAGCCCACAGACACAGTGCGCAACATTCTCCAGAAGGAGGGCGTTTACCTGATGAAGCATCTCCGCGGAGGTGTAAAGAAGGGCGCTTTCGACGAAGCTGCATGCCAGCAGAAGTTCGACGCATGGAAGGCCGGCAAGGACCAGAAGCTCAACTCGGTTCGTGAAAACGACGTGAAGAGCAAGAAGGAAGCTGCTGCCAAAGAGCTGGAGGCAGAGAAGAAGGTTAACGAAGCTATCGCTAAGAAGGTGGCAGACAAGAAGGCTGCCGAGGCTGCCGCTAAGGCTGAAGCCGAGGCTGCAAAGGCTGCTGAAGAAGCTCCCGCCGCTGCTCCTGCAGAGGGTGAGGCTGCTCCCGAGGCTGCTGCAGAAACTCCTGCCGAAGCATAATCTTCTTAGATTACACACAGAAGGCGAACTCGAAAGGGTCCGCCTTTTTTCGTTTCCGGCTGAAAGGAAGATGGGCAAGCTGTGGAGCAGGTTTGCAATCTACCCGTATTTCCCTTCCCAAAAGGGCTTGCCGGCCGTGCAATCTATATGCTTCGGGAACTTTCGACACTTGTCACACAATCGTTCGACAAGTGTCGCATTCATGTGCGACAAGTGTCGAAAGTTCCCGAAGGTATGCTTTTAGACCTTTGCCGGTTATTCCACAACCTGCCGGATGGCATCTCCTACGCAGGCGTCGGGCATCTGAATGTGGAGCATGGCGCACACCGTGGGCGCTATGTCAACAATGCGGGTGGGAGCAACGGTGCTGCCGTGCCCAATGCCCCAGCCCATGAAAACCAGTGGTATGTGGCTGTCGTAGGGATTCCACATAGAGTGGTTGGTGCCTTTGTACTGTGGCGTGACGCTGTCTTCCACGTACTCGGGTAGCGTAACGACGTAGATGTCGCCGCTGCGGCGGGCGTTGTAGCCATTGATGATGCGTTCTTTGATGACTTGCGGCATGCTTTCATATTCTGCGTTGCTGAAGTCTACTGCGTACATCACGCGTTCGTCTTGCTTCAGCCATTCTATAGCAGTCCGTTTGATGTCGGCCAGTGCTATCCCCGCCTGGGCTGCCTTGGCATGATTCAGGAATATGCGGTTGGAGTTGGTACCCACAATCAGATTTTTTACTCCATACTGCTGGGCAAGGTATTCGTTGAGCTTTGGGCTCTGGCTGCTGATGCTGTAGCCTCCGGCAGAAATCCGATGATGTTTCAGGAGGTTGGCATTGTGGGCGGCACCGTGGTCGGCCGAGAGAAAGAGCAGATAGTTGTCCTTTCCTATCTTGCTGTCGAGCAGGCTGAGAAAGTGGGCCAGGTCCTTGTCCAACTGCATGTAGGCGTCGTAGTTCTCCTTGCCTCTGGTGCCGTAGGTGTGGCCTATGGCATCGGTAGACGATATGCTTACGGCCAGCAGGTCGGTGATGTCGTCCTGTCCCATCTGCTCTTTCTCCAGTGCCGTTTCGGCCATCTTGAAAGTCAGCGTAATGCCCTGCGTACTCGTTTTAACGTCGGTTCCGGGCTTCTGGCGGTTGACTTTGTTGAAATCTTGTACCCATCGGGGGAGCTGATTCATGTAGAAAGTGCTGCTCACGTAGTGGCCGGCCGAGGTGTCCCACCAGTAGGCGGCGTCGGCAGTGTGGCCTACGGGCAAGATGGCGGCGCGATCCTTGAGTGCTACGCCTATGACCTTAGCCTTGTAGTCGGTGGCTATTTTCAGTTCGTCGCCAATGGTTGAGGCCAGCAGGTTGCGCGGAGACATCTGTCCTTCCTTGCTCCGTGAGCCCACACTGCGTACGGTAGAGTCCTCGCAGCAGTAGGTTGGGCGGCCGTCGATGAAGAAGTTGTTGCCCGTGATGCCCGTAAGAGCAGGCACGGAGCCGGTGTAGATGCTGGAATGACCAATGGCCGTAACCGTGGGAACGTAGTTTATCATGGTGTTCTCGCAGCTGAATCCCTCATTGACGAGGCGCTTCAGCCCTCCTTCTCCAAACTCATTGTAATAATAGTACAGGTAGTCCCACCTCATTTGGTCTACCACCAGACCAACCACTAACTTGGGTCTCTTGATTTGGGATTGGGCAGTCAGCACGGCGCCCGAGAGTATCAGCAGCATAAACAGCTTCTTCAACATGTCGTTTTGTGTCTTAATTAACCTGTCTGCAAAGTTAAGCAAAAGATGTGAGAGCGGGGAATGGAGAGATAATAAAAAGCTATGACAATCGTAACCCGCACATGATATGGCAGGCAGATGCTGACAAAAACGGCCGAAACCGGTGCCAAACTTGGATATGAAGAAATAAATGCGTACTTTTGCAGCAACCCTAACGCAACATAAAATGACTGAAGGATTTAGAGTGAAAAAGTATGACCAGCCCGTGAAGCGGTACGTGGAGACGATGGATTTGAAAGATGAGCCGGAGCTCATCGGCAGATATCGCGATGCGCACAGGCGCGAGAACTTCTGGCCGGAGATAAAGGCCGGCATCAAGGAAGTGGGTATTCTGGAAATGGAAGAATACATCATCGGCTCGCGGGTGGTGATGGTGATTGAGACGTCGCTCGACTTTGACTGGGACAAGGCTATGGAGAAACTGGCCCGCCTGCCGCGCCAGCAGGAGTGGGAAGACTATGTGGCCGTTTTCCAGAAATGCAAGGAGGGCGACACCAGTGCCGGTAAATGGCAGCTGATGGAGCGCATGTTCTATCTGTACGAGGACGGTGGAGAGGCGCGGTAACCCCCGCGCAAGGTGCGCGACGGGCTACTGGGGGCGCAGTTTCTTTATTCTGCGCTTAGCCGCAGGTATGTCGGGGCATAGTTCCAGCGCCTTCTCGTAGTTGCGGATGGCAGCATCCGTAAAGCCTTCGCGCTCGCAGTCTTTGCCCATCGAAACGTATTCTACGGCCAGCCTCTTGAGCATGTCCTCCTTTCGTCGGGCCTCCTCTTTGAGCCGACAGATTTCGTCACGCTGCCTGTTCACGATGTTGAGCTTTCGCCTTAACAGCCGTTTGGCTGCCGGTTTCTCGATATCGTAACGGCTGTGGATGGCGAGAAAGAAGTTGTCGAGCGCCTGCTGCATGTCGCCCTTGTCAAAAGCCTGCACGGCATCGTAGTACTGTTTGTCGGCTTTGCTTTGCTGCAGGGCTGTATTAATAATGTTGAGGTTGTTGTAGTTGCGTGCAAAGTTCTGCACTTCTGCCCTTACGAAGACCTCGTCTCGGCGTATGGGCTCCTGCAGCGTGATGCCACCAAGCGAGGTGCAGCGTGAAAGGGCCACGTAGGTTTGGCCGCCCGCAAAGACTCCACCGGTAAAGTCAATCTTCACGCGGTTGAAGGTGAGGCCCTGACTCTTATGCACCGTGATGGCCCAGGCCAGGCGGATGGGGAACTGGGTGTAATTGCCTATTTCCTCTTCTTCTATTTTCTTCTCCGTTTCGTTGAATGTGTATCGGGTGTTGCTCCATATTTCGCGCTCCACATCATAGTCTTCTCCGCTTTCCGTTCTCACGTAGATAATTCCGTCTTTCTCGTCGCCAAAGCCGATGATGGTTCCCAGTGTGCCGTTAACCCATCGCTTCTCCTTGTCGTTGCGGATAAAGAGAACTTGCGCGCCAGCCTTGAGTTCCAGCTCCATGGGCGTGGGGAGGCTGCTTTCCGGGAACTCTCCTTCTATCCAACCGCGGAACATGGTCTTGTCGCCCGGTAGCTCGTCGAGTTTCTTCTCATTAATGTAATCAACGGTATCGCGCCGGGTAGAGAGGGTGATGGAGAGGTTAGTGGACGACTGGGGTGCGCTGTCGCCTGTTTCTTCAAAACCGGCACCAACCCTTTTGTTGAGCAGCATGAGGTCGGCCGCACTGACCTGCGACGTGCGGATGTGGTCGAGAATGTTGATAAAAGTGGGATCCGATTGCCTGTAGACTTTCTTCAGCTCAATGGAAACGAGCTGCATCTCGCGGAATACGCGGGCATCAAAAAAGAACGCCGACGGGTAGAACGGGTTCAGCAGTTGCCGGTCCTCCTGCTTGAGCACAGGCTCCAGCTGGTAAATGTCGCCCACAAGGAGCAGCTGCTTGCCGCCAAAGGGCTCGCGCATGTTGCGGTTGTAGATGCGCAGAACCTTGTCTATGAAGTCTATGATGTCGGCTCTGACCATGGAAATCTCATCGATGATGATGAGTTCCACCTCTCTCAGGAGCTTTCGCTTCTCGCCGTTGTACTTCAAGGTGTCGCGGATGTTACGGGGCGAATATCTGGAGTCGTTGGGCAGCAGCGGGTGGAAAGGCAACTTGAAGAAGCTGTGCAGGGTAGAGCCTCCGGCATTGATGGCGGCTATACCCGTGGGAGCCAGAATGATGTGCTTCTTCTTTGTGGTTGCTGCTATATAGCGGAGAAAAGTAGATTTACCCGTCCCTGCCTTTCCGGTGAGGAACAGCGAGCGGCGGGTAAACTGGATAATTTGAAGCGCGTTTTGCAACTCAGTGTTACCCAAGTCTATGTTCTGGACTTCTGACTTTGACATTTCCATAGGCAGACAGAGGCAGATTTCCGGGAAACCTGCCTCTGCAATTCGTTAAAGGTCATCGAAGTTGACGACTTCCTCGGTGGGTTTTCGTTTCTCGGTCTTATTCTTTTGTTCGAGCGCCTTTTCGCCTTCTTCCTCTATCTTCTTGATAAAAGGATTGCCATTCTCGTCGAGTACTATCTCCTCGGATGTTGACTGGAGGGTGTCGCGCTTGACTGTATCGCGCCTTACGGGCTGATAGTAGCTGGCACACTGGTACATGTCCTTGGTTATACCCTCATCGTGAGGACGGTCGAACTTGGCATGATAATGCTGGAAAGCAGGGTCGCGGAGAACCGATTGCAGGAAATAGCCGCAGATGGGGAGGGCAGTTCGGCTGCCTTGTCCCAATGCTCCGGTTCTGAAGTGAATGCTCCGGTACTCGCCGCCTACCCATGCGCCTACCACCAACTTGGGACTTACGGCCATGAACCAGGCATCGGAGTGGTTGTTGGAAGTTCCGGTCTTACCGCCAAACTCTGTGTCGCGTGCATCGCCTACATATCCCCACAGGCTCTGGCTGGTTCCTCCCGGCTCGCGCATGCCGCCCTGGAGCATCTGCTGCATCAGGAAGGCGCTCTTGTACGGAATAACCTGCTCGGAAGTTGTTGGGCCAATGTAGACTTCGTTGCCGTCTTTATCCAGAATGCGGGTGATGAGAACCGGTGCGTGGTGCTTGCCGTTATCGGAGATTGTACAGTAAGCATTGGTCATCTCGAGCAGATTGACGTCGCTGGAACCCAGGGCAAGGGAAGGGGCATCGTCGAGTGGACTGCTGATGCCCATCTTGTGAGCTGTCTCGATGATACGTTGGATGCCCATTTCTTGTCCAAGCCTTACGGCCACAGAGTTGATGCTCTTTGCAAAGGCACTCTTTAGTGGTATGGAGTCTCCGGAGAACGAACCATTGGCGTTGGAGGGTGTCCAAGTGGTTGTCTCGTGTTTCTTCTTGTCATATACCTGCATGGAGATGTACTCGTCGCGCCGCTTGTCGCATGGCGTAAGTCCTTGGTTCATGGCTTCGGTATAGACAAAGAGCTTGAAGGTAGAGCCTGGCTGGCGCATTGCCGTAACCTTGTCATATTTCCACGAGCTGAAGTCAATGTCGCCCACCCATGCTTTTACCGCGCCGGTTTGAGGCTCCATGGCTACCATTGCGCAGTGCATGAAATGAACCATGTAACGAATGGAGTCCATGGTCGACAGCTCCATCTCCTTGGTTCCCTTTTCGTAATCAAAGACCTTGACCTTGTGAGGCTGGTTCAGGTGATACAGAATCGAGTCGGGCTGATCGGGGTACTTGGCTTCCAGATATTTGTAAACCGGCTGCCGCTGGGCTATGCCTTCGATGAAGTTGGGTATGACGTTTCCGTTCTCGTCAATCCAGCATTCGCGCTTGTTCCAAGCTCCCCAATGATTCTCGAAGTTTCGCTGCACCTGCTTCATCTGTTTGATGGCAGCAGCTTCAGCGTACTTCTGCATCCGGGTGTCTATGGTGGTGTATATTTTCAGTCCGCTGGAGTAAAGGTCGTATCCTTCGTCCAGGAACCCTTCTTTCTTCAGGTAGTCGGCAATGGCTTCGCGGAAGTAAAGAGCCTGTCCGTCGTAATTTTCCTCGACCTTGAAGTCGAGTTTGATGGGTAGCTGTGACAGCTTGGCATATTGCTCGTTAGACAAGTCGCCGAGTTTAACCATGTTGCTGAGCACGGTATTCCTGCGTTTGAGACTGTTCTCTGGGTTCAAGCGCGGATTATAGAAAGTGGTGGCCTTGAGCATACCTACAAGCACGGCAGCCTGGTCGGTGGTGAGCTGGGCTGGAGTGGTGTTGAAGTAGGTCTTGGCTGCTGTCTTGATACCATACGAGTTGGAACCAAAATCTACCGTATTGGCATACATCGTGAGGATTTCGTTCTTGGTGTACGCGGTTTCGAGTTTGGTGGCGATAATCCATTCCTTGCTCTTTACAATCAAAATCCGCAGTCCGGGAATCTTTCCCAGCAAACCAGTAGAATACTGGCTGCGAACGCGGAACATGTTCTTTGCCAGCTGCTGGGTAATGGTAGAGGCGCCTCGACCGTCGTGACTGAGCAAAGCGTCTTTAGCTGCAGCGAATATTCCGATGGGGTCGATACCCCAGTGATGGTAGAACCTTTCGTCTTCTGTGTCAATGAGAGCTTTGAAGAAGTCGGGGTTTACCTCGTCGTATTTAACTGGCGTGCGGTTCTCGTTGAAGTATTTTCCTATCAACTTGCCGTCTGCACTGTATATCTCTGAAGCCTGACTGGTCTGCGGGTCCATGATACCGGAGAAATAACCGGGGCTCTTACCGAAAAGCCAGAGGAAGTTTACATCGACCATGCCCAGATACAAGAAGAAGGCCACGAGGCATGAAACAAATGCAACAATGGTTTTCTTCCACCAGGGCTTAC
Source organism: Prevotellaceae bacterium KH2P17 (assembly GCA_900199655.1). Classification (GTDB taxonomy): domain Bacteria; phylum Bacteroidota; class Bacteroidia; order Bacteroidales; family Bacteroidaceae; genus Prevotella. The sequence continues at coordinate 7,421 of FZRE01000011.1, forward strand.
CTATGTAAAGAGATTTATACCAAGGCCAAAAAGCCTTGATCTTACCCCAGGTCATGCTGAAAAATCTTTTTATCTTGTTCATAATTCACGGATAGGCTCCTGTTGTGGAGTAGTTATTTGGCACAAAAGTACGAAATATAACGGTATCTAAATCGAATTGTCGATATAATTTATAATTTCTTTAATATTGTCGGGATGGAACCATTTGATGCTCGCGTCTTTCTTGAACCAAGTGAGTTGCTTGCGCATGTACTGCCTGGTGTTAGACTGTATCTGCCTGACAGCTTCCTCGCAGGGAATTGAACCATCAAAATAACTGAAGAGTTCGCGATAGCCAACTGTATTCAGGGAGTTGAGCCTTCGGAGTGGATAAACCTTGCGTGCCTCTGTTTCCAATCCTTTTTCCATCATGTCGAGAACACGTGCATTGATGCGTTCATAGAGTTCAGCACGAGCACGGTTAAGCCCAATCTTGATGATTTTGAATGGACGTTCTTTGGTCCTATTCGTTCTGAAGGAAGTATAAGTCTTCCCGGTCATGTGACAGATCTCCAGCGCATGAACAACGCGACGTGGATTATTCTTGTCTACTATCTCCCAATGGACAGGATCCAGTTTCTTAAGTTCTTCACTCAGAGCGGGTAATCCTTCTTCCTTCAAGCGCCGTTTCATCATTTCTCGTATGGCCGGGGCAACAGTCGGTATATCGTCTATGCCTTTACATACAGCATCAATATAAAGCATGGAGCCACCTGCCAGTAACGCCACATTGTTTTGGCAGTAAAGGTGGCCAAGCAGGCTCAAGGTGTCCTGCTCGAACATGGAAGCGCTGTAGTAGTCTTGCAGGTGATGGTTGCCTACAAAAAAATGCTTCACCCGCTGTTGTTGTTCTGGTGTAGGAGCAGCAGTGCCAATGGGCAGTTCTGCGAATATTTGTCTGGAATCCGCATTGATGATTGGCGTATGCAGATGCTCTGCTATCTGCAGGCATAATTCTGTTTTACCCACCCCTGTAGGTCCAAGGACAACAACTAAATAGTTCATCTCATGGAAAGAAAAAGCAACATGCTGGCTCGCTGAAGACGGATACCCGCATACTGCATTTAAATTTATCTGATAATGCCGCGATTGGATGAGCTGACAAAATCAATGATATATTGTATTTCGGGGGTAATTTGCAAGTTGTTCTTAATTTCCTGAATACCTTCTGCCATGATGCCCTTGGAGTAGAGCAGGCGGTAGGCGTTGTGGATGTGGTCTATGAGCTCGTTGCTGAATCCATGACGCCGCAGTCCCACGATGTTTATTCCGGCATAGCGGATGGGATCCTTGCCGGCAATGATGTAGGGCGGAATGTCCTGAGAGAACCTGCTTCCACCTTGTATCATGACGTATCCGCCGATGTGACAGAACTGATGGCACAGTACCGAGGCCGAAATGATGGCATTGCTGTCTACGGTAACTTCACCGGCAAATTTGGTAGAATTGCCGATTATGAGGTTGTCTCCGAAGAAACAGTCGTGTGCTATGTGCATGTTCTCCATGAGCAGGCAGTTGTTTCCAAGCTGCGTAGTGCCTTTGGAGGCAGTTCCGCGCGAAACCGTTACGTTCTCGCGAATGCTGTTGTTGTTGCCTATCTCACAGATAGTATCCTCACCCTTGTATTTCAGGTCTTGGGGTTTGGTGGCTATGCTTGAACCAGGAAAGAACTCGTTGCCATTGCCTATTCTTGCACCGCTGTTGATAGTTACACCATTCTGCATGACATTATTATTGCCAATGACAGTATTGCGGTCAATATAACAGAAAGGACCGATGATGTTATTGTCTCCTATTTGGGCCTCAGGATGTACAAATGCTAACGGGCTAATCTGATTCATGTTACTTGTTATTTACAATTTGAGCAGTAAATGTAGCTTCTGATACTACATGGTCACCAACAAACATATAGCCTTTCATCGAACTGATGCCATGGCGTACGGGGTGTAGAATCTCGACCCTGAAGAGCAGCGTGTCGCCGGGAACTACTTTCTGTCTGAATTTTACGTCGTCTATTTTCAGGAAGTAAGTAGAGCATCGTTCTGGTTCTTCAAGCTGGCTCAGCACGAGCAGGCCTCCGCATTGTGCCATAGCTTCTATCTGGAGTACGCCCGGCATGACGGGTTCTTCGGGGAAGTGCCCCTGGAAGAACGGCTCGTTGGCTGTTACATTCTTGATGCCCACAATGCTGGTTGGCCCCATGGAGATAACCTTGTCAACCAGTTGCATGGGATAGCGATGCGGAAGCAGTTGCCTGATACGGATGTTATCCATGATGGGTTCTTCGTTGGGATCGTAGATTGGGGCCTGGATTTCATGCTTGCGGATTTCCTTGCGCATCAGCCGGGCAAACTTGTTGTTGACCGTGTGGCCCGGTCGGGTTGCGATGATACGCCCCTTGAGCGGGCGCCCAATGAGCGCCATGTCGCCTATGATGTCAAGGAGCTTGTGGCGGGTGCATTCGTTATCCCATATCAAAGGCTTGTGCTGGATGTAGCCAATCTTCGTGGCATCCATGCGGGCAACCTTCAGCACATCGGCAAGTTGGTCGAGTTTGTCCTGGCTAACCTCGCGTTCATAGATAACAATGGCGTTATCCAGGTCGCCGCCTTTGATGAGATTATGTTCCAGCAGCGGAACGATATCCCGTACAAAGACGAAAGTACGGGCCGGTGCTATTTCCTCTGCAAAGTTCTTGATGTCATCAAGTGTAGCAAACTGGCTGCTGATGAACTTGGAATCAAAGGAACACATGGCCGTAATGGAGAACTGCTCATCGGGCAGGATGATGATGCTTGAGCCTGTCGTTTCATCCTTTATCTCTATCTTCTTGCGAATGATGTAATAGTCCTTCTGCGCATTCTGTTCTACTATTCCTACTTCGTTTATCTTGTCAACATACATGGCAGCCGACCCATCGAGGATAGGGAACTCGGGGCCATTTACCTGAATGAGGCAATTGTCTATCCCCATTGCATAGAGGGCTGCCATGCCGTGCTCTATGGTCGATATCTTGATGTTTCCATCGCCAATGGTAGTGCCGCGGTCGGTGGTCAGCACCTTCTCTGCTATTGCATCAATAATGGGCTGGCCATCAACATCTATACGTTGAATCCTGTATCCTGTATTTTCAGGAGCCGGGTTAAATGTAACCGTCAGGTTCAAGCCTGTATGAAGTCCTTTGCCGAAAAGAGAGAAGCTCCCTTTCAGGGTTGTCTGCTTTGCTGTTTCCATTTATTACGTTTTTAGTTTATGGATGAAGTCCTGCTCCGTGAGCTCTTAGTGCCTCTATGGGCAAGATTTCCCTCCATTTGCCATGCAGGCTTTGGTCTCTGTTGCTGTTATTTATGTAAAGCCTTTAGGTTTTCTACTTCTTTTTGGAGTTCGTTCAGTTGCTTGTATATCTCCGGCAGTCTGCGGAAGATGGCCTGCGATTTAAAGTAGGGTTTAGGTTCCATGGGCGGAGTGCCTATCAGCGTCTGGTCGTCCTTTATGTTACCGGGAACGCCCGACTGTGCACCAAGAAACACCTTGTTGCCTATCTTGATGTGTCCGGCTATGCCTACCTGGCCCCCGAACATGCACCATTGGCCCACCTTGGTAGAGCCTGCAATGCCTACCTGGGCGCTCATAACGGTATTCTCGCCAATATCGGTATTGTGGGCTATCTGCACCAGGTTGTCCAGTTTTACGCCTTTGCGCACGTAAGTGCTTCCCATTGTCGACCGGTCGATACAGGTGTTGGCCCCAATCTCCACGTTGTCCTCAATGGTTACTATGCCTATTTGCGGTATCTTGTCATACCCCTCTCCGTTGGGTGCAAATCCGAAGCCATCAGAACCGATGACACTACCCGAGTGGATGGTTACCTGATTGCCCACCACACAACCTTGGTAGATGCTTACATTGGGATAAATGAGGCAGTTCTGCCCGAGCTTTACGTTGTCCATGATGGTTGCGTGCGGGTATATTTGCGAGCCATCGCCTATCTCAGCCCCGTCGCCTATGTAGGCAAATGCGCCAACATACACGTTGTTGCCTATCTTGGCTTTGGGCGAGATGAATGCCAGGGTGTCTATACCTTGCTTCTTGGGCTTGGCGGCTTCGTACATTTGCAGGAGCCTGGCCACGCAGTCGCGTGCATTTTTCACCCTGATGAGCGTTGGCTTTACGGGCTTTTCTATTTCTACAGTTTCATCAACAAGGATTATACTGGATTGTGTTTCGTAGATGTAGTGGGTATATTTGGGGTTGGCGAGGAAAGAAATCGCACCGGGAACTCCTTCTTCGATTTTCGCAAAAGTATGGACAGTAGCATTCTCGTTACCTTCAACTTTCCCCTCAATGAATTGGGCTATTTGTCTTGCAGTAAATTCCATGTTATGTTCAATCTGATTGAATTATTCTGCAAATATAGCAAATATAATTCAGAAACGCTGATAACAAAGGTAATATTTGCGAATTTTTTTTGAAAGCAAAGCTACGTTCAGTATTTCGGAAGCATCCACAATATCCTTGATTGCACCGTCTTTATAAAGGATGGAGATATGGTCGTCGTTGATATCGTACATGTCTTTTTGTATCGTATTGACGCTCATAAAATACCGGGCATCGGCAAGTGAGACTCCTGCTTCGACCGAGAGACGACGGCGCACGTCGTCGAGTTCTTCTTCGGAGTAGGGCGTATCGCGCACTTCTACCTTGAAGAGGCGGCGTTCAACCATGTCGCGAGCGAGCATGGAGAGAATTTTGTCCTCGTTGCCGGCCCACACCTTCAGGCTGCTCCAAATGTCGTTGTCGTCTAATTGCTCGTAGTAGTGCAGCGCGTTCGGATGGGATTGGAAGAACGCTGCATTGACCTCGTTCTCCAGAAAGTAGCGCAGGGCGGGGGGAGCAAACAGGTTCTTGCCCTCCGTAACCAGCTGTTTGGCCCTCAGCAGCAGGTTTACAAGTATCTTCTCACAGGCCACGGCGGTTTTGTGGAGGTACACCTGCCAGTACATCAGGCGGCGTGAAGTGAGGTAATTCTCTATGGAATAGATGCCTTTTGACTCTATTACCAGGCTGTCGTCCACCACATTGAGCATCTTGATGATGCGTGCCGAGCCTATGTTGCCTTCGTTCACGCCCGTGTAGAAGCTGTCCCGGCGCAGGTAGTCGAGCCTGTCCATGTCCAGCTGACTGCTGATGAGCTGGTGGAGGAAGCGCTTCGGGTACTCATCCTTGAATATCATGATGGCCAGGTTGAGCTCTCCGTTCAGCTCCCGGTTTATCTGTTCCATCATCATCAGGGATATTTCCTCGTGCGAGATGCCGCGGATGAGGGTGTTCTCCAGCACGTGCGAGAAGGGGCCGTGCCCGATGTCGTGCATCAGGATGGCAGCCTGTACGGCCTCGGCTTCGCTGTCGAAGATGAATATACCTTTTTGTGTGAGCGACGTAATGGCCTCACTCATCAGGTAGTAGGCGCCCAGCGAGTGCTGGAAACGGGTGTGCTGGGCACCCGGATATACCACCGAGGCCAGCCCCAGCTGCTTGATGCGCGTGAGCCTCTGCATGAGCGGATGCTTGACAAGGCTGAGCAGAAGGCCCTGGGGAATCTTGATGAAGCCGAATACGGGGTCGTTGATGATTTTTGCGTCGTTCACTTGCGTTGTGTTTACAGTTGATTTTGCGTGTGGAGGATGTTCTGCCGCGCAGTTGGTGGCGGCATCTTTGCCCGCGCGGGATGTCGGGGCAGGTTGCAGGAGACCGTCAGCTCGCAGAAAACTCCTTGCCGGCAAGCTGTTTTCCGAGTACTTTTCAGCGAGTTGAAAACAATTAGTTTAATCCGTTGATTATCAATCACTTCTCGTTGGTGGTGCTAACCCGGTTTCTTGGAGGTATGCTTTTAGCTTCTTGAAGGTATCGTTCAAGCGCCTTGATGGGCATCTCCAAGCGGCTTGAACGATACCTCTTTCCTGCCGACGGAAAAAGAACGGCATCGGCGATGGGTATCTTTCGCTCTTTCGGTGGCTTGTTATCTTATCTTTGCCAGCTCCGTAGCCATCTGTTGCTGCAGTTCTTTCGCCCTCTGTGCAGCAATCTCGGCGAAGTCTTCCTCGCTGCCGGCGTAGATAATGCCACGTGAGGAATTGACCAAGAGGCCGCAGTCTTTAATCATTCCATACCGGCACACGTCCTGCAGACTGCCGCCCTGGGCGCCAATGCCGGGAACCAGCAGGAAGTGGTTGGGAGCCACCCGGCGTATGTCTCTGAACATTTCGCCCTGCGTGGCACCTACCACGTACATCATGTTTTCATAGGTTCCCCATTCCTGGCTCTTGCTTATCACCTTCTCGAACAGGCGTTGCCCCTCGCTGTCGGCGGTGAGCTGGAAGTCGTGGCTGCCCTTGTTTGAGGTGAGGGCGAGCAGGATAACCCATTTGTCCTGATAGTCGAGGAAAGGCTGCACGCTGTCTTCGCCCATGTAGGGAGCTACGGTAAGCGCATCTACATCGTAGGTCTCGAAGAACGTGCGGGCATACATTGCAGAGGTGTTCCCGATGTCTCCGCGCTTTGCATCAGCTATGATAAAGTGATGGGGATAGTTCTCCTTGAGATAGCTCACGGTCTTCTCGAAACTGATGAGTCCCTTTACTCCGAATGCCTCATAGAAGGCGAGGTTCGGTTTGTAGCTCACGCAATAGGGCGCCGTAGCATCAATAATCTGCTTGTTGAAGGCGAAGATAGGGTCTTCTTCCTTCAGGATATGTGCAGGAACTTTCTTCAGGTCGGTGTCCAATCCCACACAAAGGAACGATTTCTTAGCGAAAATCTGTTCTACGAGTTGTTGTCTATTCATTTTTTAGATAAGTGTTTAATGAGCAAGAAAACGAAAAACACGAAGCAATACCAGAGCAAGAATACCAGCAAGGCCGCCCAGATACTGGGAGCATATTGTGCATAGAAGATGGCTATGCAACCAATGGCTATGCATAATGCAATTTCCCAATGCTTGGCTTTTACAAAAGGGCGGAAGAATTCTTGTCGTGTCATTTGCTTATTAACTTTTTAACGGCGAGAATGACAAATCTTGAAATAATAAAGGTAATACACCAAATCAAGAAAAACTTCCAAGTTCCGCGATATGGTTCTGCAACACAGAATGCAGGGATGATGGCCACATAGTCAGGCCAATTTCGTTTGATGCTTTTCCAAGTCCACTCTTCCTTTAATTCATTCCAAAATCCCATAACTATGATATGTTTATAGTTCTGCTTCTTTCATGCGCTCAGCATTCTCCGCCACGGTCAGATGGTCTATCATGTCCTGTATGTCTCCGCCGAGGAAGCCCTGCAGGTCGTGCGTAGTGTAACCTATGCGGTGGTCGGTAACACGGCCCTGGGGGAAGTTGTAGGTGCGTATCTTGGCCGAGCGGTCGCCTGTGGAGACCAGACTCTTGCGGCGGTTGGCTATGTCGTCGACATACTTCTGGTGCTCCCTGTCATAAATAAAGGTACGCAGGCGTGAGAGCGCACGCTCCTTGTTCTTGGGCTGGTCGCGTGTTTCGGTACACTCAATGAGAATTTCCTCGGTCTCGCCGGTATTGGGATTCTTCCACGGATAGCGCAGTCGGACGCCTGATTCCACCTTGTTGACATTCTGGCCGCCGGCACCGCTGGAGCGGAAAGTGTCCCACTTGATGTCGCCTTCGTTGATGTTTACCTCGAACTTGTCGGCCTCCGGCAGCACTGCCACTGTGGCCGCGCTGGTGTGCATGCGGCCTTGGGTCTCGGTGGCGGGTACCCGCTGCACGCGGTGAACGCCGCTCTCGTATTTCAGGGTGCCGTACACGTTGTCGCCCGAAACGGCGAAGTCAATCTCCTTAAATCCGCCCACGGCGCCCTCCGAGGCCGAAGTTATGCTCAGGCTCCAGCCTTTGGAGTCGCAGAACTTCTTGTACATGCTGAAGAGATCGCCCGCAAAGAGCGCTGCTTCGTCGCCTCCGGTTCCGGCGCGGATTTCCATCTGCACGTTTTTGGCATCTTCCGGGTCTTTCGGAACCAATGCTATTTTGATTTCTTCTTCCAGCTTTGGCTGCAGCGCCTCATTCTCCGAGAGCTGCTCGCGCGCCATTTCTTTCATGTCGGCATCGGTCTCGTTGGCTATGATGTCTTTGGCTTCCTTGATGGCAGAGAGGCATGTCACGTAGCGTTTGCGGGCATCCATGATGTCGCTCAGGTCTTTGTATTCCTTTGTCAGCTTAACGAAGCGCTGCTGGTCGGCTATGACTTCCGGGTCGGTTATCAGCGTGCTGATTTCTTCAAACCGGCTTTCAAGGCCGTCTAACTTTTCTAATATGCTGTTATTATCCGCCATGTTGTATGGTTTACTGTTTGCTTTGCTTGATTAATAGTTGAATGTTCCGTATTCCGACTCTATGGTCAGGCTGCGCCTGCCTTCCTCTATGCGGCCCACGACCTGGGCATCGATACCGAAGCTCCGGCTTATCTCGATTACCCGTTTGGCTGTTTCGGGGCCGACGTATATCTCCATCCGGTGCCCCATGTTGAACACCTGGTACATCTCTTTCCAGTCGGTATCGCTGCAATCGTGGATGGCCCGGAACAGCGGAGGTACCGGGAACATGTTGTCTTTGATAACCCTGCAGTTCTCGCCAACGAAATGCAGCACTTTGGTCTGTGCGCCGCCGGTGCAGTGAACCATGCCGTGAATGGCAGGGCGCAGCTCGTCCAGGAGCCTTTTGATGACCGGTGCATAGGTGCGGGTGGGGGAGAGAACCAGCTTGCCGGCAGTGAGCGGGCTGTCTGCTACTTCGTCGGTGAGCTTGTACTTGCCGCTGTACACCAGCTCGCCGGGTACGGCATGGTCGTAACTTTCGGGGTATTTCTCCTTCAGGTAGTTGGCAAAAACATCGTGGCGGGCGCTGGTCAGTCCGTTGCTTCCCATGCCGCCATTGTATTCGTGCTCGTAGGTGGCCTGTCCGGTGGAGCTCAATCCCACGATGACATCGCCCGGACGGATGTTTGCGTTGTTGATAACGTCCTTGCGTTTCATACGGCAGGTAACGGTGGAATCTACGATGATGGTTCGCACCAGGTCGCCAACGTCGGCTGTCTCGCCACCGGTGGGCCAGATGCCGATGCCCATCCGGCGCAAGGCTGACAACAACTCGTCCGTGCCATTGATAATGGCAGATATCACTTCGCCCGGTACCAGCATCTTGTTGCGCCCAATGGTGCTCGAAACAAGGATGTTGTCTACTGCTCCTACGCAGAGTAAATCGTCGGTGTTCATCACGATGGCATCCTGCGCAATACCTTTCCACACGCTCAGGTCGCCGGTTTCCTTCCAGTACATGTAGGCAAGCGACGACTTGGTTCCGGCTCCGTCGGCGTGCATGATGTTGCAGTATTCGGGGTCACCGCCCAGTATATCGGGTATAATCTTGCAGAAGGCCTGCGGAAAAATGCCCTTGTCTATGTTCTTGATAGCGTTGTGTACGTCTTCTTTGGCGGCGCTGACGCCCCGCATCATATATCTACCTTGATTATTCATGTACTGTTTTCTTGTGTCTGTTTGGGGTTAGAGGTTGTCTTGTTCCTTTCCGTTCCAGAAGTCCCAGCTTGCGAAGGCCTGCAGCAGAAGCATCTCCAAGCCGTTCTTAACGGTTGCTCCGTATTTGCGACCCTGCTGCATGAACAGGGTTTCATCAGGATTGTAGATGAGGTCGTAGAGCAGAGTCTTGTCGTCCATGGCCTCATAGGGCAGCATCGGACATTCCTCGAACTTGGGATACATGCCCAGGGGAGTGCAGTTAACGATAACCTTGTATTCCTGCATGTGGGCCGGGGTAAGCTCCTGGTAGGTGAGCATGTCCTTCTTCTTGCTGCGACTCACGAATTTTGTTTCTATTCCCAAGGAGCGCAGACCGTAGTTTATGGCCTTTGAGGCGCCACCGGTTCCCAGGATGAGAGCTTTCTTGTGGGCCGGTTCGAGCATGGGTTCTATGCTGCGGGTGAACCCGATAACATCGCTGTTGAAACCTTTGAGCAAAACTTTCTTGCCCTTGTGGGTAATCCTGATTACATTTACGGCGCCGATGGCTTTGGCCGCGGGGCTTATCGAATCAAGATATCTGATGACCTGCTCCTTGTAGGGAATGGTCACATTGAGGCCTTTGAGATTCGGGTAAGAGTCCAAAATCTCTCTTAGGTTCGTGATGTCAGCTATCTCAAAGTTCTCGTACACGGCGTTGATACCTTCGTTCTCGAACTTCTCGTTGAAGTAGCTAATGGAGAACGAGTGGCCCAGCGGATAGCCTATCAGTCCGTATTTGTCCATTGTAGTTAGGTTTATCAATCAGTTGTTTGTTATTTCTCTGCGAAGTACATCGTGCAGATGCCGAAGGTGAGTCGCCTGAACGACGCCTTTCTGAAGCCTGCTTTTCTGAATGCCTCCATCATTTGCTCGCCCTGCGGAAACGCTTCTATCGTAGAGGTGAGATAGCTGTAGGCGCTGTTGTCCTTGCTGATGAGCTTGCCGTAGATGGGGAGTACGGTGTGCGAATAGATGCGGAAGAGCTGTTTCATGGGGAAACTTACGGGCGTGGTGAGCTCGACAATGCTCAGATGACCGCCGTTTTTGAGCACCCGACATATCTCCCGGAGTCCTTGGTCGAGGTCCTGAAAGTTGCGGATGCCGAAAGCGGCCGTCACGGCATCAAAGGTTTCGTCCTCAAAAGAGAGGTTCAGGCAGTCTTCCTTCTTGAAAGTGATAACCTTGTCCAGCCCCTCTCGCTTTACTTTCTGCCGTCCGATGTCCATCATTCCTTCCGAGATGTCGGCTCCGATGAGTGATTTAGGGGTGAGCATCCTGGCTGCCAGGATGGCGAAGTCACCCGTTCCGGTCGCAATGTCCAGCAGTGTCTGCGGCCGATAGGGCTGCAGTTGCCGGATGGCTTTCTTGCGCCAGCCTTTGTCGATGTTCCATGACAGCCGGTGATTGAGCGTGTCGTAGGTTGGTGCAATGTTGTCAAACATGCCCGCTACGAGCTTGCTCTTCTCTCCGTTGCCGTCGTACGGCTTTATTTTTTCCTGTTCGTACACTTGCGGTAGCTCTGTATTTTGAAGTGTGTTATTGGCGTGTGGCAAGATAGCTGGCCACGTTCTGCTCTATTCTTGTAGCGATGTCGCCATCTTCTTCTGCAGCCTTATCAAAGGCCTCGCCCGTTATGTGCTCGTACAACTCAATGTAGCGGTCGCTCACACTCTCAGCATATTCCTCGGTTATCTCTGGCATTGTCTGCCCCGGTTCGTTCATGAAGTTGTGCTCGATGAGCCACTGGCGGACAAATTCCTTGGAGAGTTGCCTCTGCGGTTCGCCGTTGTTGAACTTCTGCTCGTAGCCGTCGGCGTAGAAATAGCGGCTGGAGTCGGGGGTGTGGATTTCGTCTATGAGGTAAATCTTGCCGTCGCGTTTGCCAAATTCGTACTTAGTGTCGACCAGAATGAGCCCACGCTTGGCAGCAATCTCCTGTCCGCGGGCAAACAGCTTGCGTGTGTAGTCTTCCACGATGGCATAATCCTCGGCACTCATCAGCCCCTGGGCAATGATTTCCTCGCGTGAGATATTCATGTCGTGACCTTCGTCCGCCTTGGTTGTTGGTGTGATAATGGGCTCCGGGAAACGCTCGTTCTCGCGCATGCCGTCGGGCAGCTTGACGCCGCAGAGCTCTCGGCAGCCGTCCTTGTAGGCTCTCCAGGCGCTGCCGGTGAGGATGGAGCGGATGATCATCTCCACCCTGAAACCTTCGCACTTGAGTCCTATCGTGACCATTGGGTCGGGCACTGCAAGTTTCCAGTTGGGGCAGATGTCGCTCGTGGCATCCAGAAACTTGGCAGCAATCTGGTTCAGAACCTGCCCTTTGAAAGGAATACCTTTGGGCAGAACAACATCGAACGCCGATATTCTGTCGGTCGCTATCATGACCATCAGGTCGTCATTGATGTTGTAAACGTCGCGAACCTTGCCGTGGTACACACTCTTCTGTCCGTTAAAATGGAAATCAGTACTTGTTAAAGCTCTCATAATTTTGCCTGCCCAGCGCCTTGTCCGGGAAGACAGGGCTCTTGGGTCTCCTTTTTATTAAATGGTTAAACTCACTTTTCCTTTTCTTCTTCGGCTGTTGCAGTTGCCGCGTGTGCGCCCTTTTGTTTTTCCTCCATCCGCTTGTCGTAGGCTTCGTAGGCATTCACGATGCGGGTAACGAGCTTGTGGCGCACAATGTCTTTCTTGTTCATCAGGATGACGGAGATGCCCTCGATGCCCGAGAGTATCTTAAGCGACTCCTTCAGGCCGCTTTTCTGCTCGTGTGGTAGGTCAATCTGCGTCATGTCGCCCGTGATAATCATTTTGGTGTTCCAGCCCATGCGGGTAAGGAACATACGGATTTGGGCGGGGGTTGTATTCTGGGCTTCATCCAGTATAACGACGGCATCACTCAGCGTGCGGCCGCGCATGAAGGCCAGCGGCGCTATCTGGATGATGTGCTTCTCCATCATGTCCTGCAGCTTAACGGCGGGTATCATGTCCTCCAGCGCGTCGTAGAGTGGTTGCAGATAGGGGTCTATCTTGTCCTTCATGTCGCCGGGCAGGAAGCCCAGTTTCTCGCCTGCTTCTACGGCGGGGCGGGAGAGGATGATTTTCTTGGCCGTCTTCTCTTTCAGCGCTTTCACGGCAAGAGCTATGCTCAGGTAGGTTTTACCCGTACCGGCAGGCCCCACGGCGAATATCATGTCGCTTTTTTCATAGGCCTCTATCAGCTTCTGCTGGTTCTCCGAGCGGCTCTTGATGGGGCGCCCCGCCGTGCTGTACACCAGTACTCCCTTCACGGCATCGGCCTTGGTCTTGTGCCCCTTGCTGATGTCAAGGATGTCTTCCTCGCTCAGCGAGTTGTATTTCAGCACATGGCGGCGCATGGCCTCGATGTCTTCTTCTATCTTGACCATCTCCTCCTCGTCGCCCATCACCTTGATAACGTTGCCGCGGGCCACGATGCGAAGCTTGGGAAACAGCGACTTTATCATCTGCAGATGACTGTTGTTTACACCGTAGAAAACTACGGGGTCAATGTCTTCGAGTATGATATGCTTCTCTATCAAAATCTATTTGTCTGTAAACGCTGCAAAATTACGAAAAGAAAGTGATATGAACAAACAAAACAATAATTAATAAAAGGCTATAAATCAAAAAACTTCAGCTATTCCTCTTCGCTGTTTTAACTTTTTAGTATCTTTGCCACTCGAAAACTGACTGTTTGGAATGAAAATCTCGAAAAAAAGATATTTGCAAGGTTTTTGTCTCGTGGTAGTGGCTCTGGCCATGCTGCGGTGCATGCACCCCTCTATAGCCGGACAGGATGGTGGCCCGCAGGCCGTGGCTCAACCGGTGCTACCGGCCGATACCGACTCCGTGGCCGCCGGGGGTGATGCTGATGTCCGTGCGTCTGTTCCCATGACTGCTTTGGCCAAAGACTCCGCCATGCCGCTGCCTGAAGGGGTGAAGTCGCTCTTTTTCAAGGCCGACGGCACGCCGGTCAAGAACCGCATTTACAGCGTGCCCAACTTCGGTCGGGCGTTTCCCGACCAAAATGACGTACAGCTGGTGGCGGCACAGAAGTGGGGCGTTACGCCCGTTGCCGACCGTTCGGAGGCCGAAAGTCGGAAGGCCGAGCTGGTATATGTGGGCGGAAATCCTTACTTCTACATCGACCGCCTGCACAGCAGCATCCCGTATCTGGTGCCCCGTGCCTCCGTACTTTTGCAGGACATAGGGCGTAACTTCTTCGACAGCCTGCAGGTAAAGGGCGTACCGCTGCACAAGATTATAGTGACCAGCGTCATGCGCAGCAAGAACGACGTGCAGAAACTGCGCAGCCACAACGGCAACGCCACGCAGAACAGCTGCCACCTTTACGGCACCACGTTCGACGTCTGCTACAATCGCTACAAGACGGTTGAGGCTCCCGGCGAGGAGCGGAGGCAGGTTCGCAACGACACCTTGAAGTGGGTATTGAGCGAGGTGCTGAACGACATGCGCGAACAGAACCGCTGCTACGTGAAGTATGAAGTGCACCAAGGCTGCTTCCACATCACCGTGCGGTAGCTTACTCGTATCTTCTTCCTTATTCTGTTACCTGTAACTGCTATCCGTTGTTAAGTCAACAACGGTGCAAGAGGCCGGCACCTGCAACTTTTGACAGGTGTCGAACCATCGTGCGACAAGTGTCGAATATATGTGCGACAAGTGTCGAAAGTTCACGAAGGATATTTCCAAGCACCTGGATTCACATTTTCGGCACTCCGGTTTTCGTGTTTTTCAAAAATAAAGCATGCCTGTTCAGCATGCTTGATGTTAGGAGAAGACACGGTACTGTTTACTTCATGTCGAATTCGTCGACGGGGGAGATGGCGTGGCCGGCCATGTCGTAGGTGCGCATCTTGTCCTTCTGGGTAATGATTATTCTGTTGTTCTTTATCTCTATCTTGTATCCTTCGCCCACCTTCTTTATTTCCTGCGTCTTGGTATCTATGCACCACAGCTGCCGCCCGTCCTGCTGATAGTCGGAAGCCATGCTGCGGCGGTCGACTGTTACGAAGAGATAGCGGCCCCGTTCTCCCAGGAAAGTGGAGATAATCTTGTCGTATCCCTCGCTCGCAAAGTTGATGTCGTCGGTCTTGTCTCTGATAACATCCAGTCTGTACAGGCGGTTCTGGTTCGTGAAATAGAGGCAATGGCGCGGGCTGTCCGTGTATCTGGCTATCAGCGCAGCACCTTTGGGCAGCTTGCCGGCGGCAGCCTTCACCCTGTTGGCAATGGGAGTTTGGGCCAAAGTGCAGGTGGCAATGATGCAGCTAACTGCGAGTAGCAGAGATTTCTTTATATTTCTAATCATTTGTATATGAGATGTTTGTGTTTGAAAGTTTAAGGTAAAGACTGAAGAGTGCGGCGTTTGATTTGGCAGATGCCTAATTTGTGGGCAACTCCCTTGCTGTTCAGCGAGCGGATAATGTATATGCCTTCGGGCAGACTGCGTACATCGGCTGTTCTGCCCTGATAGCTCCGGGATGCAACGATGCTGCCCTGAAGCGTCTCGATGGTGATGAGGTCGGCATCCATATTTTCGTTTTTGGCAGGCAACTCCACGTGCTGGCCGTCGCATTTCAGGATGTTTCGGCCCGTTGCCGTCGCAGCTTTTGCCGGGCGGGCGAGCTGGGTGGCCGGACTCTCGTTGCCAAAGCGGTCGGTGGTAGTAACGGCATAATAACGCGTTCCGTCGTATTCGGGAATCCGGATTGCGCATTGAGGCATCCGTATGCGTACCAGATTGCGCGCGTCGGCGGTGTTTACCGGGTAGGCCGTACTGCTGTACACATTGTACGCGAGGGAACCTTGGCGGCCCGAGGATTGGGCAGGCAGCCAGCTCAACAGGGTGCCTTCGGCTTTCAGCTGGCCAGGAGCTGTAGGGGCGGTGGCATGCTCCCACGTCATTGGCGGTACCAAGGCAGGGTAGGGAGTGAACTCTCTTGAAGCGAAATCGTAGATGCCCTTGGTGTTGTCGGTAAAGAATTTGCTGCGGAAATAGGTGTGGCCGAGCTTGTAACGGCGCAGTACCTCCAGCTCTCTGGTAATGATGTTGAGCGGCCAGTTCTTCTCATGCGGCGACATGAAGTAGATGCCGAGACCTGGAACTACAATCCTGCCGTAGGAAGACTCGGCCCAGTCTATGGCGAAAGGATAGAACTGCTGGCCCTGGAAGTACATCATCGGGAAGATTTCATCCATCAGTCCGTCGCGCAGCCAACCCTGTACGTCCTGGCAAACTCTGGCGTAGGCATTCCATCCCTGGCTGCGGTAACGGCTCAGGTCGCTGAACTTTCCTACGGGCGAACAGCTCATCTTAACCCACGGTTTCAGAGCTTTTACCTTGCGGTGTATGTCCTCCACTATCCTTGTTATATTGCGTCGCCCCTCGTGAGCGCCCACTTTGATGTTCCAGGTTTCGGGATATCGGATGTAATCCAGGTGTATGCCGTCGATATCGTAGTTACGAGTAATCTCCTGGCAGATGTCGGCCAGATAGGCTCCGGTTTTCGGGTTTTCGGGATTCATGTATCCATCGGGCCCTATCTTGCGTATCAGTCCGGGCAGTTTCTTCCGTAGTTGGCTGCATCCCAAGGCGTTCCATTTGCCTACGGGAATGGTCACCACCCAGGCGTGCAGCTCCATGCCGCGTTTGTGACACTCGTCGATGGCAAACTGCAAGGCATCGTATCCCGGGCTTTTACCGGGGAAACCGCTGAGACATCCGTCCCAAGGTTCGTAGGCGGAGGGATAGATTACGGTGCCTCGAATACGTGTCTGGATGAGCACGGTGTTGATGCCAGCCTTCTGGAGTTTGTCAAGTATATTTCTCAGTTCATCTTTCTGCTTCTCTGCAGAGTATGAGCTTTGTGCATAGGAGTGCGGCCAGTCCAGTCCGCCAATGGTAGTAAGCCATACGGCGCGTACTTCGTACTTTGGCGGAAGTGGATTTTGAGCATGCAACCGGCATGCCGTAAAAAGGAGAGATAAAACTGTTAAGAAACGATATAGCGGTTTCATTCGTTCAAATAATATCTAATTAATTGGCACAAAGGTACGGATATTTTTTTGCATTTCAAATAAATTGCCTTATCTTTGCAAGTAAGAAATAAAATACAACATGGTATTATGATATCTTTTACTATCGCCCTTTTGGCTCTGATTGTTGGTTATCTGCTCTATGGTAAATTTGTAGAACGAATCTTCGGGCCTGATGACAGGCCGACACCGGCCGTGGCCATGGCCGACGGTGTTGACTATATAGTCATGCCGAGTTGGAAAGTATTCATGATTCAGTTCCTTAACATAGCGGGAACCGGCCCCATCTTCGGTGCCATCATGGGTGCATGGTATGGTCCGTCGGCCTATCTGTGGATAGTGCTTGGTTGTATTTTTGCGGGTGCGGTGCACGATTATTTCAGCGGAATGCTCAGCATCCGCCACGGCGGAGCAAACCTTCCGGAGCTAGTTGGCGACTATCTGGGCGCACGGGCAAAGAAAGTGATGCTCGTATTCTCGGTTTTCCTGCTGATAATGGTGGGCGTCGTGTTTGTCTACAGCCCTGCACTTATCTTAAAAGATTATTATTGGACGCCATTGGTTTGGGTCATCCTCATCTTTGTCTATTATGTCTTGGCAACCATGTTGCCCATAGACAAGATAATCGGTAAGTTCTATCCGATATTCGCTTTCGCACTGCTTTTCATGGCTGTAGCCCTCATGGTGATGCTTTTTGTGAAGATGCCGGATATTCCGGAGGTGTGGAGTGACCTCGATGCAGCTAATTTGAACGAACCGCAAAGTCTGCTTGGTACTGACTCCTTCTTTGCACAAAATCCGCTGTTTCCCTGTTTGTTCATCACGATAGCCTGCGGTGCAATCAGCGGTTTCCATGCTACGCAGAGTCCGCTGATGGCTCGCTGCGTGAACCATGAGAAGATGGGGCGCCCCATCTTCTATGGAGCCATGATAACCGAAGGCCTTGTCGCGCTGATTTGGGCCACGGTTTCTTCCTACTTCTTTTATTATGGTGGTTGGAAAGAATGTGTTGACGCCGCAACTGTAAACCAGTTCCTGGCTCAGGCCAACACCGAGGGAGGCAAGAGCTTGATACAATTCTTCTCTGCTCCCAATGTGGTGGAAAAGGTTTGTACGGGCTGGCTCGGGTTCTTCGGAGGCTTGTTGGCCGTGTTTGGTGTTGTGGCCGCGCCCATCACCAGCGGCGATACGGCTTTCCGTTCGGCACGGCTCATCATCGCCGAAGCCTTGCATCTGGAGCAGAAGTCAGTCCTCAAGCGTTTCTATATCGCCATTCCGATGTTTGCCGTGGCCATTGGTTTGCTGGTTTGGCAGATGAACGATCCCAATGGCTTCAATGTTATCTGGCAGTGGTTCGGATGGAGCAACCAGACCTTGGCTGTGTTTACGCTGTGGACTATCACCGTTTATCTGGTGCAGCAGCATAAGGCTTTCTGGGTTACACTGGTGCCGGCGCTGTTCATGACGACTGTATGTTCAACCTATTTGTTTGTCAGCAAGCAGGCTTTCGGCCTCGAACATACCACTGCCTACATCCTTGGCGGATGCTGCCTGGCAGTGGCCTGCGTGTGGTTTCTGGCCTGGTATCTCAAACAGATGAAGACAAGTAAGTAATTAATTATATGTATCATTCAAGTAGAAAGTAAGTTTATGAAAAAGTTTTTAATGATGATTGCAGCGCTGATGATGACCATCTCTGCGAGTGCACAGTTCGAAGAAGGCAAGGTTTATGTAGGAGCTTCGCTTACGGGGCTCAACCTGAGCTACAACGGAACAGATGATTTGAATTTGGGAGTGGAAGCCAAAGCCGGTTATCTCTTTACGGACAACTGGATGATAACAGGCCAGGCATCGCTGCAGCACAGCAGTAATGACGCTGTGGCCGACCGTTACTCCCTTGGTGTTGGCGGCCGATATTATATCATCCAGAATGGTTTGTACCTGGGAGCGGGCTGTAAGCTCATTCACGCCAACCACAGTTACAACGACGTCATGCCGGGTGTAGAGGTTGGCTACGCCTTCTTTTTGAGCCGTACTGTAACGGTGGAGCCGTCTATCTACTACGACCAGTCGTTCAAAGACCATTCCAACTATTCAACGATTGGCCTGAAGATAGGTATTGGAGTTTATCTTTAATGGAACAGCAATATCCCTCATTGCTGCTTGAAAAAGCCGTTAATGAGTTTGCGAAATTACCGGGAATAGGACGCAAGACAGCCTTGCGTCTTGTTCTCTTTTTGCTTCGGCAGTCGAATGAGGAGGTCGAAGGCTTCGCACAGGCTGTTTCCACCATGAAGAGAGAGATTAAGCACTGCAAGGTTTGCCATAACATCAGCGATACCGAGATTTGCCCCATCTGCGCTGATTCGCACCGCGACGGCAGTACCATTTGCGTAGTAGAGAACATACAGGACGTAATGGCGGTGGAGAATACGCAGCAGTTTCATGGCCTTTACCATGTACTGGGAGGCATCATCTCGCCGATGGACGGCATTGGTCCGGCCGATCTGGAAATCGACTCGCTTGTGCAGCGGGTGGAGGAAGGCGGCATCAACGAGGTGATACTCGCCCTTAGCTCAACGATGGAGGGCGATACCACCAACTTCTATATCTCCCGAAAGCTGCAGCCCACGGGCGTCAACGTGAGCGTTATTGCCCGGGGCATCTCCGTTGGGGATGAACTGGAATACACGGATGAGGTGACTTTGGGCCGTTCGATACTGAACCGAACCCCTTTCCAGAACTGACCGAAACCGATAAATGCCCATTCCAACCTATTTGATATGAAACGAATACAGACTATATTGACCTTAGAGTTCTGGCTGCCGGTGGCCTTGTCGCTCATCATTGTCGTTCTCTATGAGACGGAATGGCTTGCAGATGGCGTGTGGGCAACCGATAAAAGCCTGGAGTTTGTTATCGCCACGGTGATGGAATTATTAACCATCTGCCTCATTCCGCTGGCTTTGCGGCTGTTCAAGTTCAAGCACATTCACCGTCAATTGCATCAAGCGCCCGAGGACGTGCGCTGGAGCAGTCTGCTGCGTTACGGCTCGCTGCGGCTCAACATGCTGTGCCTGCCGTTGCTGGTTAATACCTTATTATATTATCTCTTTATGAATGTGGCCTTTGGGTACATGGCTATTATTCTGCTGCTTTGCTTGTTCTTCGTATATCCTTCTATGGCAAGGTGTGTAGACGACACCTTGGCAGAAAATTAAGAAACAGGTGAAACTCTCCGTCGTCATTGTCAGCTATAACGTCAAAGATTACCTGGAACAGTGTCTGCAGGCGCTCTGCAGGGCACTGCAAGGCATTGATGCCGAGGTGTTTGTAGTCGACAATCACTCCAAAGACGGCTCCGCAGCCTACATACAGGAACGCTTCCGGCAGGTAAAAGTCATCAGCTGCAACCACAACTTAGGCTTTGCCAGGGCCAATAACATAGCCATCAGGCAGTGTGCGGGCGAGTATGTACTGCTCTTGAACCCTGATACCGTGGTGGGAGAACATACGTTGCGGGATGTCATCAGCGTGATGGACGGCCGACAGCAGATAGGAGCAGCAGGCGTATGTATGCTGCATGCCGACGGCAGCAAGGCGATGGAGTCGCGCAGGGGCATCCCTTCGCCCATGACGGCCTTCTACAAGATGTGCGGTCTTTGTGCCCGTTATCCCCGTCATCGCAGGTTCGCGCGCTACTACATGAGCTACCTTCCGTGGGACAAAGCAGCCAGAATAGAAGTCGTGAGCGGCGCTTTCTGCTTGTTCAGGCATCAGGTAATAGCCCAAATCGGCAACTTGGACGAGGATTTCTTCATGTACGGCGAGGACATTGATTTCTCTTACCGGCTCCTGAAAGCCGGATGGGAGAACTGGTATGTGCCCTCGCACATTCTCCATTACAAGGGCGAGAGCACGCAGAAGAGTTCGTTCCGGTATGTGCATGTGTTTTATGAGGCCATGTTCATCTTCTTTCGCAAGCACTACGGGGGCATGTCGGTCCTGCTCAGCCTGCCCATCAAGACGGCCATCTTTGTCAAGGCGTCGTCGGCTTTCATCGGTATGGGCTTGTATCGGATGAGACGCATGCTCGGATTTAGCGGCAAGCGACGCGAGCCGGAACCGCAATATGTCTTCATGGGCAGCAAGGAGTCGCTGGAGCAATGCAGGCAGATAGCTGTCCGCCGCGGGTTGAATGCCGTGTACATGGAAGGCAGCAAGGCTGCTCTTCCGGCCGGGCATCTCGGTCGGATATCACCAGACAAAGCACGGACTACCACCTACGTTGTCTATGATGTGGCCTCGTATGCCTACGAAGACATCTTCGCTATCTTCAGCCAACAGCCGGACAAGAACGTCCGGATGGGCTTTTTTGACAATCAGACAAACAAGATTATAACAGGAGAAGAGGTATGGACATGAGTTTACCCAAAGTAATCATACGGGCAATGGAGCCGGAAGATCTGGACATGCTCTACCAGATAGAGAACAACAACAAGCTGTGGGGGGTCGGAACAACGAACGTTCCCTATTCTCGTTACGCCCTCCATGACTATATAGCCAATGCTTCGAGCGACATCTATACCGACAAGCAGGTGCGCTTCATGATTGACAACGAGCAGGGAGAGACGCTGGGCATAGCCGATGTTGTGAACTTCGACCCTCAGCATCTGCGTGCCGAGATAGGCATAGTGATAGTAAACCAGTATCGGGGCAGGGGCTATGCCGCCGCAACACTTAGCCTGCTCAAGGAATATGCCAAAGTAGTTTTGCACCTGCATCAGATTTATGCCGTGGTCGATGAGAACAACCAGGACTCCATCCGATTGTTTGACAGAGCCGGCTTCAGCAGTACAGCCGAACTCAAGGATTGGCTTTTCGACGGAGAAGAGTATCATGGCGCCATTATGATGCAAACTTTTTTGTAAAAAAGTGCTTGCTACTTTTGGCAGAAAGGAAAAAAGTAGTTACCTTTGCAACCGCAAATAAGAAACCGGCCTTACTGGGTGCGTTAGTTCAGTTGGTTAGAATGCCTGCCTGTCACGCAGGAGGTCACGAGTCCGAGTCTCGTACGCACCGCCGTTAAAGGAGTGTTGGGGTGAGTTTGGAATTTGCAACTGGTGCGTTAGTTCAGTTGGTTAGAATGCCTGCCTGTCACGCAGGAGGTCACGAGTCCGAGTCTCGTACGCACCGCAGAAGCCTTCAGATTGATTTCTGGAGGCTTTTTTCGTGCCCCTTTCTTACCTCCGGTTGCGTTATTGATGATGCCGAAAAACGGGATGTCCGTATAGCTTCGGGAACTTTCGACACTTGTGGCACGGATATGCGACAGCTGTCGAGCAATCTTGTGACAAGTGTCGAAAGTTCACGTTTGCGGTCTTTGGCACCGCGAAATCTCCCGTGCGGTTACCTTGCGGGCGTGCAGTGTCCGCAAGGCATGCTGTATTCGGTTTAGCCGAGCACAACGTCGAGCACCATCATCAGCACAAAGCCAATGGCAAATCCGATGGTTGAAAGGTTGCTGTGTTCACCTTCCGATGCCTCCGGAATTAGTTCCTCAATCACCACATAGAGCATGGCGCCTGCTGCAAAGCTAAGCAGATAGGGCAGGATAGGGGTCATGAAGGAGGCCAGCAGAATGACCAGTGCGGCGCCTATAGGTTCTACGGCTCCGCTCAGTGTGCCCATCGTAAAGGACTTCAGCTTGCTGCCGCCGGCTGCCTTCATAGGCATGGAGATGATGGCTCCCTCGGGTATGTTCTGTATAGCTATGCCCAAGCTCATCGCCATGGCTGCAGCAGCCGATATCCATTCGCCTCCCTGCAGCGCGCCTGCTATGACAACGCCCACTGCCATGCCTTCCGGAAAATTGTGGATGGTAACGGCCAGGCTGAGCATGGCGGTGCGAGAGAGGTGCGACTTGATGCCTTCGGGATGGTCGGAACCTACGTGGATATGGGGTGTAAGCGAGTCGATGAGCAGCAGGAAGGCCATACCAGCCAGCAAACCGATGGCTGCCGGAACAACGGCAGCCTTGCCCCAGTGGGCTGTCATATCCATGCTTGGTATGAGCAGCGACCATACGGAGGCCGCTACCATTACGCCCGAGGCGAAACCTAAGAGTGTTTTCTGCAGGCGATCGGGCATTTCGTCTTTCATGAAGAACACGAATGCCGAACCCAGTGTCGTTCCCAGAAACGGGATGAGGATTGCTAATATAACGCCGTTATTCATGTTTTATATTTCTTTATCAATGCAATAATCGGCTGCAAAGTTACTGAAAAAAATCATTCCGCCAACAATTTGGAAGGCTGAATCAACGTGGCAGCTGTTATGCCCACGGCCGGAACAGGCGCCGACCGACTGAAGGATGAGTCTTTGCGGGCAGGTTTGGCCGGAATATCAAACCGGGCATAAGACCGAAGTTAGCTTGAACAGAGGGTGTGCTGACGGACATTTAACCTACGTTAACTGCTTTCGGACACATTTGTTATCATCGACCCATTTAGGCAAGGGTAACTTTGCAGGCATATTTTTATTTCAGTCAGAATAAGTTATGATAGAGAACAAGATGTTTTGTTTCCAGTGTCAGGAAACTGCCCAGGGTACAGGCTGTACCGTCAAGGGCGTGTGTGGCAAGAATGCAGAAACCAACCGCTGGATGGATTTGCTGCTGAGTGTCGTGAGAGGAGTAGGCATCATAGCCGATGCTCTGCGTAACAAGGGAGTCGAGACGCCGCAGTATGCAGGCGACTACATTGTTGATGCGCTCTTTGCGACCATTACCAATGCCAACTTCGACGACCAGTCTATATTAAATAAGGTAGATGAGGGCGTGAAGTTGAAGAGGTTGCTGCTTGACATGGCAGCCGAACATCACGTGCAGTTGCCCGATTACCAGGAAGTGAAGTGGGGCGGCGAGAAGGCTGACTACCTGCAGGAAGGCGAACGCGAGGGCGTTTTAAGGAACGCCGACGAAGATTTACGCTCGCTGAAAGAACTCACCGTTCTGGGCCTGAAAGGCATGGCGGCGTATTATGACCATGCAGCAAGGCTGGGAGAGCGGCAAGACAGCATCATCGCTTTTATGGAGCATGCGCTCGCAGTCATCTCCAATCCGGATGCGGACATGCAGACCTTGCTCGATACCGTGCTGGAGACGGGCAAGTATGGCGTAGAGGCAATGGCCCTGCTCGATAAGGCCAACACGGGTGCTTATGGCAATCCGGAACTTACAAAGGTAAATATAGGCGTAGGAAAGAACCCCGGAATCCTGATTTCAGGCCACGACCTGAAGGATATGGAAGACTTGCTAAAGCAGACCGAAGGAACGGGCGTAGACGTGTACACACACGGAGAAATGTTGCCGGCACATTACTATCCGCAGCTCAAGAAATACAAGCATCTGGTTGGAAACTATGGCAATGCTTGGTGGAAACAGAAAGAAGAGTTCGATAAGTTTAACGGTCCCATCGTCTTTACAACCAACTGTATAGTTCCGCCAAAGCCCAATGCCAGCTATGCCGGCCGTGTGTTTACGAGCAACTCCACAGGTTTCCCGGGATGGAAGCATATCGAGACGGGTGCCGACGGCCACAAGGATTTCTCGGAAGTGATAGCCCTTGCCAAGACCTGCCGCGCTCCCGAAGAGATAGAGCAAGGCGAAATAGTAGGCGGATTTGCGCATGCACAGGTCTTTGCACTTGCCGACAAGATAGTAGAAGCAGTAAAGGCAGGCGCCATACGCAAGTTCGTTGTCATGAGCGGATGCGACGGCAGGATGAAGAGTCGTAGCTATTACACCGACTTCGCGAAAGCTTTGCCCCGTGACGTGGTTATCTTGACCAGCGGCTGTGCTAAGTATAAGTACAACAAACTGAATTTAGGAGACATTGGAGGCATACCCCGTGTGCTCGATGCCGGCCAGTGCAACGACTCCTACAGCTGGGCAGTAGTGGCGCTGAAGCTGAAGGAAATCTTCGGTGCCAACGACATTAACGACTTGCCCATAGCGTTTAACATCGCCTGGTATGAGCAGAAAGCCGTCATTGTATTGCTGGCTCTGCTTAGCCTGGGCATCAAGAACATTCACATAGGGCCCACGTTGCCGGCCTTTGTTTCACCCAATGTACTGAAAGTGTTGGCAGATAATTTCGGGTTGGGCGGTATCACCACCGTTGAAGAAGACCTGAAGCTGCTGGTAGGCTAAGAGCTCCGCAGCAGGCTGGAAGTAAGGAAGTCTCTCGCCGTTCGCGTGGGGCTTCCTTTTGTTTTGATGGTGTTGGCAGCGCCTGTAACGCGAGTTTGCCCGGCATTCTCTTGCCGGTGCATAACCTGCTGTGTACCAGAGGCTTTCCCAGAGCTATGCTTCAAGGCCCTTGAAGGTATGCTTCGGCGGCCTTGAATGTGCCCTTCAAGCCTCTTGAAGCATAGCTCCGGGAAAGTTGGTTGCCGAAGGCGGCGGTGTGGCAACCGGTATCCGGTGCGGGCGTATGACCCTCCGCCGTTCCCGTTAAGGCGTGGACGAAAGTGTGGGAGCAAACGGAATTGTAGGCCGCTGATGTGGAAAAAGTGAAAGAGAATTCATCTTCAAGCGAATAATTTTGTAACTTTGCAGCTATGAAAGAAGTGAAAATAAAAGACTCCGCCTTGCAGCAGGCTGCCGCAAAAGGCATGGACGAGTTCGTCCAGGTGTTTGTCGATGCTATCTATGAGGCCATTGGCGGCGAGCTGAATGCCGACACCATGACCCAGCTGAATGCCGACCAGCTAACGCTCCTGGGCTATCATGCGCTGCGCGAGGAGGTGATGGACGGCGGCTTCGTGCAGCTGATACACAACGGCTGGGGCGAGTTCATCTACCTGAACCCCTTTGCCAAGGCCGTGCGTGCATGGGGATTGCAGGACTTGTACAGGCTAATCAGCAAGAGCCACATCTACTTTGCCCGCCATCATGAGGACATCGAGAAGGATTGCTCGGACGAAGAATTCATGGCGCTCTTTGAGAAATACCCCGAATTTGATGATTTCGACGACGCTTTCGTTGAGGGTGAAGAGCGCTATACCGAACAGATAGCCCACTATATCGATGAACACATCGACAGTTTTGCTACAATCGAGAAGTAAAAAACATAAGGTACAAAGCCAATGAACAAGAACGGACAGGATGCTCGCAGGCAGAACTCGGTCCAGATAAGGAACAAGAAAGCCGCCTTCGAGTATTTTTTTGTAGATACATATACGGCCGGCATCGTGCTCACCGGTACGGAGATAAAGTCTATCCGGGCCGGCAAGGCGTCGCTGGTAGACTCCTATTGCTATATAGAAAAAGGTGAGATATGGGTTAGGAACATGAACATCAGCCCCTATTTCTACGGCTCCTATGCCAACCACGAGGCCAAGCGCGACCGCAAACTGCTGCTCACCAAACGCGAGATACGCCGCTTGCAGGAGGACTCCAAGGACGTGGGCTTCACCATTGTGCCAACTCTCGTCTTCATAGACGAGCACGGCAGGGCGAAGGTTAACGTGGCTCTGGCCCGTGGAAAGAAGGAGTTCGACAAGCGGCAGACGCTGAAGGAGAAAGAAGACCGGCGCGAAATGGACAGGGCCGTGAAGCGTTTTTGATGGCCGGTGGATTATAAGATGAAGGCAGAGTAGCAGGATATGGATTTGCAGGATATAGTTAAACGGAAGATAGTCGTGCTGGACGGGGCCATGGGAACCATGATTCAGAGTTACGGACTGACCGAGAATGACTTCCGGGGAGGGCTGAAACTGTACCGTGAACCTTTGGGTCACTTGGTTACTTACAAAGGTAACTACGACATGCTCAACCTTACGCGCCCCGACGTTGTGCAGGACATACACCGCCGATACCTGCGGGCGGGGGCCGACTTGATAGAGACAAACACCTTCTCATCCCAGCGCATCTCGCAGGCTGACTATCATCTGGAGGACTACTCCGGGCAGATGGCCTACGAGGGGGCCCGTTTGGCGCGCTTGTGTGCCAACGAGTTCAGCACCGCTGGCAACCCCCGCTTTGTTGCCGGGGCAATAGGACCAACCAACCGGACGTGCTCCATCTCGCCCGATGTGAGCAACCCGGCAGCCCGCAACCTGACTTACGATGAGCTGTTTGCCGCCTATCGGGAACAGATAGAGGCCTTGATAGAGGGCGGAGTTGACGTGCTGCTCATCGAAACCATATTCGACACGCTCAATGCCAAGGTAGCCATCGACGCTGCCTGCACCACCATGCGCGCCATGAACAGGGAGTTGCCCATCATGCTGAGCGTTACCATAAGCGATTTGGCTGGCCGAACGCTCAGCGGACAGTCGCTCGAGGCCTTCCTGGCCAGCATAGATGCGTACCCCATTTTTTCCGTTGGACTCAACTGCTCGTTCGGAGCCAGGCAGATGAAGCCCTACTTGCAGGAGCTTGCCCGGCTTGCCCCGTACTATGTAAGTGCCTATCCCAACGCCGGCTTGCCTAACTCAATGGGCCTGTACGACGAGACTGCAGAGTCTATGGCTCCCCAGATAGAGGAGCTGATGGCAGAAGGACTGGTGAACATCATAGGCGGCTGCTGCGGCACTACTGATGAGTTCATAGCCCGTTATGCCCAAATGGCCAAGGGAAAAAGTCCCCGCAGAGTGCCCTGTCGGCCCCAAACGATGCGCCTCTCGGGCATGGAAGTGCTCGAAGTAACGCCCCAGGTGCGTTTCGTTAACGTGGGCGAGCGGTGCAATGTGGCCGGTTCGAGCAAGTTCCGCAACCTCATCAAGGAGAAAAAATACGAAGAGGCAACCCGCATTGCACGCAACCAAGTGGCCGACGGGGCCCTTGTTATTGACGTGAACATGGACGACGCCCTGCTTGATGCCAAGGAGGAGATGACCCACTTCCTCAATCTGATAGCCTCGGAGCCTGATATTGCCAAGGTTCCCGTGATGATCGACTCCTCCAAGTGGGACGTCATCGTGGCTGCCTTGAAGTGTGTGCAGGGCAAGAGCATCGTCAATTCCATCTCTCTCAAGGAGGGCGAAGACGTCTTCATCAGCCATGCCATGGACGTGAAGCGCTATGGGGCGGCCGTGGTAGTGATGTGTTTCGACGAGAAAGGGCAGGCCACAACCTACGAACGCAAAGTAGAAATAGCCCGGCGGGCCTACAGCATACTCACCGAAAGGGTGGGGCTGAACCCGCTGGACATAATCTTTGACCCCAATATCCTTTCCATCGCCACCGGCATAGAGGAGCATGACAGCTACGCGGTGGACTTTATACGGGCCACGGCGTGGATACGCAAGCATCTGCCCGGTGCCCATGTAAGCGGCGGAGTGAGCAACCTCTCGTTCTCGTTCAGGGGCAACAACTACATTCGCGAGGCCATCCATGCCGTGTTCCTCTACCATGCCATCCGGGCAGGAATGGACTTCGGCATCGTTAATCCGGCCACCAAGGTAACCTATGCGGACATTCCGCCCGGGCAGCTGCAGGTGATAGAGGATGTTGTCCTTAACCGCCGGGAAGGAGCAACGGAAGACCTGATAGACATGGCCAACCGTATTAAGGCCGAAAAAGCTGCTCTTTCGGCCGGCCAGTCCTCTGTTTCGGTACAGCAAACGGCCGAAACCGCAGAGGCATGGCGCAGCGAACCGGTGGCCCGCAGGCTTGGCTATGCCTTGCGCAAGGGCATAGGCGATTATCTGGAACAGGACTTGCACGAGGCGCTGCAGCAGTATCCGCACGCCGTGAACATCATCGAAGGCCCGCTGATGGCCGGCATGAACGAAGTGGGAGAGCTCTTCGGAGCCGGCAAGATGTTCCTGCCGCAGGTCGTGAAGACGGCCCGCACCATGAAGCAGGCTGTCTCTATTCTGCAGCCCTACATAGAGGCAGAGAAGACGGAAGGCTCTGCCAAGGCCGGCAAAGTGGTCTTGGCAACGGTAAAAGGCGACGTGCACGACATTGGCAAGAACATTGTGGGCGTGGTGATGGCCTGTAACAACTACGAGGTAATAGACATGGGCGTGATGGTTCCGGCCGAGCAGATAGTGCAAAAGGCCATAGACGAACAGGCGGACATGATAGGCTTGAGCGGTCTCATTACCCCCTCGCTGGAAGAAATGGTGCATGTGGCCAAGGAAATGCAGCGAGCCGGGCTGCGCATACCCATCATGATAGGGGGCGCAACCACCAGTCAGCTGCACGTGGCGCTGAAGATAGCGCCCGTTTATGGCGGCCCTGTGGTGTGGATGAAGGATGCCTCGCAGAATGCGCTGGCGGCTGCCCGGCTGCTCAATGCAAAGGAAGAGAAGGCCTATGAGCAGGAACTCAACGACAAATACGAGCAGTTAAGGCAGGATTACGACCGGGAACAGCAGCAGATAATCTCGCTGGAAGAGGCGCGGAAAAACAAGTTGAACCTATTTGATAAAGACGAATGATAAAAGTAATAGCTTTCGACCTGGGCGGTGTTGTGATAACCATAGACCGTATGCAGGCCATCCGGAGGTTCCGTGAACTGGGACTTGCCGACGCCGAGACGCGCCTTGACGCTTATACGCAGACAGGAATCTTCGGCGATTTGGAGGCCGGCAAGATAGACGAAGAGGAATTCCGGACAGCCCTGGAACGGCTGACGGGGCGCCCCCTGACCATCTCCGACTGCCGCTATGCGTGGCAGGGATACAAGAAAGAGGTGCCGGCAAGGAACCTGGAACTGCTCCGCCGGCTTCGGCAGGAGGGCTACAGGGTGGTGCTGGCATCAAACACAAACCCTTGCATGATGGAGTGGGCCGACCGAGACTTTGACGGCGAGGGGCACGCTATGGCCGATTACTTCGATGCCATGTACCGAAGCTACGAGATAAAGGAGATGAAACCCGGCGAAGGCTTTTTCCGTTTCATGCTCAACAAGGAAGCAGTGGCGCCTGCCGACATGCTCTTCGTGGACGATGGCCCGCGAAACTGCGAGGCTGCCGGCAAGCTGGGCATCCGCACCTTTTGCCCAGTAAACGGGCAGGACTGGACGCAACGGCTTCTCGATCTTCTGTAATCCCGTGCCCGAACCGCCACTCCGCGGTTCTTCAAGATTTCAGGCGACGGTGCAAAAGCTATGCTTCGGGAACTTTCGACAAGTGTCGCACATGAATTCGACACTTGTCACACCATCGTTCGACACTTGTCGAAAGTTCCTGTCCGGCATCGGCAGGTGTGATTTTGCAGGTCGTTTTTACAACTTTATTTGGTCAATTGCATAACTTGCACTATCTTTGCATGCAATTAAAGGCTTTTAAGATGATTTTCAACAAGAAGAGAAGATGGCATTGCCTGCCGGGCCAAGAACCTACGGAGCTTGACAAGAAGGTGATGTATTGGGAAAACAAAGGCAAGGAAGTGCCTACTCGCAGCTTGATAAAAACTGCAGAACAGATAGAAGGAATACGCCGCAGCGGCGTTGTAAATACAGGATGCCTGGACGCGGTGGCCGAACAAATACACGTGGGTATGAACACGCAGGAGATAGACGATATCTGCATGGCTTTCTGCAAGGAACATCATGCCACGCCCGCATGCCTCAATTACGAGGGCTTTCCGAAGAGTGTGTGCACCTCCATCAATGAAGTGGTGTGCCACGGCATTCCCAAGAAAGAGGATGTACTGCAGGAGGGCGACATCGTGAACGTGGACATGACCACCATACTTGACGGCTATTATGCCGACGCCAGCCGCATGTTCATTGTCGGCAAGACGACTCCGGAGAAGGAACAACTGGTTCGCGTTGCCAAGGAATGTCTGGAGATAGGCGCCGAGGCAGCCAAGCCCTATAGCTTCGTGGGCGATATCGGCCATGCCATCCAGAAGCATGCAGAGAAGTATCACTATGGTATCGTGCGCGATTTGTGCGGCCACGGCGTGGGCCTCGACTTCCATGAAGAGCCCGACGTGATGCACTTCGGCCACAAAGGTACCGGCATGCTGCTGGTTCCCGGTATGGTTTTTACCATCGAACCGATGGTAAACATGGGCACGTGGAAGGTGTTTCTGGATGCTGATGACCCCTACGGATGGGAGATAATAACAGGAGACGAGATGCCATCGGCACAATGGGAGCATACATTCCTGATGACCGAACACGGCGTAGAGGTGCTTACCTATTAGAAAAATACTGGAGGAACGTATGGAAACAGATAAATCCGCAGGCGATGTAGTTATCCTGGGCATAGAGTCCAGCTGTGATGACACCTCGGCTGCCGTGTTGAAGAACGGGGTGATACTGAGCAATGTAACGGCTTCGCAGGAGGTTCACAAGGCCTACGGAGGCGTTGTGCCCGAGCTTGCATCGCGTGCGCACCAGCAGAATGTGGTGCCGGTGGTGGACCAGGCGCTCAAGCGGGCCGGTGTTACAAAGGAGCAGTTGAGTGCCATTGCTTTCACTCGCGGCCCCGGACTGATGGGTTCGCTCCTGGTGGGAGTGAGCTTTGCCAAAGGCTTTGCCCGCTCGCTGGAAATTCCGCTGATAGATGTGAACCATCTGCAGGGGCACGTCATGGCTCATTTTATCAAGGAGAGCGAGGACGACAGCCACATGCCGCCGTTCCCTTTTATCTGCCTGCTGGTGTCGGGAGGTAACTCTCAGATAGTAAAGGTGAATGCCTATAACGACATGGAAGTGCTGGGGCAGACGATAGACGATGCCGCCGGAGAGGCCATTGACAAGTGCTCGAAGGTAATGGGGCTCGGATATCCCGGCGGTCCTATTATTGACAAGCTGGCCCGTCAGGGCAATCCGCTGGCCTATCAGTTCTCAGAGCCGCACATACCCGGGCTGGATTACAGCTTCTCGGGGCTGAAGACATCGTTCCTCTACAGTCTGCGCAAGTGGACGACAGAGGATCCCGACTTCGTTGCTCACCACAAGGAGGACCTTGCTGCCAGCCTGGAGCACACGATAGTGGATATTCTGATGAAGAAACTGCGCCTTGCCGTGAAGCAAACAGGTATCAAGCATGTTGCCGTGGCAGGCGGAGTATCGGCCAACAACGGGCTGCGCAACGCCTTCAGAGAGCACGCTGCAAAGTACGGATGGACGATATACATCCCCAAGTTCAGCTATACAACGGACAATGCTGCCATGATAGCCAGCGTTGGAACTTTTAAATATCGAGACGGGGACTTCGCAACGATAGATATGCCCGCATTCAGTAAAGTAACATTCAATTAAGATTACAGATGAAATTCGGAACTAAAATATTGAGCAGAGAAATTCAGGAACTTCTCTACGACAGTGGAAAAACGCTGTGTACTGCAGAGAGCTGCACGGGCGGCCGCATTGCCGAAGCCATTATAGCCGTTCCCGGAGCTTCCAACTACTTCAAGGGCGGCATCATTTCCTATACCAACGAGGTGAAGGAACGGCTGCTGCACGTGAGTCACGACACGCTGGAAGCCCACACGGCCGTGAGCGAGGAGGTTGCCAGAGAAATGGTGGTAGGTGCCTGCGAGGCGCTGGACTGCGACTATGCCATATCTGCAACAGGCGTAGCAGGCCCAACCGGGGGTACGCCTGCCATACCCGTAGGCACCATTTGGATAGGCTACGGCACCAAGGACGACGTGAGAGCCTTCATGTTGTCGGAGGATTTGGGCCGTGACAGAAATCTGGCCACTGCAACCAACATGGCGTTGCGGCTGTTTCTGGACTATCTGAAAGAGGCTACCGCCGCAAATTCGGACATGGGGCAGGTGTCAGCTGAATAAGTTGATATGCACCAATCGGAAGCTGCGAAGTGTGCAAAAGTGCATGTTCTTCAGGAATTTGCATCGCAAAAATACAAAAAATCCTTAATTGTCTACATTCTTTCAAGATTTGTTTTGTATAATCCAAAAATATTTGTAATTTTGCACCCTGTTTGGAATAAGTATCAACATTAGAAACGAAAAATTAAAGATAGCGATGTCTAAGATTTGTCAGATTACAGGAAAGAAGGCACAGATAGGTAATAATGTGTCTCACTCAAAGCACCGTACAAAGCGCAGCTTTGATGTAAACCTTTTCAGCAAGAAATTCTACTATGTAGAAGAAGGTTGCTGGATTAGCCTTAAGATCAGTGCCGCTGGTCTTCGTCTTATTAATAAGGTAGGTCTTGATGCAGCCTTGAAGCAGGCTGTTGCCAAGGGCTATTGTGACTGGAAGGACATTAAAGTTATAGGAGAATAATCGTCATGGCAAAGAAAGCTAAAGGTAATAGGGTACAGGTTATTTTGGAATGCACGGAGATGAAGAACTCCGGCATGCCCGGCACGAGCCGCTACATAACCACCAAGAATCGTAAGAATACGCCTGAGCGCATGGAGCTTATGAAGTATAATCCCATCCTGAAGAAGATGACTCTTCACAAGGAAATTAAGTAACAAGGAGAATTAAAGTATGGCAAAGAAAGCGGTTGCTACCCTCCATGAAGGTTCTATGGACGGTCGCGCATACACAAAAGTAATCAAGATGGTTAAGAGCCCGAAGACCGGCGCCTATGTTTTTGATGAGCAGATGGTACCCAACGAGGCTGTTAAGGATTTCTTCAAGGATTAATTCTTATCAATATCATATCAAAGGCCGGAGGCGATCAGCTTCCGGCCTTTTTCTTTTGTATCCAGTTCGGAGGTTGTTGTAAAGGGCGTACTTGTTAGCTTATGACCGGCAACAGGGCTACAGCTCTGCTGCAAACGTAAAGCAATCGCTGAACTGATGCACAACATCAGTGGGTTGGGCTCTGAAAATGCCGAATAAAGCGCTTCCGCTTCCGCTCATTGCGGCATATTCGGCACCAAGCTCGTACAGCTTCTGTTTGATGGCAAGCAGCTCCGGATGTTGCCGGAAAGCGGGAACTTCAAAGTCGTTTGTCAGTTCGTCTTTCCAAGTGGCAATGGGTTGTTTGACAATATCCCTGCAGCACTTTGCCGGTCGTTGTGGCGTAATCAGCTGATAAGCCTCCTTGGTAGAAACGGCTACTTGCGGTTTTACAATGGCTATATGGTAGCCTTTCAGGTTTCCGCGCGGGCTATCGGCCGGGGCAAGGATGTCTCCAATGCCGGTGGCAAACGACGGCTCGGCAGTAATGAAGAATGCACAGTCGGCACCTAACCTGGCTGCATAACGCTCCATTTCGGCATTTCCCATGTTGAGTCGGAAGCGTTCATCGAGCAGTCGTATCATGAACGCAGCATCGGAAGAGCCGCCACCCAAGCCAGCCTGCGAGGGTATTCGTTTGTATAGGTGGGCATGGACGCGTGGGAGTTCAAAGTCCTTTGCCAGCAGATTGTAGGCCTTTACTACCAGGTTGCCGGTCTCGTTGCCTTCGAGCGAATTGCCTGAAACCTTGAGGTCGCAGTCAACTTCTGACGGGAAACGCTCGTCCATGTGTTTGATTTCGAGCGCATCGCAAAGCGGAATGGGGTAGAATACCGTTTCTATATTGTGGTATCCGTCGGGACGCACGCTGGTAATGTTGAGCCCCAGGTTTATTTTTGCACAGGGAAATGTTATCATCTTTGTCTGTTCTTACGTTAGTTCTGGGTTTTGTGGTTTGCAGTTATTATGTTGCAAAGATAATAAAAATAAGGATTTGGCCGTTTGCTATTGGATATTTTTTTGTAGATTTGCAATCCAATATAAATGAATATGCCAGAAAATAACAGCCAAAGTTCCAACAAGAAACGCAGGTCTACTCCTATTGACAGTACGTATGCGCACTTGCAGCCCCAGGCGCTCGATATAGAGAAGCTGGTGCTGGGTGCACTGATGATAGACAAGGATGCCTTCTCGGTTATCTCGGAAATCATTTATCCAGAAACGTTCTACGAGCCGCGTAATCAGAAAGTGTTCCAAGCCATACAGACACTCAACATGGACGAGAAGCCTGTAGATATTGCCACAGTCATAGAAGAACTCAAACATGAGGGAACGCTGCAGGATGTGGGTGGTATGGATTATGTGATCGAGTTGAGTTCGCATGTGGCTTCTTCGGCTCACATCGAGTATCATGCCAAGATATTGGCACAGAAGTTTCTGGCCCGTCAGCTCATTTCATACGCAAGCAAGCTGGAAACCCATGCTTTTGACGAGTCCGTGGATGTGGACGAACTGATGCAGACTGCCGAAGGAGAGCTGTTCGAGCTTTCGCAGAAAAACATGAAGCAGGATTATGTTCAGATTAATCCTGTGATAAAGCAGGCTATTGAGATTATTCAGAAAGCATCGGCCAATGCCGGCGGCATCACCGGAATTCCTTCGGGTTATACAAAACTCGATGATATTACTGCTGGTTGGCAGCCCTCAGATCTGGTTATCATTGCAGGGCGACCTGCCATGGGTAAAACCTCGTTTGCGCTGAGTATAGCCAAGAATGTGGCGGTAGATTATCAGCAACCGATAGCTTTCTTCTCGCTCGAAATGAACAACGTACAGTTGGTGAACCGTCTGATTTCAAATGCCTGCGAGATTCCCGGCAGCAAGATACTGAACGGACAGCTGTCGCCCGACGACTGGGAGCGGTTGGACAAGAACCTTATCCAACTTACCAATGCACCTATTTATATAGATGACACACCGGGATTGTCGGTATTCGAATTGCGTACAAAGGCTCGCCGGTTGGTTCGCGAACAGAAAGTAAAGCTCATTATGATTGACTACTTGCAGCTGATGAATGCAAATGGCATGAGGTTCAACAGCCGGCAGGAGGAAGTTTCAACCATCTCTCGTTCTCTGAAGGGGCTGGCCAAGGAACTTGATATTCCTATTATAGCACTTTCGCAACTGAACCGAACGGTAGAAAACCGTGAGGGGCTGGAAGGCAAACGCCCGCAGCTGAGTGACCTCCGTGAGTCAGGAGCTATTGAGCAGGATGCCGATATGGTACTTTTCGTACACCGTCCGGAATACTATCATATCTATGAAGATGAGAAGGGTAACGACCTTCGAGGCATGGCACAGATTATCATTGCCAAGCACCGTAAGGGTGCAACAGGCGATGTGCTGTTGAGATTTCGTGGAGAGTTTACGCGTTTTCAGAATCCGGACAACGATTATCCTGCTGCAGCTTCGGGTGCAGGGCTCCCGCAAGGAGAAATCATGGGCAGCCGCATGAACGAGGATGACCCGCTCGGAGGTGTTCCCGATACCGTAACACCTTTCTGATTTTGCCCAGGTTGGGACGCAATCGTAAGCTAATCGTATGTGTTTTGTGTGTGATTGGAATATTTTATGGTAAAAATCTGATGATTTATTTGTTTTTGTTGGTTGGAATGATTACCTTTGTGCTCACAAAACAAGAAATGAAGATGAACATATCAGAGATTATTATAAGCATTACTCTACGAATTCGACTGCAACAGGTAGGCGGAAGTGTTGAGGTGTGCTTATAAATTCTCAGATGGCAGAATATATTGAGCCTTTCTCACTTCCGGAGTGTGAAAGGCTCTTTTCGATGATGACATAATAACAAAAAACTATATGAGTGACAGATTATTTATATTTGATACGACATTAAGAGATGGCGAACAAGTTCCTGGTTGTCAATTGAATACAGTGGAAAAGATACAGGTAGCCAAGCAGCTTGAGCAACTTGGCGTGGATGTTATAGAGGCCGGGTTCCCTATTTCTTCCCCAGGGGATTTCAATTCGGTTGTTGAAACCAGTAAGGCAGTTACCTGGCCTACCATTTGCGCCTTGACACGGGCAGTGGAAAAAGATATTGACGTAGCTGCCCAATCCTTGCAGTATGCCAAGCGCAAGCGTATTCATACCGGCATCGGTACGTCCGATTCTCATATCAAATATAAATTTAACTCTACTCGCGAGCAGATATTGGAGACGGCTGTGAGAGCCGTGGCCTATGCCAAGAAATATGTAGAGGATGTAGAATTCTATGCAGAAGATGCAGGAAGAACCGAGAACGAATATCTTTCTCGTGTTGTTGAGGCCGTTATCAAGGCCGGAGCTACGGTCGTGAATATTCCCGATACTACCGGCTACTGCTTGCCTACGGAGTACGGCAACAAGATAAAATACCTGATGGAGCATGTAGACGGTATCGAAAAAGCACAGATATCTACGCATTGCCACAACGATTTGGGCATGGCAACGGCCAACACCTTGCAAGGCGTGCTGAATGGAGCACGGCAGGTGGAGGTGACTATCAATGGTATCGGAGAGCGTGCCGGAAATACTTCTTTGGAAGAAATTGCCATGATATTGAAGTGCCATAAAGGCATCGGAATCGATACCAATATCAATACAACCAAGATATATCCGATATCAAGAATGGTTTCTAGTTTGATGAATATGCCTGTTCAGCCCAACAAAGCCATTGTAGGCAGAAATGCTTTTGCCCATTCGAGCGGTATTCATCAGGACGGGGTGCTGAAGAATGTGCAGACTTACGAAATCATGAACCCTAAGGATGTGGGATTGGAGGACAACGCTATCGTGCTGACAGCGCGAAGTGGCCGGGCTGCCTTGAAATATCGCTTGCATGTCAATGGAGTAGATATTGAAGATGAAAGCCGCTTGGATAAGATTTATCAGGCTTTCCTGAAACTTGCAGATAAGAAAAAAGAAGTTACCGATGCAGACATACTGATGCTTGCAGGAGCTGACACGGCAGAGACGCATGCTGTGAGTCTCGATTTCCTCCAGGTTACTACAGGCAAGGGAGTAAAGAGTGTCGCCAGCATCGGTCTTGACATCAGTGGCGAGAAGTTTGAAGCTGCATCTTCCGGCAACGGTCCCGTCGATGCAGCCATCAGAGCTCTGAAATGTATTATTCACAGAAAGATGGTTCTGAAGGAGTTTACTATTCAAGCCATTTCCAAAGGCTCTGATGATGTTGGTAAGGTACACATGCAGGTAGAATATGACGGGAACCTCTATTATGGCTTTGGTGCCAATACCGATATAGTCACTGCATCTGTAGAGGCATACATTGATTGCATTAATAAGTTCAGAAATTAATTATAATAAGAATGAATACGTTATTTGATGAAATTTGGGACAAGCATGTCGTGCAAATTGTTGAGGGAGGACCAACACAGCTGTATATTGACCGCCTGTATTGCCATGAAGTTACTTCTCCCCAGGCTTTCGCAGGTTTGCGGAAAAGAGGGTTGAAATGTTTCAGACCTGAGCAAATATATTGTATGCCCGACCATAATATCCCTACGCACGATCAAGATAAACCTATTGAAGACCCCATTGGAAAGAAACAAGTGGATACTTTGGACAAGAATTGCAGCGACTTTGATTTGCAAGAGTTCAAGATGAATACGCCCGAAAACGGAATTATTCATGTTGTAGGACCCGAAACCGGCTTGAGTCTTCCCGGCATGACGATTGTCTGTGGCGATTCTCACACTTCTACGCATGGCGCTGTGGGTGCGGTAGCTTTCGGCATCGGCACGTCTGAAGTCGAAATGGTTATGGCTTCACAGTGCATCTTACAGCAAAAGCCCAAGTCCATGCGTATCAATATTAATGGTAAATTGAACCCGGGGGTCGTGGCCAAGGATGTGGCACTCTATCTGATGTCGCAGCTGACAACATCTGGTGCTACGGGTTATTTCGTTGAATATGCGGGCGATGTAGTTCGCAACATGAGTATGGAAGGCCGTCTTACACTGTGCAATCTGTCCATTGAGATGGGTGCGCGTGGCGGTTTTGTGGCACCTGATGAGACAACTTTTGCCTATCTAAAAGGTAAGAAATATGCCCCCAAAGGACGTGAGTGGGACAAAGCTGTGGCTGAATGGAGAACTTTGAAAAGCGACGACGACGCAGTTTTTGATAAGGAACTTTATTTTGATGGAGCTGACATAACCCCGCGTATAACCTATGGAACCAATCCCGGTATGGGCATGGGTATAACAGAGTCAATTCCTACGATTGATGAAATTGATGAAGAGAGCAGGGCTTCTTTCCTGAAATCGTTGCAGTATATGGGCTTTGCACCGGGGGAGAAACTGCTGGGTCACCCTATTGATTATGTCTTCTTGGGCGCTTGCACCAATGGTCGTATCGAAGATTTCAGGGCTTTTGCTTCACTTGTAAAGGGCAAGCGGAAGGCTGAGAATGTAACAGCCTGGCTGGTACCCGGTTCTTGGGAGGTGATGAAACAGATAAAGAAAGAAGGACTTGACGAAATTCTGGAGACGGCAGGCTTCACACTTCGCCAGCCTGGTTGCTCTGCCTGTCTTGCCATGAATGATGACAAGGTGCCGGCAGGCAAGTACGCAGTGTCTACATCCAATCGTAATTTTGAAGGCCGGCAAGGCCCCGGCTCACGCACAATTCTTGCCAGTCCATTGGTAGCAGCCGCCGCTGCAGTAACCGGGGTACTTGCAGACCCGAGAATGCTTTGAGCCAAGTCGTGTAATGCTTTTTTTAAAAGAAAAGACAATGAAACAAAAATTTGACATCATAACGAGTAGCTGCATTCCCCTTCCACTCGAAAATGTAGATACTGACCAGATAATACCTGCCCGTTTCCTGAAGGCAACTGACAAGGAAGGTTTTGGTGATAATCTGTTCCGTGATTGGCGTTACAACAAAGACGGAACGTTGAAAAAGGATTTTGTACTTAACGACCCTTCTTATAAAGGCTGCATCTTGGTGGCCGGTAAGAATTTTGGCAGCGGGTCAAGTCGCGAGCATGCGGCTTGGGCCATTGCCGGTTATGGTTTCCGTGTGGTCATCAGTTCTTTCTTTGCTGATATCCACAAGAATAACGAGCTCAACAACTTTGTTCTGCCTGTTGTTGTAACCGAAGATTTCCTGAAAGAACTTTTTACCTCCATAGAGCAAGATCACCACACCCAGGTGCGGGTAAATCTGCCTAACCAGACGGTTACCAATCTGGCTACGGGCAGGCAGGAGCATTTCGAAATCAACAGTTACAAGAAGCATTGTCTGATGAATGGGCTTGATGACATCGATTTCCTGATGCAGAACCAAGACAAAACCATAGCCTGGGAACAGAAAAACAAACACTGAAAGATGAAAAAGAATTTCTCTTCTTTGTCTCCCTTCATCGAAATCATGGACTCTACGCTCCGTGATGGCGAACAGACCAACGGGGTCTCATTCATGCCGCACGAGAAACTGATGATTGCCCGCATGCTTCTTCAAGATATCAAGGTAGACAGAATAGAAGTTGCCTCGGCCAGAGTTTCAGAGGGAGAGCGCGAAGCGGTGGAGATGATTTGCCGTTACGCCCAGCGCATAGGCAAACTCGACAAGGTAGAAGTTCTTGGCTTTGTAGACGGCCATATTTCGATAGATTGGATTCGTTCCTGCGGAGGAAGGGTTATCAACCTGCTTGCCAAAGGTTCCAGGAAGCATTGTGAGCAGCAGCTTCACAAAACCGTTGACGAACATATTGCCGACATCAAGGATTCGCTCGATTATGCCGAAAAACAAGGACTGACGGTTAACCTGTATCTCGAAGACTGGAGCTCAGGTATGAAAGACAGTACCGAGTACGTCTATCACATCATGGACTCGCTCAAAGATGCAAGGATAAAGCGTTTCTTGCTACCCGATACACTGGGCATCATGAATCCGCTGCAATGTGTAGAGTATGTTCGCAAAATGGTGCGTCGCTATCCTGATAAACACTTCGACTTCCACGCACACAACGATTACGATTTGGCAGTTTCCAATTCCCTGGCTGCCGTTCTGAGTGGATGCAAGGGCCTCCATGTAACAGTTAACGGCTTGGGCGAGCGTTGCGGCAATGCTCCCATGGCCAGTGTGCAGGTGATACTGAAGGATCAGTTCCATGCCCGAACAAACATCGACGAAGGCCGACTCAATGACGTGAGCCAGTTGGTAGAAAGTTACAGCGGCATAGCCGTGGCGCCCAACCAGCCTATCGTGGGTGAAAACGTGTTTACGCAGGTGGCCGGTGTTCATGCCGATGGCGATAACAAGGATAACCTCTACTGCAATGATTTGATGCCGGAACGGTTCGGGCGCAAGCGCGAATACGCTATGGGTAAAACCTCGGGCAAAGCTAATATTGCCAAGAACCTCAAGGAAATAGGATTGGAATTAACCCCCGAGCAGACCAAGAAAGTAACGAGACGTATAACGGAGCTTGGCGACCGCAAGGAGCGAGTTACGCAGGACGACCTTCCCTACATTGTTGCCGATGTATTGAAGCACGATGTCAAGGAAGACCGTGTAAAACTCCTTAGCTATATGGTGACAACCAGCTACGGCCTGAAGCCCATCGCCAGCATCAAGATTGAAGTGAATGGCAAGGACTATACGGCCGATGCTACCGGCGACGGTCAGTACGATGCCTTCGTAAAAGCATTGCGCAAGATTTACAAGGAGAACTTGGGGCGCACTTTCCCGTTGCTGGCCAACTATGCCGTAAGTATCCCTCCGGGAGGCCGTACCGATGCCTTGGTGCAAACAGTCATTTCGTGGCATACTGACAATGGGCTGCTGCGGACGCGCGGACTGGACGCCGACCAGACCGAAGCTGCCATCAAGGCAACTTTCAAGATGCTGAATATTGTAGAAGAACATCAGTCAAGTAAACATTAAACCACAAATATATGAAACTGAATATTGCTATTTTGCCGGGCGATGGAATAGGTCCCGAGGTTATGGAACAGGGTGTTGCCGTAATGAATGCCGTGGCCGCCAGGTTCGGTCATGAGTTCGAGTATCACGAAGCCATCTGCGGTGCTCACGCCATTGACGAGGTGGGCGACCCGTTTCCTGACGCAACTTTCCAGGTTTGCATGGATGCCGATGCCGTGCTCTTTGCCGCCGTAGGCGACCCCAGGTTTGACAACAATCCCACCATCAAGGTGCGGCCGGAGACCGGCCTCCTGGCCATGCGCAAGAAACTCGGGCTCTATGCCAACGTGCGCCCGGTAGAGACTTTCGACTGTTTGCTACACATGTCGCCCCTGAAAGAGCATCTTATCAAGGGTGCCGATTTCGTGGTTATCCGCGAACTAACGGGCGGTATGTATTTCGGTGAGAAGTATCAGGACAACGACAAGGCCTACGATACTGATATCTACACCCGCCCCGAGATTGAGCGTATCCTGAAAGTGGGCTTTGAGTGTGCACGTAGCCGCCGTCATCATCTCACGGTTGTAGACAAAGCCAATGTGCTTGCCAGCTCCCGCCTGTGGCGACAGATAGCCAAAGAGATGGAACCTCAGTATCCTGACGTTACCACCGACTATATGTTTATAGACAATGCAGCCATGCGGGTGCTGACGGAACCGCGTTTCTTTGACGTGATTGTAACCGAGAATACCTTTGGCGACATCCTTACCGACGAAACGAGTTGCATAACAGGCAGCATGGGTTTGCAGCCTTCTTCTTCCTTGGGCGAGCACACGCCGCTCTTTGAGCCCGTTCATGGTTCATGGCCGCAGGCCGCAGGCAAGAATTTGGCTAACCCCATAGCACAGATACTTTCAGCTGCCATGTTGCTGGAGCACTTTGGCCTGAAGGCCGAAGGCAAGTGCATACGCGATGCCGTTACAGCCAGCCTTGATGCCAATGTCCGTACTCCAGAGATACAGGTCGAAGGCGGAAAGCATTACGGCACAAGCGAAGTAGGCCAGTGGATTGTTGATTATATTAAAGGTTGACAATTAAAGATTAAAAACTATAAGAGGCAGGGCTCATGACATGTGGGTCCTGCCTTTTTGTTTATCTTTGTACTCAAAATCATGTAGCATGAGGTTATTGACATCATTCCTTGTTGCAGCTTCTCTCTCAGTTGCAACGTCATTATCGGCACAGAGCCATCAGGAGTTGCGCGATTCGCTGTCGCGTGCCAGCGAGATACTGGCCTATCATCCTGATTCCATCGACCTGCGGCTCAAGAAAGCCGCGTGGAATATCCAGCTGGAGCAGTGGAGCTATGCCAAAGACGAATACGACTATGTGCTGGCCAAGCAGCCTGCCAACATTGCCGGGCTATATTATCGCGCTTATGTGAACGAGAAACTCAACCGTTTCAACTTTGCCCGGTTGGATTACGAAAACCTGTTGCTGGTGGTTCCGGGCAACTTCGAGGCACAGTTGGGGCTGGCGCTTCTCAATGAGAAGGACAAGCATTACACCGAGGCTTACGACCAGATAAACAGCCTGATTGACCAATATCCCGACAGTGCCATTGCTTATGCAGCAAGGGCAGGGATGGAGAAGGGCAGGTGTATGTTGGAACTGGCCGAGTATGACTATACCGAGGCCTTGCAGCGCAATCCCGACGAGGTTGACTTTCTGGTTAGCCGGGCCGACATCCGCCTCTTGTTGGGCCGTCGTGAAGAAGCGCGCACCGACCTTGAACGCCTATTGTCGCTCGGCGTTCCAAGGGCTGCTTTGGCCGATTTTTACAAACGGCTGAAGGCTCTGCCGTAACCATTACGGCGGTTCAGCTAAGCAAACAGCGGAAGCCAGCAGCAATGCCGGCCTCCGCTGTTTGCATGATATGCCGTTTGGGCTTATTCCGTTTCTTTAATTCTGATGGCTGCGTTGGCAATGATGGCCGTCAGTCCGCCCGTCGTTATGCCGCTCGAGAAGATGTTCCTGACGGTTTCCGGCATCTGGTCCAGTATGCCCGGAACCATCTCAACGCTCAAGCCCATGGCAAAGCTCAGCGCCATTACGAGTATGGCCTTGCGGTTAATGTTCTGGCTGGCGATGATTCTGATGCCCGCCGCGGCCACCGTACCGAACATGAGCAGCGTTGCACCACCCAGAACGGCGTCGGGAATGAGAGAGAACACCAGCCCCACGGCAGGAAACAGTCCCAGCAACAGCAGGGCACCGGCAATGTAGTAGCCCACGTAGCGCGATGCCACTCCCGTGAGTTGTATCATGCCGTTGTTCTGGGCAAAGATGGAATTGGGGAAGGAATTGAAGACTGCTGCCAAGCAGGAGTTGAAGCCGTCGGCCAGGATGCCGCCCGAGGCACGCTTCATGAAGACGGGCCCTTCAACGGGTTCGCCCGATATAAGCGAGTTGGCAGTGATGTCGCCGTAGGCTTCTATGGCTGTGATAAGGTAGATGAGACCCAAGGAAATGATGGCCGAAACGTCGAACCTGATGCCGTACCTGAACGGTACGGGTACGTTGATGCCGGCGTAGCTCTTTACCTGGGCGAAGTCAATCATGCCGCACGCATAGGCAACAGTGCTGC
The DNA here is from genome assembly GCA_900199655.1 of Prevotellaceae bacterium KH2P17. Classification (GTDB taxonomy): domain Bacteria; phylum Bacteroidota; class Bacteroidia; order Bacteroidales; family Bacteroidaceae; genus Prevotella. The sequence continues at coordinate 51,389 of FZRE01000011.1, forward strand.
CTATGACCAGTCCCAGCACAATGGAACTCATGCGCAGAAAGCGGTTCGAGCTGCGGTTAAAGAAGATGATGCTTACCAGCACCAGTGCCGCAAGGCCCAAGTTCATGAAACTTCCGAAGGTGCCATTGGCCTGTGCAGCCGCTCCGCCACCGCAGGAGTTGATGCCGGCCTTGATGAGGCTCATGCCAATGAGCGTGACCACAATGCCCGAAACGAGCGGAGTAATAATCTTCTTGGTATATTTCAGTGCTCTCGATATCAGCATCTCTACCACCGAGGCCAGCATACACGCCCCGAAGATGTAGCTCAGCGCCATTTCCACATTCAGCTTGCCGCCTATCATCCCTAAAGTTCCGGCACCGATGATGGGGCCGATGAACGAGAAGCTGGTTCCCTGAATGCACAGCAGTCCGGTGCCTACAGGGCCAATGCGGCGGCACTGGATGAAGGTGGCTAAGCCCGATACGAACAGCGACATGGATACCAGGAAGCCCGTGGTCCGGATGTCGAAGCCCAGTGCACTCGATATAATGAGCGGCGGGGTGATGATGGCTACAAAGATGGCCAGCAGATGCTGGAGCGCGGCGAAAATGGTCTCGCGCAGTGGCGGCCTGTCATTCAGGCCGTAAATGAGTTCTTTATTCATAGTTGTTGTTTGCCCGGCTGCAGGTGCACGGCCGTAAGCCCGCTATCTGATTTTGATTTCGCAGTTGTCCAGTGACTCGATAATGGCCAGGCTCTCGCACCTCACGCCCGCCTCTTCTATTACCTTTCGCCCGTTCTGGAAGGCCTTCTCTATGATGAAACCCATGCCCACAAGCTCGCAGCCGGCCTGCTTGCACAGGTCTATAATGCCCTTGGCGGCATTGCCGTAGGCCAGAAAATCGTCTATGAAGAGCACCTTGTCGTCCTTGTTCAGGTAGTCCTGCGATATCACCACATGGTATTCGCGCTGCTTGGTGAAGCTGAATACGGTCGTAGAGAGCATGTTCTCCATCGTCGAGGGCTGTTTCTTCTTGGCAAACACCACCGGCAGGTCGAGCAGCAAGCCCATGACAATGGCCGGTGCAATGCCCGAGGCCTCGATGGTAAGTATCTTGTTGATTTCTGTCGAGGCATATCTGCGTATGAATTCAATGGCGATTTGCTTCAACAACTGTGGATCCATCTGGTGGTTGATGAACTTGTCAACCTTCAAGATGCCCCCGGGATAGCACCTGCCGTCCTTGAGAATGCGTTCTTTCAATGCTTTCATTACATTATTTGATGATAATGCCCGCAAAATTAGCAAAAAACAACGAACTGGCAAAGTCCGTGGGGCAATAAATCCCTGTAGTTTTGCGTATTGGCCGCTTTACAGTAAGGCTTGGTTGCCGTGCGTGGCGGAAAGGTGATGTTTCGTGCGGCTTCCGGGCCTGAAAAACCGCGTGCGGAGTTGTAAAAGGTATGCTTCATGAACTTTCGACAAGTGTCGCACATGAATTTGACAAGTGTCGCACAATCGTACGACAAGTGTCGAAAGTTCATGAAGGTGCCGTTCAGCACCCCCAAATCACACATTCGGGAGGCTTAAAGGATAGGAGCAGATGCGTTGAATGCTAAAGATGGGGGAGACGCCTGTGGCTGACGGTAAAAAGAAAATCGCTGCCTGGCGTTGAACCGGCAGCGATTTGGTTTTTGTAAAGAAGTGAACCGTTGCCTGCCGAGCGGGCAACCGGAAACCTTGTGCGGAAGAAGAGGGATTCAAACCCCCGATACCCGGAAAGGGTATACCGGATTTCGAGTCCAGCGCATTCGGTCACTCTGCCATTCTTCCTTTAGCTGGTGCAAAAGTAACTCTTTTTTTACGAACTGCCAAAACTTTTTGTTACTTTTATCTGTTGCACAGGTTCCGGTACGGACAATACTGGCACGAATCAGCGTCGGAGGTAAGGGTAAAGGGCACGTCGGGGTTGAATATCTCGGTCAGGACACGCGTCAGGTTTTCGCGGAATTCGTCTTCGTAATCGGCAATGTCCTCTATTGGGGTGCTCTTGCGGTCCTTGTTGAAGCGGAGCATGTAGTCGGCAGGGTGGGCGGCCTTCTTCTGCACGAAGAGCAGAGACGGGCTCACCTTGAGGTGCTGCGGGTTGTAGGTCTCGTTGTGCCTTATGAGCGAGCAGTAGAACAGCGTCTGCAGGTAGTAGTCGGTGTGCTTGCGCTTGTTGAAGGTAAAGACGTCTGCCACGTCTGCCGGGCAGCCGGTGGGTGCCTTTCCGGTCTTGTAGTCGGCTACGCGGAGGTATCCGTCAATTTCGTCAAGGCGGTCTACGATGCCGCCTATCTGCAAGTTTCTGCCTCCGTCGATAGCTATCTGGCCGATGATTTTCTCCTCCAGGGCTACGATACGGAAGGGTACGGCCTTGTCAATGTTCAGCTGGCGCCGCACGAAGTCCATTATCACCTGCCGGTTTATGAGCTGGAGGCCGTTGAGCTCGATGCCGTTGCGGGGCATGCTGCCGCTGATGTTGAAGAGGTTACGGGCTATAGCCTCATCAACCAGGCGTGGAATGACGTCCTTGGATTTCAGGATGTTGTCTATTATCCGGCTGTCTACGGTTTGGCCTATGTAGCCTTCGTAAATCTTCTGGCAAACCTCGTGGAAGATGGTTCCAAAGAGAATGTTGTCTATCTCGCTGTCCTCGTTGTCGGGTTCCTGCAGCTTGACCACGTAGTGATAGTAGAACTTGGTGGGGCAGCGCAGGTAGTCGTTCACGGCCGAGGGCGACAGGTAGCTCATGTCATTGAGTATTTGGAGCACGGTTTGCGACTTGGCAATCTCGCTGCGCAGTTGCTGCTCCACGCTGCCATGCTCTGCCTGCAGGGCAACCCGACGGATGGGGTGGTTGCTTTCTACCATGAGCTGGAGCATGAAGCGGCTCATTTCTCCCGTGTGGGTGCCCTCGGTAGAGGAGTTGTACATCAGGGTGATGTCGCCGGCCCGTTGCAGGAGGCGGTTGAAGTAGTAGGCGTAAATGGCCACCTTGTTGTCTATCGTGGTGAGTTCATAGGCCTTGCGGATGGAATAGGGGATAAAGGAGGAGTCGTTGACGTCGCGGGGCATGTTTCCCTCATTGCACGAGAGAACCAGCACATGGTCAAAGTCAAGGTTGCGGGTTTCGAGCACTCCCATAATCTGAACACCTATGGCAGGCTCGCCATGGAACGGGATGGTGGTGCCGGCGATGAGCTGTGTGAGCAGTTTCTGCAGGGTGGATGTCTCTACCTCCAGATATCCTTGTTCGATGAGTGTACGCATGCGGTTAAGCAGCGTGTACATTCGGAATACCGACTCCTGCAGCAGCGGGTTTTCGTTTTCGCCGTTTTGCTCCGCTTCTGCCAAGGCCTGCGCGCCTATGTACTTCACTATCTCCTGCATCCAGTCAATGAGCTGGAGGTTTCCATTGCCTTCGGCACCATCGAAAATGGCACTGAAGAGCAGCTTGCGCCCGTCGTCGCCTGCCTGCAGGAGGTTGCGCCGAAGGTGGTTGTTGCGGCGCGTAATCAGTTTCTTGCGTAAGTTCAGCACACCGGGTGAGATGTATCGGGCCAGCGGATGGCGCAGCACATCGTTCACATTGCGCAGGCGGAAGATGTCTCCATGCCCCGGATTGCCCTCCGTCTGCAGCTTGAAGAGCAGGCTTACCAGTGAGGCCACGGGCGTTTGCGAGAGCGGGAAGCCCGTGGTGATGTTCACTTTGTCGACCTCGTCGGGCAGGCTGTGGATGACCGTAGGCAGCAGGCTTTCGTCGGCCAGCACGATGGCAGTGCGCCTGCCGTCCTTTATCCGGTTGTTCTCCCGTAGCCACCGGCTGATGTAGCGGGCCTGGATGTTGGCCGTCTGCACGCTGATGTAGGTTATATCCTTAGGCTTGCGGAAATTGTCGTAGATGTCGGTATCGTTGTCAGGCAGCGCGTTTTTCAGGTGCGGCAGGTACTGGCGTATGTAGTGGCCGGCTTCGTTAATGGGGTTGTCAAGATAATAATGGTCGTAGTCCCAGTAGTAGCGTACCTGCTTGCCGGCCGCTTCAATCTTCTTGCAGAGCTCGCGTTCAACGCATTGCATCATGTTGAAACCCACGAACAGATAGGCGTCATACTCGAAGTTGAGGTCGGCCTGGCCAATGACGTCGCGGTAGAGCATGCCCTCATAGGCCGTGCCGTGACTGCGCAAGACGGTTTGATAGTCGGCATAAATATCGTACAGGTGCGACCACAGCCGCTCGAACCTGCGTTGCAGGGCCGTGTCGTGGTTCTCTCTCCGGTACTCGGAGAATATCTTGTTGAGGCTCTCTTTCTGCTGCTCGCTGAGAGTGGGGTCGCCATCAAGGGCGTGGTAGTCCTTTAACTCCCTGAAAACGCTGGCTGCAGGAGCAAGGTTCTTGTCAATGTCGTCAAAATCGGACAGGAGCAACTCGCCCCATCCCCAGAACTTGTCGAGGCTTTCGTCGGTCATGCCCTCTTGCATGCGGGCTTCCCGGGTATGCTTGTAGAACACCTGGTAGAGCAAGCTGATAAGTATGAGATGATCGCCCACGGTGAGCGAAGAGTGACTGCGGAAGAGGTCGCTGATGGTGGTATAAGCCGAACTCCAGAGCGGCTGGCGGGTTTGTAGTGCCAGATACTCGTCCATGAAAATGGCGGCACGCTTGTTGGGAAATACCACCGCAACCCGCTGGAGGTTGCCGTTGAACTGCTGGTATATATCGGTAGCTACGTATTCTAAGAATGATTTCATGCTTGCTGCTATTAAAGTTTTACTTCAACGACTTCGTTTAATCTGACAAACCACAGGAACCCTTGAACATGCTCATGCCCCATGGCGGTGAGAAGCGTCATGTACTGCCTTACCTGCGACTCGTATTCGCGGTGCCTGTTGCCGAATTTGAAATCTACGACTATCATCTGCCGGCCATCAGTCATTATGCGGTCGGGGCGGTGCTTGACCACTTCGTGGGTCTGAGGGTCAACGGAAAGGATGTTGCACTCGTTGTACAACGTCCATTTGGGCGAGAACCACTCGCGTACAACAGGTGAGCGGAAACTCTCCTGCAGGACCTCCTTCAGCTTTGCCGGTGTGAGTTCGCGGTCGTAGAGAATGCCGTCGGCTTCCATCTTGTTTAGTTGTGGCTCGATATCCTCTAAGGTCTGGATGTTTGAGAAGAGCTGATGCAGGATGTTGCCCATTTCGATGTACTGGCTGCGTTTTGTTTCGTCTTCGGGCATGAGGAAATCTCGGCTCTGGTTGCTTTGCCTGAACTGCACGTGGTTATCGAAGAGTTCCAGCTGCAAGGACTCCTGGGTGCTGCTCTGGTTGAATACATTCAGGCTCGCAGTGGCTATGTTCCTGTCGGGCTCTTCGATGTAAAGCCGGCCGTAGCGGTAGGCCTTTTCGCCTTTTTCAGTTGCTTCCAGTTGTCCCATTTGCTTCTCGTTTGCCATGCTGTCCAGACACTTTGCAATGAGTTCGGAGCGGTTCTCCCTGCCTTTTTGGCCTGGGTCGGCCTTGCCGTAAACGAAAAGATTGTTCCCTGCCCGGGTAAACGCCACGTACAGCAGGTTGAGATTGTCGACAATGTTCTGCAGGTGTTCCTCGTAATAGTCATTCCTGTAGATTGATTGCTGCATCCGGTTGGCCTGATAATCGACCGGTATCAACGGCATGTCACAGTACGGTTGCTCGGTGGGAGAGCACCAGATGGTGTTGCTGTCGCGCTCCAACGCCCAGTCGCAGAAGGGAATGATGACATGCGGGAACTCCAGTCCCTTGCTCTTGTGGATGGTGAGCATGCGAATGCCATCTGCATTGTCGACCTGAATACTGACCTTGCAGATGTTCTCATCGTATTCCCGGATAACGTCATTCAGGTTGGCTGTGTTGTCTGTCAGGTATTCGTTGAGCTTGTCCAGGAACACGCAGAGATAGGCCGACTGCCCGTTAATGGAATTCAGCTGAAACCGTCGGATAAGTTCTTCGGACAGGTCGTAGACAGACAAAGACTGCAGTTTGAGCCTGTCTTCGTGGCGGAAGTCATTCGGCAAGAGCTCGTCGAAGCTGTCGGAGTATATCGGCTGGTCGTTCGCATTGCGGCCACTCTCCTTCCGGGCATGGCTCAGCAGGTCTTCATCTACATGCTCATTGTGTTTCACATAGACCTGGTAGTCTTTGGCAAGGTTTGCTTTCAGGAGGGCCTCGTCTTCGTTTGCCATGACGCGAAAGACGTTTACGAGCATGCAGACGGCCACGGACGCGTCCAGGCGAAAGGCTTCGTCGGACACGATGTTGACGTGAAGGTCTCTCAAATGCTCGGCAAGATAGGCGGCAGTGAGCTGTATGGCATCGTTCTTGCGGGCCAGAATGGCGATGTCTTTTTGCCTTGCTCCCTGCTCGAGAAGCATTCTGACAGTTTCTTCTACCAGCGATAACGTTTGTTCTTCATACGTTTCTTGAGACAGAAGCCGGACTTCTACCAACCCGCGGTTCAGCTTTTGTTTCTGTGCCGGGATTAGTTGCTCAACGTCGGCATAGGCTTTTGCCAGCTCCGCATAGCCCTTCGGGTCGGAAGCGGCATTGTCGTAGGCCGATTGTCTGGCTGCTTCAAAGAAAGCGTTGTTAAACTGTATGATATTGTCCGATGAACGGTAATTGGTCTGCAGCGGTTTGATATCCAGCTGTTCGGTAAAGAAATCGCCGGCCGTATCAATGTCGTTCAGGAGCTTCCAGTCGCCGTCTCTCCATCTGTAGATGCTCTGCTTGACATCTCCCACGATGATGCTGCCGATGTTCTCAATCCTGCTGATACATTCTTTGAGCAGCACCTTGAAGTTTTCCCACTGCATTCTGCCCGTGTCCTGAAACTCATCAATCATGATGAAGCGCAGCCTTCCGCCAATCTTTTCATAGATAAAAGGAGAGTCGTCCTTGTCGATGAGCTGGTTCAGCAGACTTTGCGTGTTGCTTAGCTGGAACCTGTTGGCAAGGCGGTTCAGCTCTTCTACCATCTTCTCGATAGAGTGCAGCAGCCTCAACTGGTTGAGGTGGGCCTTTGTGAGCATGGCCGAATAATACTGCCTGACGAGTTCCCGGCGCTTTTCGTTGTCCTTGTTAAGCTGCAGTGTGAGCTCTTCTGCAAACCGGAGAAGGTCGGCATCCGGGTTCTTCTTCCTGTCTGCAGCCCGTAACCATTTCTCCGGATTGTCCAGCAGTTGCCGTCCGGTAGCGCCCAAAGCCTTGTCGTCATCGAATATCTCTTTCTTGAAATCGCGCAGACGGGCATAGAAACCGCATGCGTTGCTGGCAAATGTGCTCTCACTGTAGCCGTGTTCGGCGATGCGACTGAAGAAATCAGTTCCGATGGCAATGAGGTTGTTCCTGGCATCAGTCATCAGTCGCTGCATCTTCCGACTGAAAGTTGAGAACGCATTGGCATCTTCTGCTATTCTGTCTATTTCCTTGCTGTGTTCCTTGTAGTAATCCTTAAAGATGTTCCTGCCGAAAGTCTTGATGTCGGCAATCACATTCCACTGCTTTTCCTCGTCAATATTGCCGCGGATGTATTCGATAATCCAGTCGAGTTCCTGACTGCCTTTTCTCAGGTTCTCAATGATTTCATCTACGGCCTTCTCTTCTATCTGGTTGTCGTTCAGGCTGACTTTGAGCTTTGCGTTCAAGTCAAGTTCCCGTGCGATGTTGCGCAGTACCTGCTGGAAGAAGGCATCGATGGTTTCTACCTTGAAGTAGTTGTAGTGGTGGATGAGCAGGCTCATGGCTTCTGCTGCGTTCTTGGAAACTGCTTGCTGGCTGAGGTTCAAGTCCTTGACTATTCTGTCCATGTAGTCGGCAGCATCCGGCAGCTGGTGTGCTATGCCGTACAGTTTGCTCAGTATGCGGTGTTTCATTTCTTCCGTAGCCTTGTTGGTGAAGGTTACGGCAAGTATGGAGCGATAATGTTGCGGGTTCTGTATCAGCAGCTTGATGTATTGCAATGTCAGCGTAAAGGTCTTTCCGCTGCCGGCACTGGCTTTGTAAACGGTCAGCGGTTTGTCATTGCTGTGTGTTGATGTCATGTTATGATGCGATAAATTGTTGCTATTATTACTGATGCCTGTATGGTCGGCAGCCCTACCAATGCCTGAACAGCTCGAAGCCGAACTTGATTCCGAAGCCTTCGTATTTGAAGTTGCGGTTGGCCAAGAACAGTCCTGTGGAGAACCAACGGGTGGTGAAGCCGTATCCCAGCTCCGTATAAGGGTGCAGATGAGTTACGAACAAGGTGCTGGCATATATCCGTTCTTTTTCTACGAAATGACCAACCAGCGGTATCCGGGTAGTGAACAGCAAGGGAGTTTCGTAGGTAACGTTGGCCCTCACGTAGTAACGTGAAGAGTTGTACCAGTCGTGTTTCAGCAATTCAAATTCCCCGCTCCAGTCATCATTCCATCCTCCGGGGATGTTGTTCTCCCTGAAATTGGAGTAATCAAGAAAGTACGTGGCATTAGATTTCATGGTGTAGAAGCCTGCACCCAGTCTGAAAGAGAGGAAACGGAGGCGGTTCAGGTTGTGTATATACTGTCCGTCGAATTCCCAACGCTCGTAAGCCATGGTGCTTCCGAACAATCCCTTGATGCTTCTCTCATAGTCTGCCGCTATTACCGGGCCGTTCCAGCCGAGCGGCCTGTACTGCAGTTCCAGATAAGGAGCAACCGAGATGTACGACGAGTTCAGGCCAGCAGCCCGGTAGAAGTGCTTGTCTACGGCCGAGCGACGGTGCGCTATCAGGCCGAATTCGAAGCCGAACTTGTCCGAGATGTTGAAGTTATTAACCACTGTTACGCTGAAGTCCTTGAAGTAACCGCTCTTTTCTCCCGGCTGCAACGAGTCTCCCAGTATGTCCATTGCCTTTTGTTGGATTTCTCCATTGCTAATCCAGTTGCCGTTACTGATTTCAACTTTCAGAAAGGCTCCGCGCTTTTTGTTATAGTAAAATTCTATAGGAAACCTATAATAGAACTGCTTCTGCTTGAACGAATAGCCTGATTTGAAGCGGGCGTAGAGCTGGGTGTTGTCATTGAAGTTATACGAACTCCGCACGTCGAACTTGTAATAAAAGCCGCGCCGTTTGCTATATCCCATGTAGAGGGGGTTGAAAAGCGGATTGATACGGAACAATCCCTGGTTGTTGGGGCCGTAGTTGGTTTGTATCTTGTTAAGCAGCCGGTCGCCTATCATGTCCCACATCACGCGTTTGGTCCAGCTTTCCTTCTTGGCGTTCATGATGGTTGTGTCCTTGGTAACGATGGGGCGGTAATATTCCTGATAGAGTGCGGCTTCGTCGCGGTTCAGCGGCTTGGGGCGGACTTGTGCCATGGTGCGCAGGTCCTCGAGGTTGCGTATGGAGTCGTTGATAGTCGACGGCAACCGGTAATAGGCATCGTAACTGGCGGTAATCTTGTTTCCAACGAAGTCGAACTGCGACCTCAGGCGGCAGCTGGTGGGGAGCAGCGAGAGCTGGCCGTCTGTTCCCATCGTAAAAGAGAGGTGAAACTTCACCATGTCGTATTCTCCTTCCAGATGTCCACTGATGATGCGCCCCGTCTCGTAGTCAACTACGGCAGAGCCCGAAACCAGCTGCGTGTTGTCAAACCGGGGCGAGAAGCCTACTTCTGCCGTGCCGTTGAGCATGAAAAGTACCGAGTATTTGTAGTAAGGGCTGTTGATACGGTTGAATGGCGACAGCAGATAGTCCTCGATGATGGTTTCCTGATAGATGTTGGGCGTCAGGTATTTCAGCATGGTGGGCATCGTCTTCTTGTGGTGCGGAACCGTTGTCAGCACCACCATGGTGTGCGTCTCGGGTTTGTCCAGCCCTTTCATGGTGACTTTGCTGAACAACTCGCCCACGTATTTCCTGCGAGGCCCGTGGGCAATTCGGTACATCGTGGGCACGGGCAGCAGAAACAGATTGCGCCTTTTTACGTCGATGAAGAATTTGGTATAGGCGTAGGTAGCTGCCGAATCAAGGCGTGTGGTGTCTATGGTATGCCTGTAGTTCCAGATGCGCGCAAGCATCATGCTGTCGGGTCTGACATCATTTGCGGCCGTGCATTTCAGTGTGGCGAGCATGAAAAGAAGGCATTCCGTTATGTATTTCACGCTTTTCATAGCTGCAAAGATAGCAAATATATTCCGCTTTGGTAAACAAAGCGGCAGGATTTAGCACGAAAAAACCTCACGAAAGTTCATTCGTGAGGTTTTGTTTCCTGCTGTTAGCGGAGTGGGGTTAGCCCAGATACTTCATGAGAATCTTGGCATTGCCGCTGTCTCTCAGCTTGGCAATGCTCTTTTCGCGTATCTGGCGCACGCGTTCACGTGTCAGTCCCAGCTGGTCGCCTATCTCTTCGAGGCCTTTCTCGTGGCAGCCTATGCCGAAGCACTCGCGTATAATGGTTATCTCGCGGTCCTTGAGTACCTTGTTGAGCACCTGGTTCAGTTCCAGCGCCATGCTCTCATGGTCTACCTGGCGGTCGGTTCTGCTGTCGTCGCCGCTGGGCATCACGTCGAGCATACAGTTGTCCTCGCCGTCCTGGAAGGGGGCGTCGATGCTCACGTGGTGGCCGTCGGCCATGAGGCTTTGGCCTATTTTCTCCTCGTCTATATTCGTGGCGTCCGACAGTTCGGATACCGACGGATGTCTTTGGTTTTCCTGTTCGAACTTGTTAATCTCGTGGTTGATTTTGTTCAGCGAGCCAACCTGGTTCAGCGGCAGGCGCACAATGCGGCTCTGCTCTGCTATTGCTTGGAGAATACTCTGGCGAATCCACCACACTGCATACGAGATGAACTTGAAGCCGCGCGTCTCGTCAAACTTCTGCGCAGCCTTTATCAAGCCTATGTTTCCTTCGTCTATCAAGTCTGTAAGCGTGAGTCCTTGGTGTTGGTATTGTTTGGCTACAGATACGACGAAACGCAGATTGGCCGTAACGAGCTTGTCCTTGGCCCGTTCACCCTCCGGACCGCCTTTCTTGATCTTTTGAGCTAATTCTATCTCTTCATCAATCGAAATGAGCGGAGCACGTCCAATTTCCACGAGGTACTTGTCCAGCGCCTCGCTCGAACGGTTGGTAATACTTTTTTGGATTTTTAATTGTCTCATCTTATCTACCTTAACTTTCTAATTTCCTGATAATCAGTTGCTTAAATGAAACGCAGCCGTAAAACTCTGCAAAGTTACAAAAAATATTGCAAAGTTGTGTCATTGCGGGCGATTATTTTGTTATAAAAATACTTAAAACGCAGCCACCGGGACCCCGTGCCGTCATCACCGCCTGTTTGACAGGGCCGTAGGAGCGGTAGTTTCCGATAAATCTGCCATCATGTTTGCGTGCTGATACGCATCAGTTTTGTAAAGAAACAGTCAGCTGAGTCCGCCTGGTGTGGTGTGCCGCAGGTGCAGGTTCGGGTAAAAAGGCAGTCCATGCGGGTACCGGAACACATTGCTCCGAGGCGCAAAAGATATCCTTCGGGAACTTTCGACAAGTGTCGCACATGAATTCGACACTTGTCACACAATCGTGCGACACTTGTCGAAAGTTCCCGAAGAATACTGATGGAATTGCCGAAGCATCTGTATGTCACTCACCGTACATACCTTCAGAAGCCCTTACTTTCATTTATTTTAAACTAATACTTCAATATTAGTGTTTAAATATTTGGTTTAATGTATTTTATATATTTGTATTTATCTGTCTGTTATATTATTGGGAAGTGCCGGATTTGTCAATTTTCCTAATCGGGAAAAGCTTCTGGGAAGAAGAAATGTTTCACTAATTGGTTTGCTCAATCCACGGATTATTTCTATATTTGCATAATTTTAAAAACTTACACCGATGGAAATTGTATTGGCCGTTATAGCATTGGTGGCAGGCATCGTTATTGGTTATCTGCTCGCCCGCAGCAAGAGTGGCGAGCAGGTAGGGAGCGTTGCCGCCCAGCGCGATGTGCTGCAAAGTAAATTGGACGGACTGCAGGAGCAGTTGAAAGAGACAAGAGACAAGGCTGCGCAGGATTTGCTGAATGCTCGCGGGCAGGCAGCTGATGCGCAGCACGAGCTGAAAAACGACTACGAGCAGCAGCTGGCCAAGGCCGAGACGCTGCGGGAAAAACAGCTGGCAGAGATGAAGGATAGTTACGAAAAGCAGCTTGCCGCCATCAAAGAGCAGCACCGGGAGCAGATGCTGCAGCAATCGGCCCTTATCAAGGAGCAGATAAAAACCTCGTCGGAAGAAATTCTGAAACAGCGTTCGGATGAATTGTCGGCCACTAATCGCGAGCAGTTGTCGGCTATTTTGAACCCTTTGCACGAGAACTTAAAGCAAATGAAGGAAGCCGTTGAGAAAAGCGACCGCCAGCAAACCACGACCATGGAGCGCCTGGATGCCTCTATCAAGGAAAACCTGCGGCAGGCACAGGAGGTTGGCGAACGAGCTGACAAGCTGGCCAAGGCCCTGACGGGCGAGAACAAGACGCAAGGCAGCTTCGGTGAATTCAATCTCCGAGAGAAGCTCTTGGCTATGGGGCTGGAAGAAGGCGTACAGTTTGAGGAGCAGGTTACGCTGAAGGACAATCAGGAAAACATCGTTCGCGAAGAGGAGAGGGGCAAGGCCATGATACCTGACGTGGTGCTTCACTTCCCCGATAACCGTGATGTGGTTATCGACTCCAAGGTTTCGCTCACGGCCTATGCCGACTATTACAACGCCGATACCGACGAACAGCGTGAACAGGCCTTAAAACGCCACATTGCATCTGTGCGCAGCCACGTGAAGGAATTGGCCCGGAAGAATTACAGCAACTATATACGCGACGGGCATCAGAAACTCGATTTCGTGTTTATGTACGTGTATCCGGAGAGTGCCTTGCAGCTGGCCTTGAGCAATGACCCACGCCTGTGGAAGGACGCTTACCAGGAAGGAGTCGTCATATCGGGCAGTCAGAACCTGTACATGATGCTGCGGGTGCTGGCGCTGACGTGGAAGCAGGTGCGCCAGGTGGAGAACCAGCAGAACATTATCGATGCGGCCAACATGATAGTAGACCGCGTTCAGGTGTTTTATGAGCGGTTTCTGAATGTGGATGAGCAACTTCGCAAAACCACCGATGCCTTCGAAGACATGAAGCATTCGACTGCCTCAAACGGCAAGAGTATCATCACGGCAGCCAACAAACTCATCAAGTACGGCGCTCAACAGAACCCCAAACGCAAGCGGAAACTGCCCGATGTGGAGGATGAGGCCCAAGAGGAAATAGAAGACAAGCAATAGTTGGCGGGCTCCGGAGCAAGATGTTGCAGCGCGGGTTGTTTTGTTCGGAAATACAAGCCTGTAAAGGCTTTTGTCCGGCCCGGCTGCCCATATCTTAAAAAAACGTATATTATTTGTTGAGTTTAGACTTTTTTAGTATCTTTGCACGCTATAATAAAGAGGTGGTTTCCCTGCCTTTCAGGCTGCCTGCAATGCTGCCAAGCGAAACGGGTCTGATGAGTGGGGATGCCTGCATTGAATTATGTAACCATATAGAAATAAGATAAACGAATTATGAAGGCTAAGAAATTTGCCGAACACAATGGTTTGAACCTGACCGAAACAAACAAAGAAGTATTAGCAGAGTGGGAGAAGAACGGCGTTTTCCATCGTAGCATTGACGAGCGAGAGGGAAATCCGCAGTATATATTCTTCGAAGGACCTCCCTCTGCCAATGGCCATCCGGGCATTCACCACGTTCTGGCCCGCAGCATCAAGGATACATTCAACCGATATAAAACCATGAAGGGCTTCCAGGTAAAGCGTAAAGCTGGCTGGGATACCCATGGACTTCCCGTTGAACTGAGCGTAGAGAAAGAGCTTGGTATCACCAAAAAGGATATAGACAACAAAGCATCAGAGAAGTATATCTCGGTTGAGGACTACAACCGCAAGTGCAGGGAGAACGTAATGATGTACACGCAGGAATGGCGCCAGCTGACAGAAGAGATGGGCTATTTCGTCGATTTGGACAATCCCTACATCACTTACGACAACAAGTACATAGAAACAATCTGGTGGCTGCTCAAGCAGATTTACAACAAGGGGCTGCTCTACAAAGGCTATACCATCCAGCCTTACTCGCCGGCAGCAGGTACGGGCTTGTCGAGTCATGAGCTGAACCAGCCCGGATGTTATCGCGACGTAAAGGATACTACCGTTACGGCGCAGTTCCTGATAACCGACCCAAAGGCAGAGTGGATGCAATGGGGCAAGCCCTATTTTGTGGCATGGACCACGACGCCTTGGACTTTGCCCTCTAACGTGGCGCTGTGCGTGGGGCCAAAGATTGACTATGTAGCCGTACAGACTTATAACGGCTACGATGCAGAGCCCATTACCATCATCATGGCAGAGGCTCGCGTAAACGCATATCTGAAACCCGAAGGCGAAATAACTGACGGGGGAGAACTGCCCGAGTACCAGCATGGCGACAAATATGTTCCTTATAAGATTGTAGGACATTACAAGGGGACCGACCTCGTAGGCCTCCACTACCGGCAGCTCATGCCCTGGGTTAAGCCTACAGAGAAAACGGGCGAGTACGCTCCCGGGTTTGTGAACGACTATGCAGCACAGCATCCCGACAAGGTTTTTGTGGGTGAAGACGGCCGCGACTCGTTTGTCGAAATGAGCGAGGAGGCTTTCCGCGTCATTGCAGGCGACTATGTAACGACCGAAGACGGTACGGGCATTGTGCATATTGCCCCTACGTTTGGTGCCGATGATGCCAAAGTAGCCAAGGATGCCAACGTTCCTGGTCTTTATCTGATATCAAAGAAGGGCGAAACCCGCCCCATGGTAGACTTGCAGGGCAAGTACTATGTGATGGACGAGCTGGACAGCAACTTCCTTGAAAAGAGCGTAGATGCGAAATCTTATGGTCATCATGCCGGCGATTACGTGAAAAATGCTTATGCGCCCGAATTTAACCAGAACGGTGTCTGGGACAAGAAAGCCTCCGACAAGGCAGAAGACCTGAACATCGTGCTGTGCATGGAGATGAAGCAGGAGGGCACGGCATTCCGCATAGAGAAGCATGTGCACAACTATCCGCATTGCTGGCGTACCGACAAGCCTATTCTCTATTATCCGCTCGACAGCTGGTTCATCAAGGATACAGCCTGCAAGGAGCGCATGGTTGAGCTTAACAAGACCATCAACTGGCAACCCGAGTCGACAGGAACAGGCCGTTTCGGCAACTGGCTCGAGAACCTCAACGACTGGAACCTTTCCCGTTCCCGTTTCTGGGGGACACCACTCCCCATCTGGCGCGACGACAATCGTAATGAGAAATGTATAGGCAGCGTAGAGGAACTCTATCAGGAGATAGAGAAAGCCGTGTCGGCAGGTGTCATGAATAACAATCCGCTGAAGGATGCCGGTTTCGTGATAGGAGATTATTCCAAAGAGAACTATGACAAGATAGACCTCCATCGCCCGTATATAGATTATATCGTACTGGTTAATGACGAAGGTAAGCCAATGTACAGGGAAGCAGATTTGATTGACGTGTGGTTCGATTCGGGCTCTATGCCTTATGCGCAGCTCCATTATCCGTTTGAAGGCGAAATCAATGCCGAGGCATTGAAGGCTACGGGTAAGAGCGAAGCCGCATACCGCGATGAGCTGGTTCACAGTTCGTATGAGGGCACCCCGGTTCCTCCTGCATTCTTCCCGGCCGACTTCATCAACGAGGGAGTAGACCAGACGCGTGGCTGGTTCTTCACACTCCACGCCATTGCCACCATGGTATTTGACTCGGTAGCCTTTAAGAATGTGATTTCTTCGGGGCTTGTGCTTGATGCCAAGGGCAATAAAATGAGCAAGCACGTGGGCAATGTGGTCAATCCGTTTGAGATGATAGATAAATATGGTGCCGATGCTGTTCGCTTCTACATGATGACCAACAGCGAGCCGTGGGATAATCTCAAATTCGATCCGGAAGGAGTGGATGAGGTTCGGCGCAAATTCTTCGGCACCTTGTATAATACATACAGCTTCTTTGCCCTCTATGCCAATGTTGACGGCTACGAGCCAACCAAGGAGACCACTCCTATGTCTGGTGCTTTGGAGATTGACCGTTGGATAGTGTCGAAGCTCAACTCGCTTATCAAAGACGTTGAACGTGAGCTTGACGGCTATGACCCCACCCGTGCTGGCCGACTGATAGATAACTTCGTTAACGAGGATCTCAGCAACTGGTATGTACGTTTGAACCGTAAGCGCTTCTGGGGCAAAGAGATGAGCGATGATAAGCTCATGGCTTACAATACGCTCTACCAATGTTTGATGACCGTCAGCAAGTTGTTGGCTCCGTTTGCACCATTCTATGCCGACCAGTTATATCATGACCTGGGCGGCGAGAAGGCAAGTGTGCATTTGGATTATTATCCCGTTGCCGATGAAAATCTGATAGACAAAGAGCTTGAGGCGCGTATGGATATGGCGCAGAAGATAACGAGCATGACGCTGGCTCTCCGCCGGAAAGTCAACATCAAGGTGCGCCAGCCGCTGCAGCAAATCATGATTCCGGCAACCGATGAGGAACAGAAGAAACACATTGAAGCTGTAAAAGACTTGATAAAGAACGAAGTCAATGTCAAAGAACTGAACTTTGTGGAAGGCCAAGGTGTGCTTGTGAAGAAAGTAAAGTGCAACTTTCGCGTGATGGGCAAGAAGTATGGCAAGCTGATGAAAGCTGTTGCTGCCAGAATGGATGCCTTGAGCCAAGAGGAAATTGCTTTGCTGGAAACTACCGGCAGCTACTCAATGGAGCTCGAAGGACAGGCGATTACGATTGATGCCGCCGATGTTGAGATTATCAGCGAGGATATTCCCGGGTGGCTTGTAAGTAACGAAGGCAACCTGACAGTGGCTTTGGAAGTGGAACTCACCGATGATTTAAGGAACGAAGGTATGGCCCGCGAACTTATCAACCGTATTCAGAACCTTCGCAAGGAGGCAGGCTTTGAAATCACCGACCGTATTCGGGTAATGGTAGCACCACAGGCACAGACGGATGCGGCCATCAGTTCCTACGGAGAGTATATCAAGAGCCAGACGCTTGCAGACACGCTTACCGTTGAAGCTAACGATGGCAACGAGGTTGAGTTTGATGATTTCAAGCTGAATATATTCGTGGCCAAGGATTGATCAATTACTTAAACACAATAGATATTGATGGAAAAGAAGACACGCTATAGCGATGAAGAGCTGGATGAGTTTCGCGCTATCATAGAAGAAAAGTTGGTGTTGGCCCGCCGCAGTTACAAAGAACTGATGGATCAGCTGATGCATAACAACTCTAACGACGTTGTTGACACTTCGCCCACCTACAAGGCTTTGGAGGAGGGCAGCGATGCCCAGACCAAGGAAGAACTTGTTACCATGGCCCAGCGTCAGCAGAAGTTTATCCAAGGACTTGAGGCTGCGCTGCTGCGAATACAGAACAAGACCTACGGCATTGACCGTATAACGGGTGAGTTAATACCCAAGGAGCGTCTGCGGGCAGTGCCGCATGCAACCTTGAGCGTGGCGTCCAAGAATGCACGCAAGAAGTAGAAGATGAAGAAATCTATAAGAATATTGTCGGACGGACGTCTGTCGGTTCTCCTTATAGTGGCAATCCTGATAATCGATCAGATTATCAAGATTGCCGTTAAAAGCAACATGTACTTGGGTGAATCTATCCACGTAACCGATTGGTTTTACATAGACTTTATTGAGAACAGTGGTATGGCGTACGGAATGACCTTTGTTAACAAGCTCTTCTTGAGTATTGTCCGCCTCGCGGCAATATGTGTGATAGGCTGGTACATTCACAAACAGGTCAAATCTCATGCCCGTACCCGTTACATTGTGCTGTTGTCAATGGTCTTGGCAGGTGCTGCCGGCAATATGTTCGACTCTATTTTTTATGGTTTAACCTTTTCGGCATCCACTCCGTACAGCGTGGCCACAGTCGTTCCTTTTGGCGAAGGATACGCCGGTTTCCTTACCGGAAAGGTTGTAGACATGTTCTATTTTCCGTTGATAGTGACTACCTGGCCCGATTGGGTGCCAATATGGGGCGGACAGGACTTCATCTTCTTTTCTCCTATCTTTAATTTTGCTGATGCCTGTATCAGTGTGGGTATGGTATTGCTGCTTATTTTCTGTCGAAAAGATCTGGAAACAATCAGTTTCAAAAAATCGACATCAGAGCAACGCAATGACGCGGAGGAGAAATGAACAAACCAAAGGCTTTTATTCATCTGCTGCTTGTCTTGGCAGTATCAGCCATCGTGTTTACATCCTGTAAGCCGACAGTACCTGATGAATACCTGCAACCAGGCGAGCTGGAAGATGTGCTGTACGATTATCACATTGCTCTTGCCATGTCTAACTCCACAGCTGTACAGAATGCGAATCAGCAGACTTATATTGCTGGAGTGTTGAAGAAGCATGGCATCACACAGCAGGAGTTCGACGAATCCATGCAATACTACAGCCGCCATACCGACAGATTATATAAGATTTACAACAGCCTGACAGAGCGACTGCAGGACGAAGCCGAATCAATGGGTGCCTCGGCATCCGATTTAAACAAGTATGGCGTTTTGTCGGCATCAGGCGATACGGCCAATATCTGGACCGGTGCCCGTTCCATGGTTTTACTTACAAAGGCACCGTTCAACCAGTCGGGCTTCACGATTAAAGGCGATACGGCTTTCCACAAGGGCGATGCGTTGATGATGAACTTCGATGCCGACTTTATCTATCAGAACGGTGCGCGCGATGGCATTGCCGTGCTGGCCATGACACTTTCCAACGACAGCGTAGCGTCAACTAACATCCGCCTGACTTCGACTAACCATTACTCCGTTCGGTTGAATGACTTCGGCCGTATAGGAATAAAGAACATAAAAGGCTTCTTCTTGCTGAATAAAGGGCAGTCGGCCGACATAACGACGTCTACCTTGCAGCTGATGTTCGTCAGCAATATTCAGTTGGTAAGGATGCACGAGTCAAAGGAAGAGGCCGCCCGCAGGGATTCACTGAACAGAATAGAGGAAACCCGAGCCAATCAGCAGGCTCCAGTTTCTGCCGATACGCGGAATGAGGGAATGGCACGCCGTCCGGCGTCTTCCGTAAGAGCACGGCCGGTTCCCCCGGTTGCCGAAATCTCTGCCCCGGAAAGAAAGTCTCTGCCTGCTCCGCGCAGGAGTCTGGTAAAGTGAGTACAACTTAAACGTAACAGCATTGCATTTATTAGTAAACCTTCTGTTGGCCATTATTTCGTATGGTTCCCCCGTTCATTATGAGATTGCGCTTGCCGGCAACTTCGGCGAGCCGCGTCCCAACCATTTCCATGGCGGCTCAGATGTAAAGACGGGCGGGGTAGAAGGCAAGCCGATATTCTCCATCGGCGACGGCTATGTCTCCAATGTTACCATTGGTATCGGGGGATATGGCAACGCCGTATATGTTCATCATCCCGAAGGTTATACATCAGTGTATTGCCATCTCAAGAAGTTCTCTCCCCAGATAACGGCCATGGTGAACAAAATCCGGTATGAACGCAAGCGGGCCCGTGGTGATTTCAAATTCCGTCCTACTGACATCCCGATAGCCCGAGGCCAGCTGATAGCAGTCAGTGGAAACACGGGCAGCTCACAGGCTCCGCATCTTCATCTCGAAATACACGAAACCCGCACCTGGAAGATGATGGACCCACTGGAGTTTATCGGCGGCCATGTAACAGACGGGTTGAAGCCTATGGGGCACGCTTTCATGGCTTATCCCGTACCGGGCGAAGGCGTCTTTATGGGTAGCTCCGCCAAGACAAACTACAACTTCACATCCCATAACCTCACTCGTAAGTTCGTTGCATGGGGCAAGGTGGGTTTCGGAATCTGGGCCAATGATTACATGGAAATTACCTACAACCGCTATGGAGTCCGGAAAACGGAACTGCTGGTTGACGGCAAGCCCGTTTTCAGAAGCGATGTAAACGGCATTCCGCCTGCCATGAACATGATGGTAAACTCTTGGGGCGACTATGAACACTTCCTGCGTTACAACGTGTGGTACATGAAATCCTTTGTTCTGCCAGGCAACAAGCTCCCTATCCTTTGGGCCGACGGCAACCGCGGCATCGTAAATTTTACGGAGGAGCGCGATTACCGTTTCACTTATCGCCTCATGGATTTTAAAGGCAACGTCAGCGAATATACCTTTACCGTTACGGGCAAGAAAGTTCCCATTCGCATTCCCGCATCCCGTCATAGCCCCCTCCGTTACATTTCCTATAGCAAGTGCAACAACTTCCAGCTACCGGGCATGTCGCTGTTTATTCCGTCCGGGCAGGTGGAAGACGATATTTACCTGTCTCCCGTCATCAAGCATCAGCCGGGCAAGCTGAGCGATGCCTATCGGATGATGAGCGGTTCCTATCCTTTGTTCAGCTACTGCAAGATAACGCTGCGTCTCAACAAGCCCGTTGCAAATCCCCAAAAACTGTATGTTGTGAGCCATTGGGGCAGCGACAGGTATATGGGCGGGCAGGTTACATCCACCAAGCAAGGCATCTGGGTAACCGGAAAGGCACGAGAGATGGGCGCAACCTATGAACTCGCCTACGACGACCAGCCACCGCTCATTCATCCCGTCAGCATAGGCAACGAGCTCACTGTAGGCTTGTCAGATTCTGGCAGCGGGGTAGACGACTACGAGGCGTATGTCGACGGGCAGTTTGTCCTCTTCGAAGAAGTGCCTAAGAGCCCGTGGGTGCGATGCCGCCTGGCAGATACGCCCATTCACAAGACGGGCAAAACCCACCGTCTGGTATTCAAGGCATGGGACAGCCGACGTAACACAAGAACCTATACAACAACTTTCAAATACTAATAAGCACAATGAGGAAACTGTTTCTGTCAGCTCTGATGCTGGTCTCAACAATCGCCGCACAGGCTTGTACAAACTTTATCGTGGGAAAGAAAGCCAGTGCCGACGGCTCTGTCATCTGTTCCTATAATGCCGACAACTATGGTCTGTTCATCGGACTTTGCCACTATCCCGCCGCTACTCACGCCAAGAACGACCGGCGGGAGATATACGACTGGGACACCAAGGTATATCACGGCAGCATACCCGAGGCCGCGCAGACTTACAATGTCATTGGCAATATCAACGAATACGAGGTTACGATAGGCGAGACTACCTACGGGGGCCGCGAAGAAATGATAGACCCCAAGGGTACCATCGATTATGGTTCGCTCATTTACATTGCGCTGCAGCGCTCCAGAACGGCGCGTGAGGCCATTCAGGTCATGGCAACCCTGACCAACACCTACGGGTACAACAGCGAGGGTGAGACCTTTACGATATGCGATCCCAACGAGGCTTGGATGATGGAAATGCAAGGCAAGGGCCCCGGTAGCAACGGAACCGTGTGGGTTGCAGTGAGGATTCCCGACAATGCCATAGCAGGGCATGCCAACCAGAGCAGGATAGGGAAGTTTGACATGAAGGACAAGCAGAACGTTCTCTACTCCAAGGACGTGGTGAAGTTTGCCCGCAGCAAGGGCTGGTTTACGGGTAAAGACGCCGACTTCAACTGGAAGATGGCCTACGCCAAGCCTGATTTCTCCGGCCGTCGTTTCTGCGACGCCCGCGTGTGGAGCTTCTTCCGCCATTTCGACGAAAAGTTCGACCGGTACCTACCGTGGGCTCTGGGCAAGGATCCCAATGCCGAGGACATGCCGCTCTACATCATTCCCAACCGCAAGGTAAGCGTGCGTGACATCATGACTTGCATGCGCGACCACTATGAAGGCACCCCCTTGGCCACCGATGGTGAAGATATTGGCGGCGGTATCTGGGAGATGCCCTATCGTCCCACCCCGTTGTCCTACAAGGTAGGCGACAAGGAATATTTCTGCGAACGGCCTACCAGCACCCAGCAGACAGGTTTCAGCTATGTAGCCCAGATGCGTTCGTGGCTGCCCAGAGAGATAGGAGGTGTGCTGTGGTTCGGCAACGACGACGGCAACATGGTGGCCTACACGCCTGTTTATTGTGGCAATACCACCCAGCCCGAATGTTACAACACTCCGGGAGTTGATGGCCTGACTTTCTCGGACAGGAATGCTTACTGGGTGTGCAACTGGGTTAGCAACATGGTTTACCCGCGCTACAGCCAGATGTTCGGCTCACTGAAGGAAGTGCGCGACAGCTTGGAGAATGATTATTTTGCCCGTCAGCAGGCCATTGAGGCCAAGGCACAAGGGCTCTACCAGTCGGACAAGGCTGCAGCCCTGCGCTACTTAAACGAGTATAGCAACGAGAAAGCGCAGCAGATGCTTGCCCGCTGGAAGTCGCTCGCCACTTATCTGATAGTAAAATACAACGACATGGTTGTAAAACCGGAAAAGAATGGCGTGTTTGTCCGAACAGAAACCGGTCTCGGAGCTACGGTGGAGCGGCAAGGGTTTCCCGCTAAGTTCCGCAAGAAAGTGGCCGAAACCACCGGCGACAAGTTCGTTGCCCCTCAAAAATAAACGCTATGGCTCTGTACGGTATCATCGTAATCTTGGCAATAGTGGCCGTTTACGTCTTCTTCTACCGCAGGGAGGAGAAGGCGCGGAAGCTGCAGTCCGAAGCCGAACAACGCAAGCGGCAGAGAGAAAAAGCTGAGGCAGAGAAACGGCTGCAGACCGACTTGGATACCATTAATACCTACCGCAAACAGGACGGAAAGCAACCTTTCGAACAATATCCATACTTTAATCCCGCATATTTCGGCCAGAAGGACATCAGCTTGGATGTTCTGCCCGGCTTCTGTCAGTATCCAATGGCCGGCATGTTCTACCGCAACATGCCCTTGTCGGTCATAGGGCGCTTCAATGGCTGCGCACAGGCACTGGAGCAGGATAACTTTGAGAAATATCCCATCGGCGTTTACAACGGTAAAGGACTGCTGATAGGTTACCTGCCCAAGAAGCAGAAGGAACTGTACCAGTTCGTCCGCCAGCACGGCGGCAAGGTTCCGGCGTATGGCTTCCTGGCTTTTGGCATGGGTGCAACCCGCTGGTATGGGCAGGTGTGTGTAGCGGTGACCGAGCAGGCAGCCACTTCGGTCCCGCCGTTATTCCAAGAAGATTATTACTACGGGAAGACGTTACGCGAGCTGGCTGATGCGGATTAGCCGTCAGCAGTGTGTGGAAGGCGTGCAATATATTCGGAATTGCACGCCTTTTGTTTGCTCTCTGCTCGTTCCAAAAGCATGCCGTTCGGGTGCAATAGCTATGCTTCAGGAACTTTTGACAAATGTCACACATGAATTCGACACTTGTCGCACGATTGTGCGACACTTGTCGAAAGTTCGTGACATCAAAAGAAAGCACCTTGGAATGAAGCGCACGGACCCCCGGAAGCAGGAAGATAGCGATGTGTGTTTGTGCTTATCAGCGAGAGAGTGGGAGGGTAACAGATGCGGTGGTGGCAACAGACAGGGTGCAATCGGGTGCAGGCGCGGGCTTGCCAACAGGCAGTTGACCCTCTGCGTGGTAACAACGAAAAACCCCGGAAGTTAAATGAATAACTTCCGGGGTTCGTCTTTTTCAGATTGCAATGTCTTGTTTGGAATCTATGTTTTTAGTTTGCTTCCTTCATGTTGCCCTCTATATAGAGGCGTGTCATTTCGGTAACGCCGTTCGTGCGAATGGTGATACTCTTCTTAAAATGACCCGGAAACTTGCCCTTACCATTGTAAGTAACCTTTATCTGCCCTTTCTGTCCGGGCTGGATGGGGGCCTTCGTGTAAGAAGGAACGGTGCAGCCGCAGCTTGCCACGGCCTGGTTGATAATGAGGGGAGCGCTGCCCACGTTGGTAAACGTGAAGACGGTTTCCTGCTTGGGAGTAGCTTCGCTGAAGGTTCCGAAGTCGTGTGTGACTTTGTCAAATTTGATTTCTGCCTGCTTTTGCTGTGCAGAGATGGTGATACATGCTACCAGCATGATCACGATGGAGATTATCTTTTTCATCTTCTATTCCTTTCTGAACTTGCTGGTGCAAAGTTAATAAAAGTTGTTATAGCTGCTGTGTTTACGTTCGTATTTTATATATTATTAACCCCGGGACAGCTTCGGTGTTGGCGCTGCCTGTAACGGCAAAAACACCATACCGGCGTTGGTTCCGCTGCTTGCAGCGAGTGGCGTCGGTATGATACTTTTGGGAGATTGCCGGTTAGATAAGGTATTGCGAGGATATGCTCTCGTTCTTCACTACGCGCCGTATAGTTTCGGCAAACATATCGGCCACGGAGAGCTGCTTAACCTTTGAGCAGCGGTTGGTGTAGGGGATGGAATCGGTGAAAACTATCTCCTCCAAGCACGAGTCCTGCACGCGTTCGGAAGCTGGACCGCTCATTACGCAATGCGATGCGAGTGCCCGTACGCTCACGGCCCCGGCTTCTTTCATGATGTTGGCAGCCTTGGTGATAGTGCCGGCCGTATCTACCATGTCGTCAACCAGAATGACATTCTTGCCTTTCACATCGCCGATTATCTGCATGCTCTCTACTTCGTTGGCCCGTGCACGTGTCTTGTTGCACAGCACCAGCGGGCATCCCAGGTACTTGGCGTAGGTGTTGGCACGCTTTGATCCGCCAACATCGGGCGAGGCAATTACCAAATCCTTCAGCTTGAGGCTCTGTACATAGGGCAGCAGTACGCCGGAGGCATAGAGATGGTCGACAGGAACATTGAAGAAGCCTTGTATCTGGTCGGCGTGGAGATCCATGGTGATGAGCCGGTCGATGCCGGCGCAGCTCAGCAGATCGGCTACGAGCTTGGCCCCTATGCTCACTCTCGGCTTGTCCTTGCGGTCTTGGCGAGCCCATCCGAAGTAGGGGATTACAGCAATGATGTGGCGAGCCGAAGCGCGCTTGGCGGCATCAATCATCAGCAAAAGCTCCATCAGGTTGTCGGAATTTGGGAAGGTGCTCTGTACGAGAAATACGTTCTTGCCGCGAATGGACTCCTCGTAAGATACGGCGAATTCACCATCCGAGAATCTGGTAACAACCAGATTGCCAAGTGGACAACCTAAACTTGCGCAGATTTTTTCTGCAAGGTATCTCGTGTTTGTTCCTGAGAATACCAAAAAAGAGTTATTTTCACTCATTTCGTGTAGCGTTTATAATTTATAGAAGTTTAATCTGTTGTTGGTCAACCGGCAGCTTTACGCAGACGGGTAAAATGGGTAACTATCTTCCTGAAGTCGGTTTCGCTGTGAACGTCGAACCTCTCCCACAAGTCTCCACACACCACGACACCGCCAAAACCAAGCGACCGCATGATGCTCATGTTCTCCGGTGTGATGCCGCCCAGGGCGTATGTCTTCTTGTTTATCATGCCGGCGGCAGCGGCCTCTTCGAGCTGCGGGATGGTGAAAGTTGCCGTTTCCTCTTTCGTTTCTATGCAGTCGAAGATGTTTTTCAGAAACACATAGTCTGCCTGCTTTCGCATCTCTTTGAGTTTGAACAAGTCAGTGCAGGTGCGGCCTATGCGGCCTCTGTATCCTTCAGGTGCAATCTGGTTGGGCGTGTCCAAATGAATGCCTGCCAAATGATAGCTTTGGGTGAGTTGAAAATGGTCGTGGAGCGTTATCTTCCTGTGGTGTTCAACTGGCAATAAGGACAACAGCCGCTCAGAAAAAATGGAGGAAGTGCCGGGCTTGTACAGGTGTAGATTATCCATTCCCTCATCGAAGAGTGCGGCAAGAACTTTGTCTTCTTCCACGAAGAATGTAGATTTTGTCAGTATAACAAGCTTCATCTTACATCTGTTACTTTTACTTTGCAAATGTAAGAATTTTCCTTTAATCTTGCAATTATATCCAATATAAAAAGCTATCTTTGCAGAAAAAAGAAATCAGGACTTGTGTTCGATGGGTCGATGTATCAAAACGGAACTGAAAAGATGAAAGTAAATCCTCAAACATTTGCAGAGGTTCGTACACCTATATATATATTAGAAGAGCAGAAACTGCGCAGCAACCTGACGCTCATCAGTCGTGTGGCCGCTGCTGCCGACGTGGAGATAATACTTGCCTTCAAGGCCTATGCGCTGTGGAAGACGTTTCCCATTTTCAAAGAATACATCCATGCAACAACTGCCAGCTCACTCTTCGAGGCGCGCCTTGGTTTTGAGGAGTTCGGTGAGCCTACGCACACATTCTCTCCGGCTTATACTGAAAATGAGATAGAAGCCATTGCCCGCTGTTCGAGCCATCTGAGTTTCAACTCCTTTTCGCAGTTTTCGAGATTCAAGGATACAGCCCGGAAGGCCAACCCCACGGTGAGTTTGGGATTAAGGGTTAATCCTGAATATTCGGAAGTTGGAACAGATTTGTATAATCCTTGTGCCCCCGGAACCCGCTTTGGTGTTACAGCTGACAGGCTGCCGGCCCGGCTTCCGCGAGAGATAGAGGGGTTCCATTGTCATTGCCATTGCGAAAGCGGAGCCGATGTGTTTGAACGCACGCTGGCACACATAGAATCTCGTTTCGCCGGATGGTTCTCGCAGCTGAAGTGGATAAACTTTGGTGGCGGGCATCTGATGACACGTAAGGATTATGACGTTGATCTCCTGGTGAGGCTTCTGAATGGTTTTCATGCCCGTTATCCCCATCTTCATGTTATTCTGGAGCCTGGCAGCGCTTTTGGATGGCAGACCGGTCCGCTCGTTGCACAGGTAGTAGACGTAGTAGAAGATCACGATATCCGTACCGCAATATTGAATGTGAGCTTTACCTGCCACATGCCCGACTGTCTGGAAATGCCCTATATGCCGACAGTTCGGGGGGCAGAGATAACAGCCGACGGTGCTCCTGGCAGCTATCGGCTCGGCGGCAACAGCTGCTTGAGCGGTGATTTTATGGGTTCGTGGAAGTTTGACCACGAACTGGAGATAGGAGAGAACATCATCTTTGAGGACATGCTGCATTACACTACCGTTAAAACCAATATGTTCAATGGCATAAGTCTTCCTGCTATTGGCTTGCTGCACGAAGATGGAAATCTTGAAGTATTGAAGCAATTCACCTACGAAGATTACAAAAACAGAATGGATTAACAGAAAAAGAGGAATTTTAGAAAAAAAACAGACCTAAAAATTTGCAAAGTCAGAAAAAAGCGTTACCTTTGCACCGCATTTAGAGAAATGTTCCTAACACTTAGGATAGTGCGGCAATAGCTCAGTTGGTAGAGCGCGACCTTGCCAAGGTCGAGGTCGCGGGTCCGAGTCCCGTTTGCCGCTCAACATTCTGAATAAAGACAAAAGAGAGGTATTTCTCCTTGTTTTGCCCAGGTGGCGGAATTGGTAGACGCGCACGTTTCAGGTGCGTGTGTTTAACGACGTGCAGGTTCGAGTCCTGTTCTGGGCACCATTTATTCAGAATGTTATTTTTGTTGGAGAGGTGGCGGAATTGGTAGACGCGCTACTTTGAGGGGGTAGTGAAAATTGTTTCGTGGGAGTTCGAGTCTCCTCCTCTTCACACAAAATGTTTTTGCGGCAATAGCTCAGTTGGTAGAGCGCGACCTTGCCAAGGTCGAGGTCGCGGGTCCGAGTCCCGTTTGCCGCTCATTTTTAGGAGAAACATAACACCATCAATGAATTTATATTTAAGATATTTTGATAAGGAGACATTGGTTTCCAATGCCGATGAAGCCATAGATTTTCTGCATAGTATTCAAGAAATAGACCTGACTCCAGACTTGGAAGCAGATATCCGTGACTATGTGGACAGTGATGTGTTCTATCCCAAAAGATACAAGATAAGACCGCGTGTCTATTTTATTATCATTAAGACAACGGCTCCTACAATGCTTGACTTCAAACAGAAGAAGGCTCTTCATCCTGCCGCACCGGCAGCAATACAAGACCGCCGCGACCTGGCTGCAACTGCCATGACGAAACTTACTGAACTCCGTCCGGGCTGGTACGAAGGCTCGCTTGATTTCAAGCGTGTATTGATGATACCTGCAACCGGAAAGCATGAATACAGAGACACTCACTTTGAGGTGAGATGCAAGGCTGAGTCAGGTCAGGATTGTTACAACCGGATGGTTGAACATCTCCGTGAGCGCGTTGACAGCAGAAGTCAGTTTCCCTCGGCTAAAGGCAAGAATTTCCGTTTCCGTTATCTGGGAATGTGGAAATAGCCTTTTATTTGGATGACAAATACCACTTTCTAAATAGTTTTTCCCATGAATAAGGTAATGTTAATAGGAAATGTGGGCAAGGAACCCGATGTAAGGTACTATGAGGCAGACCAGGCTGTAGCCCAAGTGAGTTTCGCTACAACAGAAAGAGGATATACACTGCAGAATGGTACGAAAGTGCCGGAACACACGGATTGGCATAATCTCGTTTTTTATAAGAAGATGGCCAAAATCGTTGAGCAGTATGTTCATAAAGGCGATAAGCTGTACGTAGAAGGGCGTATTCGCTATCGCAGCTACGATGATCAACGCGGCGTACGGCGTTATGTGACAGAGATATTGGTCGAAAACATGGAGATGCTCACTCCTCGTTCTGCAACGACGGACGGTAGCAGTGCCGTTGCAGATAAGGCATCGCAGCCTCAAAACGAGGCAGAGGATAAATCGTTGCCGTTCTAACATATAGCGATTATAGTTTGGATTTTATCAACTTACAACAAATAGGCTCACTCGTAACATTTCAGCCCATAACTCCGGGTGTGGTAATAGCAGCTTTGTTAGCTGCTGTTCTTCTTTTATTGTCAGGCTTCGCAAGCGGATCGGAAATCGCTTTCTTTAGTTTATCACCTCAGGATATTGAAGCCTTGAACCCTGAAAAGAATCCACGCGATAAAAGTATACAAATGTTGCGCGAAGATTTGGAACGTACTCTGGCCACCATTCTTATTACCAACAATTTTGTGAATGTGACCATCATCATGCTCTGCAATTACATTTTCAGTTCGTTGGTGAAGTTTCGGGCCCAGTGGGCAGAGTTTCTCTGCATTACTGTTTTCCTGACATTCCTGCTGCTGCTGTTTGGAGAAATCATGCCAAAGGTGTACAGCAGGCAAAATCCATTGAAGTTTTGTCGTAAGGCGGTGAATGGAATACTCTTCCTGCGTAAGTTTTTTTGGCCGTTGGAAACCATTCTGATAAGGAGTGGCATGCTGGCAGAAAAGGTTGTGCAGAAAGAGAATAGGCAGCTTAGTGTGGATGACCTGGAGCAGGCCTTGGAACTTACGGATAAGGAAGAAATCAAGGACGAGCAAAGCATGTTGCAGGGAATCATCCGCTTTGGCGATGAAACGGCCAAGGAAGTAATGACTACCCGCCAGGATATTGTTGACATTGATATCCGAAGCAGCTTTGCTGACGTACTGAAATGTATAGTCGAAAACAATTACAGCCGCATTCCCGTGTATCAGGATAACGGTGACAACATCAGGGGCGTACTGTACATCAAGGACCTGTTACCGCATTTGTCAAAGCCTGCGAGTTTCCGTTGGCAGAGTTTGATACGTCCTCCCTACTTTGTTCCCGAGACCAAGAAGATAGATGATTTGCTCCGGGAGTTCCAGGATAACAAAGTCCACATGGCTATCGTAGTTGATGAGTTTGGCGGAACGAGCGGACTGATTACGTTGGAGGATATTCTCGAAGAAATCGTTGGTGAGATTAACGACGAATACGACGAGGAAGAAAAAACGTACTCAAAAATCAGCTACAACACCTATATATTCGAAGGCAAAACGCTGTTAGTGGACTTCTGCAAGATACTGCATGTTGACGATGACGAATTTGCCGAGGTGGAAGGTGAGGCCGACTCGCTGGCGGGCTTGTTGCTGGAGCTGAAAGGCGATTTTCCAAGCGTGCACGAACGGATAGACTACAAGAACTATTCGTTCGAGATAATGGCCATTGAGGAACGTCGGATTAGCAGAGTCAAGGTCATAGTACATGACGAGAAACACGAAACGGAGTAAGCATGTTCTGGCAGAAAACAGAAAACTCGGCTAATGATATTCAACTTGGTATATGGAAGATAGATGAGCGCGTAGAGGATTTCTTCAGTCGGCAGCCTGCTCTTTCTTTCCTGAAACCACGATTAGAGAATATCCATTCGGAGATGCGTAAGCTGGAGATGCTTGCCGTCTATTCGCTTTTGTTCCACATGACCGGTGACACTTCGTTGCGAATAACACACAATGCCGACGACAAACCAGTTGTCCGGGACTGGAACATCAGCGTTAGCCATACCAGAGGCTATGCTGCCCTCATTCTCTCCAAAACCCACCAGGTAGGTATAGACATAGAATATTACAGCAACAGGGTGAGCAGGGTGGTTTCCAAGTTTATTCGGTCTGATGAAGATTCCTCCTCACTTGACATACAGCTGGTTAACTGGTGTGCCAAGGAAACCGTTTATAAGCTCTTTTCAAAGGAAGACTTGCAGTACTTTGAAATGAGATTGCTCCCGTTCCATGTCCATCCGTCCGGCCAGATAATGGTAGAAGATTTGAAACAGAAAAAGAGCCAGCCGGTTGAATATATGATTACTGACGCATTCGTATTGACATTCGCTTATGTATAGAATTTTGTTTTCAATATTGCTGTGTGGCGTTTTGTTGCAGCCTGTGAATGGCCAAACACACATTCAGCTTGTAAGGGAAGGCGGGCAAAAATCCTTTGCCGAGAATGTTCCTGCAGGGAATTATAGTGGGATTACCTATATAGGAAATGATGAATACGCAGTAGTTAGCGACAAGGCACCGGAAGACGGCTTCTTTGTTTTTAAAATAACCATCGACTCCATAACCGGAAATATCAGCCAGATTGTGAACTTAGGCTTCAGAAGCTCACACAAACCAAACCGTGACGAGGAGGGTATCGCTTATCTGGCGGCTCGCCAAACAATCCTGATAAGCGGCGAGGGCGACATGGCAATAAAAGAGTACGGGCTTGATGGAATCCCGACGGGCCGGGAAGCAGCCATCCCCAAGTTGTTTCATAAAGCCTCGGCTAATCTCGGTTTTGAAGCCTTAACGTATTCGAGTGCAACGAAAATGCTATGGACTTGTAATGAAAGCACGCTGCCAGGCGATGGAGAACAGGCCGATGGGGCGCCTCTTGCCAGGAACCGCATTCGTCTGCAGGCGTTTGATGAAAGTCTGCAGCCCGCTAAGCAGTATGCCTACCAGATGGATGAGCCATTGATGAATCAAAGCGCCGGACTGTGTACACATGGCGTACCGGAGTTAGTCGCTTTGGACGACGGCTCCCTGCTGGTGTTGGAAAGGGAGTTCTTTGTGGCAGAATCAAAATTGGGCTCCTTTGTAAACTGCAAGCTCTTCCAAGTCTTTCCGGCTTTGGGTCAAAGCCTTTCTACCGAAAACACCTTGACCGTACATAGCCCCTTCCTTGAAAAGACCCTTGTACACGAATGGCAAACGAGTGTAGGGCTGCTTGATTACGACATTGCCAACTACGAAGGAATGTGCTTAGGTCCGAGACTGCACGATGGTTCTCAGGTGCTGATTCTTGTCGCCGATTCACAGAATCAATATGCCGGCATCTTACAAGATTGGTTTAAGGTGCTAATCCTAAAGTAACTCGAATTCGCTGAATTCGAGTCTTCCGAAAAGTTGATGTTTTCATTCCGCCTTGTTGCAGCTATGCTTCAAGGTGCCAGAAGCTATGCTTCAACATCCTTGACCGATAGCTCCAAGGACGCTGAAGCATAGCTATGTAAATCCCAATGAAATTAGAGCTGGCAATCGCTTGTAATGCAATGGCTTACAGCGAATACTCGGTTGAGGGCGGAAGCATTAGCTGTAAATGTTCTGATAAGTTGTTTTCAAGAGCCCGGTTGAATAGGATTTCCTCATTTCCGTAGTGTAATATTCTTCAAATTACTTGGAAAGAAGAATGCAATCAAAAACACTTGCCAGTTAGAAAAGGCTGTTTCTATACGCTTCATGGGCGCATGGTGTGTAAATAACGAAGTGAACCCCAAAAGTTAGACAAATGACTTTTGGGGTTCACTTCAATTTTTCACACCCTTTAATATCTATCTTCTTCCATCCAAAGATGGTAATTAGGCGCGCCTGCAGGACGGAAGGGTAGGGCTATAATACTGCTTTGGCAGCTTGCGGGAGCCTTAGAATGGCAGGTCGTCGGCACTGCCGGCTGCCTCCGGCTGCTGCGGGAACGGAGCCTGGGCACCGTTGGCGGGCGCTGCACCAATAACACCGGCCTGCTGTACGGGCTGCACTCCGGCTGCCTCAACTGTATTGGGGTCTACCTGCTGTACGGCAAAGGCGCGGATGTTGTTAAACCAGCGGCCGTTATACTCATGGGCATCAATATCGAATGAAACCAAAATCTCCTGATTAAGTTGGATATTGAAGCTCTGGAGTTTGTCAGCACCAAAAACATCGAATACCATCTTATGGGGGTAATTCTCATGTGTTTCAATGACAAACGACTGTGACTTCCATTCGGAACCCGTACGAGCCGAAGTACCGCTTCTTTCCGGTAAAACGGCGATAACTCTTCCTTGTAATTGCATCTTATTTAAAGTTTATTGTTTTGTAGCTTTTTCCCGATGTGTGGGTTTAAACCATTTCGATTGCGAAATTAATAAAATAGTTCTAAAAACAGAAACTTTTCATGTTATTTTTTTGCTTTGCACAATGGTTTTTTGTATTTTTGTACCTAATAAACAAAAAGTAAAAACAACTAAAATTCAAATACTAATGAGATTTACCTTATCCAGTACTGCGCTCAGCAGCCGTTTGCAATCACTCTCACGGGTCATCAACAGTAAGAACTCCCTGCCCATTCTGGACTGTTTCCTGTTCGAAGTCCGCAACAATCAGCTAAGCATCACTGCTTCTGACAGTGAAAACGTGATACAGTCTGCCATCGGACTCGACACATGCGAAGGCGAAGGTGAATTTGCCGTACCCAATCGCACAATTCTGGATGCTGTAAAGGAGCTGCCCGAACAGCCACTTACATTCAATGTGGACATCAACAAGTTTACCGTTGAGGTTGTGTACCAGAACGGTATATACCACTTTACGGCACAGAATGCCGGCGAATATCCTCACACACAGGCAATACCCGACGGCGCTACAGTCATAACCATAGACTCGGGCGTGCTAAGCGACAACATCTCGCGTTCACTTTTTGCAACGGCGCAAAATGAACTTCGTCCGGTTATGAATGGTGTCTACTTCGACCTGACGGCCGACGGTCTGGCCATCGTTGCCAGCGACGGACAAAAGCTGGTTCGCAACCGTAACTTCAATATCAAGAGCGATACGCCTGCATCCTTCATCCTGCCCAAGAAGCCCGCAACCCTGCTGAAGAACGTGCTGGGCAGAGACGGCGGCGATGTTGTCATCAAGTTCGATGACCGCAATGCCGAGGTTCGTTTTGCAGATGGCGTCCTTTCGTGCCGTCTTATCGAAGGCAGGTTCCCTAATTATAATAAGGTGATACCGACAGACAATCCCAACCAGCTCGTAATAGACCGCAAGGTGCTGCTTAGTGCATTGCGCCGCGTGTTGCCGTTTGCCAGTGAGAGCAGCCTGCTGGTGCGCTTCCATCTGGAAATGGGAAATCTGGAAATATCGTCGGAGGACATTGACTTTGCCACAAGTGCCAAGGAAAACATCACCTGCGACTATACCGGGCAGCCTATGAATATTGGTTTTAAGGGCAGTTCGCTGACCGAGATATTGAGTAATCTCGACAGTGAAGAAGTTACCATCAGCCTTGGAGACCCAAGCCGCGCGGGCATCATCGTACCAGTAACCCAGCCGGAGAATTGCGATGTGCTGATGCTCATCATGCCGATGCTGCTCAACGATTAGTAAACTAACAGTTAACAGATAATGGCTTGTGGCTATAGCACGCTGATAACGAGTAGCTTAACCACAGGCCATTAACTATAAACAGAAAGCTCTGAATAATGAAACTCAATCTTAAAAAGCCGCTGATAGTCTTCGACTTGGAGACTACAGGACTTGACCTCGTAAAGGATAAAATCATCCAGATATCTTATATAAAAGTACATCCCGACGGCAAGGAGGAACGCGAAAACATCTTCGTGAACCCCGAACGCCCCATACCGGCCGAGGTGGTTGCGCTGACAGGCATCACGGACGAGCAAGTGGCAACGGCTCCTACTTTCAAGGAGCTTTCTTCGTCTTTGAGCGAAAAATTCAAGGGCTGTGACTTTGCAGGCTACAACAGCAATCACTTCGACGTGCCCATGCTGGCAGAAGAGTTTCTGCGGGCGGGTGTAGACTTTGATTTCAACAAATGCAGGCTGATTGACGCACAGACTATCTACCACAAGATGGAACGTCGAAATCTGGCTGCAGCCTATAAATTCTTTTGTGGCAGGAAGATGGAAGAGGATTTTGAGGCCCACCGCGCAGACCAAGATACCGAGGCTACCTACCGCGTACTGATGGGAGAATTGGACAAGTACAACCCCGAGACAGCCGAAGAACCCGACCGTGCGTTGCCCAATGACATGGATTACTTGGCCGAGTTTTCCAAACTCAACGATAACGTAGACTTTGCAGGCCGTAT
Organism: Prevotellaceae bacterium KH2P17; assembly: GCA_900199655.1. Lineage (GTDB taxonomy): Bacteria > Bacteroidota > Bacteroidia > Bacteroidales > Bacteroidaceae > Prevotella. Next base: position 86,146 of record FZRE01000011.1, read on the forward strand.
AGTCTGGAGTCCTATGACAGGCAAGGATGGTGAAGCATTGACCGACGAGAAAGGTAATCCGCGCAAGCAAGAAGTCTTTAATTTCGGTAAATATAAGGGTTGGGCCGTTAAGGATGTACTGCGTAGAGACCCTGGTTACTATAGCTGGATGCTTGCCTCCGACTTTACGAACGACACAAAGCAAGTGCTCACACGCATCAGGCTCAGCGAGTTCAACAATAAATAACGGTTCGATAACAGCCGATTAACAACCGCACTGAAGGATGAAGTTACGCTACAGGTACTTTTATCTACTGGTCATGCTGCTCTGTCTGACTTCGCATAGTCAGGCACAGGAGCTGAATGCCAAGATAAATATCAACCATGCGCAAATTGAAGGAACCGACGAGAGCATCTTCTCAAATCTGCAAGAAACACTGATGCAGTTTGTCAACGACCGACAGTGGACTAACCTGCAGTTCCAGAAAAACGAGCGTATAGCCTGCAGTTTCAACATCACGGTAACCAAGTACGACGCTTCGACCAATACCTTTACGTGTCGTGCCATCGTGCAAGTAAACAGGCCTGTGTACAACGCAGCCTACACAACAACTTTGTACAGCAATACGGACAATGATTTCACTTTTCAGTTCGCACAGTTTGACCAGCTGAACTTCAACGAAGAACAGATTGACAACCAGCTGAGTGCGCTGTTTGCCTACTATGCTTACCTGATTATCGGACTCGATCTCGACTCCTTTGCACCATTCGGCGGCGAGGCCGTACTGCAGCACTGCATGAACATCGTGAACAATGCGCAGGCACTGAACTTTCCGGGGTGGAAGTCTTTTGAAGACGATCGCAACCGTTTTGCTATCATCAACGACTATCTGGACGGAGCCATGCGTCCCTTCCGTCAGCTTCAGTACGATTATTATCGTAACGGACTGGATGAGATGGCAGCTAATGCCGAACGCGGACGGGCCAACGTCACGACAGCACTGGAGAACCTGAAGAAATGCCACCAGGACAAACCCATGAGCATGTTGCCGCAAATATGGACCGATTTCAAGCGCGACGAGTTGGCTTTCATCTATCAGGGTAAGGGCACGCAGAAAGAGAAAGAGGCTGTACACGAAATCCTGTTCAGCATCAACGCAAGCCAAAGTTCTGCATGGGATAAAATCAAAGAATAGTAACCAGAGATATGCTCAAGCAACTATATATCAAAAACTATACGCTCATCAATGAGCTTAACATTCCTTTTAACCCCGGCTTTTCAGTCATAACAGGCGAAACGGGTGCCGGTAAAAGTATTATTCTGGGTGCCATTGGACTGCTGCTGGGCAACCGGGCAGATTCCAAGCAGGTTAAGGCCGGAAAAGACAAATGCACCATCGAGGCCCATTTCAATCTTTCGAACTACAACATGGAGGATTTCTTCCTGGAGAAAGACATCGATTACGATGCCAATGACACCATTCTCCGCCGTGAAATATCTGCCAATGGCAAGAGCCGGGCTTTCATCAACGACACGCCCATGCCTCTTTCTACGATGCGAGAGCTGGGCGAACAACTGGTCGACATTCATAGTCAGCATCAAAATCTCTTGCTTCAAAAGGAGGATTTTCAGTTGAGTGTAGTCGATATTCTGGCACATGACAGTGCCCAGCTCAAGAACTATCAGGCTTCTTACAAGGCTTATCACAAGACTTTACAGGAATTGGGAACGCTCAAAGAGGAAATTGAGAAAAGCCGTGAGAATGAGGAATTCCTGAACTTTCAGGTCAATGAACTTGAGAAAGCCAACCTGCAAGCTGACGAACAAGAGGAGCTGGAGCAAAGTATAGAAACCTTGAGTCATGCGGAAGAAATCAAATCAAGTCTTTTCGAAGCTGACAACCATTTGGGAGCTGATGATGGTGCAGTCCAGAAAATTAAAGCAGCAACAGCCCGCCTGCATGACATTCAGCACGTTTATCCTGATATTGCAGAGTTGGCGAACCGTCTGGCTTCTTCTTACATCGAGCTGAAAGACATTTCTCAGGAAATAAGTTCTAAGTTAGAAAACATTGACTTCGACCCCAAAGAGCTGGATACGCTGAATTTGCGGTTGGACGCTATCTACTCTCTGGAACAGAAGTTTCATGTCAGCACAGAGCAGGAGCTGGTTGAAATCTTGGCAGAATTGAAAACCCAACAGCAGCATCTCAATCATAGCGACGAGCAACTCCAGGCCAAACAACAGGAAGTTGACGAACTTGAACGTACCTGCCGCCAGCAAGCAGAAAAGCTGACAGCACTCCGAAAGAAAGCAGCCGTCACGTTAGAAAAGGAGATGCAGCAGCGTCTTGTTCCCCTTGGCATTCCACATGTAAGGTTCAAAGTTGAACTGGGCACAAAGCCTTTGTCCGATAATGGTATTGACAAGGTTTCCTTTCTGTTCAGTGCCAACACCAGTACGGCCATGCAACCGGTTGCACTTGTTGCGTCGGGTGGTGAGATAGCGCGGGTAATGCTGTCGCTCAAAGCCATGATTAGCGGAACGGTGAAACTTCCAACCATTATTTTCGATGAGATTGATACCGGCGTAAGCGGACGTGTTGCAGAGAAAATGGCGCAGATAATGCAAGAGATGGGCAACCACGAGCGGCAGGTCATCAGCATCACCCATTTGCCCCAGATAGCTGCATTAGGAAGTACGCACTACAAGGTTTCTAAAGCTGAGACTCAAGAAGGAACCGTTAGCCGCATGACTATGCTCACTCCTGCAGAGCGCATTGACGAGATAGCACAGATGCTGAGTGGCAGCGATGTAACCCCGGCGGCCATTGAGAATGCTAAGGAACTATTGAAAACAAAGTAGAAACAATCATCTTATGAAACATAGAAATTCATTCGTTATCAAGTCGTCTGCCCTCATAGCTTTAATGCTCATGCTGTGTACAACGGCATTTGCGCAGATTGAGGATGCGGCCAATTCAGTATTCACACTCACAACATTCAAGGCCGATGGCAGCATTCTGGCCTCCAGTCACGGAGTATTCGTTGGCAATTCCGGCGAGGCTATTGGAATTTGGAAGCCGTTTGTGGGAGCCTCCTCTGCAGTTGTTGTCGACGCTAAAGGCAACAAGATGGATGTAGAATCCGTTATTGGCGCCAACGAACTCTACGATGTCTGCAAGTTCCGTGTCAAAGGGCGTACTGCAGGAGCACGTGTGGCAACGGTTCCATCGCCCAAAGGTTCCAAAGCATGGCTGCTTGGCTATTCTGTCAGAAAGGCTGATATCAGTCAGCGGAATGTGCAGAACACGGAGAAATTCATGGATAAATACACCTATTATATCTTCTCAAGCACCGTTCCGGAGAATGCAGAAGGCTGCCCGTTTGTCAATGCAAAGGGAGAAGTCATAGGTCTGTTACAACACAGCAAGACGGGTTCAGATGTTTACGCAACTGACGCACAGCTGGCAAACAGCTTCAAGGTAGAAAACGGATTGGCCATTAACAGCTCTGTACTAAGGCAAACGTCCATCCGGATAGACTTCCCTCAGTCGCCCGAACAGGCCCAGATCATGCTGATGCTCTCGGCTCAACAGCCAGACTCGATGCTGCATGTGAAATATGTGGATGCCTTTATTTCCCAATTCCCCACAAGCATCGATGGTTATACACAACGCGCACAAAGCCAGCTGAATGCTGACCAATTCAGCAATGTAGCAGCCACAATGGAAACTGCTATCCAAAAAGTTGCCAAAAAGGATGAAGCTCATTCCAACTATTCACGCCTCATTTTCCAAAAAGAGATTTATAAGGCCGACAAGCCGTTTGCTGCCTGGAGCTTAGATAAAGCACTTGATGAAGCCAAGCAGGCTTACTCCATTAATGCGTTACCAACTTACCAACATCAGCAGGCACAAGTTTACTTTGCCAAAGGAGAGTACCAAACGGCCTATGACATGTTCATGGCGCTCACCAAGAGCAATATCCGCAGTGGCGAGTTTTTCTACGAGGCTGTACAATGCAAACAGCAGCTCAAGGCTCCGCAAAACGAATTCATGGCATTGCTCGACAGCGCCATTGCTGCCAGTCCGCAACCCTTAAACGCCGTAGGAGCCCCTTATGTGCTGGCTCGGGGCAACGCATGGCTCAATGCAGGAGAGTTCCGTAAGGCTGTAGACGACTTCAACCAATATGACTCACTGATGCAGGGGCGTCCGCTCAGCAGTGATTTCTACTTCGCCAGAGAACAAGCCGAGCTGAAAATTCACCAGTACCAGCAGGCTGTAAACGATATCAATCGGGCAGTGTACCTTGACTATAAGAATCCTCTTTTGTGGGCCGAAAAAGCTTCTTTGCATCTGCGTTTCAACCAGCTGGACGATGCAGTCAAGAGCGCTGATGCCAGCATCCGGTTAAACCCCAAGAGTACCGATGGCTATGTTATTAAAGGTGTGGCTCTCATCCACCAGAAGAAGAAAACAGAAGGCATTGAAGCGCTGAACAAGGCTAAAGAACTGGGTGACCCAAGAGCTGATGAATATTTGAAAAAATACAGATAAGTTGCCGCTGTGTCTGATTACCGATAGCTAATCTCAATCATTTGCCCATAGGGTTAAAATTAGTTAAGCCAACGAACAACGTCAACCGGACTTCCTGCAGAAATCAACCAAAATGATTACCTTTGCAGTCAGTTTGGTTCCGTAGCTCAGTTGGATTAGAGCAACAGCCTTCTAAGCTGTGGGTCTTGGGTTCGAACCCCAACGGAATCACGAAACAATAAAAAGAGGAACTTTTGAAAAAAGGTTCCTCTTTCTGTTTGTAACAAGATACTTATGCCCTACCATGTTGGTTCTGAGGGATTTCTGCCGAAGTAAAACCCTTGGCAAGATAGCGCAGAAAGGGAACTAAAGATACATGTCGGGGATACTTCGGATTACATGTAACGTTTTTAAAAAGTTATTCTTAGCACACAGTAAAATCATTTCTTTTTGTCCTTTTAGCCTATCAGGGCGAGAGTTCGATATAAGAATCTACGCCAAAATTCTATTTTATTATGGAATGGTACAGTTGCTCTACATTCTCTATTTCTCCAAGATGGTGTCTGTTAATCAGTATCTTCATTGATAATTTTTTCACCTTGTCATTCTGAATGCCATTGCATTTATATCTCTTAATTATGTTTTGTTCTTTATTTGCTCAAGAAGCAATGGGTTACCTTAAAGTTTCAGGAGTCCGTAACCTCCATTGTCAAGTTCTTGAACTAACCAATAGTATTGTTTATAATCAATGAATTGATTAGTGTTTGCAACACTTACACGGCCATCCTTCGTATCGCCATTTTGCAATTATTGAGAATAGAGCGCCTTGACAAAATGCAGTATATTCATATTCATCCATCCCCAAAAGAGATGCAAGGTCTATTGTTTTGCCATTATTGAGCAAACTGTCATATACGCCATTATCAATATCGCCTCTTATATTTTCATAAATATCATTGGCTTCATCCATAGAGATAACGTTTGTGTATAAATCCTTTAATAAATCCATTTGTTTTTATTAGGGTAATATCTCTCAATTTGTGGATTAATTACTGCGGTCATTGATTGCTCATGGTGCCGTTTTTGGTCTTGGCATGGGGTTGTTTGGGGTGCAAATTTGATGTTTCGTGAACTTTCGACACTTGTCGCACGATTATTTCACACCTGTCGCACGATTATGTGACAAGTGTCGAAAGTTCTGTTGAGTGGCAGACAGAGACGAGAAGTTTATCATATCAAGGTCTTCTATAGGGCTTCATGCGGTGTACACAGAGCGGTGTTAGGAGAGGAAACCCAATAAGGCTCCGGCAGCAACAGCACTGCCGATTACGCCTGCTACGTTTGGCCCCATGGCGTGCATGAGCAGGAAATTGTGCCGGTCGTACTCTAACCCAAGGTTGTTGGATATTCTTGCAGCCATAGGTACGGCACTCACGCCGGCATTACCTATCAGTGGATTGAGCTTTTTGTCCTTGGACAGAAAAACGTTCATCAGTTTTACGAACAGCACACCACTTGCCGTAGCGATAATAAAGGCCAAAGCTCCCAGCAAGAATATCTTGATGGTATTGAGCGTCAGGAATTCTGATGCCTGCGTTGAGCAACCAACGGTAAGGCCCAGAAGTATTACCACGATGTCGTTAAGTGCCGAGCCGGCCGTCTTGGCCAACCGGGTTGTCTTGCCGCTCTCCTTGAGTAAGTTGCCAAGAAAGAGCATGCCCAGCAGCGGCAGTCCGGAGGGAACGATAAAGGTTGTAAGAAGTAAGCCGATGATGGGGAAGAGGATTCGCTCCGTTTGGCTCACTTGTCTTGCCGGTTTCATCTTGATAACGCGCTCGCGCTTGGTTGTTAGCATGCGCATGAGGGGCGGCTGAATGACAGGAACCAGCGCCATGTAGGAGTAAGCGCACACGGCAATGGCTCCCATCAGGTTGGGGCTGAGCTTTGAACTTAGGAAGATGGCCGTTGGACCATCAGCTCCGCCGATAATGGCGATGCCGGCCGCCTGGTTGGGTTCAAAGCCTAAAGCCAATGCTACCATGTATGCTCCGAAGATGCCGAACTGGGCGGCAGCACCAATGAGGATGAGTTTAGGGTTGCTGATGAGTGCAGAGAAATCGGTCATGGCACCGATGCCCAGGAACACCAGTGGCGGATACCAGCCCTGGCGCACGCCCTGGTAGAAGATGTTGAGTACGGAGTTGTCTTCGTACAAGCCAATCTCCAAGCCTGCATCGGCCCTAAATGGGATGTTACCCAAGATAATTCCCATGCCGATGGGCACCAGCAGCAGCGGCTCAAAATCTTTTTTGATGGCCAGATAGATAAAGAAGCCGCCCACTACTATCATGATGAGATTTCCTGCACTTGCATTGGCAAAGCCTGTGTAAGTGAGAAAATCGTTGAAATTTGTCGCTATTAAATCCCAGAATCCCATACGCTATCCTATTGTTACCAAGATGTTTCCTTCCATGACAGCCTCACCTTGACTAACGGGTATGGAGGTTATGGTTCCGTCTACTTCTGCCTCAATGTTGTTTTGCATCTTCATGGCTTCAAGCACAACTACCGTATCTCCTTTGGCTACATGTTGTCCTACTTTTACATTTATATTGGTCACCGTGCCTGGCAGCGGTGCCAGTACGGGTGTTCCGCTTGCCGGTACGGTTGCCCTTGCGCCGGTGTCGCGCTTCATGTCAATCATGCCGTCGTTGTTCATATTGTCAACGGGCTTGGCTGTCTGAATAATCACGGTCTTTTTCTTTGGCTTTGCAGGTTGCTTGAGTTCCACCTCAAAATCAATCCCATTTACGCTCACCTTGGCAATATTGCCCTCTACCTCCTTGATGTCTACCTCGTAGTCGAGGCCCTGGACTCTATATTGATACTTAGCCATAATCGTTTATCTGTTTAGGTTGTTCCAATTTGTATGTTTCGGTTTGATAGTAATGATGCCACTCTCCATGTCATGCTGGTCTTCCAGATACTCCTGCAAGGCCAGAGAGATAACAGCGATGTATATTTCCTTGTCTATACCCTTTGTTTTAAGGCCGTCTTTCAGGATTACATTGGTCTTGTGGCCGGTGTCTGCCATCTTCTTGCCTGCTTTGAGGATTGCCATCAGTGACGCATGGCTCTCGGTCGCGGCCTTTAGTCTTTGCTTGTGCTCCATATAGGAACCCAACAGACTGAAGAAAACATAGAGCAGGGCCAGGCAAGAAAACACAATTCCCATTGAGAGCACGGAGATAGCAACCCCGTAAGGATCGCTGTTTTTCCATTTTGTAACCTTGCTTTCCGTTACCTGAATGAAGTTGTCGGTTCCCGGAGTGACGGCTGTCGGAGCCTTGATTACCCACTTGCCGGCTCCGTCGTGTATGCGGGCGTAGGACGTATTGGCTGCCAATGGCGGTACGCTTACTGAATCTATCAGGTCTATACCGTTACCGTCATATAGTGCTATCCATACAGGCTGGCCGGGAAAGGCCTGCGCCGACAGATGCTGTACTCCTTTGGTGGGAGAAGAGTTGAGGAAGAATACAGAGTGCTGACGTGCTTTCAGGTTGGTTAATTCCTCTTCGTCCGGGATAATGTTCATCAGGCCTATACGCTGTACTGGCGTGAGTTTCTCGTCCAGAGCCTTTCTGTTGGTTGTAATGAACATACCTCGGACATTATAGCTTGAATAGGATGTGTTTGCCAGTTCTATCCACGCCCGATGTGCATTGTATTCATCGGTCAGGTTCGCGGTGTTCTGCGTCATGATTTCATTGATGACTATGTTCCGTGCCCCTTGTGCGAGAACTGAGAGAGCGCTCATGAGAACGAAATAAAAAAGTAGTTCCAGCTTCTTCATATTGCTAACGCTAATAGATTAATGCTCCAAAGATAATAAAAAGTTTGATAGCCACCAAAATTTAAACTGCACAAATTGTACGGTGTTGTGTAAAAATAATATATCCGCAAAATACTGGTAACAGCAAGCAATTCGGCTGCTTTGTACCAGTATTTTGCGGATACGAGGGTTACTGACCGTAAGATTTAGCTATGCTCCACAGAAGAACAAAACGATAATCTGGGCCGTAAATATCCTGAGGAACATGCTCAGTGGATAAACCGTAGAGTAGCCTACGGCCGGTGCTTCCTTGGAGCACACGGAGTTGGCGTATGCCAGAGCGGGCGGGTCAGTATAAGTTCCGGCTATCATACCCATAATGGTAAAGTAGTTGAACTTGAACTTAAGCCGTGCCAGTGTTCCTACAATCAGTATCGGAATGATGGTGATAAGGAAGCCGGTGTACACATATTTGAGTCCATCTCCCTGTACAACAGTCTCCCAGAAGCCTGCACCAGCCTTGATGCCCACGCTGGCCAGGAAGAGCGTAAGTCCTATTTCGCGCAGCATCATGTTGGCTGAAGTGGTTGTGTATGTAACAAGGTGCATTCTGTAACCAAACCTTCCAATCAGTATTGCGATAATCAACGGGCCGCCGGCAATACCGAGCTTGAGCGGTACAGGCATGCCCGGAATGGCAAAAGGAAGGCTACCGAACAGGATACCAACAATAATTCCGATGAAGATGGTGGCAATGTTGGGTGCATCCAGTCGCTTGACGGAGTTCCCCATCAGGTCGGCAACTCTGTTCACGTTGTCTTCCGGGCCTACAACCATAATCCTGTCGCCCACGTGGAAATGGTGACTGCGGCCTGCGAAGAGGTCCATTCCCTGGCGAGTGATACGTGTTACGTTAACACCATAAACGCTCGAGAAGTGCATTTTGCCCAGAGTCTTGCCGTTCATGGCCGGGTTCGTAACTACAATTCGCTTGGAGATAAGTAGCTGTTTCTCGTTATCCTCGGGGAAAGGCTCGTCTACCACCGGCCCGATAAATGCCCGGATGGCTTCAGCATCAGTTTCTGCGCAGACTATAAGAACATCATCTCCCATTGCGAAAACAGTGTCCTTGTTAGGTATGCTGATATTACCGTCGTGGAGAATGCGCGAGCATACGATGTCGCGATTTAAGAAGTTAGCCACCTGAAGCAAGGTTTTACCGGCGAGATATTCATTATCCACCTTGAGGTGCATTAAGCGGGGCTTCTCATGAGGGTTCTCAGCTTCGGCCTGTAGGAGCTCTTGATCTTCCTGTTCTAAGTTGATACTGCAAAGGTACTTGATGGCTATGGTGGCGCCGATGATACCCAGCACGCCGAGCGGGTAGGCGCAGGCATAGCCCGAAGCAATCTGGGGCACGTGTCCGTTTGTGATGACCGAAGTCAGTGCCTCATTGGCCGCACCCAGTCCGGGAGTGTTGGTTACGGCTCCGTACAGTGTTCCTACCATCATTGGCAGGTTGTTGGCGTTATCTGTATCGAAGAAGATGTAATAGCAGGCAAACATCACTCCGATGTTCAACAAAATCATTCCGGCTGAAAGCATGTTGAGAGTAATGCCGCCTTTACGGAAACTTTCAAAGAAGCCCGGGCCAACCTGCAAGCCTATCATGAACACAAACAGGATTAAACCGAAATCCTGCATGAACGTGAGAATGTTGACCGGAGCCGTAAAACCGATGTGACCGGCAAGGATACCGGCAAACAGCACGAATGTTACTCCCAATGAGATACCACCTATTTTGACCTTGCCCAGCAGTACGCCTACGGCAATTACGATTGCATAGAGTAGGGCGATGTGAGCCACGGAATCGGTGGTCGTAAAAAGATTAACTAACCAATCCATAAAATGTTACTGACAATTCTTCGTGCAAAATTACGAATAAATCTACGCGAAAAACAACAAATGTATGATAATTTGAGCGTATTCCTATGAATAAACGGCTTTTAGCAGACCTGCAGGTGTGCCAATGGCGTTTTTGTAATCTTTAGTTTACGAAAGCCATTATCACTTCCCGAAGCCTGCTGCCGGAGCTGACAAAGAAAATAGCGAATGATTTTTCATTCGCTATTTTCCATGTTGTCATTGTTCAGAATCAGTCTTCGATGGCTGCTACACCCGGCAGAACCTTACCCTCGATAGCTTCGAGCATGGCACCGCCACCTGTAGATACATACGAAACCTTATCGGCCAAACCGAACTTGTTGACTGCTGCAACAGAGTCGCCGCCGCCTACGAGCGAGAATGCTCCGTTCTCCTGTGTAGCCTCGGCAACGTATTTGGCAATCTCGCCGGTGCCGTGCGCAAAGTTATCAAGCTCGAAAACGCCTACAGGACCGTTCCAAAGTATGGTCTTGGAGTTCAGTATAATCTGCTTCCAGTTAGCCAGGCTCTCTTCCGAAGCGTCCATTCCTTCCCACTCATCAGGTATCTGATTGATGGGGAATACCTTGCGCTCGGTGTCGTTAGAGAAGTCTTTGCCGCAAACGGTAGCTACCGACAGGCTCAGGTTTACACCCTTCTCTTTAGCCGCATTCATTACGTTGATGGCCTCGGGCATCAAATCGTCCTCGTGCAGAGACTTGCCTATCTGGCCGCCCTGTGCCTTGATGAAGGTATAGCCCATGCCGCCGCCGATAATCAGGTTGTCTACTTTATCCAGCAGGTTCTTGATGACGCCTAACTTGGAGCTTACCTTCGAGCCGCCTATGATGGCTGTGAAAGGATGCTGGGCGTTCTTCAGTACGTTGTCGATAGCCTTTACTTCCTTTTCCATCAGGAAGCCCAGCATCTTGGCATCCTTGTCAAAGTAGTCAGCTATAACGGCAGTCGAAGCGTGCTTGCGGTGTGCCGTACCGAATGCGTCGTTTACATAAACATCGGCATAGGAGGCCAGTTTCTTGGCAAACTCTTTCTGGCTGTCCTTCATAGCCTTGCTTGCTTCGTCGTATTCGGGCGTACCCTTCTCAACGTCTACAGGCTTGCCTTCCTCTTCGGGATAGAAGCGGAGGTTCTCCAGCAGCAGAGCTTCGCCCGGCTTGAGGGCTGCTGCCAGCTCATCAGCCTTTGCACAGTCGGGAGCAAACTTTACGTCAACGCCCAGCGCAGCTGAAACATTCTTTACAATCTGTCCGAGTGAGAGCTCCGGCTTTACTTTGCCTTTGGGCTTGCCCATGTGGCTCATCATGATAAGTGCGCCGCCATCGGCCAGTACCTTCTTAAGAGTAGGAAGTGCGCCGCGTATGCGCGTGTCGTCAGTAACATTACCATTAGCGTCCAATGGCACATTGAAGTCTACACGAACGATAGCCTTCTTGCCGGCAAAGTTAAATTGTTCGATTTTCATTTTATATAAATGTTTAAAATTAAAAGTCTCTTTGCATGCAAAGTTAATAAAAAGATTAGAGATTTCATGTGTACATCCGGAGTTTTTACTAATTTAATTCACAACCTTCTGATAATGCCACGTAGAGTTTACATTTTAGCAGATTATTCGTAACTTTGCATGAAACAACGTAAGGAGATGAAAGATTCAGTGATTATAGTAAGTGGCGGCATGGACAGTATTACCATGCTCTACGAGTTCAAGGACTGCATTGCATTAGGCATTTCGTTCGACTATGGGAGCAACCATAATGCCCGCGAAATTCCTTATGCCAAGCTGCATTGCGAGCGTCTGGGTATCAGGCACATCACCATCAACCTGGGATTTATTCATCAGTATTTCAAAAGCTCGCTCCTGGAGGGTTCCGAAGCCGTTCCCGAAGGCAACTACAACGAGGAGAATATGAAATCAACCGTGGTGCCCTTCCGCAACGGCATCATGCTTGCCATTGCCGCCGGAATAGCCGAGAGCAACCAGCTGCGCCGGGTGATGATGGCCAATCACGGAGGCGACCACACCATATATCCCGACTGCAGGCCTGAGTTCGTAAACGCCATGTCGGCAGCTACCAGGACCGGAACCTTCGAGAAGGTTGAAGTCTGGGCTCCTTATACCGACATTTCCAAGGCCGACATAGCCCGTAGAGGCAACGCTCTCGGAATTAACTATGCCGAAACATGGAGCTGCTACAAGGGCGGCGAGAAGCATTGCGGCAAGTGCGGTACCTGCCGGGAACGAAAGGAAGCGCTGCATGATGCCGGAATTGCCGATACAACGGAATACGAGGAGTAGGGTAGAGATGTAGCTTTGAGAGAAGCTGCAAGCCCTGCGAAAACGCAGCTTCATACCAAATACAGCAGTCGGCTGGTGCCTGCAAGACATCTGACTCCGGTTGCGCGTTCTCAAAGCCGGAGTTTTGTTTCTGTCCACTCGGCATTAATCTGATGTCAGTTGACATTCAACAGACGGATTGACAAATAGATGAGGAGTGCTTTCCGATACACTTCAGAGGGCCGAAGATATACCTCCGGGAACTTTCGACAAGTGTCGCACATGAATTCGACAAGTGTCACACGATCGTGCGACACTTGTCGAAAGTTCCCGAGGCATAGCTTCATGACGGCAATCAAAAATAAAAACCATTCCCTTTTGATGTCGGGAATGGTTTTATATCCGTCGCTTCCTGATGTGATATCAGGAGTTTTTTTATTTTCCTGTAACCGGCAAGCCATGCTTAGCCGTTCATGGACAGCAGGAATTCCTCGTTGTCGCGCGTTTTCTCCATGCGGTCGTGAATGGTGTTCATGGCCTCGATAGGTGTCATGTCAGAAATATACTTGCGCAGAATCCACATGCGGTCGAGCGTCGTCTTGTCCTGCAGCAGGTCGTCACGGCGTGTGCTGGAGGCAACCAGGTTAACAGCCGGGAAGATACGCTTGTTAGAAAGCGAGCGATCGAGCTGCAATTCCATGTTACCTGTACCCTTGAACTCCTCAAATATAACTTCGTCCATCTTGGAGCCTGTGTCTATCAAGGCCGTTGCTATGATGGTAAGCGAGCCTCCGCCTTCAATATTGCGGGCTGCGCCAAAGAACCTTTTGGGCTTCTGCAGGGCGTTGGCATCTACACCACCCGTAAGAACCTTGCCGCTGGCAGGGCTTACAGTGTTGTAGGCACGTGCCAGTCGGGTAATGGAATCGAGGAAGATAACCACGTCGTGGCCACATTCTACCATTCGTTTGGCTTTCTCCAACACGATGCCGGCAATCTTTACGTGGCGCTCTGCAGGCTCATCGAACGTGGAAGCCACGACTTCGGCGTTTACGGTACGGGCCATGTCGGTTACTTCTTCCGGGCGTTCGTCGATGAGCAACATCATGAGGTAAGCCTCCGGATGATTGGCGGCTATGGCGTTGGCAATGTCTTTCATCAAGATGGTTTTACCCGTCTTGGGCTGTGCTACTATCAGGGCACGCTGTCCTTTGCCGATAGGTGAGAAGAGGTCGACCACTCTCGTTGAGAGATTAGTGGTTTTCTTCTCGCCGCACAGCGTAAACTTCTGGTCGGGGAAGAGGGGAGTAAGGTGCTCGAAGGGTATCCGGTCCCTGATTTCAGCAGGGTTGCGGCCGTTAATCTTGTCGATACTTGTGAGTGGAAAGTACTTCTCTCCCTCATGCGGCGGACGCACATGGCACTGCACTACGTCGCCGGTCTTGAGGCCGTAGTGCTTAATCTGATTGACCGACACGTAGACATCATCGGGCGATGAGAGGTAGTTGTAATCGCTGGAACGCAGGAATCCATAGCCATCGGGCATGATTTCGATGACGCCATTGGCCGTAATGATGTCGGAAAAATCATATAACTGCGACGATGGAGCTGCCGACTGGGGAACAGGCTGCTGGTAGAACGGAGCGGGAGAGGCCACTGGAGAAGTGGGATTGTCGAACATGTCGTAATTGGGAACGATGCCTTGATCTTCGATGGGCAGGTCGACCGTTACGATAAAATCAGTTCCGTCGCCCGGGTCATCCTCCCATATACCCTCGGCAATAGCCTCATGTTTGTCGTCTGCTGTTTCGTTATGAGCATTGATTTTGGCCTGAAGTTGAGCTATGAGGTTTTCCTTGTCGTCGTCTGCATTGTCGCCTTCGGGGGTGGCAAAGGCCGCTTCTGGTACTGCTTCCGGAATAATATCAACTTCCTTATCTGCTGGTTCTTCGGCATACTTTGGCTCTTCAGCCTGCGTTTCTTCTTCCTCCGGATTGGTCTTCTCTGCCTCAATCTTAGCCAGCAACTCAAGCTCTTTCTTTGTCTTGCGGCCTCTGTGCTTGGGCAGGGCGGCCAGTTGTTCCTCTGGTGAGGATGCTTTTGAGGCGGCAGCCTGCTGCTCGGACTCGTCCTTGAAAAGTGCAGGCTGTTCGGCAGAGACCTTGTTTTTCTTCAAGTCAAAGTTCTCTCCTTCCTTGCCATTCACCGTATAAACGCGGTCGGTTTCTTTCTTCATGATGCGGGTTCTTCTTTTTCGGTTTGTCCCCAAGGGGTTCTTGTTGCCTTCATCCTCAGCCTGCTTGTCCAGAATAGTGTAGGTAAGCTGCTCTGTATCGGAGTCTTTTTCAAATTTGGCACCAAGTTTTGTAGCAATATCTTCGAGTTCGGAGATATCTTTAGATAATAGTTCTTCTTTGCTATACATATATTGTATAATGAATGTTTTGATTGAAAGCGCTGTTTCCAGAGCAGAAACAACGGATACGTATTAAATCGGACGCAAAGTTAGTAAAATTAGTTGAGATAGTTGCTCTTCACCAACAGAAATATGAGACGGTTAACATTCATTAAAAGTAAAGGGCTGACTCTTTGTAAGAATCAGCCCTTAAGCTATGTTGTAAAATTGAGAACGGAAGCCGGTTGCCGGTAAGCAGTCCAGTCTGACATCTCAATTTGGACAGGCAAACGGATTATTCACCTTTCTCCATCTTCTCTTTCAGTTCGGCAAGAACATCCAGATCGCCCAGAGATGTACCAGCTGCAACGTTGTTGATGGCAGGAGCATCAGCCTTCTTAGGTGCATTGTGGCGACGTGCAGACTTGGTGTCATCCTTGCCCTCCTCAAAAGTACGGGAGTGGGAGAGGATGATGCGTTTGGTCTCCTTAACGAACTCAATAACCTTGAAGGGAAGTTCCTCGCCCAGCTGGGCCTGAGTTCCGTCCTCTTTAACAAGGTGTTTGGGAGTGGCGAAGCCTTCGCCGCCCTCGTTGAGTGTTACGACAGCGCCCTTATCCATCATCTCTGTAATCTTGCCTTCATGAACAGAGCCGGGAGTGTAGATGGTCTCGTAGGTGTCCCAAGGATTGGACTCCAGCTGCTTGTGGCCGAGAGACAGGCGGCGATTCTCCTTATCAATCTCAAGAACTACTACATCGATGTCGGCACCAACAGTGGTGAACTCTGACGGATGCTTTACTTTCTTGGTCCAAGAGAGGTCGCTGATGTGGATAAGTCCGTCAACTCCTTCTTCCAGTTCAACGAAGATACCGAAGTTGGTGAAGTTGCGAACCTTGGCCGTATGCTTGCTGCCGATAGGATACTTCTGCTCGATAGTCTCCCAAGGGTCTTCCTTCAGCTGCTTGATACCCAGGCTCATCTTGCGCTCCTCGCGGTCGAGAGTAAGGATAACTGCCTCAACCTCGTCGCCAACGTGCATGAACTCCTGTGCAGAACGCAGGTGCTGGCTCCACGACATTTCACTTACGTGGATGAGACCTTCAACACCCGGCTGTATTTCTACAAATGCTCCGTAGTCGGCAATGACAACTACCTTGCCCTTGACGTGGTCGCCCACCTTGAGGTTAGCATCCAAAGCATCCCATGGGTGCGGTGTAAGTTGCTTGAGACCCAGGGCAATGCGCTTCTTCTCTTCATCAAAGTCGAGAATTACGACATTAATTTTCTCGTCGAGGTTCACCACTTCATGCGGGTCACTTACGCGGCCCCAAGAGAGGTCAGTGATGTGGATGAGTCCGTCAACACCACCGAGGTCAACGAATACACCGTAAGAAGTAATGTTCTTAACGGTACCTTCGAGTACCTGACCCTTTTCAAGATGTGAGATAATCTCTTTCTTCTGTGCTTCCAACTCAGCCTCAATGAGAGCCTTGTGAGAAACAACGACGTTGCGGAACTCCTGGTTAATCTTAACCACCTTGAATTCCATGGTCTTGCCTACGAACACATCGTAGTCGCGTATAGGATGAACGTCAATCTGACTGCCGGGCAAGAATGCTTCAATACCGAACACATCAACAATCATACCACCCTTAGTGCGGCACTTGATGTAACCCTGTATAACTTCTTCTTTCTCCAGAGCTTCGTTGATTTTGTCCCAGCTCTTGGCCAGACGGGCCTTCTTATGGGAGAGCACAAGCTGTCCGCGCTTGTCCTCCTGGCTTTCTACGTAAACCTCAACCTTGTCTCCAATCTTGAGTTCAGGATTGTAGCGGAATTCTGAAGCGGGAATGATGCCGTCGCTCTTGTAGCCGATGTTGACAACAACCTCTTTCTTGTCGATAGAGATTACGGTGCCCTCAACTACCTGATGTTCCTGGATTTTGTTGAGTGTCTCATCATAAGCTTTCTCAAGCTCATTCTTGTTGACGTTTACGTTCTGGTCATTTTCAAATTCTTCCCAGTTGAAGTCTTGAAGACCTTCGTTCTTTAATTCTGACATAAAAAATAAATGTTTTAAATTAATAAAGTTGGACTTTATGTTAATTAACTCTGTTGAAATGAGCCTTCTGTGCCCAAATCGGGTGCAAAGTTACTTATTTTATCTGGTTTGTATTCAATTACTTAAGCGGAGTTTTGGTAGTATTATGGTTTTTTAACAACCAAGTTGAACGGCAAAACCGAGGTTTGCAACTGTCGCAGGGTGTAGCGTGTGGAGCGCAGAATACGGGAACCGTGCGCCCGAATGGCATCTCCGTGGGTTTGAAGAGAATAGAATTAAGGTGCAGAAAGCCATTTGCCGCAACTTTTGACAAGTGTCGTATTCATGTGTGACAAGTGTCAAACTATCGTGCGACACTTGTCAAAAGTTCACGAAGCATAGCTTTTGCACCAAGAAGGCAGTGATGCTGATAAAGGAGGAAGTGCCAACGGGCGCGAGGGGGAGAAGCAACCGAGCTGTTATTTCGCTTTAAATTGCAGCGTATCTGGTTGCAGCTGTACCTTTTTCTTCCTCTTCCAGCCAAACAAGTCTCTGAAACCATTGAAATCCTTTTTAAGGATAAGACCCAATCCTTGGGTGGTCAGGCTGTTACGGGTGAAGTAACGGTCGTTGGTCTGGTTATAGACTCTGATGGCAAAGTTGCCGTTGGGGAAGAGAAGGTAGCGAAGGTCGAAGTCGCCGATGAAGCTTGTGGTGGCATTGGCATTGTCCCGATAGCCAAACTGCCCATTGAACAGCAGCCTGTTGTTGAGCATCCGGCCGCTAAGCAACCCCTCGTACTCGGCGTTGTTCCAACCCTCATCGCCGGTAGAAATGTTGGCGCCGAGGTTCCAGTTGGTGTTCTTTACCACGGTAGAGAGCATGTTGTTAAGTTGCTGGGTAATTTGACCGCTCAGCAGACTCTGCATGGCCAGTGATGTCTGACTTTGCTGACTCCCTCCGCTTACAGCGGCGTTGTTGCCCGTCTGGGAGTAGAATCTGCCAATGGCAAGCAGGTAAAGAACTTGCTGGTTCATTTCCTCTTCGCTGTTGATGAGGCTGTAAATCATCTGCTTGGCATCGCTGTTCACAGTTGGCAGGTCGAAGTTGAAGTCTATCTTGGGCATGCCGGGAGTTCCTGAGATGTTCATCAGGCAGTTTACACGGATGTTGTTGTTGGAGAAACTGCGGCCTATGTTCAGGTCGGAGAGGCTGACGCCGCTCACTATGTGCTGTGCCTGGAGGTTGAGAGTAGCGTTGTAGGGGTCGCCGCCAAAGACGATTGTTCCGCCTTGGTTGAACTGGAAATTCTTGCGAATGGCGTTCTGAATAGTCAAGCCATAGGAACCGTGGTCTACCAGATAGGTGCCATACATGTCAAAAGCCCCCTTATTATAATAGGTGGCACGTATTACTCCGTTGCCATTGAGCGTAATCTTATCACCCGATTGCTTATCCATCAGCACTCTCAAGGTTGCGTCAGGGGTGCAGTTTATGAGGAAATTGAGGCGTATGTCGGTCGGAATATCAACAAAATCATCCTCTTCGGGCGTGCGGTGGTTCTCTTTTATCGAATCTCCATCCGGCGATTGGCCGTCATCACCAAGGCTGTCGCGCTCGCTCCAGTGTATGAATTCGTTGCTGCTGATGGCATCGGGGCTTGCCGCATTGTATTCTATAAAGGAGTTCTTTTCGGGAGTAACGTTGATGTCTAAACTAACTTCTCCGCTTTTACCTTTGATGGCACAGTTGCCGGTGGCGTAAACGCGGCCGTAAAAAACCTCGTCGCCGTAAGTGGGAAAATCGTAGGCCAGGAGGTTATCGGCTGCTATGTTCAGATCGTAGCTTAGGTTCGTAAGATGCTGGTGCTTGAGTTTGCCCTGAACAATGCCGAGGTTGCCATTGCGATCGTAGATGTTGTCGCCGGAAAAGACGATTTCATCGGGCACCATCCTGATAATGTCATTCTTGAGCCAGTACCTCGTGTTCAGGGGCGTAATCCACAGGCTACCGTTTGCAACCAGCTCACCGACAAGATTGATGTTATCGAGCGGCCCGTAGAGTTTTACGGTTCCGTCGGCGCTCAAATCCGTATCACGCATGAAACTGCCGCAGAAACTCTCGATGAACTCTGCCCGGGTATTCCTTGCAGTGATATCCAAATCGATGTAGTTGCGTTGCGGCGATACGTAGCCCGCTATCAGCGTGCTGCGATTAATCGTGTCGTTGGCCAGGGCGCTGATGTCTATCTGCCCCTTCTTGTTGTCGTAGTTAACCTTTGCCTCCAGTACACCCATCCGGCCGTTTTCGAAGGTGAAGTCGTTTACCATGAGTTCGGCGCGGGCTTCGGGCTTTGAGAATACGGACGATACGCAGGCTTTGCCGGTTGCAAGGCCGCCGAAGCTGACGGCATGGAAATTAACCAAGTTAAGTAAATAGCTGATATCCAAGTCTTTGAGTTCGGCCGTCAGACTGTCGGTTCTGTTTTTGGTTGCAGTTCCATATACAAGCAAGTGCTGGCCGTTACGCTCTATGAGGAAACGCCTTACATCCAGATGATTTTGGCTGTAATAAATCTCCGAAGGCTTGATTTGCCATGTAGAATCCCCGACCAAGATATGTGAAGGGAGTATGTTGACGTGAGCCGTTGAAACTCCTGCCGGGTTTTTGTAGAATTGCGACTCGGCATTGACCTGCCCTTTAAACAGGTTCTTGCTTTTGTTATTAAAGGTGATGGCTGTTTTAAGCGTGTTATCTGCTGCTGCGGCCTGCACGTTCCAATAGAAGCCATGCCCTTGGAGGTCAAGTTTTCTGACATGGGCGTTGAGCCGAAGTGTGTCTTCGGGTGTCGTGATATGCAAGTATCCTTTCTCGAACACATGGTTGCCGTAGCTGAAGTCGGAAGCCTGCAACACGATATCAGTTTCGCGTTTCTTGTCGTCAAGGAAACCTTTTACGGTTAAAGGAGACCGCAAATTAATGGGTATATTGAATATCTGCTGAAGCCAGTCCGATTGTTCAATTGTTGCGTTTATAACGAAATTGTTGGTTCTTCTTGATGTGAGCTTCGGAAGACCGGGCAGAGTTGGCAACTTGCTACCAACGAGATTGGTCAGACTTTGGGCAATGGTGTTGTAATCATACTGGCCACTGATATCCACATGGCCGAAATCACTGCTCATCAGGATATTGTGAACGCCCGATTGCTCGTGTAAGTCAATGTGCAGTTTGGCCAGCTGGTAATTATTCTCGGGTGCCGTCATGGAGAAGTTATCCAAGTCAACGGTGCCTTTTGCCGTATTTAAGTTCTTGCCCGTAACATTTGCCTTTAAGTCAAAACCGAAGACTGCGCCGGGCCATCTGTTACTGATTTTAAGTGCAGAAGGATTGAGATGCGTTACGTGCGCTGTCAGGTTAGCGGCAGCACTCTTGGCAGACAGGTTGAGCTTACCTTTTACATCAACTCTTCCATTGGGGTCATCCATTCGGAACAGGCCGTCCAGTATGTCATCATGATAGGTACCGTCAACCGTTATATCCCTATAAGTGTAAGAGTTATATGTAAATTGCGAAATGTCTCCTTTAGCTTTTATCAAAGGGCTCTGGTGCTTGTTTGCAGGCAAAGTACCGTCTACGTTAATTCTTGTAGCAATGTGCCCGAATTTGTTGTCGGCAAGTATTTGCTTTAAATTCAGTCCTTGCGTCTCCACTCTTCCGGAGAAATGCCTGTTATGCTTGCCTATGGCAACATTGGCATTTCCAGCTTCGGTATGCAGAATACCCTTCGCAGCAATGTCGGCACCGTACCCGCCTACGTTGCCCTGAAAGTGGATGTTGCCCAATCGGGTCACGAAAACGGGTATCTCAAACTTCTGGCCTAAGTTGTCTGTTACAAATTTAATGCCGGCAGCACTCATCCTTAAATGCGTAATGAGTGCTGCCCAACGAGCTTTGGAATCCCAATTGCTGACAGAGCCATCGGCTTGCAGGTTGATGCTGTTAGTCTTGGAACCGACTTGTAAATTCTTGATTCGGATAGATGTACTGGTACCTGAGAAATCAGAAGACAGTGTAATCGGGTTTCTGAAATTCTTGAGTGAGGATGTAAAATAGCTTAAATCTGAAGGAGTTATAGTAGATGGAGATATACTTCCCTGATACTCTAAAGTGGGAAATTGTAGTCTCTTTCCATCAAATCTGTACACTGCCTGGATGCTATCCAAAGCGATGAGAGAGTGCGGTAATTCCAGGCGGAAACCCTGAACGGAGGCAGTCTGTTTGTTGGCAAGGAATTTAAAAGTTAAAGATTTGAGCTCGAAGCCCGCTTTCTCCTTTAAGCTCAGCTTCCTTACGTTTACATTGATTGAGTCGTCTGTCAGTTTGTTTACAATGAAATGGCCGCTTAATCCTTCAATATCAAGATGTTTTGAATTTGAATTGAAGTCATTCGGAATAACTGGAACATCGAGTTGGTCGTATTTGATTCTGCCACGGCGAATGACAAGAGAGTTGATTTCCAAATCCAACGGTGTGTGGGAAGTGGTGTCCTTGGAAGCCAGAGAGTCTAAAACAAATTGAAAATTAGGCTTTGCTTCTTGGTCTTTCTTGCTTAGCTTCGCATTCAAACCAAACAGCTGGGCAGACGTTATGGCTATTTTTCCTTTGAATAGCCTGATAAAATCGAACTTTGCAGAGATGCGTGTAGCAGCCAGCATGTCCTTTTTATCTTGGTCTTTTATATCTATGTCATCAATAATGATGCGGTTATAAAAGCCAAGGCTGACATTGCCAATTGTAACCTCTGTGCCTAATTTTGCAGAAATCATGGCGGCAACCTGTTTTCCAACAATGCTTTGTATTGCCGGAATGTGCAGCAAAATGACAGCTGCGAAATAGATGGATGCTACTATCCAAATAATCGCAGTTATGATATGTTTTAGTCTTCTCAATAAATATGTTTAATAAATTTGCTATTCCTACTTTTATATAGGCGGCACAAATTTACATTAAAAATATCTCAAATGGAAATAATTCACATTTTTTTCTTTTATGAATGCCTAAATTATATTATATTTGCAACGACAAACAAGATGGATTTGGAACAAGAAATAAATCACAAATAATATAAATCATATTTTATGGCGAATGTAATTAAGTTACGTAAAGGCTTAGACATTAACCTGAAAGGGAAAGCAAAAGGAGAGAGGCGGAGATTGGGGCCGGCTGTCGAATATGCGCTTACACCAGACAGCTTTACGGGGGTAATTCCGAAAGTTGTCGTCCATGAAGGTGACACTGTCAAAGCTGGAGATGCCTTGTTCGTAAACAAACAGTATCCCGAAGTGAAGTTCGCTTCTCCTGTTAGTGGAACTGTTGCGGAGGTTTTGCGGGGCGAGAGACGAAAAGTTCTCTTTGTCAAAGTAAAGGCAGATGACGAGCAACAGTATGCAGAGTTCGGACAAAAGAACGTCGATGCGCTGAGTGCAGATGAAGTTGTGCAGACCTTGCTTGATGCTGGCTTGTTCGGATATATCAATCAATTGCCTTATGCTGTGTCTGCAAATCCCCAAAGCAAGCCTAAGGCAATCTTTGTATCTGCATTGAGAGATATGCCTCTGGCCGGAGATTTTGAGATCGAACTTAAAGGAAACGAGCTTGCGTTTCAGACAGGACTATCAGCACTGTCGAAGGTTGCCAAGACTTTCCTGGGAATAGGCAGCAAGCAGAAATCAGAAACGTTGACATCTGCCAAGAATGTTGAAATCAATATCTTTGATGGTCCTTGCCCCGCTGGCAATGTAGGAGTACAGGTAAATCATCTGTCACCAGTCAATAAGGGCGAAGTTGTGTGGACGGTTGAGCCAACATCTGTGATATTCTTCGGTCGCCTCTTTCTAACAGGCAGAGTTGATTTAACCCGCACGGTAGCTGTTGCCGGCAGTGAGATTACAAGCCCGGAATATGTAGATGTGTTGGTTGGAACATCCTTAGATCATATATTGAATGGGAAACTGAAATCATCAGAGCATGTCAGGCTCATTAACGGAAATCCGTTAACGGGCAAAATTACCGATATGGCAGATTATTTAGGCGCTCATACTTCTGAAGTTACGGCCATACCCGAAGGTGATAATGCCGACGAGATGTTTGGCTGGATGCTTCCACGTACAAAACAATTCTCCACTTCGCACAGTTATTTCTCCTGGCTTGCTGGCAAGAATAGGGAATACGACCTTGATGCTCGCATAAAAGGAGGTGAGCGGCACATGATTATGAGCGGGGAATATGACAAGGTTCTTCCTATGGATATCTATGGAGAGTATCTTATCAAGGCTATCATTGCCGGTGATATAGACAAAATGGAACAACTGGGAATTTATGAAGTTGCTCCCGAAGATTTTGCTGTCGCTGAATTTGTGGATTCTTCCAAGCTCGAACTTCAGAAGATAGTTCGGAACGGATTAAACATGTTACGTAAAGAAAACGCATAAAATATATGAGCGCATTAAAAAATTATCTTGATAAGATAAAACCTTCTTTTGAAGAAGGTGGAAAGTTTCATGCCTTTAAGAGCGTTTATGATGGCTTTGAAACATTCCTGTATGTACCCAACGATACTTCCAAAACAGGAGTCAGCATTCACGATTCGATCGACTCGAAGCGAATTATGAGTATTGTGGTAATGGCGCTAATCCCGGCATTACTATTTGGTATGTACAATGTAGGATATCAGAACTATGCTGCTGCTGGTACATTGAATGAAGCTGGCTTTTGGTCAATCTTCGGCTATGGCTTCCTGGCTGTTTTGCCTCAGGTACTTGTTAGCTATATAGTAGGACTTGGCATTGAATTCGCATGGGCGCAGTGGAAAGGAGAAGAAATCCAAGAAGGCTATCTTGTTACGGGTATTCTGATTCCTTTGATTATCCCGGTTAGTACGCCACTGTGGATTCTTGTTATTGCCATAGCGTTTGCAGTCATCTTTGGAAAAGAGATATTCGGTGGCACAGGTATGAATATATTCAATGTTGCCTTGATTGCCCGAGCTTTCTTATTCTTTTCTTATCCGACCAAGATGAGTGGTGATACTGTCTGGGTAGCTACTGACAAGATTTTTGGACTTGGCAATACGTTGCCAGATGCTTTCACCGCAGCCACTCCCTTAGGACAGATAGGACAAGGCATCACGCCTGATGCTACGTTGAGTGATGCTATATTAGGATTTATCCCTGGCTCGGTTGGCGAAACCAGCATCATAGCCATTGCAATAGGAGCATTCATTCTTTTGTGGACTAATATTGCAAGTTGGAAAACCATGTTGAGTGTCTTCCTTGGTGGAAGTGTCGTGGCAGCTTTGTTTGAGCTTGACGGAGCAACGCCTATCCATTGGTATGAGCATCTCGTACTGGGAGGCTTTGCTTTCGGAGCTGTGTTTATGGCTACCGACCCCGTAACTTCTGCCCGTACCGAAGCGGGTAAATGGATATATGGAACACTGATAGGTGCAATGGGCATCGTTATTCGTGTTCTTAACCCGGGTTATCCGGAAGGCATGATGCTGTCTATCCTGCTGATGAACATGTTGGCTCCTCTGATTGACTATTGTGTCGTGCAGCGCAACATCAGCAAGCGCTTGAACCGTTTAACTACTAATGAGTAACCGAACTATGGCAGAAGAAAAGAAAAAGAGTTTGAATACTAATTCAAATACATATACTATTGTTTATTCTACGATAATAGTCGTAGTGGTTGCTTTCTTGCTGGCGTTCGTCTTTCAAGCCTTGAAGCCTGTTCAGGATGCTAACGTGGCGCTTGACAAGAAAAAGCAGATACTTAATTCACTGAACCTTAGAGGACTCAATGATGCCGATGCAGCCAAAATGTATAAAGAGGTAATTATTGCCGACGAGATAATTGACGCATCAGGCAAGGTCCTCAAGCCCGGTACTGCCGGCGGCGAGAAAGACGGCTTTACCTTGAACAGTGCCGACTTCAAGGCTGGTAAACTGGCTCTTTACATTTGTAACGTAAAAGGGAAAACAAAATATGTAATACCCGTTTACGGTATGGGGCTCTGGGGGCCTATCAGTGGTTATATTGCCATCAATGAAGATAAGGCTACCGTGTACGGGGCTTATTTCACTCATGAAAGCGAAACTGCAGGACTGGGTGCGGAGATAAAAGACAATCAGTCCTGGCAAGAAAAGTTTGCCGGCAAGAAGCTCTTTTCCAGCGCCGGCACTGCGGGCATAGCCCTGTCGGTTAGCAAGAAGGTTGATGACCCGACTACGCAAGTAGACGGCGTTACCGGTGCAACCCTGACTTCAAACGGTGTAACAGAGATGCTGCACGATGGTCTTTCCAAATATTTGAAGTTCTTTCAAGATAAGTAAACCAAATCATTAACAGTATTTGTATGGGACTTTTTTCAAAACAAAATAATGCGGTACTCCTCGAACCGTTAAACATCAACAACCCCATTATGGTGCAGGTGCTTGGCATCTGCTCGGCGTTGGCGGTCACTTCGCAGCTTAAGCCCGCTATTGTAATGGGATTGGCAGTAACGGTTATCACCGCTTTCTCGAACGTGATTATTTCTCTTATCCGCAACACGATACCAATGCGCATCCGCATCATCGTGCAGCTGGTAGTCGTAGCAGCCTTGGTAACCATTGTGTCACAAGTGCTGAAAGCATTTGCCTATGATGTAAGCGTACAGTTGTCTGTATACGTTGGCCTTATCATTACCAACTGTATTCTCATGGGGCGACTGGAAGCTTTCGCCATGATGAACAAGCCTTGGCCCTCATTCTTGGATGGAATAGGCAACGGATTAGGCTATGCGATAATCCTGGTGATTGTAGGTGCCGTACGCGAAGTGCTTGGCAGGGGAACCTTACTTGGTTTTACGATTATTCCGCAGAGTTTTTACGATGCCGGTTACATCAACAACGGAATGATGACAATGCCGGCTATGGCGCTCATTCTCATTGGTTGTGTAATATGGGTGCATCGTGCATTCTTCTATAAAGAAAATCAGGAATAAAGTAGTTACGACAATAGAATTTCATCATGGAACATGTTATAAGTTTATTCTTCAGGTCGATATTTGTCGATAACATGATTTTTGCTTACTTCCTTGGAATGTGCTCATTCCTTGCGGTAAGTAAAAACGTAAAGACCTCGCTGGGTTTAGGCCTGGCAGTTACATTTGTGTTGCTTGTTACCGTGCCTGTAGACTATCTGCTCCAGACCAAAGTTCTGGGACCCGATTGCCTTATTCCAGGCGTAGACCTATCCTATCTGAGTTTCATTCTCTTCATCGCAGTGATAGCCGGCATTGTCCAGCTGGTAGAGATGGCCGTAGAAAAGTATTCGCCCACACTGTACAGTGCGCTGGGTATCTTCCTGCCGCTTATAGCCGTAAACTGTGCCATCATGGGCGCATCGCTCTTCATGCAGCAGCGCATTAACCTCGACCCGGCCAACACCCAGTACATAGGTAGCGTTTGGGATTCCATAGCCTACGCCATCGGTAGTGGTCTGGGATGGACACTGGCCATTGTTTCGATGGGCGCCATCAGGGAAAAACTGCAGTACAGTGATGTTCCCAAACCGCTCCAGGGATTGGGTATTACATTTATCACGGTAGGCCTCATGGCTATGGCCATGATGTGTTTCTCCGGACTTAAAATCTAAAATAAGGTATGGGACAGTTTATATTATTAAGTATAGGAGTATTCCTGTTAACAATACTGCTGCTGGTTGTTATACTGCTTGTAGCCAAGAAATATCTTTCGCCGAGCGGTAAGGTAAACATCCTCATCAACGGCGACAAAACTCTAAGTGTGGAACAGGGCAATAGCCTGATGTCAACCTTGAATGAAAATGGCATCTTCCTCTCATCTGCCTGTGGCGGCAAGGCCAGCTGCGGACAGTGTAAAGTGCAGGTGCTGGAAGGTGGTGGAGAGATTTTGGACTCCGAGCGGCCGCACTTTACACGCAAACAAATCAAGGATCACTGGAGGTTGGGCTGCCAGTGCAAGGTAAAGGGAGATTTCAGCATCAAGATTCCGGAGAGCATACTGGGCGTTAAGGAGTGGGAGTGCACGGTCATTTCCAACAAGAACGTCTCCAGCTTTATCAAGGAATTCAAGGTTGCGCTGCCTCCCGGTGAACATCTCGACTTCGTTCCCGGTTCGTATGCGTTGATTAAGATACCCGAATACGATACGATTGACTACGACAAGGACTTCGACAAGAACGATATTGGCGATGACTATATTGGCGCATGGAAGAACTTCAACATCCTTAGCCTGAAGGCCCACAACCCCGAAGCAACCACCCGTGCCTATTCCATGGCCAATTATCCGGCCGAAGGCGACATCATAACCCTCACCGTGCGTATTGCCACCACACCGTTCCTCCCCCGTCCGCAAGTAGGATTTCAGAATGTTCCTACAGGCATAGGTTCTTCCTATATTTTCTCGCTGAAGCCCGGCGACAAGGTGATGATGAGCGGTCCTTATGGCGATTTCCATCCTGATTTCACCTCAGGCAAGGAGATGATATGGATTGGCGGTGGTGCAGGCATGGCCCCTTTGCGCTCGCAGATTATGCACATGCTCAAGACCCTCCACACCCGTGACCGCGAGATGCACTTCTTCTACGGTGCGCGTGCATTGGGCGAGGCATTCTTCCTGGAAGACTTCTGGGAGCTGGAAAAGGAATATCCCAATTTCCATTTCCATTTGTCGCTTGACCGGCAAGACCCAAAGGCCGACGAAGCTGGCGTGAACTATTACACCGGTTTTGCCGTGAATTGCATCCGTGATACTTATCTCAAGGACCATGAGGCACCGGAAGATTGCGAGTATTACCTCTGCGGGCCTCCAATGCTGATAAAGACCGTTACCGACTATCTCGACAGCCTGGGCGTTGAACAGGACAGT
Source organism: Prevotellaceae bacterium KH2P17 (assembly GCA_900199655.1). Taxonomy (GTDB): domain Bacteria; phylum Bacteroidota; class Bacteroidia; order Bacteroidales; family Bacteroidaceae; genus Prevotella. Next base: position 114,108 of record FZRE01000011.1, read on the forward strand.
ATTATGTACGATAACTTCGGATAAGCACCCCCACAGGCTCAATGCTGCAACGAGCCTACAATCCACAAAGGCGCACGACTTTAAACAGGTTGTGCGCCTTTTTCTGTTTGTCTGTGTGCCGAATGTGCCCATCAGAGGCATTAAAGATATGCTTCGCGAACTTTCGACAGGTGTCGCACGATTGTTTGACACTTGTCACACGATTATTCTACACTTGTCGAAAGTTCCGTCAAGCGATTTTCCACAACCCTGAACCTGCCGCATCATAACCTCATGGAAAGGCTTTTGGGTGAGGCCGGAAAACCTCACTGCACTTTTGTTTCCGCAAAGAATAGGATAGGGGATAAGCAGTTGCTTTCCTGTACCCGGAAAAAAGGAAGACAAGAGAAAAATTATCGCAAAACATTTGGCGGAACAAAATAAAACCGTTACCTTTGCACACGCATTTGAGATAATATGCTTGGCAACTCGGTTTGCGAGCCCTGACTGGAAGGATGGGTGAGTGGCTGAAACCAGCAGTTTGCTAAACTGCCGTACATATTTCTTGTACCGGGGGTTCGAATCCCCCTCCTTCCGCTTCGGGAAGTCAGGCTGTCGAGAATGCAACATGCGGTCGATTCATCTAATGGTTAGGATACAAGATTCTCAATCTTGGCATAGGGGTTCGATTCCCCTATCGACTACATTAACCTCTGCAACCATTAGCCGGTAGCAGAGGTTTCTTCTTTCTATAAGATAAGGCTGGTTTACGTAACTGTTTGGCTACGTGATACTCAATCCTGGCACAGGAGTAGGGTTTCCCTACTGCCTGCTTTTCCTTTCCGCTTCTCTGTTCCTATTGTTTGATTGCTGGCAGATAGCTTTATTTATAGAAAACTATCCAGTTGGTATTGTAGCTTTTCCCATTGCTCTTCAGTGGGTGTGTGGCTCCTGCGTTGTCATGCCAGAAACCCTTGCCCAAATCCAGATAGAGAGCTTCTTGTACCCCGCAGTCAAGCAGATACATCACAAAAGAGAAGAAGTCCATCGGCTCCCGGTTCTCTATCAGGCAGAGTTGTCCGTCTTTCTTGCACAGGGCGTGGTAGTTGTTCTTGCCTTGCACCTCGCAATGTACACGTTTGCCTTGATGAATAAACAACGCTTGGGCAAACGCCATGCCTTCGTTATCGGCAGCCTTTGCTATCTGGGCATCGTAATTGTCGAGGTGAAAATGCCAGTTCTTCTTGTAATAGCTGAAGGCTCCAGTATTCACCGGGCATGCGTATCCTTTATAGAAAACGCCGTTGCTCACGTGATTGCCTGCCACGTTCTCATGGTTGAACTCTTTCAGCACCTTGCCTGTAAATGCCGCATCGGTGGCCAAAATGATTTTATCATCATTCTCGTTTGGCCGCTGTCCGCATATCAAATCAATTTTGGAGAATTGTGGATAATAAACGTAAGCATGTTTCAGCGTGTCTACTTTTATTATATCTTGCATCTTTACTTCAGGTGCCGGGTCTTCCTTATGCTCCGTGAAGGTGGTCTTGATGTCGTTGGCAGCAAGTTGGGCCACATGCAGATTGTGGTAAACTTGATTTCCAAGAAAACCGACTACCGTGCCTCCAAGGAAGGAGAGCGTAACTATTCCGAACTTTGATATCTTTCCCATTTCAGCTACAAAGATACCTTAAATTTGCGAAAACAGCAAATATTGCAAATAAGTTTTTATTGTCTACCTGTCTGGAAATCAGCCGAACAGAGCCCTCAAAGCCTCTTCTACTTTCTTGACAGGATGCAACTCAATATGGTATTTGTGCGGATTGAGGCTTTTGAGATTAAAAGCGGGGATGATGATGTGCGTAAATCCCAGTTTCTCTGCTTCTGCTATTCTTTGCTCAATCCTGCTTACAGGCCTCACTTCGCCGCTTAATCCCACTTCTCCGCACATGCACCATCCCGATTCTATGGGCGTATCTACATTGCTGGACAGCACAGCAGCTATCACACTCAAGTCCATTGCCATGTCCGTTACACGCAAGCCGCCGGCAATATTCAGGAAAACATCTTTCTGCATGAGCTTGAACCCCACTCTTTTTTCCAATACCGCCAAGAGCATGTTCAGCCTGCGCTGGTCGAAACCGGTAGCGCTACGCTGCGGTGTTCCATAGGCCGCAGACGACACCAGAGCCTGGGTTTCGACCAGAAAGGGCCTTACTCCCTCAATGGCACTTGATATGGCGACGCCCGAAAGGCCGTCATGATCTTCGGCCAACAATAGTTCCGAGGGGTTTGCAACTTGTCTCAGGCCGTTCTGCTGCATCTCGTAAATACCCAATTCGGATGTACTTCCAAAGCGGTTCTTGATGCTTCGCAGGATGCGGTACATGTAGTGCTGGTCGCCCTCGAACTGTACGACGGTGTCGACAATGTGCTCCAGTATTTTTGGACCAGCCAGAGTTCCTTCCTTGTTAATATGTCCGATGAGGATGACGGGTGTTCCGCTCGATTTGGCAAAGCGTAACAGAGCGGCTGCACACTCCCTTACTTGCGTGATGCTGCCCGGACTGCTCTCTACTTCTTCTGTGGAGATAGTTTGAATGGAGTCGACAATGACCAGTTCCGGTCTGACATCCTTGATGTTCGAGAAAATGTGTTCCAGGTTCGTTTCGCATAGAATCTGTACATTTCCGGCTTCATTTCCGCTGCCGGCAATGCGTTCGGCGCGCATCTTCAACTGGTGTGCGCTCTCCTCGCCACTCACGTACAGCACCTTGCGTTCGGGCATATTCAGGATTGTTTGCAGTGTCAGGGTGCTTTTGCCTATGCCGGGCTCGCCGCCCAAAAGTACGATGGAGCCGGGCACCAGGCCACCTCCAAGGACTCTGTTCAGCTCGGTATCGTGCATATCCATGCGTGGTTCGTCCTTTGCCGAGATTTGGTTCAACGGCACGGACCTGTTTCCGCCTGATGCCGACCGATGGGCATTCAAGCTCTGGGCAGCAGACCGAGCGGCACTGGTGCCGGTATCGGCGGCGATGCGAATTTCCTTGAACGTATTCCACTGGCCACAACTCGGGCACTTGCCAATCCACTTGGACGACTCCTGTCCACAGTTGCTGCACACATAAGCTATCTTGTCTTTTGCCATATCTGTCGTCTGTTTAATTCTTTTTCCGGCTTACAGGATAACAAAATTACAATAAAAAAGTGAAATAAACAACATTGGCAGGATATTTCGTTTCGTCTTCTTCCCATTTCTTCACTTTTTATTAGTAATTTTGCAACTATGAAGAAGGTCTTGCTATTTACATTTGCCTTGGCTCTGCTGGTCTCATGCGGGCAGTCGTATGAAGAAAAGCTACGCTTGTCGAGGGCCGAAAGGGCTCGCATTGCACGCGAAGATGCGCTTGCGTTCAAGGTCGGCGTGTTGCCCACATTGGATTGTTTGCCGGTATATCTGGCGCAGGAACGCCAGCTGTTCGATACCCTCGGCGTAAGCGTACACATCAAGTTCCGCAATGCGCAGTTAGACTTGGACACGGCTTTGGCAGGCAGCAGCATTGAATGTGCAGTGACCGACAGGAAGCGAATGGAGAACATGGAGAAGCATGGAACCGAACTCGAAGTCCTCGGTGCTACCAACGCATATTGGCAACTCATCAGTAACCGCACGGCGCGGTTGAAGGAACCGCGGCAGTTAGGCGACAAGATGGTGGCCATGACCCGATATTCGGCAACCGATTACCTGACCGATCAAATCCTGAAAGGAGTCAAGACATCTGCTCCCGTATTCAAGATACAGGTGAACGACGTCAATGTCAGGCTCCGAATGCTTGAAACCAATTCGATGGATGCGATGTGGCTGACGGAGCCGCAGGCGACTTCCGCACGTCTGCAAAAGCACCAGGTGATGGCCGACAGCCGGCAGATGAAAGAACAGCTTGGCGTGGTTGCCGTCCGCTCCCGTGCGCTTGTGGATGCAAGAAGGCGCCGGCAGCTGGCCTTGTTTGTCAAAGCCTACAACATGGCCTGCGACTCCCTGAACGACAAAGGACTGATGAACTACACCGCCATCATCCGTAAATATTGTACTGCCGACGACCGTACAATCAAGTCTTTACCCAAACTTCAATACCCAAAACTTACCGTTCCCAATGGCACAAGACAACAACGAACTTTATAAATTCATCAACCACAAAAGCATTCATGAAGGATTGGCCGACCTGAAGCAATTCGTGGCCAACCATCCTGTGCTTCATCTTGACGAGAGACTGAAGGATGTGGAAAGCGATTTCCGGCTGATGGCCGACTTCATGCTCAAAGGCTACAAGGACGAACGGCGAACCCAGCTGTACCGGGAACTGCTACATAGGCTCTACGTGATAGCCTACGACACCGAACTCGACCTGAAAACCAAGACCGACCCGCTGTATATTGCCGCCCGGGCACGCAGTCAGCGGCTCGATTTCAGCCACGATGCCGTTCAAACCCAGCTTGAAACCTTTGTTCAGGACGTAGCAATGCTCTCGCTGGAGAGTGCAGGCAGCCGTGCCGACAAGGAGCATTACCTTTATTTACAGCACCATCAGTACATGAGCAGTCTGTTCGATGCCATCCTCGTATCCACACACTGGAAGGAGAACGACGCGGAGTTCTTCGGCTCCCTGATTGTTTCGCCTACAATTGATGCCCTTGATGCCCAGCTCATTGTTTCGGCCATCACGCTCTCACTCACAGCACGCTATGACATCAACCGCCTGCGCACGTTGGTTGCTGTTTACAGGCAAAGCAAGGATGAGTTCGTCAGACAGCGCGCACTGGTTGGTTTCGCACTCAATATGCACAGCCCCGAAGGCGACGGGAGCCAGAAAGAAATCCTCCAGGAGGTATTGAAGGACGAAACGGCTCGCCGCGAATTGCTCGAGCTCCAGATGCAGATATTCTATTGCAATGACACCGACAGCGACAATGCGAAAATCAGCAAGGAGATAATTCCCAACTTGATGAAGGGCAACAACTTCACCATTACGAAATTCGGAATACTGGAGAAGGAGGACGACCCCATGGAAGATATCCTTAATCCCGGTGCTGCCGACAAGGCCATGGAGGAAATGGAACAGAGCATGCGCAAGATATATGACATGCAGAAAGCCGGCTCCGATGTCTATTTCGGCGGCTTTTCGCACATGAAACGCTTTGCGTTCTTCTACACATTGAGCAATTGGTTCGTACCTTTTTATATAGAGCACCCCGAGCTGAGCAAAGTTAGGCAGGAGCTGAAGGGCAACAAGTTCCTCGACCTGCTGTTCAGTGGAGGCCCTTTCTGCGACTCCGACAAGTATTCATTCGCCCTGGCCATGTCGGGCGTTATGGAGCGGCTGCCGGCCAATGTGAGGGAGATGATGAACTCGGCCGAGGCCTTCGGTCCCGTCATGAACCCCGAGGAGATGATGAAACCGGCCTACATCAGGCGCATGTACCTGCAGGATTTGTACCGGTTCTTCCGCCTGTTCCAGCAGAAAAACGCTTTTCCTAATCCCTTTGACATGGAGTACGACAACCGTGCGCTGTTCCTGCAGAATGCCGACTTGGATTATCCGCCGTTTTATCCGTGTATATTGGAGTTTTGCCAGTTCCTGCTCAAGCGCAAAGAGGGCGCAAGGGTAGAGGCCGTGCTGAACGTTTACAACATGCCTGCATCGACCGAACGAGACATGCTCTATGCCTGTAGCTTCATGACCCAGGAATACTACGTTCCCGCTGTCAACGCATTGAAACAGGTGCTGAACGCATCTCCCGAAAACGAAAAGGCTCTGAAACTCTATGGCCAATGCTGTTTCCACCTCGAAGATTACGAAGAAGCATTGCAGACCTACGATAAGTTGGTGAGCATCAATCCCGACAGTTTCAGCTACCGGCTCGGTGCTGCCATAACGAGGATAAACATAGCCGAGGAAGATGCCCTGCAGCAGGGGGTAGACGAACTGTACAAACTCGACTACGAACACCCCGACAACAGAAATGTGATAAGGGCTCTGGGGTGGGGCTTGTTGGAACAGCAAAGGCCCGAACAGGCCGAAAAGATGTACGCCAAATTGCTCGAAGCCAACCGTCCGCAGCCGCAAGACTATCTGCACGCGGCCTGCTGCAAGTGGATGTTGAACCAGGTGGACAAGGCCGCTTCGCTGCTTGGGAAGTTCAAAGAAACTGCAGCCAACGACTTCCTGCGTGGATTGCAGGGAGTAAAGAATCTGCTTGTTAGGAACGGGATATCAGAAACCGACATCACCATCATGGTCGACCTCTTGCAAGCATAGCTGCAAGCAAGTTTCTCCGTCGTAAACCCTCTGCAGCCATAGCTTGCTGTTCAGGGCTGCCGGCTGTATGGTTCCACCGTCTTGTAACAGTGCTGCGGCGGTGCCGAAGATGTGCTCCGGGAACTTTCGACAAGTGTCGCACGATTGTTCGACACCTGTCGCAGATGAATTTGACACTTGTCAAAAGTTCAGCCCGACAGTGAACTGCAACGCAACAGATGCTGTATTTTACCCTTTGAGCGGACTTTTTTTGTGAATGCAGATCATCAGTTAACGGCGCATGTCATGATTGCATATATTTTGTATTTGTAGAATTTGTAATCAAATAGATTGTTGTGGAGTTTTCCAAAATAACAATCTGAAAGATGAGATTAGTTACATAAGTTTTCCATTTGATATTTGTAAATGCTTGATAATTATTGAATTGACAATAATTAACTATTAAAAAGTTGTCTAAAATGAATAACGTATTGAATTAAGTAGTATCTTTGCAATCGATTTCTAACAACAAACAATCATCATTCTATCATGATACAAACAGTCGTAAAGCGTGATGGCCGCATCGTAGGTTTCAACGAACAGAAAATTGTTGATGCAGTTCGTAAAGCCATGCTGCATACAGAAAGAGGCGAGGACGAACATCTTATTGAGAAAATAGTGTGCCATGTTAACTTTCATGGCAAGTCGCAGATGAGCGTGGAGGGCATTCAGGATGCCGTTGAACGAGAGCTGATGAAGAGCTCGCGCAAGGATGTAGCCCGCAGCTATATAGCCTATCGCAACCAACGCAGCATTGCCCGTAAAGCCAAGACGCGCGACGTGTTCCTGGATATTGTCAACGTGAAGAACAATGACATTACGCGCGAGAACGCCAACATGAATGCCGACACGCCTGCCGGCATGATGATGAAGTTTGCGTCAGAGGCCACCAAGCCTTTTGTTGACGACTACTTGCTTTCCGAAGACGTGCGTGACGCCGTGCAGCACAATTATCTGCACATCCACGACAAGGATTACTATCCCACCAAATCGCTTACTTGCGTGCAGCATCCGCTTGATGTCATCCTGCATCATGGGTTCACGGCAGGTCATGGAAGCAGCCGTCCGGCCCGGCGTATAGAGACGGCTGCCGTGCTGGCTTGCATCTCGCTGGAAACTTGCCAGAACGAGATGCACGGCGGACAGGCTATTCCCGCCTTCGACTTTTATCTCGCTCCATACGTCCGTTCCAGCTATATAGAAGAGGTGAAGAACCTGGAAAAACTGACAGACAGAGACTTGTCGCATCTTTATGATGTGGCAATTGATGATTATGAAGAGAAAGACTTGGCCGGCTTGGAGGGCGACGAGCGCCTGTTGCAGCACGCCGTGAACAAGACCGTTAACCGTGTGCATCAGGCTATGGAGGCTTTTATCCACAACATGAACACTATCCACAGCCGCGGTGGTAATCAGGTTGTGTTCTCCTCTATCAACTATGGAACCGACACATCTGCCGAAGGTCGCTGCATCATGCGCGAGATATTGAAAAGTACCTACGACGGAGTAGGCAACGGCGAAACCGCCATTTTCCCTATTCAGATATGGAAGAAGAAACGCGGAGTGAACTATCTGCCCGATGACAGGAACTACGATCTCTACAAGTTAGCATGCAAGGTAACGGCCAGGAGGTTCTTTCCCAATTTCCTGAACCTGGACGCTACCTTTAATCAAAGCGACGAATGGCGTGCCGACGACCCGCAACGTTACCTGCACGAGGTGGCTACCATGGGGTGCCGCACGCGTGTTTTCGAGAACCGCTTCGGACCTAAGACGAGTGTTGGACGAGGCAATCTGAGCTTCTCGACCATCAATATTGTCAGGCTGGCCATAGAATGTATGGGTATCGAATCAGAGACCGAACGGCTCAATGCCTTCTTTGCCAGACTCGACAACCTGCTTGACATCACGGCTCGACAGCTGGATGAACGCTATCAATTCCAGAAGACGGCGCTCGCCAAGCAGTTCCCGTTGCTCATGCGTTACCTCTGGATAGGAGCTGAAAAACTTAATCCGGAGGAGACCATCGAGAGCGTTATCAACCAGGGAACATTGGGTATAGGCTTCATTGGACTGGCAGAATGCCTGAAAGCATTGGTAGGCGAGCATCATGGTGAAAGCCGGAAAGCTCAGGAATTGGGGCTTCGCATCGTGACCTACATGCGCGACAGGGCCGGTGAATTTTCCGAAAAGTACCATCACAACTACAGCATACTGGCCACGCCTGCCGAGGGATTGAGCGGTAAGTTTACCAAGAAAGACCGCAAGGAGTTTGGAGTTATTGCCGGAGTAACCGACCGCGACTATTATACCAACTCCAATCACGTGCCGGTTTACTATAAATGTTCGGCCCGCCATAAGGCAGAGATAGAGGCTCCATACCACGAGCTGACCCGTGGCGGCCACATTTTCTACGTTGAAATTGATGGAGATGCCACCCACAACCCGCAGGTTATCATGAGCGTTGTGGACATGATGGACAGGCTCAACATGGGTTACGGCTCCGTGAACCATAACCGCAACCGCTGCATGGACTGCGGTTACGAGAATGCGGACACTGAAATGGAGACTTGTCCCAAGTGCGGCGGCCGCCATATCGACAAGCTGCAACGCATAACAGGCTACTTGGTTGGTACCACCGACCGTTGGAACAGCGGCAAATTAGCCGAGCTGCACGACCGCGTTACGCATGTGCAAGGCGAGCAAGGACTTTGAGGAAGCAACTTTGTTAAGGAGAAAGCAACGTGATTTCGGTTATAGATATCATTGAAGATACAATGGTGGATGGTCCTGGTTTCAGGACTTCCATCTATTGTGCAGGCTGTTCGCATGCCTGTCCGGGCTGCCACAATCCGCAATCCTGGGATTTCGGGCATGGCCGAAAAATGTCGACTGGGGCCATCATGGACGTTATCAAGGCCGATCCATACGCCAATGTCACCTTCAGCGGGGGCGACCCGATGTACCAGGCTGAAGGTTTTACGGAGCTGGCCGGCGCCATCAAGACCCAAACCAACAAAGATATATGGTGCTTTACGGGATTTACATTCGAGTCGTTGGCGTCGAAACCCAGGTACAGAAGGCTTCTGGAGCTGATAGATGTGCTGGTCGACGGCCCGTTCGTGCAAAGCCTCAAGGATGCCGATTTGCTGTTCCGAGGTTCTTCCAATCAGCGGTTGATAGATGTGCCCGCTTCTCTCAGAGCCCAAAAAGTTGTGGAGATGAGTCCGCTTTGGTAGCCTATGGCAGCTCGCGTACGCAATAAATAGGGCGGTGCATCGTTTAAATGGTACCTGAACTTAACAACAGCAAAAGACAATGAAGAAACTATTAATGGTCGTAGACCCGCAGATTGATTTCATTAACGGCAGCTTGCCCATTGGCGGAGCACCGGAGGCAATGGATGAGTTGGCAAAATACATAGCCGCCCATAACGGCGAGTACGCTTACAAAATCGTGACAGCAGACTGGCATCCGTATCGCCATTGCTCGTTCAAGGATAACGGCGGCGTCTGGCCATTACATTGTGTAGCCCATACAACAGGCGCTGCCCTCTGGCCTGCCTTGGTCAATCCGCTCTATACAACGGCCGGTCCGGTCAAGGTGTTGCATAAAGGCGTGTATGCTGACAGAGAGGAGTATTCTATCTTTCAGAATTTAAAATCAGCTGCATTTATAGCCGATATTGTTCAGATAATGGGCATAGAGCAGATTGACATTTGCGGACTTGCCGGCGATGTCTGCGTACTCGAAACTCTGAAAGACGGCATCGCACGTTACGGCAAGCAAAAGTTTCGTGTCCTGAAAGAGTTTTCTCCCTCGCTCGATAGAGGCAAGGCACTCGATGCTTTCTTGCAAGAGATGGGGTAAGGGTTAATCTTCGGCCAGTATTTGGAGCATCTTTTCCACCAGCCGAGGTTTGCCATAGCTGTCAAAATCCGTTTCCTTTATCCAGATGTAATCATCGGGCAGAGCGGGTTTCACATTCATGTTGAGCAGGTAGAAGTCTGCATAAATCACCTGATGCGTCAACACGTGCTTGACGTTTCCGCGTATCAGCTTGGCAGGGGAGTTACAAGAAAGGGCGCTTCCGGCTTCTGACAAGAATGGTTCCCACAGTCCTTGCCAGATGTCTCCCTTCTTTCTTCGGTGAATGGCCACCTCGCCATGACACCTTATATATAAATAGGTGAAATGGCGTTCACGAATTTTGAGGTTCCTGAGTTTTACGGGAAGCTGGCCTACCAGCCCTTTGCGGTAAGCCGTACAGCTTTCGGCAAGCGGGCATTGTGGGCAGGCCGGCGAGGCGGGCGTACACTGTATAGCCCCAAAATCCATCATGGCTTGGTTGAAGGTGCCTGCTTCATTGGGCGGCAACAGGCTTTGGGCAAGTGCCTGGAAGGTGTGCTTGCCCTCGGTGGTATTGATAGGTATGTTGATGCCGAAATAGCGGGAAAGCACCCTGTACACATTACCGTCGACGGCGGCCATGGGGAGATTGAAAGCCAAAGAACCGATGGCAGCCGACGTGTAGGGGCCTACACCTTTCAGTTTGCTGATTTCCGCGGCGGTAGTAGGGAAGTGGCCCAGCTCTGTTATTTGCCTTGCAGCTTTCAAGAGGTTGCGTGCCCGGCTATAGTAACCTAATCCTTGCCAGAGCCTCAAAACCTCATCTTCGGTCGCCTTGGCCAACGTTTCTACATCCGGATACCGCTCCATGAACCGGTACCAATAATCAGTGCCCTGCGCAATGCGTGTTTGCTGGAGTATGATTTCGCTCAACCAGATTGCGTAAGCATCCTTGGTATTCCTCCAGGGCAGATTTCTGCCGTGCTGTTTGTACCAGTGCAAGAGCTCTGAAGTAAAGTTTTCGTTTCCGTTTGTCATAGATGCGAACGTCGAAAATTATTGAATTTCAAGAACATAAAATATCACTCGCCCGGGCAATACGGGTTATACGGAAAGTCTGCTCGTTTGCAGCCGTCGTGACGAAGCTATGCTTCAAGGCGACTGAAGCTATGCTTCAGCATCCTTGAACGATAACTTCAAGGACGTTGAAGCATAGCTCCATGAACCCAGAAAGGTGCAGATAACAGGAAATGATTGAAACTCAAGGCTTTATAACAGACAGTACATCCGGAGTTGCAAACCGGCAGGAAACGTGCCAGAGGTCTTCCGTAGCTGCGTAATCCGTTAACTGCAAGGCCTGAAAGTCTTTCTTGTTTTCCTTTCTGCAGTGCGATTTTCTATTACATTTTAATAACTGCGGGCTATTATCACGCGGCATTTTGCGGGCTTTCCGCTCACCATGTCTACCCCCGGAGTTTGCTCGTAGGCAAACGGAACGCACCTGATGGTAGCCTGCGTTTCTTCCTTTATCTTTGCTTCGGTTTCCTCTGTACCGTCCCAGTGGCACAAGAAGAAGCCGCCGTCTTTTACCCGCTCTTTGAACTCTTCGTAGTTGTCACACTCGTAAATCCGCTCATCGCGATATTTCTTTGCCTTCTCGAAGATGTTCTGCTGTATGTCTTCCAACAGCTTCTTTACATGTCCGGCTATGCCATCGAAATTTATGCTCTCTTTTTCAAGCGTGTCGCGACGCATCAACTCGATGGTATTGTTTTCCAAATCACGCCCGCCCATGACGAGCCGAACGGGCACTCCTTTCAGCTCGTAGTCTGCAAATTTGAAGCCGGGGCGCTTGTTGTCGGAGTCATCATACTTCACACTGATGCCCATCTCGCGCAGTTCGTCGATGACAGGTTGCAGTTTGACCGAGATTGCAGCAAGCTGCTCCTCGCCCTTGAAGATAGGAACAATGACTACCTGGATAGGGGCGAGCCGCGGCGGAAGAACGAGTCCGTTGTCATCAGAGTGTGTCATGATGAGCGCACCGATGAGACGTGTGGAAACGCCCCATGATGTTGCCCAAACGTATTCGGGCTGGTTGTCCTTGTTAAGGAAGGTTACGTCGAAGCTCTTTGCAAAGTTCTGACCCAGGAAGTGAGAAGTTCCGCTCTGCAGGGCCTTGCCGTCCTGCATCATAGCCTCAATGGTGTACGTGTCCAAGGCACCTGCAAAGCGCTCCGTTTCGCTCTTAACGCCCTGGATGACAGGTACAGCCATCCACCGTTCAGCAAACTCGGCGTAAACATGAAGCATCTTTTGGGCCTCGGCCTCGGCCTCTTCACGGGTGGCGTGAGCGGTATGTCCCTCCTGCCAAAGGAACTCGGAAGTGCGCAGGAACGGGCGTGTACGCATCTCCCATCGCATGACATTGCACCATTGGTTGCACATCAAAGGCAGGTCGCGCCATGAGTGAATCCAGTTCTTATAGGTATTCCAGATGATTGTTTCGGAGGTAGGGCGTATGATGAGCTCCTCATCAAGACGGGCGGAAGGGTCAACTTCAACGCCGTTCCCTTCCTCGTTTGCCTTCAGGCGGTAGTGTGTAACAACGGCACACTCCTTGGCAAAGCCTTTGACATGCTCCGCTTCGCGCGATAGAAAGCTCTTGGGAATGAGTAGAGGGAAGTAAGCATTCTGTACGCCGGTATCCTTAAACATCTTATCAAGTTGTGCCTGCATCTTCTCCCAAATAGCATAACCGTAAGGTTTGATGACCATGCAGCCCCGCACAGCAGACTGCTCGGCCAGGTCGGCCTTCATAACAAGGTCGTTATACCATTGGCTGTAATTGTCAGCACGTTTAGTCAACTCTTTTAATTCTTTTGCCATAGTGTTCTTTTGTTTTGTTATCAGCATCACCACCAGTCTGCCTACTACACGTAGGGAAAAACCTATCTGGTTTTAGGAATTTTCCTTTTGGTGATTTCCTACTAATCTGTAATTTTGTGGCAAAATTAATAAAAAAAGTTGGTAAATAACATCTGATGATGAAAAAAGAGCTACCTTTGCATGTAATATAAAGGAACGGGAAACCTTCAACGAGGTTTATCGATTCGATATAGAAGTTATAGATATAAATTAAATATTAGAATTTTACAATTATGAAGAATGTTAAGTTAATGACATTGGGCTTATGTTTCCTGACCCTTACAGGCGGTATGACTTCCTGTGCAACAAAACAAGGAACGGGTGCTTTAGCCGGTGGCGGTGCTGGTACCGTATTAGGAGGCATTATCGGCAACATTATTGGCAAGGATTCCAAGGCAACTGCCATCGGTGCTGCTATCGGTGGTGCCGTTGGTTCAGGAGCTGGTGCCCTTATCGGACGCCACATGGACAAGGTTGCTCAGGAGACAGCAGCTCAAGTTCAGAATGCTAAAGTTGACGAAGTTACCGATGCCAACGGTCTGAAAGCTGTGCGCGTTACTTTCGATTCCGGTATTCTGTTTGCAACGAACAAGGCCAATCTGAACCAGTCGAGCAAGAACGAACTTGCCAAATTCTCTACAGTACTGAAGAACAACCAGGACTGCCACGTAGACATTTACGGTCATACAGACTCTACCGGCAATGATGGCATCAACATACCTTTGAGCAACAACCGTGCACAAAGCGTGGTTAACTACCTCAAGAGTTGCGGAGTTCCTGCCGGACAATTCCAGAATGTAGTGGGCAAAGGCAGCTCTGAGCCTATTGCAGACAACACAACGGCATCCGGACGTCAGCAGAACCGCCGTGTTGAAGTTTATCTCTACGCCTCTCAGGCAATGGTAGATGCTGCCAACAACGGTACATTGAAGTAAGACACTTATAGTAAATTAAGATTGAATAGGGTGCGTACAAATCTTTGTGCGCACCCCTTTTGCTTGAATTATGGGATTGGTTTGGAGAGTTGCACGATGGGCCTTGGCCTTCTTTTTCGCATCAACCATATTGGCCGTTGTGGCCTATCGCTTTATACCGGTTTACGTTACGCCTTTAATGATAATAAGATGTGTGGAGAATAAAAGCTTTACCATTCATCACCACTGGACGGCTCTGGAGCATATCTCACCGCACATGCCTGTTGCGGTGATGGCTTCCGAGGATCAGAGATTTCTATTGCATCATGGCTTCGACTATAATGCAATAGAAAAAGCAGCCAAGAACAACATTAAAGGACGGCGTACACACGGAGCAAGCACGATATCACAACAAACGGCGAAGAATGTTTTCTTATGGCCCGGAAGGTCGTGGACACGCAAAGGATTCGAGGTTTATTTCACTGCGCTCATAGAACTTTTATGGAGCAAACAACGTATCATGGAAGTTTACCTCAACTCGATAGAAATGGGGGATGGCATCTACGGCGTTGATGCCTGCGCCGAATATAACTTCGGAAAAGAAGCCGATGAGCTGTCACGGGCCGACTGTGCTTTGATTGCAGCTACATTGCCAAATCCCAGAAAGTTCAGTTCAAGATATCCCAGTCGGTATATGCGGAAGCGCCAACGCCGCATTCAGCGCGAAATGAAATTCATTCCAAGTTTCCCGAAAGAAGGAGAAGACTACAATCCCGAAACTGCTTCGGGCGGCATCTACGTAAAATAAAACATTGAAACAAGACATTATTCATGACAAACCGAGAACTGCTTGATGCTTTGAATGACAGCCAACGGGCAGCCGTAGAGTATTGCGACGGGCCTGAATTGGTGATTGCCGGAGCCGGTTCAGGTAAAACACGGGTGCTGACTTATAAAATAGCCTACCTGTTGCAGGGCGGAATGGCGCCTTGGAACATCCTGGCACTTACGTTTACCAACAAGGCCGCCAACGAGATGAAGGCGCGAATAGCCACCCTCTTGGGGCAGGAGAGTGCACGACAGCTGTACATGGGCACCTTTCACAGCATTTTTTCACGGATTTTGCGGATTGAAGCAGAGCACATAGGTTATAATGCCAGCTTTACGATTTACGACGAATCAGACTCCCGCTCACTCATCAAGACGATTTGCAAGGACATGAAACTTGATGATAAAATCTACAAACCGGCTTCCATTCACAACAGAATATCGATGGCCAAGAACCGTCTCATTCTCCCTGCCCAGTATGCCGACGATGCTGATACCTTTGCCCGAGACAAGCAGAACAGAATTCCGGAAACCCACAAGATATACACCGCCTACCAGCAGAGGCTGCAGAAAGCCAACGCCATGGACTTTGACGACCTGTTAGTTCTTACCTATATGCTGTTTAGAGACCATCAGGAGATTAGGGCTAAGTACGCAGAAAGGTTCCGGTATGTGCTGGTTGACGAGTATCAGGACACCAACTTCGCCCAGCAGCAGATAGTCAAGCAGCTCACGCAGGAGCACCGCAGGCTCTGTGTTGTTGGCGACGATTACCAAAGCATCTATGCCTTCAGGGGAGCAAACATCGACAACATGCTCAATTTTCAGCACATCTATCCCGAAGTCAAGCTCTTCAAGCTGGAGCAGAACTACCGCTCTACGCAGCGCATAGTTGAGGCCGCAAACAGTCTGATGAAGCATAACGAGCGCCAGATACCCAAGGATGTGTACAGTAAGAACGACGAGGGAGAGAAGATTAGCATCAAAAGTACCAGCTCCGACAAGGTTGAGGCGGCCCTGGTTTGTAACGAAATCAAACGCCTGAAACACAAAGAGAACTGTGATTACAGCGATTTTGCCGTTCTGTATCGCACCAACGCCCAGAGCAGGAGCATTGAAGAGGAGATGAGCAAACAGCACATTCCCTGTAGGATTGTAGGCGGACAGAGCTTCTACCAGCGCAAGGAGATAAAGGATATCATTGCTTATTTCCGGTTGATAGTTAATCCTGACGACGAGGAAGCGCTCAAGCGCATCATCAATTATCCTGCCCGAGGGATTGGAAACACCACCGTACAGAAGATTTCTCTCTGCGCACAGGCCAACCAGGTTAGTTTGTGGCAGGTCGTTTCGTCCCCAGTTCACTACCAGTTAGATGTAAATAGCGGCACAATAGGCAAGCTCGAAAAGTTCAGGACAGCCATACAGGAGTTCATGGAAAAGTTGCCCAATACCGATGCTTTTGAATTAGGACAGGATGTAATCAGGAAGTCGGGCATCTACCAGGACCTGATTTCCGACAAAAGCATTGAGGGATTAACGCGCATAGAAAACCTGGATGAGTTCTTGAACGGCCTTTCCCAATTTGTTGAAGAACAGAAAGAAGAAGACCGAGGCGATGAAATCTACCTGCCTGACTTCCTGCAAACGGTCTCTCTGCTAAGCGATTTGGACACTGCTGATGACGCTGAAGGAAAAGTAACACTCATGACGATACATGCAGCCAAGGGTCTCGAGTTTCCTACCGTATTCGTTGTGGGGCTTGAGGAGGGCATTTTCCCGAGCCTGATGGCCAGTAATTCCATCAGGGAACTTGAGGAGGAACGGCGCCTTCTGTATGTGGCCATCACCCGGGCCAAGCGCCATTGCATGATTACTTGGAGCAAGTTGAGGTGGAGATATGGCAAGATGGAGTACGAAGTACCGAGCAGATTCCTCAACGACATTAACCCTAACCTCACCAGCCTGGAGGATGAAACGGGAATGGACATGAAGCGCAGCAAGCCCAGAAGTTTCTTCAAGGACGATTACGAGATTGAAAAACCATACACGGGCAGCAGCGTATGGGGAAGCGAATACAGGCAACTGAACGGCAGCATGCAAAACAGCCGCCCCGTAGCGGGCCAGTTCATGGCCGACCCTGTGCCCAAGATTACGACTCCCAAGCGTGCCGAAGAAGCCGTAGACCCACTCTCCGGCTCGTTCAAGCGTAAACTTGCTGCCGATGGTGGCAGCTTGGATAAAGTGAACAGTGCCATTGCCAACGGCGGCCGAAGGCTGCGGAGCGTGGCGCCAGTTCAGTCTTCAGGTCCGTCAAGCGGAGGTCCGGCTTCTCCGCTCAAGGAGGGAAACGTGATAGAGCACCAGCGTTTCGGCATCGGTAAAGTGCTGAAGATTGAAGGAACGGGTGAAAACACCAAGGCTACTGTTGAGTTTGAGAATACCGGTACCAAGCAACTCATCCTTAAATTTGCCAAATACACTATCATTTCTTAGTGACCTGTACTGAATAAGTTGACAGTTTACATCAAACAAAAAAAGTAAAAAGTCATGAAACAGTACAATGAAATCGAAAAATTAGAGTTATTACGTCGGTACCTCACGAGTGGCCTGTCGATACGCGCCTTTTCCACAAGTGCCGGCATTCCCGTGGCGACATTCTTCGGATACCTCCGCGCGTACGGCCACCCCGACAACTCATCAATTCCCTTGCTTATGAAACACGAAGAACTGCCAACCACGCTCGACGAACTTCGCGCCCAGCTGCTCGAGGAGCGCAAGGCGCATGAAGCAGAACTGAAGCGCCTGAAGAAGGAACT
>FZRE01000032.1 GCA_900199655.1 Prevotellaceae bacterium KH2P17
ATGGTCATCAGCAGGTCAAGCGTCAGACCGCTCTCCTGATACCTGCGCACATACTTGCGCACAGTGTTACGCGAGAGATGAAAAGCACTAGAGATGCTTTTTATACTCATTCCAATGGCGTAACATCGCAATAAATTTCTTAACTTTGTCATTGAATTCTGTAGTTTAACGTTTATCCGCCAGTCAGGACGGCAACACAAAACTACAAAAAAGCCCCTGAATGGCAATCGCATTCAGGGGTCAATTTTATTTTGCCGCAGAGGGTCATTCTTATTTTGCCCGTAAGGGTCAACGTCGCTTGCCCTCGGGGGTCAAACGCGCTCGGCTTTTCCAGCAGGTCGGGTTTCATAAAACAGTCACTGTATTTCATCATCTCCAATCCGGCAAACATCTCGGAAGCACCTCCTTTGTTCACAAAGTCCACTTCGGTAGCCATAAGAATGTCTCCCGCAGGAATGTTGAGCATGGTCTGCATGACACCCAAGTCAAAGAAAAGATACTTCACATAGCTTTCATTTTCCTCTGCTCCGAGTGGGATGCCATGTGCGTCCGTATGCTTCACAGGGGTTACAAGCCCGGCAAGCGTAAGCAGGTGCAGGGCTTCTTTCACCACCGTGGATTTCGTGTCGCGTGCGGCTGTGGCATAAACGAACTTCTTTCCTGCCTGCAATGCCGTCGAGCGCAGCACCTGCCTGAGGAGAACCGGTGAAAACCGTTTCTTGTACTTGGAAAAGTCGTCGCTGTATGTGTCGATAATTTCATTGTGGATGTGCGACACCTCTATATAACTATGCGTTTCCACCCATTCCGTCACGGCTGCCGGCATTCCTCCCACAAGATAGAACGAGCGCAGCTGTTCTATCAAAACCTTGTGTGCCGATTCTGTAAGAGGAGCATCGGCCATTGCCTTCCGTTTGAAGTCAACGGTGAGTCCGAGTCCCTGAGCCATGAGAAATTCGTCGAACGAGAAAGGGTACATATACAGCGAACGTATCCTTCCCACACCAAACGACGGCAGTTCCTCCAAGGCAAACTCCAGCAGCGAGCCGGCGGCAATGACATGTAATTCGGGATAGTCCTCCTTGAAGTAGCGCAGAGCCATGACAGCCTCCTTGCTTACCTGAATTTCGTCAATGAAGAGGAGCGTCTCGCCCGGTATGATGGGATGGCAAGCGTACCGCTGAGTTTCTCGCACGTAGTCTTCACATTGATGTTCTCCGTGAACAGTTGCCGCAGATCGGGTTGCTTTTCAAGGTTCACCTCAACAAAGTAGCGGAATTGCTTTCCGAGTTCTCTTACGGCAGTGGACTTGCCCACCTGACGGGCACCACGTATCAGCAACGGCTTGCGTCGAGCTTCGGTTTTCCACTCACGCAATTTGTCGTCTATGTGCCTTTTGAAGTAAGTCATCTGTATAATATGATTGCCGTTTAGAAATGATTTGCGTACAAAGTTACGATTTAATTCTGAAAACACAATCAAAAGGAGAAAGAAAAAGACTAAAATCAATATCGAAATAGGGATTACTTCAGAAAGAATAGGCAGCGAAAACCCTGTTCCTGCTTTTCAGAGTCGCATTGCGTGTGGTCTGAATCCGATGAAGAACTGCCATAAAAGGCTATTCAATTCTCCAAAAACGCCATCTGTTAATATTGGCAAAAATATCACTACTAAAAGACTAACATACAATGCCTTACAAGCATCTTATGCACGATAATGATAAGTCGGAGAAATGCAAAATGCACGATAATGATAGGTTTTTGACCGATAATGATAAGCCCTTTCGTGCCACGTGCCCGTAACTTTGCAACAAGAATCAGCGACACTCTGCAAATCGGGAAACAGGTGTCCCTTGCACTCGCTTCAAGAATCTTCACTGTATAATAAAAAACAAAAAAGATATGCGGCAGAAAAGTGATAAACGTACCAAACGGCAAGAGCGTTATATGAAGTTCTCGGAAGACCATATCCAGTTCCTCGACGACATACGCGGCACTATCCGTGATATGATAGATATCGAGCTCGACCGTCGTGGTGTTTCTCCTGATGGCAATCCTCATCCCGAGAATCCGCCGCCTGACCCGAAAGGCAGGGAGCCATCGGAAGCCAAAACCGAAGAGCCGAACGACCGTCCCTGCCGCACCCTCTGGAAGCGCATCGTGAGCCTCTTCACCGTATGCCTATAATAATATAAGGTATGTAGAACAGACATATATATAAACCCTTTTAATTCTAATCAAGTATGAACAAAAGACAAGCAAAACCGCTCATTCCGCCGCTCAGCGGCCGATGGGCAAGGGTGGGTCTTACGGCACTGCTCACCGCTTTCGTTGCAGTCGGCGCACAGGCGCAGACCTTTGACGAGGGCAGTACGCAGCCACCACGAGACCGCAGCAGCGAACTACGCACCCGCACTTGGAGCATTTACGCTCAAGGCGGACTGTCGTGGTCTACCGACGTATGGTATCAGAACCTTGATGCCAAGCGCAGTTACAGACAATCGCCCGCCGTGGGTGGCGGCGTGGACTTCACCATCCGGCCGTGGGTGCGTGTGGGAGCAGAATACCTATGGTCGCGCTACCGCAGGGAGCAGCGCTTCTCCACACTCGACACCAAGACGATGCCCGTGAAGGCCTACGGCAACTACCTGATGAACTTCCACAACGCCAAGCTCGGCGCGGGCTTCAACCTCATGGAGTTCTGGCCGCACCGCCGTGCGCAGTGGTTGAACATCTGGGCCGGCACAGGCGTGGGCTACACCATCGGACGTGGCAACGAGTACGGCATGTATTTCAGCAACACCAAGACCGTGGGCGGAACGACAACGCCTTTCGTTGATGGCGAGAGCATCAGCAACGACGACGCCATCACCATCACGGGCAACGTGCAGACGAAGAACCGACACGAGAAGTTCAACACCTTCTACATCCCTGCCTCGCTCCACATCGAGGCTGACGTGAGCCGACAGTTCACCATTGGACTGAAGGGCGAGATGGACTGGCTCTTCAACCGAAAGGACATCGCCCCGAAGAACCTCATCTTCGCCCTTGCCACCGTGCGCTACAACTTCGTGCCGAGCCGTGCCCGTGTGCAGCGTGCCAACTACGAGGGCGAAATCTCCACGCTCAACGACCGTGTGAACACCCTGCAACGCGAGGCTGCCGAAGCCAAGGCGCAGGCCGACAAGGCAGAGAGCGCACGCCGACAGGCGGAACAGCAGAAGGCCGACCTCGAACGCCGACTGCAAGAGTGCGAGAACAGCAAGCCTACGACGGCAACAGCCATTCAGCCCTCGCACTTCGTGCAGTTCGATCACAACAGTTCCTATATGAGCCGTGCCGAGACCGACCGACTGAAAGTCTTCGCTCGCAGCGTGCGTGGAAAGAAACTCTCGCTCGTGGCAGAAGCCAGCACACCCGGCAGCAACGGTTATAACCAGCAACTCTCCGAGCGTCGCCTCACACGGGTGGTGGAAGCCCTCGTCAAGGAAGGCTTCGCCCTTGAAGACCTGCATCCCACGACAGCCATCGGCGAGCAACAAAGCAAGCCATCAGCCGAAGGGCGCAGGGTAACGATAACAGTAGAATAAGTTCAAATGAATTTAAGAATAAAAGAACAATCACTTGAAACCTCGCAATAGTAATGTGTATTAAGGTTAATTGCATAAAAACATGGCTAATACTCAACCGATTGTAGCTGTCAAGAACATAACAGTTACTGGAAAAACGAAGAACAGCATTTCCATTCGCTGGAACAAGGCTACTGACAGGGAAAGCCCTCAAAGTCAGTTACTCTACACTGTTACATGGTGCGTAGCACCTTACGTATGGGACAATAAAATCCGTAAGATTGGTGAAAGGAAGTTCGACAATTCCTCCTACACCATCACAGGGCTCAAGCCCAACACTACATACGAAATTATCGTATATGTGAGAGACCCGCACGGATTCGAGAACACCTATGCCCGCGCCAAAGTTACCACCCTGCCTGATGCAGTGCCCAACACAGCGCCTTACATTCCGAACAAGGTGGTAGTGGTCAACAGAATAAATGCCAACAGCATCGAATTGTCATGGCAGAAGGCTACCGACAGGGAAACCGCCCAGAAGGACCTTCGCTATGTACTGACGTGGGCACCGGGACCGACATACGCCAGCAGGAAACAGGGGCCTTATCTTAAGGATGCAACCAGCTATAAGATAACGGGTTTGTTCCCCAACACCAGTTATCGTATTACGGTTTGGGTGTACGACGGGCAGAAATTCTCACAATACAACAACCTGCATGTCACCACCGCAAACGCAGTAGGCGGCAATACCGATGAACAGAGGCGCAAGGAAATCAACTCCGGACTGGCAGGCATAGCCTACCACCCTGCCGATTTGATAAACAACGACATGTATAATGACAAGACGCAATATCCTGACGCATTTGAAAGCCTGCCCGACAGGGACTTCGCCTTCATCTTGGACAAGAAGGAAGATTCCTTCAGAGAGCGGGAAATCTATGTGCGCGGAAGCGGATACGAGAATATCTATCCGGGAGCGATACTCATGGTAGACGACATGATAACAAGCGGTTCGCCCAATCCTTTGGGCAGGATTCCAAGAAGCAAGATTTCCATTTACGGCGACTTCCTCGCAGGCGGTAATCCGTCGCAGAGCAACATTAGTCCTACCAATGCTGATGTAAGAGAAGCTAAGAACAAGATTATGCGGACCCTACTCAATTCAGGCTACGAGGCTCCGGGCGTACAACGCATCAGGACGAAAATCCATACAAGCGAACAGAGTCTGAAGATGGATTTGGCAGTCGATGCCTCTTTTGCAGGGTGCAGCGTGAATGTAAAGGCCAAAACATCTTCTTCCGAGCAGTCGTTTGTGCAGGCCACCACGTTAGATCAGGATTACTTCACTATCAAGTTGAAGGACAACTGGAAACAAGACCCATCTTCTCTGTTCGCCAATAGCGTAACTTGGCAACAACTCAGCAGTGAGCTGAGGGGAAAGGCTATAGCCATCGTGACCTCGGTAACCTACGGCAGAACATTCAGCTACATGAAAGAATACTCGGCAAAGAAGTTCAATTTCGACTCTTCACAGAAGGTTTCCGGATACGGACAAAAGGCAGAGGGAAGCCAGTCGCTTGCCGAATCGTCGAGCTACACCAACGAAGAGATCTTTAACCTCGGAGGAACGGGCTTGCCTATATCTGTTCTGAGAAGCAAGCGCAGTCAGGCGGAACTGGAAAAAGCCATGAGCGACAACATGAAGTTCGGCCCCAGTAATCAGGGCGTTGTGATGAAATATACCATCCAGCTTATTACCGGTGCTTATCCCGGAAAGGTTGTCAAGCCCCTATACAGCGGAACGCAATATCAGATCGGTTACACTCGGTGCCCAAGAAGAATATCCGCAAAAATCAATGTTAAAAACGTTAGGATAGCGGACGGGCATGTGAAAGTGCAGCTCGACGTGCAGTGCTTCCGTGTAGTAAACGGGCGTCCCGTTATCTTCAAGATCGTAAACGGCAGCAGTTCGAATAGAGTGCAGGATCCGTGGTGGTATAAATTCCAGAATAGCATGACCCGAGAGTACGGCGACTTGAATAAGGGAGAGTATATATACAAAGACCCTCTGTTGCGTATAAGAAGCCGGTTCAGTCGCGTTGACGGCTGGGATGCCCAAGACCAGCGACGACTTAATCATGGGGAAATAGAGACCGGGGCTATGGAAGTCGTGCTGCGAGGCAGTGTCTTCGGAGCAATAAGAATCGCTGACGTAAAGAATTTGTAAGCATTAATGTAAAACTATAAAAATGATAACAATATGAAACGAATTAAATTCATGTTGCTTGCCATCGCCATGCTGTTGGCAGCACCCGCGTTCCTCACCTCATGTCAGGAAGACGCACCCGAAATCAACTACACGATGAACGTGTCAGTAATCAACGACTTCACCAAGGTGGTGGAAGCCATCAACAACGGCTCGCTCAAGAACGAGCAGGCCATTGCGAAACTCACCGAGGCCATCGACAAGATGAACGCCGACCAGCAGACCAAGCTGCAGGCCATCATTGACGTGCTGAACTCCGTGAACGCCACCCTCGAGACCAAGCTCGCCGCTATCGAGGCAGCAATGAAGGCACAGACGCTCACCCTTGAGAGCAAGCTCGCCCTCTTGGAAACGGCTATCAAAAACCAGACCATCAAGCAGGAGGAAATGGCACAGAAACTCATCACTGCCATCAACAACCTCAGCGGCAGTATGGAGGCGAAGATAGAAGCCATCACAGCGGCTATCAACAACGTGAATACTACGCTCGAGACCAAGCTCGCCCTCATCGAGGCAGCCATCAAGGCGCAGACTCTCTCGCTCGAAGCCAAGCTCGACCTGCTCGAACAGGCTATCAAGGCATTGCCCGACTATTCGGCACAGCTCGAAGCCATCAAGACAGCCATTGCCAACCTGCCCGACTACGGCGACAAGCTCTCTGCCATCGAGGCGGCCATCAAGGCAATGCCCGACTACAGCGACAAGTTCGACGCCGTGGTAGCCGCCCTCAACGCCATGAAGACGCAGGTGGAGGCACTCGGCACCGGCCAGACCGCCATCGCTACGAAGATTGGCGAAGTTACTGCTGCCATCAACAGCCTCATCGCCTCCGTGAACAGCGGCAACACCAGCGCAGCCGAAGCCCTCGCACAGATTATCCAAAAACTGGAGGAACTCAAGGCTGCCATAGGAAGCGGAGGTGACAGCACCCCTGACTTTACCAACACTGTTACTCTTGACGGCGTGACAATGCCGATAATCGATGCGGGAATAGATGAAGACGAATTTAATGAAGGCAACTACGATATAGTTCTCTTTGTGGCGAAAGATAAGGGAGTTAAAATAATGGCGGGGAAAGAGCCCCACGATGGCAAGACTATCGACCTGACGAAGAAAGAGCCTGAACACGACGATTGGTATTGGAGCGTCGAATGCTATAATCCTACTTTAATCTTCGATACTTATGGAGAACCCGGGACTCCATATCCAGTCTTCATGAGCGGCACGCTCAGCGTGAAATCCCTTGACAGCGAAGACGGCAAGCCTGTCTTCGAAATCGTACTGGAGGACGGCAAGGTAAAGGGTGAAGGAGAGTATGGAGACGGCAAGGAGCACACCATCAGCCTGAACTTCAAAGGCAGTATGAGATTTGATGACTATTAATAATAGCCCATTCATTCTTTAGGAACAAAGAGAAGAGTCAAACGATCTCGTCCTATGGAGTGTATCAGACGTCAAAGAGCGTAGGAAGTTTCTCCTCTCGCCGCTTTTGAGGACGAGAGGAGAATAACAAAAAAACAATATGTTTCATCCTTAAAATCAAGAAGAAATGGAAACGAAGAACATCAACAGCCCCCCCCGGCCAATGGTCGTAAACAAGAAAGCGGTGGAGAACATCGGAACGGACACCGTGCGCAACTTCTCACGCTACAACAGCGCCACGAGGAACGCCATCGGCAGGCGTATCATCGAAATGGCGGGCGAGGTGGCTCGCCCCGGTGCCGGTGGAGTATATAGTTTCGACCCCGACCACGGCTGCGGTTCAGTGCCCATCAGGGTGAAATGGCGCGACAGGTTCAAGGACATCATCATCGTCGTTACCGGCGGTGGAATCATCATCATACACATCTTCCCCCCGATACCCCGACCGAAGCCCAACCCCGTAGCCGACCTGAAGGAACTCAACGGCGCGGAGTTCACCCCCGGCGTGAAGTACGGCGACATGCGGACAATCGACATCAGGCGAGACGGCAAGCCGATAGGCGAAATCCGAATCATCGCCGAGCCCCTGCGCATGGAAGGAATCAGCCGTGGATAAGACCCCACTCGTGGGGTACGATGATACCCCACGAGTGCCCCCTTGCGATACCCCACGAGTGGGGTGCGGGCAAGGGCGGCGATGCACGCAACGAGACATTTCGAGGACTAACAGCATAGTTATGATGACACGCAACAATCCCCACGCTTCTGCACCGCAGTGGCAAGGGCGTGGGGATTTACGGTAAGAGAGTAAACGAAAAGCTATCGGGAATAATGGAAGCGAAGAGAAAAGACAGCGATCGACTACTTGTCGTCGTAATGACCGAAAGCCGTCAGGACAACAACCACAACTTCCGTGGCGTGAATGTCGTACACAAGACGGTGCTTCTGCGTGATGCGACGACTCCAACGTTCTGCGCCGAAACCTCGGAGTGGTTCCGGATGTCCCGTGCCTGTGGCAGGGTGGTCGTAGAGTTCGCCAATGAGCTGCAGAGCCTTTTTATAAGCCTTTGGCTCATTGCGCAGCAAATGCCTAAGGTCTTCGGCAGCCTGCTGCTTGATTTGTACGTCGTATCTCATAGGGCACGCACATACTTGTCAAGTTCCTCTACGCTGGCAAACGACTTCGAGTCACCGTGCGCAGCCTGTTCCACACGAGCCTTGAACTCCTCACGGCTCATAAGGGCTTCGTCTGTACTCTCACACTTCGTAATGCGCTTCAATGCCTTTACCGCCTTGCGCATCATACCCTCATCATCGGAAACGACGGCTATCTGGCGGAAGAATTCCTGTCTGAGTTCCATGCTTGTCATAATCGTAAGACTTTTATGTTTTATTGCAATATGCAGTACAAAGATAGCAAAACTTTTTGTTTCACAGGAATAAAACGGAGAAAATCTGCCTCCTTCACAGGCTGCAAGTCTCAATCCTCAAAGTTAATAACCACCAATGCCCCAGCCTCCTATAAGGCGTTCCCCGAAAAGACAGACAAGGGGTCAAGGAGAGGCAAACAAAGAAATGAAGAAACAAACCACCGGCACCTCTCAGACTGAACAACACCAACGGTCAAGGGTGTTAAACACCCATCGACAACAGTGTTAAACACCCATCGACAACAGTGTTAAACACCCATAGGCAGAGGTGCTTCGCACCTTCCTGACACAGGCAGAAAACATCACGAATAAAATAACCCTTAAATAATAACGGATATGATAGAATTTGAAGTAAAATCGAAGAAACAGACCATCGGCTCGAAGAAAGGGCAGATAGTATGGTACGCACAGCCCAAGAGCGTGCAGAAACTGACAAACAAGATGGTAGTGGACCGCATCGTGCGCGAGACCTCCCTCTCGGCGGGCGACGTCTCGAATGCCCTCATCTCGCTCGGCGCCATCGTGCGCGACGCCCTGCTGATGGGTGCGAGCGTGGATTTGGCCGACCTCGGCTCGTTCCGCGTGTATGTCCCCTCGTCGATGGTGGACAAGGAAATCGACGTTACCGCCGCCACCCTCAAGACCCCGAAAATCGTCTTCACGCCCAAGATGCAGATGCGCGACTCGGCAAAGAGCGTGGAGCTCGTGGTGGACAATCCCAAGCGGCGCAAGCAGCAAGATGCGCAAGGCGGAAATGGCAGCGGCGAGGATGACCTCAACCCATAGCAGGATGGCGTGGAACTCACCTGAAGAAATATAATGTAAAGCGAATGAATAATGACAAGCTGTCTCCGTAAACGCAGTAACGCCCTTACTCGTTTACGGAGATTTTTTGTGCTTTTTGGCAATGACATTGATGAACGCAATGCCCAAAGTTTCTCTAAAAGTATTCTCTGACGGCAAACTCAAACTGGTCGATGAAGATTTGCTTAAAGGCATGGAGGCTGTTCTGCTCGTAGAAGATGAGCATGGCTTTCTTGTAGTCAATGGAATCGACCGAACGGAAACTCAGCGGACAATAACCATAGGCTATGAGCATGGCATTGGCGGAGATGCGGGCCGTGCGCTTGTTGCCGTCGGAGAAAGCCTGTATATACGATAACAGCACAAGAGCCAAGAGTGCCTTCTCGAAGACATCCTCCCGACTGTTGATCAAGTCGCAGGTGTCGTGCATGGCCTCACGAATCTGGAATTCATTGTCGAGCGGACGATAGTTTGTGCCCGTAATGCCCACACGGCGATGCCGGATACCGCTATCAACGGCGAGTTCCTTGGTAAGCAACCGGTGAATGTCTTCAATGTGGCTGACGGTAAGGTGCTGCAGATAGTCGGGATTGTCGAGGATAAAGCGCAGAGCGTCCTTATGGTTCAGCAACATCACGGCTTCTTCCTTTGTTTTTCCGTCGGCAGTTTTGCTTTCGCGGAGCAAACGCTCGGTTTCGAGCAGCGAGTAGGTGTTGCCCTCTATCTGCGATGACTTCCAACTGAGGTCAATGCCCAACCGTTCCATCTCCTTGCGATACTCATTTTCGGTCAGTTCGCCGACATGGCTGCGAAACTCGGCCTGCAATGCTGCCAGCCTCGCTTTTTCTTCCTCTGTGAAGAGTGCGACAGCCGGCAGTTGCTCACGAATCAAATTGAAATTGAAAGATGTCTGCACCTGACGCTTATCCACTTCCAAGGCAAAGTAGGTGTCGAGATCGAACGGCATCAGCAGATGGGATTGGTTTGAAAGCCGATAACGTGTGGCACGCGCCTTCCCCTCGACAACAATCTCGCCACGCTGTATGGCAGCGGCAATAAGTCGCTTCATGGTTGCATCGCTGCCGTCGAAGGCAATGCCGCTGGCAATCTCATCGCGTGAAGACAGCGGATGATAGTGCAAAAACTGTAGAATTTCTCTTGGTGTATCCATACCTACAAACTTAATCGGTGCAAATATAATGATAATTATTCGATAATCGGCTCATTATGTGCTGATAAATAAAGACAAATTGCGTTTTCTTGAGCCGATTCTATGAAAATGGCCGCATTTGAAGTTCTCTTGTCTCATCTCTCTCCAAATCCACACCGTGGATTCTATGTATCAAACCGATACTTGGATTTCCTTTTTCTTCCCTGTGTTTCCCACCTTTCCCGAAAATTTTCCACATTATTTATATACCTATATTTTTGCTGCTTGATAACGATTTATTCACTCAATGACAAATGATTATGGAATCAAACAGCAATGACAACTATGTGCTGGTCTTGGAAGACCGCACGGAAGTGAAGAACGAAAAGGAAGCGGGAAAACTCTCCGTAGTTTCAGGTATCGACGACAAGGGCAACCTCAAGACCACCGAAGCCACCGCAGCCAACCAAGCGGCGTTTCTGAAGTTCAACAGCAAGGAGGGACTCTTGGAGAACTTCATGAAGAATTTCCTCCGTCAGTTCAACGAGCCTACCCGTTTCGGACTGTACAAGGTCGTGGCAAGCAACGTGGAGCAAGGCGTGGACAACCTGCGCACCCTGCTCCAAAGTCGTGAGAAGCCCGATAGCAAGCAGCAGCTGGCAGAGATTGGCGTACCCTTTGAGGACTATCTGCCCCGGCAGAAGAACACCACAGCCATTGACCCGGAAGAAGTGGATTGGAAGCAGCTTGACCGTCTCGGTCTTTCCCGTGATCAGTTGGAGCAGAGCGGAGAACTCACAAATATGCTCAGCTGGCAGAAGAGCAATCTCATGACGATTGCCATCCCGATGGGGGACACCACCATCTACACCGATGCCCGCCTTGCCTTCCGCACGGACGGCGATGGCAACATCGGACTGGCTATCCATCCTCTGAGGAAAGAGCCACAACTCGATTTTCCCTATATGGGGTATAAGTTCTCGCCCGAAGAGAAGGAGCAACTACTCACTACGGGCAACCTTGGCAAGACCATTGAGGTAACACCCAAAAACAGTGAGCCTTTTGCCGCCTACGTTTCCATCGACCCACAGACCAACGAACTTATCGCCCTGCGTGCCGACCGTGTGAACATCCCCAAGGACATCAAGGGCGTTACGCTTTCCGACCAGCAGTACAAAGACCTCGTGGAGGGCAAAGCCGTGAAGGTGGAGGGTATGACCGCCAAGAGCGGCAAGTCCTTCAATGCCACCCTGCAGGTCAATGCCGAACGAAAAGGCATTGAGTTTATCTTTGGTGACAAACAAGGCTTAAAAGAGCGACAGCAACACTCTCAGCAGCAGGGCGCACCCCATAAACTCTGCGGCTTGGAACTTTCCGAGAAACAGCGCGAGGCATTGAATAACGGGCGTGCGCTCTATTTGAAGAACATGGTCGATAAGGAGGGGAACTCCTTCAATGCCTACGTCCGCATGGACAAGGAGCAGAACCGTCCGCGCTTCTATAAATGGAATCCCGACAAGAGTCAGAAGAATGGCAAGGTAGAAGCCGTGGCGGAGGAACACAAGACACAGGTAGCGGTCAATAACCACGGCAAGACCAACGAAGCCACGAAGAACGTGAAAGAACCTCTGAAGACCGGGCAGACACAGCCCACTGCCGCCCAAAAGCAGAAGCAGGACGAGAACAAACAGAAGAAGTCCCGTGGACGTAAGATGTAACCCTTAATTCCTTTGCCGATTATGACAACTTGTATTATCGCCGAGAAACCCTCGGTAGCCAGAGACATTGCCCGTATCGTAGGGGCAAACAGCAAGCAGGACGGATGCTTGGAAGGAAACGACTATATCGTCACTTGGGCGATGGGACACCTCATTACCCTTGCCATGCCCGAAGCCTACGGTTTTTCCGCCTATAAAGCCGAAGACCTGCCCATCCGTCCCAATCCTTTCCAACTTATTGTCCGACAAGTGCGTAAGGACAAGGAATTTATATCAGATCCTGCTGCACTCAAACAACTCAAGGTGATACGCTCCTGCTTTGACAAGGCAGACCGTATCATTGTTGCCACCGATGCAGGACGGGAGGGTGAACTCATCTTCCGCTATATCTACCAATATCTAAATTGTCGAAAGCCTTTCGACCGCCTTTGGATAAGTTCACTCACGGACAAAGCTATCCGTGAGGGACTTTCCAATCTCAAACCGGGAAGCAGTTACAACAATCTCTATTACTCCGCCAAGTCAAGGAGCGAAGCTGACTGGCTCGTGGGCATCAATGCCAGCCGTGCCCTTTCCATTGCCCGCAGGGGAGGCTATTCGTTGGGACGGGTACAGACCCCAACCCTTGCTATGGTCTGCCGTCGGTACATAGAGAACCGTGCTTTTTCTTCCGTACCCTATTGGAAACTCTCCGCTCTCATGGAGAAAGAGGGCGTGCCGCTGAAAACCATTGGCATTACCGACTACGAGAGTGAAGCATCGGCACAGACAGCCTTCGCTGCGCTTCGCAGTCAGAGCCGGCTTCAAGCAGAGTCGGTCGCAAGAAAGGCGGGGCATACGTCGCCACCACTCTTGTACGACCTCACTGCCCTGCAGAAGGAAGCCAACAGACGCCACGGCTTTTCAGCGGACAAGACCCTCTCAATAGCCCAGAGCCTCTATGAGAAGAAAATCACGACCTATCCCCGCACAGGCAGCCGATACATCAGCGAGGATGTCTTTGAGGAAGTACCCGCCCTGCTCCGCAAGATAGGTGAAACACTTCCGACTCCGCTTAACCGCCATTCGGTGGACAACGATAAAATAACCGACCACCACGCCATCATCCCCACAGGGGAAACACCGTCGGGCTTATCGGCAGACGAGGTGACCGTCTATCAGATGGTAGTAGCACGCTTTGTCGAAGCCTTTTCTCCCGATTCCGAAGAAGAACGTATGCAGGTGCGGTTCACAGACGGCACCAACGCCTTTACTTGGAAAGCGTGCCGACAAATCTCCTTGGGCTGGAAAGCCGTGCAGAAAGATAAGGCAACAGAAGTGGAGAAGAAAGAGGACGGGGATGAGCAGGTTTTGTCTTCATTGCCCAACTTGGCAGAGGGAGAAAACCTGCCTATCCTCGATGCAGAGATTACCGAGCATAAGACCAAACCGAAGCCCCTCTATACGGAGGCGACTTTGCTTTCCACTATGGAGAACGCAGGTAAGGATGTGGAGGAGTCCGACAAGCGCAAGGCAATGGCGGAATGCGGTATCGGCACACCCGCCACTCGCGCCAATATTATCGAAACGCTTATCCTCCGTGACTATATCCGCAGGGACAGGAAATCTATCATCCCCACAGAGAAAGGCTTGGCAGTCTATGAGATTGTCAAGGACAAGAGAATCGCCAATGCGGAGATGACGGGAAGCTGGGAACTGACACTTGCCGCCATCGAGGCGGGGCAGATGCCGCCCGAAAAGTTCACTCAAGGCATCAACTCCTACGTCGGCACCATCTGCGAGGAATTGCTCTCCCTTGCCCCCGAACAGAAGTCTTATCCCACCTACCGCTGTCCCAAGTGTGGCAATGAGAGCGTGGGCATTTATGCCAAGGTTGCTAAATGCAGACACGAGGGCTGCGATTTCCATGTCTTCCGTGAGGTCTGCGGCACGCTCCTCACAGAGGACAATATCCGGGACTTGCTGACCACGGGACGAACGACCATCCTCAAAGGCTTGACGAGCAAGGCAGGCAAGAAGTTCAACGCCAGTCTGGTGCAGAATGAAGACTACACCACTTCCTTTGAATTTGAAAACAGGAAAGGAAAACCAAGAGGGAGATAATCCCGACAGAAATAAAGAGGAACGGAATTGGTCGGGAGATAATATACTTTATATCTTCCGACCTTTTTTCCTCCTCCTTAATTAAAAAGAAAACATTATGGCATACAATAAGAAAGCAGTCTTGGCAGCCAACACGGAAGCCATCCGTGTGGTGCTGCGTCTGGAAAAGGAACGCCGCGAAGCCACCGAGG
>FZRE01000013.1 GCA_900199655.1 Prevotellaceae bacterium KH2P17
AAAGTGCACTTAACAGAAAAACCTGACAACCAGATTTCCACATAAGAAATATATTGTCAACCTAAAGAACATTTAACTACTAAAACTGTCAACTAAATCCAGGACAGGACAGCGTCGGAGTGCTGAAGGCATGCTTCGGGAACTTTCGACACTTGTCGCACGATTGTGTGACACCTGTCGAATGATTATGCGACAAGTGTCGAAAGTTCAGAACAGCTGCCACCGGCACTCGTAAAATAGTTTTTTAACGACCCGGAGCATGCCCTTTGCTGTAAATTATAACGATAGGAGAGTGCACGTACACAGCTGGAAGGGCCGGGTGCTGCACGCGCATCGACACGACAAAATTCACCCGGAATTAGTGAATAACATAAAGATTGTTTTCTGTTTTATATACAAAAGGTATAAAAGAATATACTATATTTGCAATGAAAGATGTACTACTCTGTTTTTTGAGATAACTTTTCTTTTCAATAGGTTAAGTTTTGTAAGGTGAAAAAAGCCCCGGTCAGAGTAGTGATACTCATACCGGGGCTGCTTTATCGAAGGTCTGCGGGTGCATCAGATATCGTTCTTGAACGTGACGACGCCTGTTAGCTTGTCGTCAAGGTAGAACGTTTGCTGGCGCTTTTCCTCTTTCACCTTGTACTTAACGTGAATGAAATAGAGTTTCTCTGTTTGCTGGCTGTACTTTGGTTGTTTACGGAAGAACTTCATGGTGTCTACGTCCTGATGCAGCCGAGCAGTCATCTGCGGCGTCACATAGACGGTGGAATCCATCTTCGAAAATTCGTCGATATCGAATTCCTCGGTCAGGTTGTCCTGTAGAAACTGCTTGACGCGCTGCTTGGCGTCATGTTCGCGACCGCATGATGCCATGAGAACAACGAGCGCAAGAAACAAAGTATGCTTCAGATATTCCATAAGTCAATCGTCGGGATGAGGTGAATGCTATTCTTCGGGAATGTTCCGCAGGATTTCTAACAGGTGATCCCAAACCATCTGCACGGTGGGAATGTAGAGGCACTCGTCGGGAGTATGCACGTTGCGAAGCGTTGGGCCAAAGGATACCATGTCGATGTGAGGATACTTCTCGGAGAAGAGACCGCACTCCAAGCCTGCATGTATGCCGAGCACTTTAGGCTCCTTGTTGAAGAGTTTCTTGTAGGCATCGACGGTAATCTTTACCAGCTTGCTGTTTGGGTTCATCTTCCAGGCCGGATAGCCGTCGTTCTGCACAACCTCGGCGCCGCCCAGCTCGAAGCAAGCCTTGATGGTATTGGCCATGTTGCGCAGGTTGCTCATCACGTTGGAGCGCTGACTGGTCACCACAATAACCTTGTTGTCTTCGCTCTGTACGCTGGCCACGTTGCTCGAAGTTTCAACCATCCAGGCCAGCGCCTCGTCCTGGCACATGGTGAGAATGCCGTTGTAAAGTGCCTGCACGGACCTGATGAGGTTGGCAGAGACGGCCTTGGGCAGCACGGTTTGGGCCTCGGTGCTTTCGAGAGACCACACCATGTTGGTGTCGGTAACGTGGAATTCGTCTTCCACTGCAGCTGTAAATTGGTTCCAGTCGGCTTTAACCTCTTCCTTGCGGCCGGTCGGCACGGCGAATATAATCTTGCCGTCACGCGGTATGGCGTTGTGCATCTTGCCCGAATTCCATTGAGCCAGGCGCACGTCCATCTTGCTCTGTTCTGCGTACAGGAAACGTGACATAATCTTGATGGCGTTTGCCCGCTTCTTGTTAATGTCGTCGCCGGAGTGTCCTCCGTTAAGTCCCTTGAGCGAACCGGCCATGAAGAAGTAATCGGCCGGTGCTGTCTCACGTTCGAAACTGAATGTGGCCGTGGTGTTGATGCCACCGGCACAGGAGATGAAAATCTGCCCTTCGTCCTCAGAATCGAGGTTGATGAGATAGTCGCCGCTCATGAAACCGGCCTTCATGCCAAACGCCCCGGTAAGTCCGGTCTCCTCATCACGGGTGAAGAGACACTCTATCGGCCCGTGTTCTATATTGTCGCTGTCGAGTATGGCCAGTTCAATGGCAACGCCGATGCCGTCGTCGGCACCTAACGTAGTGCCCTTGGCGCGCAGCCAGTCACCGTCTACATAAGTCTGGATGGCGTCTTTGTAGAAGTCGAAATCAACGTCCACGAGCTTGTCACACACCATGTCCATGTGGCTTTGCAGCACAACCGTTTTCTTGTTCTCATATCCGGGAGTAGCCGGTTTGCTGATAATCACGTTGCCGGTTTCGTCAACCCGCGTTTCAAGATGCCGCTCGGCAGCAAACTGTTTCAGATACTCAATCATCTGCTCTTCGTGTTTCGAGGGGCGGGGAATTTGGTTGATTTTGGCAAACTGCTCAAATACGCGAGCAGGTTTTAATTCGTTTTTCTCCATTTTTGCTTGTATTTTTTCTTATACCTTATTTATTATATGAGTGCACGGAGCGCCAAGAAGCTTCTTTGCTCTTCGTTTATGAAAATAACTTTCATCGTGGAAATAAAAACAAAATAATTGGGTTTTATTTTGTACTTCTACCGATTTCCATTATCTTTGCAAGCACAAAAGTAATAAAAATGATAGAAACTCTGCTGTTAAGCATGTTAATAATTGCTATTGCCGTAGCATTCTTGAGCGTTAAGGTGATTCTTAAGAAAAACGGGAAGTTCTCCTCGCAGCATGTCAAGGATAATCCGGGACTCCAGAAACAGGGAATACACTGTGTGATGGATCAGGATCGTGAGGCCCGGAGAGCAGGCAAGGCATACTGACGGCACAGTCTCCCGGCGGTGCTGTTTGTAAAAACACACTGTCAAAACCGAATGATTAAAACAAAACCTATTATAAAATGAAGAAAACAGTTTTTCGTACATTGGCAGTTGCTGCTATGGCTTCATGCGTCATGACTTCCTGCAACCAGAGCAATCCTCAGGTAGACCAGAAGTCGAATACCGCACAGGTAAATCCTTCAAACTTAAAGATAGCTTATGTTGAGGTGGACTCCATCATGAGCCAATACGCTTTTTGCAAGGATTACACCAAGATTCTTGAGGCGAAAGGCAACAACATACAGAAGACTTTAGCCGGCAAACAGCAGCAGCTGCAGGCCGCTGCAGCCAACTTCCAGCAGAAAGTTCAGCAGAACGCATATACCCGCGAGCAAGCTGAAGGCATTCAGGCTGGCTTGCAAAAACAGAGCAACGACCTCCAGGCTTTAAATCAGCGACTCTCCGGTGAGTTCCAGACAGAAACCGAGAAGTACAACAAAGCGCTGCGAGACTCTATCCAGCACTTTCTTGCTGTTTACAACAAGGACAAGAAGTACAGCCTCATTTTGAGCAAGGCTGGCGACAACTTGCTCTATGCTGACAAGGCTTACGACATTACCTCCGAGGTTATCACAGGCCTGAACAAGGCCTACAAGCCGAGTGCAAAAGAAAAGCCGGCTGCCAAATAACCCCCGCCATCCTTGTTACTCACAAGATATTGAAACACATTATAGAAAGAGGCATCGGCTATTAGGCTTTGATGCCTCTTTTTGTAAGGGTGCATTTCTTCACTAATCTGCTTCCGATTTTGGCGTTACTCAGAAAAAGTAGTAACTTTGCAGTCATGACACGTAAAGAGAGATATCAGTATATTCTTGACTATTTTCGCGCAAAGGAGGGCCATGCTACTACCGAGTTACAGTTCAGCAGCGCCTTTCAGCTGCTTTGTGCCACGTTGCTTAGCGCCCAGTGTACCGATAAACGCATCAATGAAGTAACGCCCGAACTCTTTCGCCGTTATCCTACGGCCGAAGCGATGGCCACAGCCGAACCGGATGAAGTGCTGGAGTATGTGCGCAGCGTATCGTATCCCAACGCCAAGTCCAGGCATCTGGTAGAAATGGCGCGTATGTTAGTGGATAAGTTTGGAGGCAAAGTGCCTGACACAACAGAAGAATTGGTTAAGCTGCCGGGCGTGGGCCGCAAGACTGCCAACGTGATACAGGCTGTTTGGTACGGCAAGGCTACCTTGGCAGTTGACACACATGTGTACCGTGTAAGCCACCGGCTGGGTCTGGTTCCCAAGGAAGCGAACACTCCCTACAAGGTAGAACAGTATCTGCTGAAGAACATTCCGGAGCATGATGTTGCCGATGCGCATCACTGGATACTGCTACATGGACGATACATCTGCAAGAGCGCTCGTCCTATGTGCGAGAAGTGCCCTTTCGACAGCTTTTGTCCGAAGTTGCTGGAGAACAGCAAGCTGGACTGAATTGCCCAAAGAAAACGCGAACAGAAGAAGATAACATATAGGATGGACACAAAAAGAATACTTTGTTTTTTGCAGGATATAGCCGCAAATAACAACCGTGAATGGTTTCTGGACCATAAGAGTGAATACCAGGCTTGCAAGCAGGAGTTTGAAGCCGGGGTAGCTGCACTGATACTGGAGATATCCAAGTTCGATACTGAGGTTTCGCATCTCACGCCTAAAGACTGCTGTTTCAGATTCTATCGTGACGTCCGCTTCTCGCCGGACAAGTCTCCTTACAAGCGCCATTTCGGTGCTTATATCTGCGCACACGGCAAGAAATCGCTTCGTGGAGGCTATTACATCCATCTGCAACCCGGCCAGTGTTTGCTCTCGTGTGGTGCCTATTGGCTGCCAACAAACATCCTGACCTCGTGCCGAAACGAGATTATGGCCAACATCGACGAATGGAGAAAATGTGTGGAAAACGGCAGATTCATCAGTTATTTCGGCTATCCCAATGCGGGTAAATGGTCGGAAGGCAACATTGACCCAAAAGGTTTCGGTATTGAAAGCCTGAAGACAATACCCAAAGGTTTCCCCCGTGATTATGAGTTCGCAGACTATCTGCGGATGAAAGACTATGCTACCTGGCGCTTGGTACCCGATGATTATTTTCAGGGAGACGGCTGGCTGAAAGACGCAGTCAAATACTTGAAGGTGGCAAAGCCGATGATGGACTTCATGAATGCTGTGATTGATGATTACGAGTAAGCACCATTACGTGTGTTGCCAGTTGGCAGTTGCCAACCGGATAAGAATATAAAAAGTATAAAAAAGCAGGAATAAGCGATACAACCAATTAGAGATTTTCGTATATTTGCCGCAGTTGAATATTCAAAATCTTTACTATCATGAAAATCGGTATTCCTAAAGAAATCAAAGACAACGAAAATCGGGTCGGCATGACTCCGGCTGGTGTGGCAGAACTTATCAGGCATGGACACGATGTCTGCGTACAACATACGGCAGGAGAGGGCAGTGGCTTTGCCGATGCTGAGTACGAGGAAGTTGGTGCCAAAATCCTTCCGACAATTCAAGATGTGTACGGCGCGGCCGAAATGATTATCAAGGTGAAAGAGCCCATTGAGCCCGAATACGCCCTGATACGCAAAGGTCAGCTGGTGTTCACCTATTTCCATTTTGCCTGCGACAAGCCTCTTACAGACGCCATGATTAAGAGTGGTGCCGTGTGCCTGGCTTACGAGACGGTTGAAACCAAGGATCGCCACCTCCCGTTGCTGATTCCAATGAGCGAAGTTGCCGGCCGCATGGCCATTCTGAATGGTGCTTACTATCTGCAGAAAACCAAAGGAGGAAAAGGAAAGCTGATAAGCGGCGTTCCCGGAGTGAAGCGAACAAAGGTTCTTGTGCTTGGAGGTGGCACTGTAGGAGAGGCAGCCGCCCGCATGGCAGCAGGCATGGGGGCCGACGTCTACATAACTGATATCTCATTGCCACGGCTCCGTCAGCTCGAATTCGAGCTTCCCGTAACCGTTCATACCCTTTATTCTACCGCGCACAACATTCGCAAGGAATTGCACGATGTTGACATCGTGGTTGGTTCCGTGCTCATACCGGGCGACAAGGCTCCACATCTGATAACACGCGACATGCTGAAACTGATGGAGCCCGGTACCGTTCTGGTAGATGTGGCCATAGACCAAGGCGGATGCTTTGAAACATCCCGCCCAACTACTCACACCGATCCGGTATATACAGTCGATGGAATTGTGCATTACGCAGTTGCCAACATCCCCGGTGCTGTTCCCAACACGTCAACTACGGCATTGACCAATGCCACCATGCGCTATGCACTGGAGCTTGCCGACAAGGGCTGGCGTAAGGCTTGCAAGGACAACGAAGCGTTGCGCAAGGGGCTTAACATTGTTGAAGGTAAGGTTACTTATGAGGCCGTTGCCGAAGTCTGGGGACTGCCTTACGAGCCTGTTACGTTGTAAGTGAACCCTCTGTTACCCCTTGCAGCTGGCTGAAAAATCAGCAAACAGATGCGAATGCTGAAGCTGAAAGCAGCGTTCAGGGGTAAAAATGTCACTTACTAGTGGTGCCGGAATGGGATGTCGGGAACTTTTGACACTTGTCGCACAATCGTGTGACACCTGTCGAATAATCGTGCGACAAGTGTCGAAAGTTCCTGAAGTTATCATACTGCATCCTGAGAGTATCCTTCCTGCGACCTAAGAGACTATGTTTTAGATGCAGGAAGATGCTTGTTTGCGTAGGTGAGCCAGAGATGTCGTGGCTCCATGCGAAGGAACTGACGCTGTTATATGCTTTGCAAAGCTGTGAACAGGAATAAAAACAGAAAGTGCCAAGAGGAGCGACAACGATGCCGGCTGCCTGTCTTGGCACTTTCTGTTGTTTAGAGTGTGCCCTTGGTTGAGGGCAACTCAAAATGGTAGATATCCCGTTTTACGGCCATCTTCAGCGCTTTGGCCAGCGCCTTGAATATTCCTTCAATCTTGTGATGCTCGTTAGTACCTTCGGCTTTGATGTTCAGGTTCATGCGTGCGGCATCACTCAGGCTCTTGAAAAAGTGGAAGAACATCTCCGTGGGCATTTCTCCAATCTTCTCGCGCTTGAACTCCGCGTCCCAAACAAGCCACGGACGGCCGCCGAAATCCAGTGCAACCTGGCAGAGACAGTCGTCCATTGGCAGGCAGTAGCCGTACCGCTCTATGCCACGTTTGTTACCGAGCGCCTGCAGGATACATTCGCCCAATGTTATACCAGTATCCTCGATGGTATGGTGTTCGTCTACATCCAAATCTCCCTTTGTGTGGATGGCCAAGTCCATCATGCCGTGGCGGCCAATCTGCTCCAGCATGTGGTCAAAGAAACCGATGCCCGTCGAGATGTCACATT
This sequence comes from Prevotellaceae bacterium KH2P17, assembly GCA_900199655.1. Classification (GTDB taxonomy): domain Bacteria; phylum Bacteroidota; class Bacteroidia; order Bacteroidales; family Bacteroidaceae; genus Prevotella. Next base: position 7,201 of record FZRE01000013.1, read on the forward strand.
TGCCCGTTCCGTCGAGATTCAGATTAATGTGGATGTCCGTTTCCTTGGTAGTCCGTCTCACTTCAGCTGTTCTTTCGCCGGCAAAGAGGATTTCTGTAATCTTGTCCCAAGTCATTCCGTCCTTGCCGAGAATCAGTGACTTGCATCCCAAATTCCTGGCCAACTGCTCGTCAGAGGCTCTGTCGCCAATCACGTAGCTGCCCTTTATATCGTATGCAGGGTTGTTCAGATAGGCTTGCAGCATACCGGTGCCGGGTTTGCGCATTGGCGAATTGTCTTCTGGAAAATGCCTGTCTATGAGCTGTTCGTCGAAGGTAATGCCTTCGCCTTCCAGTGTCTGGATAATGAAGCGGTGTACGGGCCAGAACTGTTCCTCCGGAAAAGAAGGAGTGCCGAGCCCGTCTTGATTGCTTACCATGACGAGCTTGAAGTCAAGATGCTGGCAGATGAAGCCTAAGTTTCTGAATACACCGCTTGTAAACTTGAGCTTCTCAAAGGAGTCAATCTGCTCGTCGGCGGGCTCTTCTATCAGTGTTCCGTCGCGGTCTATGAATAGTATGCGCTGCTGTTTCATTGTGTTGTCTTACTGGAAGTTAATGTCTGTTAGTCTTGTTTTGGCATTCTCTTTCTCTTCAATGGAACCGTAAACATAGAAACAAACGAGTATGTTCCATGCTGCAACGAAGCAGAGGATGAAGTCGGTGATAACACCAGATGCGAAAACGATAATGTTGAAGTAGGAGGGAAGTCCCGAGGGGTCGCCCTTGCTCATGCCAATCAGCGAGCTAAGGTAGGAGTAACCCAGGATGGAATCGGGCGTTTTAACCACACAGGCAATGATAACGGTAATGAAACCTGCCAGCAGCAGGGCACTTAGAAGGAAGCCATAGTGCTTGTATCCGGGTTTCAGTTCACTCCATAAACCTCGTCTCAAGCTGGTTTCTTTTTCCATCATGTACTTGGTAAAGAAGTAAACAAAGGGCAGAAGCGCCAGCAGCAATATGAGATAAAGCAGCAGCCCGCCACCAAACATGCCTGCGTAAAATTGTCCTATCGTCATGTTTGCAGCTGCCTTCGTGTGCAAAAAGGCAATGGCCAAGCCGCCTGTAAGACATGCAAACAGCAGGTTCAGAAGTACAACAGTTGCCATTACTTTGGCGCTGCGCATGGTGTTCCACTTCTTGCCATGTTCATTGAGCGAGTCATACAGCCAGGCAAAGAACCAACATTCGGCAACAAGCAGCAGGAGGGCAAGCAGTCCTGTTGCAGTTGAAGCAAGGATGCTGACCGGCTGATGCAGAACAAAAGCCTCGGTCGTGTGCATGGAACTGGTTACAATCAATGCCTTGACAATGGCTATTCCCAATGCAGGCAGCCACAACTTCTTGACAACGGTTGTCAGATTTGTGCGCAACAGCACGGCTGCTGCCTTGAGGCAAGCCGATACACTCCTTATTTTATATACGTCCTTTTCCATATCTTTCTTCAATATCTTCTTCTAAATTCGGCGCAGGTAATGGCCGTGGCTATGGCCACATTTAAACTGTCGGCCGTTTTACGGCCATCAGGAAAATTGGGAATCAGCAGCTTATGATTGATTTTCGGCCTGAGTTCAGGCGAAATCCCGTTGCCTTCGTTTCCCATGATGATGAGTCCGTAGTCGGTTAACTGCTGCTTGTAGATGCTGTCTCCATCGAGTAGGGTGCCGTAAACGGGATAGTCGGCCGGCAGAGAGCTGGCCAGTTCCGTCAGGTCTGTGTACATAATGTCTGCTCTGGCCAGGCTTCCCATTGTTGCTTGAACTACTTTCGGGTTGTAGACGTCGGCCGTATCGTTACTGCAATAGATGCGGTTGATGCCGAACCAGTCGGCTATCCGGATAATGGTTCCTAAGTTACCGGGGTCTTGCACACCGTCAAGCGCGAGCGAAAGCTGATGAGCCGGCGGCGCGGTAGGCTGGTTTTGTTGCGGAAACAAGGCCAAAACCTGCTGCGGATGCTGCAGAAGGCTGACCCTTCTCAGGTCGTTTTCCGAAACTTCGATACGCTCGCAGTCACCCTTTAGACTTGCTCCGTTGGCCGAAAACCATTGCCCCGTGGCCACTATTAGCCTGGCATCCATCGTTTCCAGCAGGTCACCCACAACCTTGGGGCCTTCAGCTACAAAGACTCCTTCTGCCTTTCGGTACTTCTTCTGTTCCAAAGAACGGATGTATTTGATTTTGGCTTTGCTGAGCATTTTTGGTTTTTTATCATGCAAAGATAGCAATTATTCTCTGCTTTTTTATTATCTTTGCCGAATAATTTACAAAGTTTTGAAGTTTATTATATTACATAAATCATCTTTTCTAAAAGGGTGCAGTAAGGAGATTGCGCCCTTGTTTTTAGGGCTTATTACTGTTCTTATTGCCTCGTGCAGTGCTACCAAGTTTGTGCCTGATGACAGTTATCTGCTGGAGAAGGTGCAAATCAGGTCGGAACAGAAGAAGTTTCCCGTTTCGGACCTTGCTCCCTACATCCATCAACAGGCCAACAGCCGCTGGTTCAGCTTGTTCAAGATACCCTTGGGAACGTATGCCTTGGCTGGCAAAGATACCACAAAGTGGATGAACAGAACCCTGCGGCGCATCGGAGAAGAGCCTGTTGTGTTTGATTCCGTGCAGGCCCGCCTGTCCTGTCAGGACCTTACTACGGCTATGCAGAACATGGGCTACATGCACGCTGCCGTGGATCTGAAAACCAAGAGACATGGTAAGAAACTTACGGCCATATACCTCTTGCGGCCGGGCGAGCCTTACTACATTCACCATGTGGCCTATGATGTCCAGGATGACAGCATTGCCGCCTTGCTGCAACTTGACAAACCTGAGAATCAGCAGCTGCGGGCCGGCTCACAATTTACCGTTGCACGCCTGAATGAAGAGCGCCAGCGCATTACCACTCTCTTGGTTAACAGCGGCTACTACCGCTTCCATAAGGACTATATCCAGTTCAGTGCCGACTCTGCTCGTAACAGTCAGGACGTGAACATCACCCTGCACTTGCTGAAATACAGGGCCAACAGCAGTTCGCCCGAAACACTCCATCCGCGATACAACATCAGCGGGGTACGATTTATGAGTGGCGACGAGGACGAGCAACTGCACCTCCGGCAGAAAGTACTCGAGTATAATACCGCCATAGAACCAGGCAAATACTACAGTGCTGCCGACTTGCAGAAAACTTACCACAACTTTGGCAAGCTGCAGGCCATACGCTACACCAACATCACTTTCCGCGAACATCCCGATACAACGCTGTTAGACTGTGATATTCAGCTGTCTACCAACAAACCTTCAACTATTTCTTTTCAGCCCGAAGGTACCAATACGGCAGGCGACCTGGGCGCTGCAGCCACGCTGACTTATACCAACAAGAACCTGTTCCACGGCTCCGAGATGCTGAGCATCGCCCTGCGTGGCGCCTTTGAGGCCATTACGGGACTGGAGGGATATAAGGACCAGAATTATCAGGAATACAGTGTTGAGACCAAGCTGACGTTTCCTCGCTTTGTTGCTCCGTTCCTATCGCGCTCATTCCGGCGTCGGAGTCAGGCAACAACCGAGTTGGCCGTGAGCTGGAATCTGCAAAACCGGCCCGAATTCCATCGGCGAGTATTCTCCACGGCATGGCGCTACAGATGGGCCGAACCTCATCACCACATCTCTTACCGCCTCGACTTTCTCGACCTGAACTATGTCTACATGCCCTGGATAAGCGAGACTTTTAAGCACGATTACCTGGAAAGCGCCAGCAGCCGGAACGCCATTTTGCGCTACAACTACGAAGACCTGTTTATCATGAAGATAGGTTTCGGACTTACTTACAGCGACGGCGAAAACTCCGTACGCGCCAATGTAGAGACTGCCGGCAACCTCTTGGATGCAGTTTCGCGCGCCTCTGGCTTCAAGATAAATGACAACGGGCAGCGTACGTTGTTCAATATTGCCTATGCGCAATATGCAAAATTCGATTTCGACTATACGCACCTGTTCCAGTTCGACAGCCACAATGCACTGGCACTGCATGGCGGTTTCGGCATAGCTTACCCCTACGGCAACAGCAAGGTGCTGCCGTTTGAGAAGCGCTATTTCTCGGGCGGAGCCAACTCCGTGCGCGGGTGGAGCGTAAGAGGACTGGGGCCGGGCAAGTTCAGGGGCAGCGATGGCCGGATAGACTTCATTAACCAGACCGGCGACATGAAGCTGGACTTGAATGCGGAGTACCGAACCTTCCTGTTCTGGAAGTTCAACGGAGCGGCTTTCATCGATGCCGGAAACATCTGGACACTGCGTAACTACGCAGAACAACCGGGCGGTCAGTTCAAGCTAAAGGATTTCTACAAGCAGATAGCCGTTGCTTACGGATTGGGATTGAGGCTGAATTTCGATTACTTCATCCTGCGTTTGGATATGGGCATGAAAGCCATCAATCCGGCTTATCGCACCCAGCAGGAGCATTATGCCATCTTCCATCCCAAGTTCAGTCGCGACTTCTCATTCCATTTTGCAGTAGGATTGCCGTTCTGAAATTGTTCAGGAGGAACTTTCGACACTTGTCGCACAATCGTGTGACACCTGTCGAATAATCGTGCGACAAGTGTCGAAAGTTCCCGAAGCACATGTTCAGCATGCTATATTTTATCGTTCTTGTTCCTTCAAGGCACGCGGCAGCGAACTGAGTGCCACTTTCCACTTCTCGTTTCTGCGCACAGCAGTGAGCGTGTAGGAGGCTTCGTCGGTTAGGTGAGCCACCGTTCCAATGGTATCCATGCGCAAAAAATCCCTGACACTGATGTTTACCGTAGCCGTAGTATCGTTGTCGGCATAGGCTATGTCCTGAATTTCACACTTTGCACCTTGGGCTTGGGCTTTCAAAACATCTACGTCCTCCTGGTGTACCTGGCTTGCAGCATAACGCAGCCATCGTCCACTTTCCGGAGTACAATATGCTTTGGCAGCTTCAAACCGCCAGTTATAATAATTGGTGGCAAACGAGTCGGCGGTTTCCTTTAACAGGACTTCGTCGTCCTGATGGTGGCAAGCCCCGAGCGAAGCTGCCAACAGGCAGAATGCGAAGAGAGAGAGGGCGAATGGCAACTTGCGAAAAGACATAACTCAATCATTAATTTTGTACAAAGGTAAAGAAATAATTTTGTAGTCTCGAACCTTTTCTTTACTTTTGTAGAAAATAAGGAGCGATAATGCTGAAATTTATTTCTTTCGGCAGTGGTAGCAGTGGTAACAGTTATTTCCTATATACAGAGACAGACGGATTGCTCATTGACGCAGGCGTTGGTGTCAGGGCACTCAAGCGACATTTCAAAGAGTACGGATTGTCGTTGTCGAATGTCAAGAACATACTTGTTACCCACGACCATGCCGACCATGTTAGATGTGTTGGTAATTTGAGCAGAGATTATGACATACCTGTTTATGCAACGGAGAGAGTACATCAAGGAATAAGGAACAACTATTGTGTAAAATGCAAGATATCTCCGGAGCGAACAAAGATTATAGAGAAGGGTAGTACTTTCCAAATCAATGACTTCACGATAACTTCTTTTGGCGTGCCGCACGACAGTACCGACTGTGTGGGCTACCAGGTGAGGTATAATGACGTCTGCTTCGTAGTTATGACCGACGTCGGACATGTGACTGATGAGATGAAACCATTCATTGCATCGGCCAATTATCTGGTCATTGAGGCCAACCACGACGAGGAGATGCTTCTGCGCGGCAGTTATCCCAAACACTTGCAGCAACGCATCTTGAGCGATAACGGGCACCTTTCTAATTATAACTGCGGCGTGGCCATAACGGAGAATGCCACGCCGGAGCTCAAGCATGTATGGCTTTGCCACATCAGCGAGGATAATAACCATCCCGAACTGGCACGCAAAACGGTGGAGCAAGTTCTCAGATCGCATGGCATTATAGCCGGTACAGACTTCCAGTTGGAAGTGTTGCGGCGTAAAATTCCATCCGAAATATACGATTTGGTTTAGTCTCGGCCCGCTCTATTCTTTATGGTTCAGGCACTCCAAGTAATACCCCAACTTGTAGAGTTGGAATGTAATGAGCCGTGGGTTGGCACCGCACAGATTGCTGCGCCAGCGGTTTCGCGTACGTTTAAAGAGCCCGGAAAAGAGTGTGTCGAGATAAAGTTTGCGCAAGGATGTGCTGATGTGGTCCAGCCGTGAGTACCCGGACAAATCTTGCCTGAAGTGTGCAAGGGTTCTGATAGCCTCTTCCGTTTTCTCTACGAATGTCTTGTTGGTTTCAAAATGCGAATAGGTGACGGGGTTCTCGATGTGGCTGATGCTGATGCCTTGTTCCTTGAGCCGCTTTCCAAGCATGACATCTTCGTATCCGTAAGCCTGCATCCGCTCGTCCATTGGCGTGCTGCGCATGACGTCGCAGCGTATCATGAAGTTGCAGGAGCGGAAGTGTTGGTTTGCATGCCGGCGCCTTTTGGCCAGCGTTTGTGTGTGGCAGTAGTGGCGTTCGTACGCATAACGCAGGTTGTGTTTGTAGGTTCCGGCCTCGTCTGCAACCTTAAATCCGCCGTAAATAACAGGTTGACGGTTATTGGTAGCACTGAGATAAGTAGATACAAAGGTGGGGTTGTTTATCTGCACATCGCTGTCAACAAACACGAGCCAATGGTATTGGGATTCTGATGCGAGAAAGTTTCTGATTGAAGCTCGGCCTACATTCTGCCGTCTGATGATGTATCGGCAGTTTGTCAGGTTGTTGATGGGCTCGTTACGTGCAATTACATCAGCCTGCGTAGAACCGTCATCGGCAACAATCACTTCATACCCGAAGCCTGCAATGGCTTCAGCTTGCCGGGCAATGGCAGTAACCAATGCCACGCAAACGCTGTTGTAAGTGGGTATGAGGAAAGATATTCCGCTTTTCATCGGCCGTCGTTAACGTGTCAGAGTTTCTCTTTCAGGTACTTGCCCGTTATGCTTCCCTTGCAGGCTGCTATGTTTTCAGGCGTTCCGGCACATACCAGGCCGCCTCCCTTGGCACCACCGTCGGGTCCCAAGTCAATAACCCAGTCGGCGCACTTGATGACATCCATGTTGTGTTCAATGACTATAACGGAGTGTCCGCGCTCTATCAGTGCGCTGAAAGCATGGAGCAGCTTCTGTATGTCGTGGAAGTGGAGTCCCGTTGTTGGCTCGTCGAAGATGAAGAGGCTGGGCTCCTGTTTCTCCTGTCCAATGAAGTAGGCCAGTTTAACGCGCTGGTTTTCGCCGCCGGACAGCGTACTTGAGTTCTGTCCGAGCTTGATGTAGCCCAGTCCAACTTCCTCAAGCGGCTGCAAACGGGTAACTATATTCTTCTGTTTATACGTATTGAAGAAGGCTATAGCTTCTGAAACGGTCATGTTCAGCACATCGTTGATGTTCTTCTCATGGAACCTCACGTCCAGTACATCGTGCTTGAAGCGTTGTCCGTGGCAGGCTTCACACTCCAATACAAGGTCGGCCATGAACTGCATCTCAACCGTAATGACGCCAGCCCCCTTACATTCCTCGCACCTGCCTCCTTCTGCATTGAATGAGAAATACTGCGCCGAGAACCCCAACTGCTTGGCCAGAGGCTGCTCGGCAAACAGCTGCCGGATGGCATCATATGCCTTTACGTAGGTTGCCGGATTGGAACGCGTACTCTTGCCGATAGGGTTCTGGTCAACGAATTCTACGTGTTTGATGTGTTCCCAGTTTCCTTCCATGGTGATGTACTCGCCCGGAATGTCGGCAACTTCATCAAGATGACGTTTCAGGGCAGGGTAGAGGATGCCCTTGACCAAGGAAGATTTGCCCGATCCGGAGACACCAGTAACAACGGTGAGCACATTCAGCGGGAACTTAACGTCAATGCCTCGCAGGTTGTTCATGCGTGCCCCTTTAATCTCAACGGCCATGTTCCAGCTGCGCCGCGACTTGGGCGTGTCAATCGTTTCAGTCCCTGTAAGGTATTTGATGGTGTAACTTCGGGGGTATTTCTTCAGGAGTTCGTCGTTCTTCAGTGTCTTGTTTATCTCTTCGGTGTCACCTTCAAATACGATTTCACCGCCGTTTGTGCCCGCATCAGGCCCCACATCAATCAGATAGTCGGCTGCACGCATGATTTCTTCGTCGTGCTCCACCACCATCACAGTATTGCCGAGACTCTGCAAATCCTTCAGAACATGGATGAGCCTGTCGGTATCCCGGCTGTGGAGACCTATGCTCGGTTCGTCAAGAATGTAGAGAGAACCGACGAGAGAACTGCCGAGAGACGTTGTGAGACTAATTCTTTGAGACTCGCCACCCGACAATGTATTCGATTGCCGGTTCAGCGTGAGATAGCCCAAACCTACCTCATTAAGGAATTGCAGACGGCTTTTTATTTCCGTGAGCAGTCGTTTGGCCACGTCGGCGTCATGCTCGCTGAGTTGGAGAGAGCTGAACCACTCAGTCAGATTGGTTATAGGCATCTCTACCAAATCCGTTATGCTCATGCCGTTAATCTTCACCCATGTGGCTTCTTTCTTCAGGCGCGTGCCATGACAGTCAGGACAAGTTGTCTTGCCTCTGTATCTGCTCATCATGACACGGTACTGTATCTTGTACTGGTTCTCCTTTACCATCTGGAAGAAGCTGTCAATCGAGACCTGGTCGTGGATGTCGAGTTTCGCTTCCGAAGGCAGCCCATGCCACAGCTGGTCCTTCTCTTTACGCGAAAGTTCAAAGTACGGCTTGAATATAGGAAAGTTATCCCGCTGTGCCCTGCGGCAGAATTCGTCCTGCCATATCTTCATCTTGTCGCCATGCCAGCACTGCACGCAACCGTCATAAACACTGAGCGTAGAATTGGGGATGACGAGTTTCTCGTCAATGCCGATGATATTGCCGAACCCCTCGCATGTAGGACAGGCGCCAAGTGGCGAGTTAAAGGAGAACATATTGTCGTTTGGTTCCTCGAACTTCATGCCGTCGGCTTCGTACTTGGTTGAGAATTCATAGCACAGATTAGACGGCAGGAACATGAGCTTGCACCTTCCGTCGCCCTCGTACATGGCCGTTTCGGCGGAGTCCACGAGTCGTGAGAGCTCGCTCTTCTCGTCAGACACGCTCATCCTGTCTATGACTATATAGATTTCTTTGTCCCGGATGCCGTCCTCGTTGCCGCCTGCCTCTTCCAGAACGTCGTCTATTCGCTTCACTTCCCCGTCCATTAACAGGCGCGAGTAACCCTCCTGAAAATCCATTTCGAGCTGCTTCAGAACCGTTCTTCCTTCGGTTATGTGCAGCGGAGCCAGCACCATGAACTTGGTACCTTTGGAGAATTGCCGCGTACACTGTATGATATCTTCGGTAGAGTGCTTCTTAACTTCCTGCCCGGATATAGGCGAGTAGGTCTTGCCAATGCGCGCGAAGAGCAGGCGCAGATATTCATATATCTCGGTAGAGGTGCCTACGGTGGAGCGTGGATTGCGCGCTATGACTTTCTGCTCGATGGCTATGGCCGGAGGCAAGCCTTTGATGAAATCGCATTCGGGCTTGCTCATGCGGCCTAAAAACTGGCGGGCATAGCTCGAAAGAGATTCTACATACCGCCTCTGTCCCTCGGCGTACAGCGTATCGAAGGCCAATGACGACTTGCCGGAGCCTGAAACACCTGCAACGACAATGAACTTGTTTCGTGGTATCCGCAAGTCTACGTTCTTCAGATTGTTGGCTCTCGCTCCCTTTATCTCAATATATTTATCCATGTACAATACCTTGTGATTGAGTATGCAAAAATACATTATTTTGTCCGAAATACAAAACAAACCTGCCGTTTTGTTCTTTCATGCTGCCGGAGGCAGACATTGCAGACCGTGGCAAGCAGCATTTCTGTATCCGGATTACGGAAAGGAGGGCAAGCGTAAAAAGTGAAGAAAATATTTGGTGGTTCTGAAAAAAGTAGCTACCTTTGCACTCGCAAAACACGAATAATGGCTCCGTAGCTCAACTGAATAGAGCATCTGACTACGGATCAGAAGGTTCCGGGTTTGAATCCCAGCGGAGTCACCAAGTTCGTTATTTGCAACCAAAACGGTTAGGCTCCGTAGCTCAACTGAATAGAGCATCTGACTACGGATCAGAAGGTTCCGGGTTTGAATCCCAGCGGAGTCACAAGAGAGTCGTAAGACTCTCTTTTTTTGTTTTCCCAACTCTCATGCTTTTCGTTTTCATTCCTGCTCTTCTGCGGTGCTGAAGCTATGCTCCGTGAACTTTCGACAAGTGTCGCATTTATATTCGACAAGTGTCACACAATCGTGCGACAAGTGTCGAAAGTTCCAGACCGGCATTATCAAGGAACCTGAACGGACAGATGGAGACCTTCGTTTTGCATCTCCCGGCTGCATCAAACAACAACCCCCGACAGTCAACTGCTGACTATCGGGGGCGTGTGGATTTGTTTTCTGCTTCGTGCAGGCTAACCTGTCAAGCCTTACATTTTGTTCTTCAGCTTGTCTACATAGGCGTCGATAACCGCTACTGCGGTGATGTTGATGACGTCACGCACAGAACTCTCGAAATCGGTGAAGTGGATTGGCTTGTTGAGACCCATCTGGATGGGGCCTATAATCTCTGCATCAGGGTCGAGAGCCTGCAGGAGCTTGTAGCTTCCATTGGCCGAACTCATGTTGGGGAACACCAGCGTATTGACGTCTTTCCCCTTGAGGCGGGTGAACGGATATTTGCTGTCGCGCAGCTCCTTGTTGAAAGCAAAGTTCACCTGCATCTCTCCGTCGATGGCCAAATCAGGGAATTCGTTTTGCAACTGCTCAACTGCCGCGTGCACTTTGGCCGGACTTCCAATCTCATCGGTGCCGAAGTTGGAGTAGCTAACCATTGCAATGACGGGCTCCTCATTGAAGAACTTCACGCTGTGAGCACTCAGCCGGGCTATGTCGTAGAGTACATTCTCGTCGGGATGGCGGTTTATCAGCGTGTCGGCAATGAAGTAGACACCGCGTTTCGTGTTGAGAATGTGCATCGTACCGAAGGTGTTGAAGCCCTTGCGGATGCCGATTACTTCCTTTGCCACCTTGATGGTGTTGGAATATTTGGTGTACAGACCGGTAATGAAGGCGTCGGCGTCGCCTTTTTCTACCATCGACATGCCGAAGTAGTTGCGCTCGTACATCTTGTCGTAGGCCTCTTCGAAGGTGTATCCTTGGCGTGCCCGCTTCTCGGCCAGATGCTTGGCGTAAGTGGCGCGGCGTCCTTGTTCTTTGTCGGCACGCATGTCTACGATTTCAATATCAGTCAAGTCGAGCTTCAGCCGGGTAGCCAGACGGTGCAGACGGTCTACGTTTCCCAACAGAATAGGTTGGCAGATACCTTCCTGCTTAGCCTGTACGGCTGCCTTCATCATGGTTGGATGGCCGCCTTCGGCAAATACCACACGCTGCGGGTGCATGGCCGCGGTGGCGTGAATGGTACGGGTGAGCTTGGTCTCTTGGCCCAACAGCTGGCGCAGGTGTTCCTTGTATTCCTTCCAGTTGGTGATGCACGTGCGGGCAACTCCGCTCTCAATGGCGGCTTGGGCCACGGCAGCAGAAACCTCGGTAATGAGCCGCGGGTCTACTGGTTTGGGAATAAAGTACTTTGAACCGAACTGTAAATCGTTGACATGATATACCTCGTTCACAATGTCTGGTACGGGTTGCTTGGCCAGCTCGGCAACAGCCTCGACGGCGGCGAGCTTCATTTCCTCGTTGATAGCTTTGGCATGAACGTCTAAAGCACCCCTGAAAATATACGGGAAAACCATCACATTGTTAATCTGGTTGGGGTAGTCAGAACGTCCGGTGGACATCAGTACGTCGGGGCGAGCTGCCATTGCGTCCTCATAGGAAATCTCCGGCACGGGGTTGGCCAACGCGAATACCACCGGGTTCTCGTTCATCCGGCGCACCATGTCCTGCGTAAGGACATTGCCCTTGGACAGTCCTACAAACACATCGGCACCCACTATAGCCTCTGCCAGTGTGTGTACATCGCGCCGGTCGGTGGCAAAGAGAGCCTTTTGGGGTGTAAGGTTGGGCCGGTCGGAAGTAATAACTCCCTTGGAATCGAGCATCACGATGTTCTCTTTCCGGGCTCCGAGAGCCACGTAGAGTTTGGTACAGCTGATGGCGGCAGCGCCGGCGCCGTTGACTACTATCCTGACTTTGGCAATATCTTTGCCTGCTACTTCGAGCGCATTCTTCAGTCCGGCTGCCGATACGATAGCCGTTCCATGTTGGTCGTCGTGCATGACGGGAATGTCCAGCGTCTTTTTCAGTCGTTCCTCTATATAGAAACACTCAGGAGCCTTGATGTCTTCCAGGTTGATACCGCCGAAGGTCGGGGCAATTTTCTCTACCGCCTCGCAGAATTTCTCGGGGTCTTTCTCGTCAACCTCTATGTCGAACACATCGATGCCTCCATATATCTTGAAGAGGAGTCCCTTGCCTTCCATGACCGGTTTGCCGCTCATAGCGCCAATGTCTCCCAGTCCCAGCACGGCAGTACCATTGCTGATAACAGCTACCAGATTGCCTTTGTCGGTATATTTGTAAACATCGTCGGGGTTCTTTTGTATTTCCAGGCAAGGATAAGCCACGCCCGGAGAGTAGGCTAAGCTCAAGTCTGTTTGGGTATGATAGGGCTTGGTTGGTTTTACTTCAATCTTACCTGGCCTGCCGGTCTCATGATATTCGAGAGCAGCTTCTTTCGTAATCTTTACCATATACGCTTTATAATTTATGTTAAATATTCTATGTAATCTTTCTCTTTGTCGTCAAACAGGCCGTAAATGCTACGGTACGCCTGGCTATTTTGACGACAAAGATAATAAAAAACCGATAAACTGAATGAAGTTTTTCCGATTTTTTATATCTTTGCATATAATAACAAAAGATTTCGGAAATGAGCAACTCAACGCTTTATCGCCAAGAATTGAAATCCCGGATTTTAATTGCTGCCATGCAGGAGTTTAAAGTCAAGGGCATCAAGTCTGTTAAAATGGACGATATAGCTAATCTTTTGGGCATATCCAAGCGTACACTTTACGAAACTTATGCAAACAAAGAGGAGCTTCTTTACGAAGGAGTTTTAAGGGAAGAAGCCAGCAATGATGCCTATATGCGCCAGTTCGCTGCCAAGCCGAAACACCATGTAATGGACATCTTGGCCGAATTCTATCGCCTGCAAATAAAGAATCTGGCGAATATAAACCCCTTGTTCTTTTCCGATTTGCATAAGTATCCGCGCATTATCTCTTTCCTTTCAGAGAAGCACAAGGTAAAGGAACAGAAGTCGCATGAGTTTTTCCGGAAAGGAGTAGAGGAGGGTTACTTCCTTGGAGGCGTGGATTATCTGATTATCTACAGGCTGGCAAATGCAGCCATGCAGCACGCCATGCAGACGCAAATGTACAAGGAGTTCGACATGGACAGGCTGCTGCGCAACACGATTATCCTCTTCATTCGAAGCATCTGCACGCAGAAAGGCATCGCCATGATAGATAACTTCGAATGGAAGTAGCGTTTCTTGCCGCGCGGGGTTAGATTCTGGAAACCTGCTTGACCCCCTTTACGGTCCGTAGTTTCTTGATAAGAGCCTCCAGACGTGATGTGTCGTCGAGCATTACCACCATGTTTCCACTGAACAGACCATCGTTGGAATCGATGTTAATGGAGCGCATGACAATCTTTTCTTCCTTGGATATGATGTTGGTAATGTTGCTTACGATACCGATATCATCGTTACCTATTACGCGCAAGGTTATGCTGTACTGGCTTGAACCTTTGCCGCTCCACCGTGCCTTTACTATTCTGTAGCCGAAACGGCGCTGCAACTCCGGTGCATTCGGGCAGTCCTTGCGGTGTATCTTGATGCCTCCGCTGACAGTAACAAACCCGAAAACATCATCTCCATAGATGGGATGGCAGCATTGGGCGAGCGAATAATCCACGCCTTTAAGGTTCCTGTCAATGACCAGAACATCGTCATTCTGCCTGGCTATGTCCTCATCAGGATTGTCGTATTCAAATTTTTCTGCGCTTTCCGCTGCTTTCTGCATCCCTGTGTTTTGTGAGTGGTCGCGCAGTTCGATATATTGTTCAATGATGGAGTTGACATCCAGTTTTTCGTCTGCAATCTGTTTGTAGAAGTCGGAGATTTCCTTGAACCCCATCTTCTTAATGAGATGGTTCATAACACTTTCCTCATACTCCACCTTCTTATTCCTGAACCGCCTTTCGAGCAGCTCTTTGGCATATAAGCCATCCTTGATGGTGGTCTCTTTCAGGGCCAGGCGGATTTTGGAACGAGCCTTACTTGTCTTGACTATCGACAGCCAGTTGCGGTTTGGTTTCTGATTGCTTTGGGTCAGAATCTCAACAGTGTCGCCTGAAGAGAGCTGCTCTCTGATAGATACATTCTTGCCATTGATGCGTGCCCCCACGCAGGTATTGCCCACACCGGAGTGGATGTGGTAAGCAAAATCAAGCACCGTGGCACCTTTCGGGAACTTGAAAAGGTCGCCTTTTGGTGTGAACACGTACACTTCATCTTCGTACAACTCCAGTTTGAACTGGTCCATGACCTCAAGACCGTTGCCCGCTTCGAGTGCTGCCCTGATGCTTGCGAGCCAGGTGTCGAGGCCACCTTCACTCTTGATGCCTTTGTACCGCCAGTGAGCAGCAAGTCCGTGTTCGGCTATGTCGTCCATGCGTTCAGTGCGAATCTGCACTTCCACCCATTTGTTTTCAGGTCCCAGAACCGTGATATGCAGGCTTTCGTAACCGTTGCTTTTAGGCACCGACAGCCAATCGCGCAGTCGTTTGGGATTTGGCTGGTACATATCTGTTACGATGGAGTAGGCCTGCCAGCACTGCATTTTTTCTTTCTCGACCGGAGAATCGATGATGATGCGGATGGCGAACAAATCGTAGATGCCCTCGAAACCGCATCCCTGCTTCTTCATCTTCTGCCAGATGGAGTGAATGCTCTTTGTCCGTCCCTTCATGTGGAACTTGAGTCCGGCATCCTGCAGGCGTGCCTGGATAGGAGTGATGAAGCGCCGGATGTATTCGTCACGTGCCTTCTTCGTAGCATTCAGCTTCTCCTTTATCATATAGTAGGCATCGTGTTCCAGGTATTTCAGGCTCAAATCCTCCAGCTCGCTCTTGAGCGTGTAGAGGCCGAGCTTATGAGCCAGCGGGGCGTAAAGATAGCTGGCTTCTTCCGAAACCTCGCGCTTTGCTTCCTCGTTCTGCGTGTCCCGTATCTGTCTCATTAGGTTTACTCGGTCTGCAATCATAATGAGAATAACCCTCATGTCCTCGGCAAAGGAGATGAGCAGGTTGCGGAAGTTCTCGCTCTCGATAACAGGATTCTTCTTGTAGAGGTTCTGGATTCTGACAAGTCCATGAATGATATGGGCCACATGGTCGCCAAACTGCTTTTTGATGTCCTCGAAACTCGAACTGCCATCAGACACATTGGGGTAGAGGAGGATAGCCAGCACGCCGTCTCTTTTCAGTCCTATCTCGCGTACGGCAATCTCTGCGGTTTGCAATGCGCTTAATATCGAGTTGAGACCAAACACGTCCCGCTTCATGTTACCGGCCTCCACGGCACGGCGCAGATAGTCGGCGAGCTTCTGCTCGTCGTCTTCCTGCAAGGTTTCTCCAATATAGTCCTTTAGTCTCTTGTATATTGCCTGAGCCTCGGAAATCTCCTGAGGCGTGAATTCAAAACCATTCTCCATGTCCTGTTATTTATTTGTGCAGCCACACAGGGTTTGCTATAATGCAAAGATATTGCTTTTTATGCGAAAAGATTTCATGTTTTCAGAAAAACTGATTATATTTGTGGCACATTTACCTGGAACATGATATAAACCTAATAATTATGCTTTCTAACAACGACTTGAAACAAATCTCCCTGCGCGGGATTACAGCGGAGCAAGTAAATCACCAGCTTGAGCAGATACGGACGGGCTTCCCTTTCCTCCGATTGGAAGCTCCTGCGGCTATCGGCAAGGGCATCATGGCGCCCGACAACAACGAACGCGATGCCTACATAACGGCATGGCAGGATTATAAACAGGCCGGACACAAGATTGTGAAGTTTGTCCCGGCATCGGGAGCGGCCAGCAGAATGTTCAAAGACATGTTCGCTTTTCTGGATGCCGACTACGATGTACCCACTACGGACTTCGAGAAACAGTTCTTTGACAACATCAAGAAATTCGCTTTCCGCGAGGCTCTGTGCGACAAGTGCAGGCAGAACACGGGCAAGAGCATCATGGAGTTGATACGCGACGGAGAGTATAAAGCCGTAGTGGACAACATGCTCAACGCCGAAGGACTTAACTACGGACGCTTGCCCAAGGGCTTGTTGCTATTCCACAACTATGACGACGGGCCGCGTACATCGATGGAAGAGCACCTGGTTGAGGCCGCCCTTTACGCCGACAGCAATGCCGAAGCCAACGTACACTTCACGGTGAGCCACGAGCACTTGGAACTCTTCAAGCAGAAAGTGGCCGAAAAGGCCGAATTCTATGCCAGGAAATACGGAGTGAAATACAACATCTCCTTCTCCGAGCAGAAACCTTCTACCGACACGATAGCCGCCAATCCCGACAATACTCCTTTCCGCAATGCGGACGGCTCGCTGCTCTTCCGCCCCGGAGGGCATGGTGCGCTGATACAGAACCTCAACGAGATAGATGCTGATGTGGTGTTTATCAAGAATATAGACAACGTTGTGCCCGACCGGCTGAAGGACGATACCGTTACTTACAAGCAGCTCCTGGCAGGCATACTCGTAACACTGCAGGCCCAGGCGTTTGAGTTTCTGCGCATACTCGACAGCGGAGCCTACTCGCATGCACAGCTGGAAGAGATGATTCGCTTTGTTCAGCGCGACCTGTGTTGCCGCAAGCACGATATCAAAGAACTGGAGGATGCCGAACTGGTGAGCTACCTGCGCACCAAACTCAACAGACCCATGCGTGTGTGCGGCGTGGTGAAGAATGTTGGAGAGCCTGGCGGCGGACCGTTCCTCACCTACAATCAGGACGGAACTGTGAGCCCGCAGATACTCGAATCGAGCCAGATAGACAAGAACAACCCCAGCTACGTGCGCATGTTTACCGAGGGAACGCACTTCAATCCGGTAGACCTTGTATGCGCAACCAAGGACTACAAGGGCCATAGGTTCGATTTGCCTAAGTTCGTTGACGCCGCAACGGGCTTCATCAGCAACAAGAGCAAGGACGGAAGAGAACTGAAAGCACTGGAACTGCCCGGCTTGTGGAACGGCGCCATGAGCAACTGGAGCACGGTGTTCGTAGAGGTTCCGCTGTCTACCTTCAATCCGGTAAAGACCGTGAACGACCTGTTGCGCGAGCAACATCAGTAGCAGTATCTGTTGCATCAGTGCCCTCCGTAGGCTCCGCCGGTCTGCTAAGGCATTGTCAAATACACCTTTCGGCAACTTTTGACAAGTGTCGAACAATCGTGTGACACTTGTTTAATAATCGTGTGACACTTGTCGAACGATAAGGAGACCATCTCCTTACAACAGTGAGGCCATCTCACTACAACAGTGAGGCCATCTCACTACAACAGTGAGGCCATCTCACTACAATAGTGAGGCCATCTCACTACAATAGTGAGGCCATCTCACTACAACAGTGAGGCCATCTCACTACGACAGTGAGGCCATCTCACTACGACAGTGAGGCCATCAATTGTATGCAGAAAGAGCAGGATAGAGCACTTAGGCAGATAGAACGCAAAAGGCGTGCAACCACAATCAAGTTGCACGCCTTTTAGGTTTATTTGAACGTAAGTTCGTCTTTCGCCGGGTTCTTCCCTATGGCGATGGTGTCGCCGGGATGAACATCGCCGGATAGTATCTTCTCGCACAGGCCATCTTCGATGTAGTTCTGGATGGCTCGCTTCAGCGGACGGGCTCCAAACTGGACATCGTAGCCCTTGGAGGCCACGAACTCTTTGGCCTTGTCGGTTATGGAGAGATGATAGCCCATGTCCTCAATGCGCTTGAAAAGAGACTTCAGTTCTATGTCGATAATCTTCTTGATGGCGTCCATGTCCAGCTGGTCGAAGGTGATGATTTCGTCCAGGCGGTTCAGAAACTCTGGCGCGAACTGCTTGCTCAGGCTCTTCTGAATGATGGAGCGGGCGTATTCCTTGTCGCTCTCGTTCAGGCTCAAGCCGAGCGTTCCGTTGGCATTGAAGCCTATGCCGCGCCCAAACTCCTTGAGCTGGCGGGTTCCCGCGTTGGATGTCATGATGATGACGGTGTTGCGGAAGTCAACCAGTCGGCCGTTTCCATCGGTCAGTCGGCCCTCATCCAACACCTGGAGCAACAGGTTGAACACGTTTCCGTGCGCCTTCTCTATTTCGTCCAGCAGCACAATGGAGTAGGGATGGCGGCGTACGCGCTCCGTCAGCTGGCCTCCTTCTTCATATCCCACATATCCGGGAGGTGCTCCGATGAGCCTTGATACGTTGAACGACTCTGTGTATTCGCTCATGTCAATGCGGATAAGCGAGTCGGTTGAACCGAACATAAACTCGGCCAGCTTCTTTGCCAGATACGTTTTGCCGACGCCGGTCGGGCCCAGGAACATGAATGCACCGATGGGGTGGTTGGGCTCCTTGAGGCCTACGCGGTTACGCTGGATGGCTTTCACCATCTTGTCGATTGCCGGATCCTGGGCAATGACGGCCTGTTTCAGCTCGGCTGCCATGCCTTTCAGCCTTGTGCCTTCGGCTTCGGCCATCCGCTGCACGGGTACACCGGTCATCATGCTCACTACGTCGGCCACGTCTTTCTCGGTAATGACCTCGCGGTTGTCGGTATCTCCCTTGGTCCAGTTGTCCTGCATCTGCTGCAGTTCTCGCTCCAGTTCGGTCTGTTTGTCTCTGAAACCTGCGGCCAGTTCGAAGTTCTGGTTCCTCACGGCAGCCTGTTTCTTCTCCTTTATTTCATCTATCTGCTTCTCTTTGTCAGTAATTTCCTGCGGAACCTTGGCGTGCTGCAGGTGTACGCGGGAGCCTACCTCGTCGAGTGCATCAATGGCTTTATCGGGGAAGAACCTGTCAGTTATATACCTTTCTGTCAATTTGACACAGGCTTTCAGTGCGTCATCAGTGTACGAAACGTGGTGATGTTGCTCGTACCGGTCTTTGATGTTCTCCAGTATCTGGAGCGTTTCGTCGGTCGTGGTGGGCTCGATGAGAATCTTCTGAAATCTGCGTTCCAGCGCTCCGTCTTTCTCAATGGAGTTGCGGTATTCCTCCAGCGTGGTGGCGCCAATGCACTGTATGGTTCCGCGGGCAAGCGCCGGCTTCATGATGTTGGCCGCATCCATGCTGCCCGGAGTGCTTCCGGCACCGATGAGGGTGTGTATCTCGTCTATGAAGACGATGATGTCCGGGTTCTGTTCCAGCTCCTTGAGCAGGGCTCGTATGCGCTCCTCAAATTGTCCGCGGTACTTGGTTCCTGCCACAATGGCGGTCATGTCAAGGCTTACAAGCCGCTTATTGAACAGTATGGGCGATGTTTGGTGCTTGTTGATGAGTTGTGCCAGCCCTTCTACAATGGCACTCTTGCCAACGCCCGGCTCACCTATGAGGATGGGGTTGTTCTTCTTTCGGCGTCCCAGAATTTCGGTCACGCGCATTATCTCCTTGTCACGGCCGACTACGGGGTCGAGCTTTCCTTCGGCTGCAGCCTGCGTAAGGTCAGTCGAAAAGTTGTCGAGCACCGGCGTCTTGCCGTTTCCCTTGCGGGTTTGAGTTGTGGTATGGGCCTGTGTACCGCCGTCACTTGATTTGGAAGACTTCCACTGTTCGTCGTTCACTTCCTCGTCTTCGTCAGGCAGTCCGATACCGTCTTGTATGGTTTTGGCTTCCTTGTGCAGCAGTGTCAGCGTGTCCTCGTAGTTCATGTTGTTGAATTCCAGAACCTCCTTGGCACCGTTGTTCACTTGGTCATGCAGGATGGCAAGCAGCAGATGCTGCACGTCAACCATCTGAGTGTGCTGGATGCGGGCTTCAAGAACTGCGAGTTTCAGAATGTTGCTGGCTTTTTCGTTGAGCACGAGCTCGGTCGTCTGAAGCGGTTCTCCTATCTCGTCCTGACGTACACGCTGCTCCAGTTCTTCCTTTACAGCGTCTATGTTCACGTCCAAACGGCGGAACAAATCAATGATAAGGCCGTTTCTTTCACGGATGATGCCAAGCAGCAAGTGCTCCGGACCAACCGAACGGCTGGCCAATCGCGTTGCTTCCTCACGTGAAAAGGCGAGTATCTCAGACACTTTGGGTGAAAATTGACTGGTCATATATCTTTTTACCTTTCTTCTATAGTTATACTTCACAAAAATAAACAATCATTTGATAGTGAGCAAATGTTATGCCAAAATATTTTGTGTCAGCGTGTTTTTTATGTGAGAAGTACTGCTATCTGGCTCTCATTCATAGTAATAAAAAGGTGGGAAACGACAAGCAAAAGCATAAGAAAGGGTGATGTGGCATGCACAAAAGTACGGCCTCTTGTAGCTTTTCTGCTACGAAGAGGCCTTGAAATTGTCGTTTTGGAATATAGTCCAGAACTGTTTAGCCGAACAGACGGTGCGAAACAGACTTGCCCTTTATCTTTTCTTCCTGAGTTGCAGCTCGGGTATCTTGACCTTTTGGCCTGCCTCAGCGGTCTTGATGCCGCCGTTGAGTGCTTCGACATAGCACTCCATGCCCGGACCTAAGTAGGTGCGGCTGATGGAAGAGAGGGTTTGTCCTTTCTTTACCGTTACGGTATTGGCCACTCCTACAATGCGGTAAGCGCCTGTACGCACACGTGGATCGCTGTCGTAAGGGCTTGCGACAATTGGCTGTTGTACCTTAGCTTTGGTTGCAGGCTGTGCCGGAGTCTGGGTGTTCTGCTGCTTCGGCTGGCTTTGTGCGGCTGTTTGCTGGGTAACTGCAGGTGCTGATGCGGCAGGCTTTACGGCAACGGACCGCCGTGCAACTGCTCTTTTAGCTGTAACGGATGGCTTTACTATGGGATTGGGAACACGATGTTCAGCCTCCAGGTGCAGTATTCTGTTGTCGCGGATGGATATTTGTCGCCCCACGTAGTAAGCTCCGCCTATCACGGCAAGCAGAAGCAGCGCCACGCCGGCAATGAGTCCTTTGATGAGCTTGTGGCTGCGTGCGATTTCCTCACGGAGCTGATTGTTTGCTACTGTTA
The DNA here is from genome assembly GCA_900199655.1 of Prevotellaceae bacterium KH2P17. Lineage (GTDB taxonomy): Bacteria > Bacteroidota > Bacteroidia > Bacteroidales > Bacteroidaceae > Prevotella. Next base: position 28,576 of record FZRE01000013.1, read on the forward strand.
GGACTTCGTTTTCCGAATGCTCGCGGGCAGTTTCCCATTTTCTGGCTATGTCTTGCTCGGTCGCATTGGTCTGCTCTTCTTGGGTTTCGACGGTAGGATTGTCGGAGAAGTCTACAAGTGCAACTTCTTCCTCCTGATTGTCGTCTTCTGTTACATCTTCCTCAATCTCGTCTTCCGCTGTTGGTTCTGTCATTGGTTTCGATTGTGCAGAATACTCTTGCTCTGGTTCCATGGCAGAGAGTAGGGAGGCAGCGACGGCAGGAGACTCAGGCTGGCTCTCGGCGACTGGTTCAACAGCCGCGATTTCAGCAATGGGTTCCGGTGAATTTGCCGGTTCCGCTGCGGGTTCTTCATCTTCCGACTCTTCTTCCGACAGTTCGGCGGGCATTCGGTTATCTATATCGCTGAAGTCTACGCCATCGTTAACGACCGTGGTCTCGAACTGTGAAAACGGCCGATTGACCAAATCGCGCATGGAAACATCAGGAGTGAACGATATCTTTTCACGTCCTTCGATGACGATAGGTTCTCCGGTATTGACGTCGATGCTTTTACGCGGACTGACGGAGATGACCTTGAACGTGCCCAGTCCTTTCAGTTTGACTTGCTTCTCGTGGCGGAGAGCTTCGTTGAGCACCTCGAACATCCGCTCTACAAACAATTCCGCATCCTTCGTATCCAGTCCATGCTTATTGGCCAGAGCCTGTGCCAATTCGGTTATTCCAACTTTGCTCATGCCTCAAGTCCTCCATTTTTTAATTCTTCCTTGATGGCAGTAGCAGGCTTGAAATTAAGAACGAGCTTTGGCGGTACAAGCATGCGCCTGCCTGTAGATGGGTTGACAACAATGCGCTCGAGGCGCTTCTTGACTTCGAAGCTGCCGAAGGCGGGAACCGACAGGGCATCGCCGTCTTCAAAGCGGGCTCCCATTTCCTCAATGACAGTACGCACCAGTTTCTGTGTATCCTGCTGTGTATAGCCGCACTTCGAAGCTAATTCTGCTAAAAACTCCTTGTTGTTCATAGGTCATCCTCGTTATTTGGGTTACTGAATACATTCACCGTAAAGGTCGAAAGCCTCGCTGGAAGTTATCCTGACATCATAGAAGCTGCCCACACGGAGCTTGCGCTTGGCTACGGGGATAAGAACTTCGGGGTCAACCTCCGGCGAAGAGAACTCTGTACGCCCCACATAGTAGTCTCCTTCTTTTCTATCAATGATGACTTTGCATACCTTTCCCACTTTCTCAGCTTCAATCTCCGCGCTGATTTCCTGTTGTACGGCCATCAGCTCGTCCAATCTGCGCTGCTTGATATCCTCGGGAACATCGTCAGGATAGTGCCGGGCGCTGTAGGTTCCTTCTTCCTCGGAATAGGCGAAAGCCCCCATCCGCTCGAACCGGGCCCATTTCACAAGGTCTACCAACTCCCGAAAATCTTCCTCTGTTTCACCAGGAAAGCCAACCATTAATGTAGTGCGGATGTGGATACCGGGAACAGACTGGCGAATGCGCGTCAGGAGGTCGATGGTTTCCTGCTTGGTCACACGGCGGTGCATGCGGCTGAGCATGTGGTCGGAGATGTGCTGCAGAGCTATGTCAAGATAGTTGCAGACATTCTGTTTCTCGCGAATAACGTCGAGAAGCTCCAACGGGAACTGGTTAGGGTAGGCGTAATGCAGCCGCACCCACTTTACACCGGGAATGTCGGCTATGGCAGCTATGAGTTCTGCTATCTGCCTGCGGCCGTCAAGATCAACGCCGTAGTAGGTCAGCTCCTGCTCAATAATCTGGAATTCCTTTACTCCCGCCTGCACCAACTCTCTCACTTCCTGCAGTATCTCGGCCTGGGGGCGCGAAACATGTTTGCCCGTAATGAGCGGAATGGCGCAGTAAGCGCAGTGCCGGTCGCATCCTTCGGCTATTTTGATGTAGGCATAATGGTGCGGCGTAGTAAGGTGACGGCGCCCGTCGCATGAGGGAACGTCGGCCTTGCCCAATTCCTGCAACAGCTGCTTATAGTTGAACTTGCCGTAGAATTTGTCAACTTCGGGGATTTCGGCTTCGAGCTCTTTCTGGTAGCGTTGTGAGAGGCAACCCATGACGTAGAGCTTGTTGAGCTGGCCTTCGTTCTTACGTTCAACGAATTCTAGTATTGTATTGATACTCTCTTCCTTAGCGCTCTCAATGAAGCCGCATGTATTGATGACAGCAATCTCACCTTGCGGGCGTTTGCTGTCGTGCGTGCAATGATAGCCGTTGGCTTCAAACTGTTTCATCAGCAGCTCCGAATCGACCAGATTCTTGGAGCAACCCATTGTAATGATGTCTATCTGGTTCTTCTTCATCATTCGTTAAATAGGGAGTCTACAAATTCCTTGCGGTTGAACAACTGCAAGTCCTCCATCCTTTCACCGAGCCCGATATATTTCACGGGAACTTTCAGCTGGTCGCTGATACCGATAACCACGCCGCCCTTAGCGGTTCCGTCAAGTTTGGTGATGGCCAGCGATGTGATTTGTGTAACGGCCGAGAACTGCTTAGCTTGCTCAAAGGCGTTCTGCCCGGTGCTGCCGTCGAGCACCAGCAACACCTCGTCGGGAGCTTCGGGAAGAACCTTTCGCATTACCTCCTTGATTTTCTTAAGCTCGTTCATCAGTCCCACTTTGTTATGCAGTCGGCCGGCTGTGTCTATGATAACCACGTCGGCATCCTTGGCCTTGGCGCTCTGCAGCGTGTCAAAGGCAACGGAGGCGGGGTCCGACCCCATTTGCTGCTTTACCACCGGAACACCAACACGGTCGCCCCAAATCTGGATTTGCTCCACGGCAGCTGCCCTGAAGGTGTCTGCGGCGCCAAGATATACCTGCTTACCGGCCTTCTTGAACTGATACGCCAGCTTGCCTATAGTCGTGGTTTTACCTACGCCATTCACGCCAACTACCAATATTACGTATGGCTTATGGTCGTTGGGGAGGTCCCAGTTGTCGTTGTCTTCCGAGTTATTCTCGGCCAGCAGGGCAACAATTTCGCTGCGCAGGATGCCGTTCAGTTCCGAGGTAGACACGTATTTGTCCCTCGCCACCCGTTCTTCTATGCGCTCAATAATCTTGAGCGTGGTGTCAACGCCCACGTCGGATGTAATGAGCACCTCTTCCAGGTTATCCAGAACTTCGTCGTCAACCTTCGATTTTCCGGCTATCGCACGGCTCAGTTTGTCAAAAACACTTTGCTTGGTCTTCTCAAGACCCTTGTCAAGCGTCTCTTTCTTGTTCTTGTTAAACAGTCCGAATATCCCCATAATAGCAATTATTTTTTGCAAAGATACTGATTAAAAATGAAAAACTTGGCAGATTGAACAAGATTTGTTGATAACCGAGAGGATAACAGCTGCTAATTTAACGCCTGAAAAGCAGGTCTCTGAAGTGCTACAAGACCACACCGCATGATGAACTTTACTCCGACCAATGAGACAAATCGGGAAAGGCGTATGTTTGCAGCCGCCGTGGCGAAGCTGTCGTTCAAGACTGTTGAAGGATAGCTTCAAGCGCCTTGAACGGCAGCATCAAGCGCCTTGAAGAATAGCTCTTTAAAAGCAGGACGATATAAGAAGCAGTATAATTCTGTAATTCAAACACTTACAACAGCATGCTGCAGAAAGACAGAAAGGAAATAGGAATAAACAAAAAAGAGCCCGGGCTTTTCCCGGGCTCTTTATTCCGCCAGCCATGTGGCAGTGCTGTAATGGCTTAGTACATGCCCATGCTATGAAACAGGAATGATATGCCATAGCCGGCAATGGTTGCAGCAACGACATGAATCATACCGGGTGCCATGAACGAGTGGTTGAGCAGGTACTTTCCGATGACGGTAGTGCCGGAGCGGTCGAAGTTCACCGTGGCGATATCCGACGGATAGTTCGGGATGAAGAAGTACCCGTAAACCGACGGCATGATACCCAGCAGAACCCAGCCTTCAATACCCAGAGAGTATGCTAGCGGCAACATGGACACCACAACGGCACCCTGCGAGTTGATGAGTACCGAAACAGCGAAGAACGCAAAGGCCATGGCCCACGGCCACTTCTCAACAATACCGCTCAACATGAGGTTCATCTCGTCGGTATAATTGTCAAAATAGGTGTTCGACATCCATGCAATACCATAGATGGCAACAACTGCCACCATGCCGTTCTGCCATACGGCACCGGAGATGGCGGCCTTGGGCTTGGCTTTGCAGAAAATAATCATCAGCGCTGCTGCTGTAATCATGATAATCTGAATGACGATGTTCATCGACAGATGTTTGGACACGCTCTCCGTTACACCTGCAACCACCACGCCGGCTTTTGCCAGTTGTTTGGCCGACTCGGTAACGCCGCCGGCCAGGGTGATGCTCTCCGGGCCTCCTTTCACAGTCTGTATTTCGTTCCAGGCGGGCAGAATGTTGTGCCCCATCATGGTCAGAACGGAGAAAAGAACAATGACGACAAGGGCGCCGAGGAAGATGTAAACGGCATTCTTGCTCTCTTTTGAAATCTGCTTATCAAGCGTTGTAGCGCTGTTTCCATAGATGTAGGCATACTGAACGGGGTCCTGAAGCTTCTTCTGGAACTCGGGATCCTTGTCAAGGTCTAAGCCGCGGTTCCAACTGTAGATAACAGCCATCAGGATGCCGACGATACATGCCGGGATGGTAACCATGATAATTTGAATGTTGCTGACGTTGAAACCATTGTCGGCAGAAATAGATGAGAAAGCTACTACGGCCGCAGCGATGGGGGAACAGGTAATGCCAATCTGCGAGGCGATACTTGCAACGCCGCACGGACGCTCCGGACGGATGCCTTTTTTCAGTGCAATGTCGCAGATAATGGGCATCAACGTGTAAACCACGTGCCCCGTTCCAACGAGCACAGTGAGTATAAACGTGGTGAAAGGAGCCAGAATGGTGATGCGGTCAGGGTGCTTGCGCAACATTTTTTCTGCTATCTGTATCATCCAGTCCATACCTCCCGAAGCCTGCAAGATGCCGGCACAGGTAACTGCTGCTATGATGATGTAGATTACATCGGTAGGAGGATTTCCCGGTTTTAACTGAAAACCGAATACAAGAATGGCCAGGCCGATGCCTGAAATGGCGCCAAGCGCCAGGGAACCGTAACGTGCTCCAATCCAAAGTGCTACCAAAACAACAAGTAGCTCGATAATCATTAGAAATGTCATAGATTGTTATAATTTGTTTGTTGTTAGATTTTAGAATTGTTCTTGTCCGTTTTTGCAAAAATAACCAAATATTGCCAACGTACAAAGATTTAACAGACTTTTTTTCATTCTTTATGCTTCAGTTTTCTTGTGTTTACGCACACATTGCCTATTTCGTGAGTTGACATAAGTCAAGAAATTGTTGAGAAAAGGCAATTTACTGCTTTCGGAACAACTCGTTTTTTAATAATAGAATTATCTTTGCAGGGTAGTAGAGATTATGTTGTCTACAAAAAAGGCTCCGATAGGACAGCGAATGCCAGACCGGAACCTATGTTTGAGACAAAAGAAAAATGAGAGAGAATGAATAAGGCGGTAAGATTACTCTTATCGCCTTACTTGTTTCTTGTTGTTGCCTGCGTGCAGGCAGACTGCCTAATACTGCCGGAGAACAGATAGCAGTTCGTTGTTCTCGGCCTTGTTGCCTACGGTTATTCGCAAACAATCCTTGCATAAGGCCACCTTAGTACGGTTTCTTACAATGATACCGCTCTCTACCAGGTAGTTGTAAATGGCTTGTGCATCGGTCATCTTGGCCAGAAAGAAGTTGGCATCCGATGGATACACGGCTTTGCAAATAGGCAAATCGAGGAACGATTTCATGAGTCTGCCACGCTCCAGCAGCAACGTCGTCACCCATTTCTCAACGTCAATGCGTTCGTCGAGAGCCTCAATGGCATGCTCCTGGGTGAGCAGGTTGACGTTGTAGGGATACTTCACCTTATTAAATAAGTCTATTATTTCCTTGCCGGCAAAGGCCATGCCCAGTCTTATGGCTGCGTTAGCCCAAGCCTTACTCATGGTGTTTAGCACGATGATGTTGGGATATAGGGCTATTTCCGACCTGAATGTCTTCTGCGAAGAGAAGTCACTGTAGGCCTCGTCTATCACTACGATGCCTCCAAAAGCGCCGAGCACCTTCGCAACTTCGTTGCGGTCGATGTTGTTACCCGTAGGGTTGTTTGGCGAGCATATCCATATCAGCTTTGTCCGTTCATTGCAGGCCTGCAGCAATTTGCCGGCTTTCATCTGGTAACTGTCATCCAGCAGCACGGGCCGGTACTCCACTTCGTTAATGTCGGCACATACTTTGTACATACCGTACGTGGGCTCTATGGCTACCACATTGTCCTTTCCGGGGCGGCAGAATATCCGGTAGCACAGGTCGATGGCCTCGTCGGAGCCGTTGCCCAGAAAGATTTGCTCGGCCGGAACGCCCTTTATTTTTGCGAGCTTGGCCTTTAATTCCGTTTGTAACGGGTCGGGATAGCGGTTGTATGGCTTGTTGTAAGGGCTCTCGTTGGCATCAAGAAATACGTGGGCAGCGTGCCCGCTGTACTCGTTTCGGGCACTGCTGTAGGGCGCCAGGTTCCAGATGTTGGGCCTGACCAGTTCTTCCAGTTTCTTCATCTTATCACTTTTTTGACGTTTATAGCCCGATGTTGTCCATCCGCAGCTGCATGGCATGGGCATGGGCGTGCAGCTGTTCCTCTTCTGCCATGATGACTACGGCTTTCCCGATGCTGCGTATGCCCTCCTCATTCAGCTCCTGGAAGGTTATCTTCCTGTTGTAGCTGTCCAGATTTACGCCGTTATAAGCCAAGGCATACCGGTGCGTTGGCAACGTGTGATTGGTGCCGCTGGCATAATCGCCGGCGCTTTCACAGGCGTATTTTCCGAGAAACACGCTCCCTGCATTGACCACTTTCTCTGCCAGCTGTGTATAGTCGGCCGTGGCAATGATGAGATGTTCGGGCGCATAAGCATTGCTGAGAGCCACGGCTTCGGCCGTGTTACTGACGAGAACCAGCTTAGAGTTCTGCAGAGTCTGGGCAGCTATCTCCTTACGGGGCAGCAACCGGAGTTGCTTTTCCACTTCGTTCTCAATGTCATGAAGCATCTGTTCGGAGGTTGTTATCAGCATAACCTGCGAATCAGTACCATGTTCGGCCTGCGAGAGCAGGTCGGCCGCGGCAAAGGCTGCATTGCTTTGCGCGTCGGTTATGACGCATACTTCCGACGGACCGGCCGGCATATCGATTGCCACATCGTGCAGGCTAACCTGCTGTTTGGCTGCCATGACGTACTGGTTGCCCGGGCCGAATATCTTGTAAACTTTGGGAATGCTCTGCGTTCCGTAAGCCATCGCCCCGATGGCCTGTACACCTCCGGCCTTGTAAATGCTGCTCACGCCTGCAATGCGGGCAGCAACAAGAATGGCAGGGTTCACCTTTCCCTCTCTGTTTGGCGGCGTGCAGAGCACTATCTCCCTGCAACCGGCAATCTTGGCAGGGGTTGCAAGCATCAGCACAGTTGAAAACAGCGGTGCCGTTCCACCCGGTATGTAGAGGCCGACTTTCTCTATCGGCACGCTTTTCTGCCAGCAGCTTACGCCCGGAGCGGTTTCTTTCTTCGTGCTTTTGAACAGCTGGGTTTCGTGGAACGACTTGATATTGGCATGTGCCAGATGCAGAGCCTCCTTGAGTTCTGCCGTAACCAGCAGCTCTGCTTCGTCCATTTCGGCCTCCGTAACGGCGAGAGAGGAGAGCTGAACGTGGTCGAACTTCTCCTCGTATGTTTGTACCGCCTTGTCGCCATTCTGTTTTACATCAGCCAGTACACCCGCCACTGTGGCATTGAGTTGGGATACGTCCAGGTGCGGACGCTCCACAATCTCGTTCCAGAGGTCGCGAGACGGATACTTGTAGATGGCCTCTCCTAATTTTCCTGTTGTTCGGCAAGAGGTAAACTCTTGTTGTTCAGAACTGTTATCTATACTCATTGATTTATTGCTTTAGGTTTGTTTTGTGTTGCAGTTACCCTTTCCATAGGGCTATAAAATCATCTTCTCGATAGGCGTAACCAGTATTCCTTGGGCTTCGAGCTCCTTCAGCTTGCCGATGATTTCCCAGAAACGCTTCTCATCCAGTACCGTGTGGATGGAGCACCAGTTCGGATCGGCCAGCGGAATGATGGTGGGGCTCTTGATACCCGGCAGCACATTGATGATATCCTGCACCCTGGCACGGGGCGCGTTCATCATCACGTATTTCTTGTCTTGTGCCGAGCGCACGGCCTCGAAACGGAAAAGCACCTCGTCGAGTATGCCCTTGTTCTCCTGGCTCATTTGCTTGTTGCCTATCAGCAGTGCCTCACTTTTGAGCACTACTTCCACCTCTCGCAGGTTGTTATGCACAAGGGTAGAACCCGAACTCACAATATCAAAGATGGCATCGGCCAGTCCGATGCCCGGACTAATCTCCACACTGCCGGTTATAACGTGAATGTTGGCATGTATATGGTTATCATTCATGAACTTGCGAAGGATGTTGGGGTAGGACGTTGCAACCTTTTTGCCGTCGAACCACTGCAGCCCCTGGTAGTCAATGTGCTTGGGTATGGCGAGCGAAAGACGACACTTGCTGAAGCCGAGGCGCGAGATGATGTCGGCATCTTCCTGCTTCTCGATGAACTCGTTTTCGCCCACAACGCCAATGTCGGCCACTCCGCTGGCCACACTTTGTGGTATATCGTCGTCGCGCAGATAGAGAACTTCGAGCGGGAAATTGTCAGCCTGCACCAGCAAAGTACGCTTGGAGGGTGTTATCTTGATGTCGGCCTCGGCCAGAAGAGCCATCGTGTCCTCATACAAACGGCCCTTTGATTGAACTGCAATACGTAGCATAATCGTCTAATTTTCTTAAATGTAGGGGCAAAATTACGCTTTTTCAGGCTTATTTGCAAGAAATGTATTACTTTTGTGCGGTTGAAGATGAGTTTAAGATATATATACATTATATTTTCATTGCTGCTGACCGTGAGTTGCTCGGAGCACAAGGAGAAAGCGATGACGCCCTGGGGAACGCCCGTGGGGGGCGATACGGTTGCCGTAACCGGCAGCTTTACACTTGACGACATAGTGAGTAATGGCGAGATGATAATGCTGACGCTCACCGGCCCTGATAATTACTACGACTACCGCGGACGAGGTATGGGAACGCAGTATCTGCTGTGCGAGAAGTTTGCCCAGCAGTTAGGCGTCTCTTTGCGCGTTGAAGTATGCAAGGATACGGCCGAACTCGTGTCGCGTCTGCAACAGGGCGAGGGCGATGTTGTGGCCTTTCCCCTGCCCGGAAACACACGGGGAGTGAGGCTGTGCGGACTCTCCGACAATGGCCGCAGATGGGCTGTGAGAGATGAAAACAAGGCGTTGGCCGACACACTCGACCGCTGGTATCGCCCCGAAATGCTGGCCCGGATAAAGAAGGATGAGGCTTTTCTGCTCTCTTCGCGCAGCATCACGCGCCACGTTTATTCGCCCATGCTCAACCGCTCGGCCGGTGTTATCTCGCAGTACGATGCTTATTTCCAGAAGTATGCACCGCTTGCCCGTTGGGATTGGCGCCTGATGGCTGCCCTGTGCTATCAGGAATCAACCTTTGACCCTAATGCCCGGTCGTGGGTAGGAGCCTGTGGACTGATGCAGATTATGCCGGGCACGGCCGACCATCTTGGCCTGCCGCGGGCCCAGATATACCATCCCGAAGCCAACATAGCCGCTGCGGCCAACTATATACGTGAGCTCGATACCAAGCTGCGCGACATTTCGGACCGCATGGAGCGTACTTATTTTGTACTGGCTTGCTACAACGGCGGCTTCAACCACATACGCGATGCCATGGCACTGGCCCGCAAACATGGCCGCGACCCGCACAGATGGGGCGAAGTGGCACCCTTTGTGCTGCGTCTCAGCACGCCCGAATGTTACAATGACCCTGTGGTGAAGTATGGCTATATGCGAGGTTCGGAGACAGTGGACTATGTTGAACGCATCCGTTCCCGCTACGCCCAGTATCGCGGAGTGGCCACAGGCGGCTACTCCACCCACTTCGGCACGCCTGCCGTACCCCAGAAGGCACGGCGCAAGTACCGTTTTCATATTTAAGCATATCATTGCTTGTTATAGCACGAATTCTTACCGTAGCGACTGTAAACAGCTGTTCTTCCGTTCAGCGGCAGCGCTATGAGTATCTCAAAACGGCCTTTCTCGGGTCGTTTTAAAGATGCTTTCGCAGTGTTGATTGATGCCTTCAGGAACTTTCGACACTTGTCACACATATCTGTGACACTTGTCGAACAATCGTGCGACACTTGTCAAAAGTTCCCGTTACAGTCAGTTTGGTACCCGCATGCAGATATTTTAGTGAGTTGCCCGGTACCATGCCGTGTTTTGTAACGGAGTGGTTACATTCGGGTTCTGGGTGGGGTCGGAGATTGTGATACCTGAGAAAGAAAGCACGTCGGTGTACTGGATATCGTAGTTGGAATAAATCCGCTGGGTTGCTTTCTTGTAAGGAACGAGCAACTGCTCCGCGTTTAGGTAGCTGTCCAAGAGTGTTGCGTCGCTGCACAGAAGCCTAACGTAGCTGCCCATGTCGTAGAACACCGCACTGCTGTAGCCGTCTAAACGCTGTACAGCGGCCAGTTTCGTCGGGTCGAAGGTGTAGCGGCTGTTGATGGTTTGCATGATTTGAGCCATGTTTTCAGTCTGACGGCAGTTGATAACGCTCAATGTGCCGTAGGGATAAGGCTGTCCGTCGGGGCCAACATAGGCTGAATAGAAATTGTAGAAACCATCGACAATAGCGCCGTAGTCGGGCTCTGAAGGAGTAATGTATCTCCAAATGTCCTTATAAGGCATGCCGGCTGCCATGATTTCGCTGGTTGATGCAATGAGAAAGTCGGTTACATCTTTGAGGTCATAGGCAACTTCAACGGCCGCCATGTAGCAGTCGTCGAACGAAATGAACTGCATGTGCATGCCTGCTTGGCGTATGCCGTCAGCCAGAGTCGGAATTTCAGTCTGATAGGTTGCAGTAGCCCCGCCGAAAGCTCTGCTCTTGGTTTGTGCCGGATTGGAGCCTTTGGGAAGCCAACCGGAACCGTGGCAGCCTATGAGCATGTCGTAGATATTGGCCGGAGCGTAGCTTTTCACATCCCGAAGGATGGAGGCCAGGTTGGCAGCCGTGGTGTAGTCGAAGTCTGTATAGCGTTTCAGCGTGTCGCGCAGGCATCTTCCATCCCTGTACTTCACTTCAACCAGTGCAGAGTAATGCGCTGATTTAGAGATGAAAACGAGCATTCTGTTGTTGCCCAAGCCTCCTTGAGTCCCGATGGCTGCCTCCATGTCGCGAATGTTATCCATGAAGTTACCGTACAGGTTGTTGGCTGTGGAATGTTCGCTCGCCGTCCACGGCATATAAACAAAAATCGTTTTCTCCGTAACATCGCTGCCGCCAGGACCGTCTTCACTGTCATGACAGGAAGTAAGTCCACCTAAAACAATGGCGCACAAGATGTAAAAGAGAAAACGATTCATAGCCTTTGTCTGCATTTGTTCTTCTTACTTTTTCGTCAATTCTTCGATAGAAGCCTTCAGGGCGGCTATCTTTTCCTCTGAGTCGCTTTGTTTTTTGCGCTCACGGGCCACAACGGCCTCGGGCGCATGGGCTACAAAGTTCTCGTTGGCGAGCTTCTTCTTTATGCTTGCCAGGAAGCCTTCGAGGTGCTCAAGTTCCTTTTTGGCTTTCTCAATTTCGGCCTCAATGTCTATCAGATTGCCTACAGGCACGGCGTATTCGTAGGTACCTACCATGAATGCACTGGCGTCGGCAGCCTTCTCGGCAGCAACATTGACAGCCTGAAGGTTGGCCATCTTGAGGATAACTTCGTTGTAGGCTTCGTATTGGTTCTGTCCGATGGCTTCCAACGTCAGCGGCTCTTTGGGCGCAATGTTCTTCTGGTTGCGAACCGTACGCACACCGGACACAATCTGCTTGACGGTTTCTATATCCGCAGCCAGCTGTTTCTCTTCAGCCGTGGGTGCCGGGATGGCGAGCGTGGCGCGCATGATGCTTTCGCCTTCTTGGCGCTCGTAGATGTGCTGCCAGAGCTCCTCGGTAATGAAAGGCATGAAGGGATGCAGCATCTTCAGCAATGAGTCGAAGTAACGCAAGGTTGCTTCGTAGGTCTGTTTGTCAATGGGTTTGCCGTATTCAGGCTTTATCATCTCCAGGTACCAGCTTGAGAATTCATCCCAGAAGAGGCGATAAACGGTCATCAGAGCTTCGGAGATACGATAGCTCTTGAACTGTTCGTCCATGATTTCGCTGGTTTCCTTCAGCTTGGCTTCAAACCATTTTGTGGCTATTTCATTGGCTTTTGGCTGCTGGACGTCGGCAGTCTGCCACCCTTTGATGAGCCGGAAAGCATTCCAAATCTTGTTGTTGAAGTTGCGTCCCTGCTCACAGAGCGTCTCGTCGAACAAGATGTCGTTGCCTGCAGGGGCTGAAAGCATCATGCCCATACGCACGCCGTCGGCACCATATTTATCAATGAGCATGATGGGGTCGGGCGAATTGCCCAGGCTCTTGCTCATCTTGCGTCCTAACTTGTCACGTACAATGCCCGTAAAGTACACGTGGCGGAACGGCATCTTGTGCCTATACTCGTATCCGGCCATAATCATACGGGCCACCCAGAAGAAGATGATGTCGGGTCCTGTTACCAAGTCGGAAGTGGGGTAGTAGTAGTTGATGTCTTCATTGTCCGGATTGTTGATGCCGTCGAATACAGAGATGGGCCACAGCCACGAGGAGAACCACGTGTCGAGACAATCGTTTTCCTGCTCAAGGTCGGCGGCTGTCAGTGTCGGATTCTTTTCTTGAGCCTGGATTAAGGCTTGTTCTGCCGTCTCGGCTACAACGAAATCGTTCTTGCCTTCGGCGTTCTTGAAGTAATAAGCGGGAATTCTGTGCCCCCACCAGAGTTGCCGGGAGATGCACCAGTCCTTGATGTTCTCCAACCAGTGGCGGTAAGTGTTCTTGTATTTCTTGGGATAGAACTCTATCTCATCATTCATTACAGGATCCAAGGCTATGTCTGCAAAGTGCTCCATCTTGAGGAACCACTGCGTAGACAGCTTCGGTTCGATGGGCACATTGGTACGTTCGGAGAAGCCTACCTTGTTGTCGTAATCCTCCACTTTCTCCATCAGCGAGGCTGACTCGAGGTCTTTGGAAATCTGCTTGCGCACATCCATGCGATCCTGGCCAACGTACATGCCGGCTGCTTCGGATAGGGTACCGTTGTCGTTAAAGATGTCTATGGTCTCCAATCCATGTTTCAGGCCGAGTGCATGGTCGTTTACATCGTGAGCAGGTGTAACCTTCAGACAGCCGGTACCGAACTGAATGTCAACGTATCCGTCTTCGATAACGGGAATGCAACGGTCCACCAGCGGCACGATGACATGCTTTCCTTTTAACCAAGTGTTCTTTACATCGTCGGGATTGATGCACATGGCGGTGTCACCCATGATGGTTTCCGGACGCGTGGTAGCCACAACGGCATAGTAACCGCGTTCGTCCTGGTGCATCACATTTCCTTCGTCTTTGCGCGTAATGCCTGCTTGGTCTTCGGGAGCTACATAATATTTAAGATAATAGAGTTTGGAGTGTTCGTCCTTGTAGATAACTTCTTCATCCGAAAGGGCGGTCTGTGCCATAGGATCCCAGTTCACCATGCGCACGCCGCGATAAATATATCCCTTGTTGAAGAGGTCTACGAAAACCTTGATAACGCTCTTTGAGCGGGTCTCGTCCATTGTAAACGCAGTGCGATCCCAGTCGCAACTTGCGCCCAATTTGCGCAACTGCTTGAGAATAATGCCGCCATGTTCGTGCGTCCAGTCCCACGCATGCTCCAGAAATTGCTCGCGTGTAAGGTCTGTCTTCTTAACTCCCTGCTCTGCAAGTTTATTTACCACCTTTGCCTCTGTTGCGATAGAGGCGTGGTCGGTGCCCGGAACCCAGCAAGCGTTCTTGCCCTCCATTCGAGCGCGACGTACCAGAATGTCCTGTATAGTGTTGTTCAGCATGTGCCCCATGTGGAGAACGCCCGTCACGTTTGGCGGAGGTATAACCACGGTATAGGGCTCTCGACCATCGGGTTTAGAACTGAAGAGTTTGTTATCCAGCCAGTACTGATACCATTTTGACTCAACTTCTTTTGGGTCGTACTTACTTGCTAATTCCATTTAATTATTCTCTATTTATGATATTCTTTATAAAAAACGATGCAAAGTTAGTCATTTTTGATTAGAAATGACTACTTTTGTATTTAAATTATGTCTAAGATGCACACGAGAGAAGAAAAGTTGAAGGCCTTCGGAAGATTGCTGGATGTACAGCATCGCTTGCGAGTAGAATGTCCGTGGGACAGGAAACAGACGAACGAAAGCCTCCGCCCCAACACGATAGAAGAAGTATTTGAGCTTGCTGATGCCTTGATGAAAGACGACTGCAAGAATGTAAGCAAAGAGTTGGGCGACGTTATGGAGCATGTCATGTTCTACTCCCTGATAGGCGAAGAGACCGGAGATTTCGACATAGCCGACGTCTGCAATCAGGAAGCCGACAAGCTGATGTTCCGCCATCCGTTTATTAACTGGAAGCAGGAGCAGGGGAACTGGGGCATTGACAACAAGCCTTTTACGGTGAGCTGTTCCGAGATGGAAATCAACGAACAAGGTCAGGCCGTTTATAAAGATGTGTCCGGCACTTTAGCAGACAAGCCTAAAACTGCCGGCGAGGTAGAACAGACTTGGGAACAGATTAAACAGAAGGAGAAAGATGGCAACGAGAGCGTGCTTTCGGGAGTACCGGATGCGCTGCCCTCCATCATCAAAGCCTACCGCATACAGGACAAGGCACGCAACGTGGGCTTTGACTGGAAGCAGAAAGAAGACGTCTGGACAAAGGTGCGGGAAGAACTGGAAGAGCTGGAAGTGGAACTGAAAAAGGAAAACAAGGAGAACTCTACCAAGGAGCTGGGCGACTTCCTGTTTAGCGTCATCAATGCAGCGCGTCTCTATCATCTGAATCCTGACAATGCGCTTGAGCACACCAACAAGAAGTTCATCTACCGTTTTAA
Source organism: Prevotellaceae bacterium KH2P17 (assembly GCA_900199655.1). Classification (GTDB taxonomy): domain Bacteria; phylum Bacteroidota; class Bacteroidia; order Bacteroidales; family Bacteroidaceae; genus Prevotella. Next base: position 43,831 of record FZRE01000013.1, read on the forward strand.
TTACATAGAGCAGAAAGTTAAGGAAGCCGGAAAGCAGTTGAAGAACCTTACCTTGGCCGAGATGGACGAACTCTGGAACGAAGCAAAAGAAATGGAAAAAGGAAGAAAAGACTGAATAATAAACGACCAATAATTATGAGAAGACTTTTTTATATTGCGGCAGTTCTGCTGGCAGCTTTGCTCATCACAGGATGTAAGCAAAACAAGCCCGTAAATCAGATAGCCGAAGTTGACAGTACAGCCGCTGCACCCACCATAGCGGACAGTACGGTATATGGCGTTTGCGGCGAAGGAACATCCATGCACGCGCTGGAACTGATAACAGATACCGGCGACACGCTTACTTACATGGTCAACACGGACGAAGAGGAAAACGTGAAAGGCGGCTTATTGGCCGGCGACCGTCTGGCTGTGGTCAGCACGGAGGTTGATGGCGAAAAGGTTGCCCGCAACGTCATTAACCTGACAACGCTGCTGGGTAAATGGACAAGTATAGACAAGAACTTCGAGATAGAAGAGGGTGGAGTCGTAAAATCGAACGTAAGAGCGGAGTCGAACCCTTGGACCAACTGGAAAATCCTGAACGGGAAGCTGCTGCTCAACAAGGATACGTTCACCATCAATGAGCTCGGTGCCGACAGTCTTTACCTTGAGAACAAAAACGGCATCTTTGCTTACAATCGACAGAAGTAGTGCCATGGAGCGGCCGTTGCGCAGCTTCGCTCAAGCAGGCATGTTTAGACAGTATTCCATTGGAACCTTTTAAAGTCCACATTCTGGGGTGTGGCTCCGCCTTACCCACATTAAAGCATTTCGCATCATCACAGGTTGTGGAGATACGAGAGAAGCTGTTTATGGTTGATTGTGGCGAAGGCACGCAGATTCAACTGCGCCGTTCTCGCATCCGTTTTACCAAAATAAGCGCTGTGTTCATATCTCATCTGCACGGTGATCATTGTTTCGGCCTGATGGGTCTTATCTCCTCCTTCGGCATGTTGGGGCGTACAGCTCCGCTGCATGTGTATGCTCCGGCTGAGTTTGAAACCATGCTGCAGGCCCAGATAGATCTCTTTTGCCACGGATTGGAGTACGAAGTCAGGTTTCATGCAGTGGACACAACGGTCAGTCAGGTAATTTACGAAGACAAGAGTCTGACCGTTGAAACCATCCCTTTGCAGCACCGGGTGCCTTGCTGCGGCTTTCTGTTCAGAGAAAAGCCCACTCGCAGACACATCCGTCGCGACATGATAGATTTCTATCACATCCCCATAAGTCAGATTGATAACATTAAATGCGGAGCCGACTGGACTACGGTGGAAGGCGACACCATTCCCAACGCCCGGCTGACAACCGACCCCGACCCCGTACGCAGCTATGCTTATTGCAGCGACACCAAGTATATGCCCACGCTCCATAAGCTGATAGAGGGGGTGAACCTGCTTTATCATGAGAGCACTTACGACAGCAGTTGTGCCAATAGGGCAGAACTCTTCTATCACAGTACGTCGCAACAGGCTGCTATGGTGGCTCGCGATGCCCATGTGGGCAAGTTGTTGCTGGGCCATTATAGTGCCCGATACGATGACGAAACGGCCATTTTACAGGAAGCCCGCGCTATTTTCCCCCATTCAGAATTATCGCAAGAAGGCATGTCGGTCAGCGTTTTGTGACCACGTTCGTCAGTATTAATACCGAAATAAGTTTGTACTCACTATGTGAATGTGACCTGCAAGGGTTTCCATTTGCCCCCTTCCGTATTCCTGAAGTTATCCTTCAGGAACTTTCGACACTTGTCGCACGATTGTTTGACAAGTGTCGAATTCATGTGCGACAAGTGTCGAAAGTTCCAATAGGCATCAACTTACACGGCGAAAGCAGCTGCACAACTACCTTGATGCAACGTGCTTCAGGCTGAACGTGCCATGAAATACGTTGCCTAAAGCCGTTCATCCTCAGCATGCGTCAAAGATTAAAAAGACTTGATTATAGCCAAATTAGGAGCGTAAACTTGATTTTGTCATGTATTTATTTTGCATTGCGGCCGAAAAAGTGTACTTTTGTGCTTAAATAATTAATCCTTTGTTTTATGTATAGAACGAATACTTGTGGAGAGTTGCGACTCTCTGATGCTGGTAAAAACGTAACACTGTCCGGTTGGGTGCAGCGAATCAGGAAAATGGGCGGAATGAGTTTCGTCGATTTGCGTGACCGTTATGGAATTACACAGTTAGTGTTCAATGAGACTGATAACAAGGAACTTTGCGATGCCGCCAATGGTCTGGGCCGCGAATACTGTATCCAAGTGAAAGGCGTAGTGAGTGAGCGGCAAAGCAAAAATCCTAAAATACCAACGGGCGACATAGAGATCTTGGCTCGTGAACTGAATGTCTTGAGCCCAAGCCTCACTCCTCCTTTTACTATAGAAGATAAAACAGACGGCGGTGACGAGTTGCGCATGAAGTACCGCTACCTCGACTTACGCCGCACGCCGGTACGCAGCAATCTGGAACTTCGCCATCGCATGACGATACTCATACGCAATTTCCTGGATGCAAGGGACTTCATAGAAGTTGAAACCCCTATTCTGATAGGCTCTACACCCGAGGGGGCACGAGACTTTGTAGTGCCTTCGCGCATGAACCCCGGCCAGTTCTATGCCTTGCCCCAAAGCCCACAAACCCTGAAGCAACTGCTGATGGTGGCAGGTTTCGACCGCTATTTTCAGATAGCCAAGTGCTTCCGCGATGAGGATCTGCGGGCCGACCGCCAGCCTGAATTTACGCAAGTAGACTGCGAGATGAGCTTTGTTGACCAGGATGACGTGATAAACATCTTCGAAGATATGTGCCGAACGCTCTTCAGGGAGATACGCGGCGTGGAGCTGCCAAAGCTGCAGCAGATGACTTGGCACGATGCTATGAAACGCTATGGTTCCGATAAACCGGACCTTCGTTTTGGCATGGAGTTCGTGGAGTTGAAAGATGCGTTTGCCGGAAAAGGCACGTTCAGCGTATTTGACGAGGCTCAATACATTGGCGGTATCTGTGTTCCAGGCTGTGCCGACTATAGCCGCAAACAGCTCAACGAGCTCACCGACTTCGTAAAACGGCCGCAAATAGGCGCCAAGGGACTCGTTTTTATCAAGTACAACACCGACGGAACGGTAAAGAGTTCGATAGAAAAATTCTATTCGGAAGATGTTCTGCTCGACGTCAAACAGAAGATGGGAGCTAATGATGGCGACCTTGTTCTCATCTTGAGTGGCGACAATGCCAACAAAACTCGTGTGCAGCTCTGCTCGCTTCGCCTTGAGATGGGCGACAGATTAGGCCTGCGGGATAAGAATGTCTTCAAGTGTCTGTGGATTGTTGACTTCCCCCTGTTCGAGTGGAGCGATGAAGAACAGCGCCTGATGGCCACTCATCATCCCTTTACCATGCCTAATCCGGATGATATTCCTTTGCTGGAAGAACATCCGGAACGTGTTCGGGCCAAGGCCTACGACTTTGTTTGCAATGGCATAGAGGTCGGCGGCGGAAGTCTCCGTATCCATGATACGAACTTGCAGGAGAAGATGTTCAAGATTCTTGGCTTCACTCCGGAGCGGGCAGAAGCACAGTTTGGCTTCCTGATGAATGCTTTCAAATATGGTGCACCACCTCACGCAGGACTCGCCTTCGGCCTGGACAGATTTGTAAGTATCATGGCCGGGTTGGATTCCATTCGCGATTGCATTGCTTTCCCGAAGAACAATAACGGGCGCGATGTGATGCTCGATGCTCCTTCTGCACTCGAAGCCGGCCAGTTAGAGGAACTGCAACTGAAGCTGGATATTAAGACCAAATGATAAAGAGTACGTTATCCGTTCGATAATGGGCACATATTTCTGATATTGCGGAGGTTTTCTTGCACGAGTCAAGATAGCCTCCGCTCTTTTGATTTGAGTTTGCGCATTGTTATGTCCTTGAAATGCAGGCAATAAGGAGGTAATATAGGGGAAAATGCTTGATTTACATCAAGAAATTTAAAAATAACGGACAAACAAACTGCTTTTGATGTAGATTGTGGTAAAAATATTCTGCAAAATGAATATAAATTATTAATTTTGCACCGTATTAAGAGCAAAACCGTTATTAAAACATAAAGCGGCATTATTAATTTTACAAAGATTATGGCAGAAAAGAATGCAACAAAGAAGGTTGCTGCACCAAAGGCAACAACCAAGAAGGCACCAGTTAAAAAGGCTGCTCCTAAGAAAGCTGTATTGGTTTTGAATGCTGAAAACGCAGGTTTCAAGGCTGGTGATGTTTACCAGACATTGGCAGCAGCAGGAAAGGCTTATACTGTAGCCGAAATCGCTAAGGCTGCTAAAATCACAGAAGAGGAGACTCTGCTGGGTATTGGATGGCTTTTCAAAGAAGGCAAAATCAAAGACGAGGACAACAAGATTGCTCTCGCGTAAATACCACTTTTACAAAAAAGGCCGCGCTGAATAGAGTGCGGCCTTTTTTGTCGACTTCTACATTGTTATATCTCTTGCAGAAATAATACTTCATTGGTCTTGGATTACGATAAAGCTATACTGCGCGCACTGTACCGGGCAGGTGAAGAAGGATTGTCGGTAGGCTGTACTACGCATCGCGTATTCAACTCTTTAAACGATTTTTTCTGCCCTTTGTCCTACGAAGAGGTGTACCGCTACGTTTCCCGATATCTGGTTCATAATTCGCACAATCCTGATTCTCTAATCGAAAAAACGGCCCAGAGAGGCGTGTATCATCTCAATTTCCATTCTTCGGAAACCCAACAACTGATGCTGCAGTTTGATGATGATGAGGAAGACGAGACCGATGCAGAAGCGGAAGATACACAAAACCAACCCTCGCTCTTTGACTAACCCAATCTTAGGGCTGCACCATCAGGTCATAATGAATGCAGAATTGAAGCCAAAAAGGTAATGTGAAGAAACTTTTGACAAGTGTCAAACGATCGTGCGACAAGTGTCGAATTCTTGTGTGACACTTGTCGAAAGTTCCCGAAGGTATATCTTCAACACGCCGATAGGCTTCTCTATGAATGCAGAACGTAACCTTTTTATTTTGACCTCATGCAATTCATCAATAAGATTTCTGCATGATTATTTCCGTGGTAGCTTTTTTTTTTCTATATTTGTGCTCAACTTTTCTTAATTAAAAATAGATTATGGCTCAAGAAAACAATCATTTGGTCATTATGGCAGGCGGCGTAGGAAGTCGTTTTTGGCCTATGAGTACAGCCGAGAAACCTAAACAGTTCATCGATGTACTGGGTGTTGGGCGTTCTCTTTTGCAGCTAACGATGGATCGTTTCAAGGGAGTCTGCCCTCCTGAGAACGTGTGGGTTGTGACCAACAGGACTTATGCGCCGCTGGTGAAAGAGCAACTTCCGGAGGTTCCTGCTGACCATGTGCTCTTGGAGCCATGCCGTAAGAACACGGCACCCTGCATCGCTTACGTGAGCTGGCGCATCAAGTGCGTCAATCCGAAAGCCAATATCGTTGTGTCGCCCAGTGACCACGTCGTTACGAATGAGGCCGAGTTCCGCCGGATTATTGCGTCTTGTCTGAAGTTTACATCAGAGTCTGACGCCATAGTAACCCTTGGCATGCACCCAACTCGCCCCGAGACAGGCTACGGCTACATTCAGGCTGACCTGACTACCAGCTCTCCCCGCAATCCGGAAATATTCCGGGTGGACTCTTTCCGAGAGAAACCCGACATGCAGACTGCCCTGAAATACATCAAAAACAAGAACTACTTCTGGAACGCGGGTATATTTATCTGGAGTGTGAGCACGATTGTCAACGCTTTCAGGGTTTATCAGCCGGCTATCAGCAAGATATTCGAAGGCATGCAGCATGTCTATGGCACGGAGCTGGAACAGGCAGAAATCGACAAGCGATATCCTGAATGTGAAAGCATATCAGTAGATTATGCCATCATGGAAAAGGCAGAAGAAATCTTTGTTTGTCCTGCCGACTTTGGCTGGAGCGACCTCGGAACATGGGGCAGTCTGCTTATTCAGACCAAGCACGACCTCTACGGAAACAGCTGCATCGGCCCGAATATCTCCATGTTCGACAGCCATAACTGCATTGTTCATACGCTTCAGGAAAAGAAAGTCATCGTTCAGGGGCTCGACAATTATATTGTAGCCGAGAAGGATGGCGTGCTCCTGATATGCAGTTTGAGCGAGGAGCAGCGAATTAAACAATTTTCGGGAGAAGAATAAGGATTGTTCTGCCTGTTGGGAACATCCTCTGATAAAGAAAAATCTCAGCTTTTAGCCACGACTTTTTTATGAGTGAAGTGGCTGAAAGCTGAGATTTTACATTGTTGGAAGACGGTTTGGGCGATGTTGCAAGATGCAAGCCGCGAGCCAAGAAATAACCAGTTGGCTGCCAAGTAGGCCCCTCCGTTTAGTCGAGGTTCAAGTTCTTGCGCCTGTTTAAATACCATTTTGCAAGAAAATACACAAAGGCCACAGCTACTGCTGCAGCAATAACAACCTTTATATACTCTCCATATTCCATTATCTTATCATTGAGTTGCTCCTCGGGTACCATCGAGTGCAGATACCACCCCAGCGCTGCGAGGATGCAATTCCACACTCCCGCTCCAAGTGTAGTGTAAAGCAGAAACTGCCAATACTTCATTTTGGCCAATCCGGCAGGGATAGATATCAGGTGTCTGATGCCCGGAATGAGCCGTCCGGTAATAGTGGCAACCATTCCGTGGTTGTAGAAATAGCGCTCACTCTTTTCTACCTTAGCCTGGTTCAGCAGGCAGATATGCCCCCATTTGCTGTTTGCAAACTTGTAGATGATAGGTCGTCCCAGGTAGTATCCGCCTATGTAGTTGATTGTGGCACCTGTATCAGCTCCAAGTGTAGCAAAGAGTATGACGAGCCAAATGTTGATATTGCCTCCGGCGGCATGATAAGCCGCGGGAGAAACAACTAACTCCGATGGGACGGGAATAACGGTACTTTCCAGCAACATCAGCAGGAAGATAGTCCCGTAATTCAGGTTTCCCAGTAGGGTTGATATCCAATTCATGCTTTATTCTTTAAGTATTTATAATAGTCTTTGGGCTGCAGGTCGTCCGGGAACATGTCGCCCAGTACAGCCTTCGCCTCCTGCGGGTTCAGTTCCACGGCTTTCTTTACTGCCTTCATAAATTCTTCGTTCCGATTGAGTTCCTTGCAGCACACTGCGTAGTACGACCATCCGGTGTCCCAATCGTCACCTGCGGTTTCAAATATCAGCTTCAGTATTCTGTAGGTTGCCTTGAGGTAGCCGCTCTCAAAGAGCGAGATGGCAATCTTGTACATGATGACCGGGTTCTCGTGCGAATGCCTGACAGCCTTGCTGAACCACTTAGCAGCCTCCTTCTGCTTGCCGTGTTCGGCATACAGATGTCCCCGCAGTACCATCAGCTCTTCCTGATTGCTGTTGGGTTCGCGTTCAGCTTTGTCCACATATTCTAATGCTTTGTCCAGTCCAATGTGGCGTGAGAGCAGGAAAACAAGGTGCAGATAAATCTCCAGATGGTTCAGTGAGTCCTTTGGTAACAGTCTTGAAGCCTGTTGCAGGTGCTCAATAGCCTCCTGGGACCTGTTGAGATTGGCCAAGGCAATGCCTTGGAAGAGTTCGCCCGAGAAGTCATTAGGGCATAGCTTGCTGTATCGCTGATAGTATTCGAGCGCTTCCTCGTTGTTTCCCAGGCTCAAGAGACCGTTTGCCTTGTTCAGAAGAGCTTCCTCATCGTCGGGATTGATGGCCAGCGAAAACTCGCTGCTTGTGATGGAATCCTGAATGTTGTTGCTCATGTATTGCGACGACGCCAAGCTATTCCAATAGATGTTATCGTACGGATTCTTGTCGAGCAGCTCGTTGAAGATACGTTCTCCTTCCTCATAGTTACCCTGTCCGATGGATATTCTACCCATTGCCTCCTGGTAATCTTCGCTCTCTTTGTCTTCCGATAGCTGCAACCACAGCAGCGCCATGTCATTCAGGTTGTAATCGGTGTACATGTTTGCCACGTCGAGAACGAAGTCCTCGCGTTCTTCCTTGTCTATTTCGTGATAGCAATTCTTCAGGAAATCGTCGGCCTCCTGTATCTTATTGTCAACAATCAGTATTTCGGCTTTCAAGTAGAAGTAGTCCAAATCAGCTTTGTCAGCTATCTGTTCAGCATACATTTCAGCTTCTTCTGCATTGCCGTATTCCAGCAAAGCGGCCCTTGAACGAAACACAAGAGGGGCCGTAGCGCCCGGAAAAACCGAGATGGCATAGTCTATTGTCTCCATGGCTTGTTGCAGTTGACCTTTGGAGTGATAGTACTCTGCTATGTCGGTAAGTTCTTCTGGCTCTAAATAAACGGAGCTGCCGGCATTGCGGGCAGCTTCGTATTTGTTCAGATTATCCTTGAATTCCTTCTTGTTAAAATAGCTGTCGGCCATTATTTATTCAGTTTTGCCCAAGTGTCTTTTAAGCCAACGGTCTTGTTAAAGACCGGATGCGCAGCCGTGGAGTCGAGGTCTGCCATGAAGTAACCAATGCGTTGGAACTGCAGATAGTCGCCCGGCTTCTTGCCGGCGGCATAGTTCTCAACGTAGCAGTTGGTGTAAACGTGCAGCGAGTCGGGGTTAAGAAGCTCGTGGAAGTCGCGCTCATCGGCCGATGGATTCTCTACATAGAACAGCCGGTCGTACTCTCTGACCTCTGCCTTGACGCAATGGTCGGCCGAAACCCAGTGTAGCGTACCCTTCACTTTGCGGTTTGCACCCGGCATACCGCTCTTGCTTTCGGGGTCGTACTCTGCCTGTATCTCGGTTACATTGCCCTCGGCATCCTTGGTGCAACCTGTACATTTAATAATGTAAGCGTTCTTCAGCCGGACTTCTTTGCCAGGCGATAGGCGGAAGAACTTCTTAGGAGCATCTTCCATAAAGTCGGCCCGCTCTATCCACAGGTTCTTGGAGAAGGTGATGGCGTGTGTACCGTCGGCCTCGTTCTCGGGATTGTTGACCGCTTCCATTTCCTCGCTTGCGCCTTCAGGATAATTGGTAATCACCAGTTTTACCGGATCCAGCACGGCGCTAACCCTGCAGGAACGCCTGTTCAGGTCGTCTCTTACGGCAGCCTCAAGCAGTGCCACGTCGTTCAGTGCATCGAACTTGGTGTAGCCGATGGAGTTGATGAACTCACGGATGCTCTCAGGCGAGTAGCCGCGACGGCGCATGCCGCATAGTGTAGGCATACGTGGGTCGTCCCAACCGTTAACGAGGTGCTCGTCAACCAGCGTGTGGAGCTTGCGCTTGCTCATAACGGTATAGGTGAGGTTCAGCCGGTTAAACTCAATCTGGCGCGGCCGGAAGTCGTTCAGCCCCTTGGCAGCTGTGCCGTCGTATTCCTTGAGGAAGTCCACGAATTTATCGTACAAAGGGCGGTGGGGCACAAATTCCAGCGTACAGATGGAATGGGTTACACCCTCAAAGTAGTCGCTCTGGCCGTGTGCAAAGTCGTACATAGGGTAACAGTGCCACGTCGTACCGGTGCGGTGATGGGGTGTCTGGATGATGCGATACATGATGGGGTCGCGGAAGTGCATGTTCGGATTGGCCATGTCGAGCTTGGCTCGCAGCACCATCGAGCCTTCTACAGCCTCGGGGGTGTTCATCTTTTCAAACAGTTCCAGGCTCTCTTCCACCGGCCGGTCCCGGTAAGGACTGGCTACGCCAGGTGTTGTCGGCGTACCTTTTTGCTGTGCTATCTGCTCCGAAGTCTGCTCGTCAACGTAGGCATTGCCCTGCTTTATCATCCATACGGCAAAGTCCCACAGCTGCTGGAAATAGTCGGAAGCATAGTATATATTTCCCCACTTGAAGCCCAGCCAGCTGATATCAGAGAGAATGTTGTCAACGTATTCCGTGTTCTCTTTGCTGGGGTTGGTGTCATCGAAGCGCAGGTTGCAGACTCCGTTATATTTTTCAGCTACGCCGAAGTCCATGCAGATAGCCTTGGCATGGCCGATGTGAAGGTAGCCGTTAGGCTCCGGTGGAAAGCGGGTCTGTATCCTACCGCCGTTCTTACCGGCAGCAAGGTCTTCTTCAACGAGCTGTTCCACAAAGCTCAGGCTTTTCTTTTCTTCGTTAGCGTTTTCTTCTTTTACTGACATAAACTATATACCTTATTATATTTACGTGCAAAGATAGTGCAAGTTGTGGGAATATCCAAGAAGAATTTAAACTATTTACGTTTTTACCCCAAGTGTGCGGCATACGCCCTGCCGGCACATTGTAATGCAGCCAGCACGCCCTGCCGCTGCGTTTGACAACGAGGGCTGATGATGTGAAAGAATGAAAAACAAAAACTGAAAACATGTTTTATAACATGCAAATAAATTTGTATAAAACTTAAAAACCCTATATCTTTGCAAACGTTATCCTGAATACAATCTTTTTACCTTAAAGAGAACTAATACCTATTGAGATAGAATGCCTCCCTCTGTGAAGCGGGGGGCATTTCTTGTTTGTTACAGGTCACACCTTGTTTACAACTTAAAATAATCGTTACAAAAGGTCTCGCTGGTTTGTGATATTTGCTGTCAAGACTACATGTGGGCCGAAATACGCCCGTATGGAGCCACCTCCTAACTTGTTGATAACCAAGAGTTTCGTTTTTATTCCGCATTTTCGGGTTGCCCGAATGAGGCTTTCAAGGCCGAAAAAAGATTGTTTTCTGCCTGCCGGAGCATGCTTTCGGCCGCGTTGAAAGCATCCTTCAACGCCCTTGGAGCTATGCTTCGGGAATGCTGGAGCATAGTTTTAAGCAGGCAGAGGGTAAAGAACAAGGGGGTAAAAAGATAAAAACCGCTTCTCCATTTTCTGTTTCGCAGATTTCGGAGAGCGGTTTTTTACGTATGAATTCTTGACATTAAGCTCCGTTCCCGGTTGCATGCTGCCGGCATGGCAACCACTGTCAGAGCAGTTACTTGATGCCTCTGTGGTTCAGTGCGGCGGCATATTTGGCCGCATTGCGCAGATGTTCGTCGTACGTACGGGCAAAATTGTGCGTGCCGCTGAAGTCTTCCTTGGCGCACATGTACAGGTAGTCGTGCTTCGCGTAGTTGAGTACGGCGTCTATACCTGCCACCGACGGAATGCGGATAGGTCCCGGTGGGAGCCCCACATTCTTGTACGTGTTGTAGGGACTGTTGGTGTAGAGCATGTTGTTATAGATGCGGTGCAGGTCGAACCGCCTCAGGGCAAACTTGATGGTGGGGTCGGCCTGCAGGGGCATTCCGTTGGGATATTCGGCATCGCGGTACTTCAGCCTGTTGTAATACATGCCGGCTATCATCGGCTTTTCGCCGTCGTTGGCCGTCTCCTCGTCTATAATGCTGGCCATGGTGATAACCTGCGTCTTGCTGAGACCCATCTGTTGGGCCTTGGCCGTGCGGTCATCGTTCCAGAAAGCTTTGGCCTCCTTGTCCATTCGGTCCAAGAACTTGTCTGCCGGTATGTTCCAGTAAACGTCGTAAGTGTTAGGTATGAACATGCAGGCAATGGTCGTTGTGTCGTATCCATACTTGCGGCAGGTGGCCTCATCGGTCAGTTTGCGGTACAAAGTGGTACTGTCTAACATGAGCTTTTGCGAGAGCTCGCCGGCCAGCCTGTCGAGAGTTCTCACCGAGGGAATGGTCAGATTGACCGGTGTCTGCATGCCGTTTTTCAGATGGCGGAACACTGTCAGAGCGCCGTCGCCCGGCTGTATGCCGTATCTACCTGTGCGTACCTTCTTCATGTAGGCGCTGTGGCGGGCCAGCGTGCTGAACCCCTGCAGGCCATGATGCGAGGCTACGGGCGTGAGCTTGGCAAATACGGAGTCAACATTGTCGTCCGGGTCTACGTAGACATAAGCCGTTTGAGGGCTTGCCAGGAACGAGGAGAAGAAGTAATAGTAGACAAGTCCGCCTATTACCATCAGGCACAGAACTGCCGGAATGAGATATTTTTTTCGATGTTCTTTATTCATAAGGATATTCAAATATAATCGTTGCAAAGATACATGAAGTTATGCAAACGTGCAAATGTTTTATTCCTTTTCGGCCGAAGGCTTTTTCCGTTTGTGCAGAAACTTTGCTGGCATCGGCATGTAGTTTAAGGAAAAAATGGTAACTTTGCGATTGAGAAAACGATATCGGTATGAAATTAAGGTTCTCCATCCATTACGGCACATCGTGGGGACAGTCCCTGCATGTCGTCATTTCGTATTATGACGCCGATGGACGTTGTCGTTCGCACAACCTGCCCATGCAAACGCAGGACGGCGAGGTGTGGACAATGGAAACCGATGTCATGGAGTCGCGGCGCCGGCCGCTGTCGTCGGTTGATTATTACTATCGGGTCGAGGATGGCGAAGGCAAGGTTATCCGTACGGAATGGAATCTGGTGCCGCGCCGGTACAGTGTGGATACTACCAAGGAATACCTGTTCCCTGACCGGTGGAGGGATGTACCTCTGCAGCTCCATCTGTACAGCGATGCCTGTCTCACTACCACAGGCCGGCAACGGCAGGATGGGGTTGAGGTGCTCAAGTTGCCGCTCTTCAGGCGGACAGTTGTCTTCCGCGTCTCTGCTCCGCAGCTGGGCAGGGGCGAATCGGTAGGTATCTGTGGCAGTCATCCGGCCCTGGGAGACTGGAATCCGGCTAAATTTCAACGGCTCACGCCGATAGGCAACTACGAATGGGTGATTGCCGTCAATGCCTACGGACTGTATCTGCCGCTGGAATACAAGTTCGTGGTGATAGATGATGCTGCCAATCAGCTGAAGCAATGGGAAGAAGGAGAGAACCGTACAACGGGCAATGGCGGGCTGGCCGACGGCCAGGTGCTGGTGCTTTACGGCGAGAGCCTGCGCGTGAAGGAGGAACTCTGGCGATGTGCCGGGGTGGTTGTGGCTCTCTCGTCGCTGCGTTCGGAGCATTCGTTCGGCATAGGCGACTTTGGCGACCTAAAGCGGTTGGTGGATTGGGCGTCAGCTACAGGCCTACGGATGATACAACTGCTGCCGCTGAATGATACCAGACCTTACGATGCGTGCAGTGATTTTAATCCCTATCTCGGAGTTTCCCAGTTCGCTCTCCATCCGCTGTATCTGGATTTGGAGGCATTGGGAGAACCGAAAGACAAAACTAAAAAGACTGCGTTCAGGCGTCAGCGCAGAGAACTCAACGCGTTGCCGACTATAGATTTTGAAGCTGTGGAACGAGTGAAAAAAGCCTATGCAGACCATCTCTTCAAGGCAAACGGTAGTAGAGTGCTTGCCTCCGAGGGCTTCAAGCGCTTTTTTGAAGCTAACCGTGATTGGCTCGTGCCTTATGCGGAACATGTATCATGTAGCGGCTATCCGGTTGAGGAAGTGTGGTTTGTGCAGTATTTCCTTAACCTCCAGCTTACCAAAGCCGTTTCTGAAGCGCGCCTTAAAGGCATTTCCATCGTAGGCGACTTGCCCTCGGGAATATGCCATGACAGCGCGGAAGCTGTTCTGCATCCCGAGTTTTTCCATGCTCACGCATGGATGGGACATTTCCCCGGTGCCGGCGAAGACGACATGGCACCTGCCGATTATCAAGTAATGGACTGGAATTGCAATGGCAATTCCTATGCTGCCGACTTGCTGAAACAGTGGTGGAACCGACGGCTGGAGTACATGGAGCAGTTCTTCGACGGTATCTGCCTGGAACATGTAGCCCGTTATTTCAGGGTATGGGAAGTTCCCGCCGACCAGCTGACGGCGGTCATGGGGCACTTTGTACCCGCGTTGCCGTTGAGTATCGAGGAAATAGAACAATACGGACTGACTTTCAGGTGTGAGCTGTTCACCCGGCCATATATTTCGGATAAAATACTGGATAAAACGTTCGGTATCCACTGCCGGTATGTAAAAGACAAGTTCCTTGACAGCATCGATGGCGGACTTTACAAGCTGAAGGGCGAATACAGCACCCAGACCCGCGTTCGTGAGCATTTTGCCGGGCTTACCGATGAGAACAGTCTCTGGATTAGAGACGGACTTTACAGTCTGATAGCCAATGTGCTTTTCCTGGAAGATGGTACGCTGCAGGACATGTATCATCCGCGTTTCGGAGTCTTCTCATCCCCCGTTTACGAGGTGTTGAAAGGTGAAGAGAAAGATGCTTTCATGCGATTGTACAACAGCTATTATTACGAACGCCACACCGACTATTGGGGTTACACGGCCAAGAAGAAGCTCGGCATGATTGCCAATGCAACCCGCATGCTGATAATAGGTGATGACTCTGACGAGTCCTCGGAACAAACAGCCTCGGTGCTGGATGATTTCCGCATTCTCTCAGTGGAAGTGCAGACGCGCCCGAAAGCCCGCGGTAGCGAGTTCTCACATCTAGAAGCCAATCCGTACCGTAGTGTAGCAATAGCTTCTACGCCTGCCATGCCACCTTTCAGGCAATGGTGGCAGGAACATCCCGGGCATGCCCAGCGCTATTACATAACCTTGTTGCAACAGGAAGGGAGGGCTCCCAGGAACCTGCCGGCTCATCTGGCAGAGAAAGTTATAGCCCGTCATCTGTACTGTCCTTCCATGTTATGCTTGCTTGCTCTGCAGGACTGGCTGTCAATGAATGCCGACATACGGCCGGCAGAAGCCGCTACGGGGCATGCGCGGGCGCACTCGGACGAATACCAGCCGTGGCATGTCAGGATGCCGATAACCATCGAAGAGCTTTTGAAAGCAAACCAGTTTAACAATAAAATACAGACAATGGTCCGGCGCAGCAGGAGGTAAGGCTGCGTTGGTGACGCAAAGAACATGAGGTACAATACATATATATTCGATTTAGACGGCACCTTGCTCGACTCGCTTCAGGACTTGGCGGCAAGTTGCAACTATGCGCTACGATGGGCTGACATGCCCGAGCGCAGCATGGAAGAAGTAAGGAAATTCGTTGGAAACGGAGTGAAAAAGCTGATGGAGCGGGCTATCCCCGGCGGAATGGATAATCCGCGGTTCGACGAAACTTATCAAACGTTCAGGAAACATTACATGGTGCATAACCTTGACACGACGAAGGCATATCCCGGTATCATGGAGTTATTGGCGACGTTGCACAAAGAACATCGCAACATGGCTGTGGTTAGCAACAAGTTCTACGCTGCAACACAGGACCTGTGCCGCCATTTCTTCGGCGATTACATACAAGTGGCAATAGGCGAAAGGGAAAACATCAGGAAGAAACCTGCCCCCGATACCGTGACAGAAGCACTGAGACAACTCGGCGTTTCTGCCGAAAATGCAATCTATGTGGGTGACAGCGATGTTGACATCGAGACTGCACGTAACTGCGGAATGCCGTGCGCCAGTGTCTTATGGGGATTTCGCAGTCGCGAATTCCTGATAAAACACGGGGCAGAACATCTGATAGCAAACCCTTTGGATTTGCTGGATATCAAATGATGGAATGTGAGTCAAAGTATTGTTGCGCAGCATCCTTGTAGCTGTCGGATATTGGTAGGAACTGATCTCCGAATACAAGACGGAATCTGTCTACCATCTGCACCTTTGGCATGTGCACGATGTAGGACCGATGAATGCGCAAGAACTCGGGATGAGGAAGTCCTTCTTCCAGCTTTTTCATGTTCATCAGGCTCATGATAGGCTTCTGGTCAGGGCCTAAATAGATTTTGACATAGTCCTTGACGCCTTCAATGAAGATAATGTCATCCAAGTTGATGCGAACCAACTTGTATTCGCTTTTGACAAAGATGAACCGATCCTGCATGTACGTATGTTTCATGTTGGCTTTCGTAAACCAGCTGAGACCTTTGTTGGCTGCAGCGATGAAATCTTCGTAGCTGATGGGTTTGAGCAGGTAGTCGAGTGCATCGACCTTGTATCCTTCGATTGCATACTGGCTAAAAGCTGTGGTGAAGATAACCTTGATATCCTTGGAGAGTATCTTGGCAAACTCCACTCCGCTCAGCTCCGGCATCTGAATGTCAAGGAAAATCAGATGTACTTCGTTGGTCTTGATGTCCTTGATGGCTTCTATCGCACTGTTGTAAGTTCCGACAAGATGCAGGAAAGGTGTCTTTTTAACATAACTTGTAAGCAATTCAGCTGCCAATGGTTCATCGTCAATAATTACGCAGTTCAGTGTCATAGATGATTATATTATTTGTATAAATGGTTTTATCAGAGTTGGTTATTTGTTTCCATTCGTATTTCCCTGGATAGAGAAGTTCCAAACGACGCCTAACGTGCTCGAGTCCAATGCCGTGTCCGCTCCTGTCAGCATCCGACTTTGGATAGTTGCTGTTCTCTATGGTCATGCTGATGTGCTGCCTGTCGGCCTCACAATTGAAGTGTATAAAACTCTTCTGGGTAGGTGAGATGCCGTGTTTGAAGGCATTTTCCAACAAAGGAAGCGCAATCAGAGGAGCTATTTTTATAGCATTTTCGTCCTTCACGCTTGTTTCAAAGGTCAGTTCTACACGCTCCGGCAACCTTATCTTCATCAGGTTGATGTAATTGCGGTAGAATTCCAGTTCGTTTTCCAGGCCGACTGCTTGCTCTTGGGTTTCGTATAACATGTGCCGAAGCAGTCCGCTCAACTGTAGGAGAGCCTTCTGCGCGCTGTCCTGGTTAATGGCAGTAAGCGCGTAGATATTGTTGAGCGTGTTGAGCAGGAAGTGCGGACCAATCTGCGTTCTGAGCACTTCGAGTTCGGCATGTGTACGCTCCAGTTCGGCTTTATTCTTGATATCTTCTGACTCTGCGTAGTGTTTAGAAAGCACGATAGCCGTAGCTACGGTTCCTGCCACCCACATATTGAACATGTCCCTCAGCAGGTAAAACACCTGAATCTTCACTTCAGGTATATCAACTCTGGTCAGATGCTCGAACAACAGGATAAAGAAAGCCAGCGAAGTGATGAGAACGCTGTTGATGAGCCAGTAGATGCCGGCTCTGGCTTTCATCAGATATCGCGGAGCAAGATACAGGAAATTGGCGAAAAAGACAATGAACAAAGATATGTGAATAAGCAAAGTTCCCATAAACTTGTTCCATTCAAATGCCTCATGGTAGTTGATAAACATGATAGGCATCAGGAAGATGGCAACCCATACAATGGTCAGCACAAGCAAACCGGGTCTTTTGAAAATACTCTTCCTTGTCATTGTCTTTGTTGGTTCTTAGGAGTCCCGGCGACATTCGCCGCCATTCAGTAACTGGCTGCAGAACATCCGTACAGTCTGCAGCCATAGGCCGGTCTCTTGTTTATTGGACTATTCTTGTGAAGAAAGGTTTATTTCACAGACCGGTATTAACATAAATTAATTCGATTGTTACTTGAAATCCTGCAACCTGGCTATGTATTTGCCCAGTATATCGAATTCTATGTTGACTACGCTGCCTATTTCTATTGTCCTGAAGTTGGTGTGTTCCCGTGTGTAGGGGATGATGGCAACCTTGAACGTGTTGGCAGTAGGTTCGCAGACTGTTAGCGAAACGCCGTTCACGGTTACCGAGCCTTTGTCTACAGTAAAGTATCCGCGACGGGCCATCGCCTTGTCCGCCTTGTATTCAAAGGTAAAGTAAGTAGACCCGTCGGCATCTTCCATGCCGATACATGTGGCCGTTTCGTCTACGTGTCCCTGTACAATATGGCCGTCAAGCCGCCCGTTCATCAGCATGGAACGCTCTACATTGACAGCAGAACCCACCTGCAGCAAGCCGAGATTCGACCTGTCTAAGGTCTCCTTCATAGCTGTAACGGTGTAGGTTCCGTCTTCTATCTTGACCACCGTGAGGCAAACACCGTTATGCGCAATACTTTGGTCAATTTTCAACGCATCGACAAATGAGCATTTAAGCGTGAAGTCCACATTGCCCTCATACTTCCTGACGGCTACTACGGTAGCCATTTCTTCTACAATACCACTGAACATACTATACCTTATTTAATAAATAAAAGGCAGGAGAGCCCTCCTGCCTTTTGTAATATAAAAAGGGTTGCACGACGATGTGATGAAAACTCCGAGTTTAAAAGATTTGAGAGTTTCCCGCCTTTGTAATCCACCGATGCCGAAGCATTTAGTTGCAGATGCAATTTATGTGGCCCGCCATGAGCAAAAGAAGCCTTCTCGGTTTTCAATTTAATTTGATGAGTATCCCTATCGAATCGATACAACCCCAATAGCTAACTCCTTTCTGTTGCAAAGATAGCACAATCTGCAGATATTGACAAGTAAAACGCACGTTTTTTTCACCCGTTCCTATAAAATGATTATCTTTGCAGTAAACAAATAACTAAATCTAATGAAATCGGATATTGAAATCTCACGCGAGCATAAATTGCAGCGCATCGGCAAAATTGCCGGCAAGTACGGCATTCCTGTTGATGAGCTGGAATATTATGGCAAGTACATAGCAAAAGTTCCGCTTGCATGTATTGACAACCGTAAAGTGGAGCAGAGCAATCTCATTCTGGTAACAGCCATCTCGCCGACCAAGGCAGGAATAGGCAAAACCACCGTAAGCATTGGCCTCTCGATGGCCTTGAACAGGATAGGCTACAAGTCGCTGCTGGCCTTACGCGAGCCCAGTCTTGGCCCCTGTTTCGGCATGAAGGGCGGAGCAGCGGGCGGCGGTTATTCGCAGGTTCTGCCCATGGAGAAGATAAATCTCCACTTTACCGGCGATTTTCATGCCATCACCACGGCCCACAATATGATTACGGCCATGCTGGATAACTATATTTATCAGCACCGCGATGAATGTACCGGACTGAGAGAAGTGTACTGGAAGCGAGTGATGGATATCAACGACCGCAATCTGCGATACATCGTTACCGGCCTTGGAGCCAAGACTAACGGAGTAGTGAGTGAGAGTGGTTTTGACATTACACCGGCCAGTGAAATCATGGCCATATTCTGTTTGGCACAGGACGAAGACGACTTGCGCCGCCGTATTGAGAACATTCTGTTGGGCGTAACCATTGACGACAAGCCTTTTACGGTCAAGGATTTAGGTATTGCCGGTGCCATCTGCGCCTTGCTGCACGATGCCGTTGCACCAAATTTTGTGCAGACCATCGAGGGCACAGGTGCCTTTGTGCATGGTGGCCCGTTTGCAAACATAGCCCACGGATGCAACAGTATCATCGCAACCAAGATGGCCATGACCTTCAGCGACTATGTGGTGACTGAGGCGGGCTTCGGTGCCGACCTTGGTGCTGAGAAGTTTCTGGACATCAAGTGTCGCAAGGCTGGCATCCATCCGCGCGTAACCGTGTTGGTTGCCACGCTGAAGGGGCTAAAGATGAACGGCGGGATGCCCGTTGGCGCGATAGACGAAAAGAACGACGAAGCCATTCGCCGGGGACTCGCCAATCTGGACAAGCACCTCTCAAACCTGCAGTCTATGGGCCAAACGGTTGTAGTTACGCTCAACCGCTTTGGCACCGATACGGATGCCGAAATCCGGATAGTGGCCGACCATTGTGCTCAGCTGGGCGTTGGCTTTGCCGAAAACAATGCCTACATGCAAGGCGGAGAGGGGACAGCAGAGCTTGCCCGCTTGGTGGTTAAGGCCATTGCGAAAGAACCGTCACGTGGAATTAAATTCGCATACAGCGAGGATGACGACGTTCAGACAAAGATAAACAAGATAGCCAAGAACATATACGGAGCCGGAAAAGTCATTTTCAGGCCGGCTGCCATGAAGGCCTTGGAGCAGATAGAGGCGTGGGGAATGAGCAGCTACCCCGTGTGTATAGCCAAAACTCAATATTCGTTCAGCGATGACAGCAAGCTCTACGGCGTACCCACAAACTTCACGTTCACCATACAGGACTTGATAGTCAATGCCGGAGCAGAAATGATAGTAGCCGTAGCCGGTGAAATCATGCGCATGCCCGGACTGCCCAGGCATCCTCAGGCCGAACGGATAGACGTGGTGAACGGCAGAATTGAAGGGTTGGAGTAATTTTCTGAATATTATACAAGTCTTTTTCAATTAAATGTTATATTTGCAATGGATATACAAAATATGGAGGACTTGTTATGAAACGATTACCTAAAAGTCACAACGAGTTGGAATACGAACTCGATAATGTTTATCAGGAAGACGAACGTGAATTGGAAATTATAGACGATTCTACCGAATGGAAAGTCGATTAAAACCAACAAGAGGAGTGCAGGTTGCTGCATTCCTCTTATTGTTTGCAGCGGTTACCCAAGGCTTAGGCTTGTTGTCCTAAGTCTTGCCCAAGTGGCTGTTTGATTCGAAATTTTATCAGCAGCTATATCCCATCATCTGCATTTAGCGGCAGCATGCCTGCCGTGATGCCGTTATCAGGATGTTTTCAGAGTGCCATCTGCCGCCGTTCCGAACTTTCGACAAGTGTCACACGATTGTTAGACACTTGTCACACATGAATTTGACACCTGTCGAAAGTTCCCTAACCATAGGTTTTACACCCGCCATCAATTCTCTTGATACTTAAGCAGATATGAATAGTTGGACTGTATGTGGGTGAGGTCGCTCACTTTGTTTTGGTAAATTACTTGATAACAGCCACCCTGTCAAATAAAAAAACGGATAGTCTGACAGAGGCTATCCGGAACAGTAATCTTTCGTCGGGGCGACAGGATTCGAACCTGCGGCCGCCTGGTCCCAAACCAGGAGCGCTACCGGGCTGCGCTACCCCACGCTGCTATCGGGCCGAATGGTTTCGTCGGGGCGACAGGATTCGAACCTGCGGCCGCCTGGTCCCAAACCAGGAGCGCTACCGGGCTGCGCTACGCCCCGCAGAAAAACACCATTCGTCGTTAGCGGTTGCAAAGGTAGTGTATTTTGTTGAGGTAGCCAAATAATACCAGTGTTTTTTTAGAAGCCACCTGAACGGGGCCAGATGACTGTAGGATAATCGTTTTGGAGCTGGACAGTAGCCCGTGCAGATGCGATGAAAAGGCCGAAAATTGCCACTTCTTTTGCCTCTATTGTCTCATTTGCCGGAGCGCCAAGAAAGCGGAAAAACAACTGGAAAAAGTTAGGCGGCAGTGTATTAATGTCACGAAAAAAGACCGTACTCTCTTACGGGTACGGCCTTATATGGAATTGTTTCCATGCGGAAACAGAAGTAGTAGGACTTTATTTGATGATTCCTTGTTCTACAAACACCTTCTTCAGTATTTGTACGCCACGCTCAACCTGCTCTTGGGTGTGGCTTGCCATGAGGGCAAAGCGAACCAGCGTGTCTTGTGGAGCACAGGCGGGAGGTATAACCGGGTTGATGAATACGCCGGCCTCGAAAGCCAACTTAGTAACGAGGAAGGTCTTTTTGATGTCACGCACGTAGAGCGGAATAATGGGACTTTCGGTTTCTCCAATCTCAAAGCCTTCTTCACGGAAACGCTTCAGAGCGTATTTGGTTACATCCCAGAGGTGCTCAATGCGCTTGGGCTCGTTCTGGATAATGTGCAGTGCTTCCAGCGCTGCTGCTGTGGCAGCAGGCGTATCGGATGCACTGAAGATGTAAGTGCGGCAGGTGTGCCGCAGGTAGTTAATGGTATCCTTGTCTGAAGCGATGAAACCGCCGATAGAAGCAAGGCTCTTGGAGAATGTGCCCATAATGAGGTCAATCTCGTCGGCCAACCCGAAGTGGTCGCAAACGCCACGCCCCTGCTTGCCGAAAACACCCAGACCATGAGCTTCGTCTACCATGATGGAGCAGTTGTACTTGTGCTTGAGTTCTACTATCTCTGGCAATTTGGCTAAATCACCCTCCATAGAGAAAACACCATCTACCACAATGAGCTTTACAGCATCATTGGGTAACTTCTGGAGTACGCGCTCCAGATCTTCCATGTCGTTGTGCTTGTAGTGCAGCTGAGTAGCAAAACTGAGGCGGCGTCCGTCTACAATACTGGCATGGTCGCGGTCGTCACAGATGATGTAGTCGCCTCGGCCAACGATAACAGCCAGTACTCCGGCGTTAACGGAGAAACCTGTTGAAAAGCAGAGAACGTCGTCCTTGTGTTCAAACTCGGCCAGTTCCTTTTCCAACTGTATGTGCAAATCGAGCGTACCATTGAGGAAACGGCTTCCTGCACAACCAGAACCATATTTGTCGAGGGCTTTATGAGCAGCTGCAATAACACGTTCGTCACCTGTCAGGCCTGTATAGGCATTGGAACCGAACATGAGAACCTTGTGGCCTTCCATTACTACTTCCGGGCCTTGTTTACTTGTAATAGCGCGAAAGTATGGATAAACGCCAGCGTTCATATACTTCTGCGGCTCACGATAATTTTTGTACCTTTCTTGTAATTGTCCCATTATCTAATAGGTGTAGAAAAACTACTTTTTGTTTTGTTCAGGCTGCAAAGATACAAAAAAATGTGTTATTAATTCTTTTTTTGCTAAGAAATAATGTGCAAAGAGAAAATTTTCGGTTTAAAAACAGTATTTTAATGAGAATTTCTTATTTTTGCAAATGAATGCGAATAAATGATAACGAAACGGTAATATGAAACGGAAAATAGTCTTCATAATGAATCCTATTTCTGGTACAACGAGTAAAGTGGGCATCCCGGAATTGATAGATCGGACCCTTGACAAGGAGAAGTTCGATTATGAAATTTATATGACGGAACGACCGGGACATGCTTCAGAAATTGCGATTGAAGCCAAGAATGCCGGAGTAGATATCGTTGTAGCCGTGGGAGGGGACGGTACGGTCAACGAGGTGGCTCGTTCCATTGTACATTCGCACACGGCGTTGGGTATCATTCCTTGCGGTTCGGGCAACGGGTTAGCCCGGCATCTCATGATACCCATGAACTTACGAAAGGCTATTGAGATTATCAACGTGTGCGAAATCCATGCTTTAGATTTCGGTATTGTGTGTGGCCATCCGTTTTTTTGTACGTGTGGCATGGGATTCGACGCTTTTGTAAGTCAGAAATTCGCCGAAGCCGGCAAGCGCGGGCCTATAACCTACGTGCAGAAAGTATTGGAGGAAGGCGTCAGGTACAAGCCCGAAACCTACGAATTGCAGGATGAAAACGGAACCAATCGCTACAAGGCTTTCTTGATTTCGTGTGCCAATGCCTCACAGTATGGCAACAATGCCTACATAGCTCCGCAGGCTTCCATGCGTGACGGGTTGATGGATGTAATCATCATGGAGCCTTTCGACATTCTGGAAGCGCCGCAGATAAGCATAGACATGTTTAACAAAACGCTGGACAAAAGCTCTAAAATCAAGACATTCAAATGCAAAAAGCTCCATATTCACCGAAAGAGCCCCGGCGTTATCCACTATGACGGCGACCCGGTAATGGCAGGCGAAGATGTTGATATTGAGATACAGGAGAAGGGCATTTACATGATAGTAAACCCAGATGCCAACAAAAGGTTACGTCGTCCTAATGTTTTGCAAAGTGCTGCTGCCGATTTATTCAATGAAATAAATGTGGTTAGGAGTGACATTTCCAAGCAAGGGCGCCATATTATCGCCTTAAGCAAGGTGTTGCAACGTAAGTTGAACCTTTGAAACGGAAAATATCTGTTTTATTTCCTTACAAATTAAGCTCCTAAAGATTGGTGTTATGAGGTGCTCGTTGGGGGTGAACAGAAGCACCGGATTATACGTACAGAATTGCCACCAATATCAAACCGCAGTTATGTCAGTTCATAGTTGGCATGGCGAAGCTATGCTTTAAGCCTCTTGAAGCTATGCTTCAACAACCTTGAATGATAGCTTCAAGAACGTTGAAGCATAACTCCGGGAAGCGCGAAAGGTAATAGTTGTGATAAGATATTGTAACACTGCCATTTGTGATGAGCAGTTAATGCAAAGCTACAGAAGAAGGAAAACGCGCCAGATATTGCAGGGTTCATGTTAGATAGAAATCCTTTGTCAGGTTCCGGTACCATTCCGACCGGGAGCCGTCGGCATTCAGCAGAGTGTGCGTTTCTTGTTCCGGACTTTCTGTAGAACTTCTCCGGAACGATAGGAGGATTCTTTTTACAGCTTTTCTTGGCGTCGTTTTAATACTGCATCGTCTGTATTCAAAAAGCCCAGATATACAGCTTTCTGAAAGAAAACTATCAAGTTCTTCTGCAGGAATAATGACACTGAATTCTCCATCGGCAGAAAGCAGTTCTTTGACGCCTCTCAACAAGTCTCTGAACGGCAGGAAATCTGCATGTCGTGCCACGTTTCTCTTGTGATCAGGATTATGCAAGCTGTTGACAAAAAACGGTGGATTGGAGACAATCGCATCGTAATAGTTCGCTTTTGTGGCCGGCTCTTCAAGAGCCGGAAATGCGTAATCTTGAAGTGAAATATTTTTAATTATAATGCGTTCCTTAAAGGGCGAGGCTGCTATGTTTTCCTGCGCTTGAAGACATGTGTCTGCATCTATATCAATGCCATCAATCCTGGCGTTGGCAAACCGTTGGGCCATAAAGAGCGCAATGAGGCCCGTACCGGTGCCGATGTCAAGTATCTGCTTACCGCCATTAGCCCAGACACCTAACAGTACACCGTCAGTGCCAACTTTCATGCCGCTTTTTTCTTGGTGTACTTGGAATTGCTTGAATGTAAAACTCTGTCCCGTCATGCCTTGAAAACGCTTGATACAGAAAAATATTTTATTCTTTTTGCAGTTTTATAGGTCTGTTTTACCTTTTTCTCATTTAGTTATGTGCAAATCTTGATTAAAATAGTTATCTTTGCACATTAAAAACTGAAGAAGCATTGAAATAATGAATAAGAAATCAAATACAGCCATACAGATGATTGCCGATTATGATGGTGACATCTCAAACCTGTTCGATGTGGATGTAAAAGGAAGTATTCCTGTACTCGCTACACGAAATCTGGTGCTCTTTCCAGGCGTCATTACGCCTGTTCTGATAGGACGGGAAGCGAGTTTGAGCTTAATCAAGAAGCTCCAGAAAGAAGATGATGCAATCTTTTCCGTATTCTGCCAGAAAGATTCCGATATAGATGAGCCGGTGAAGAAAGACTTGTACGAGGTAGGCGTGTATGCCAAACTGGTAAGAGTTCTTGAAATGCCAGGACCCGGCAACAACGTTACTGCCATCGTTCAGGGGCTCGGACGCTGCCTCATGGATAGCGTGGTGCGTAAGAAACCCTATTTGCAAGCTACAACGATATCTATCCCGGAGGATTTTCCACAATCGGGAGATAAGGAATTCAAGACTGCAGTGGACGATTTGCGCAAGCTGACTGTAGAATATATTTTGCAAAATGAAGACATTCCGGACGAAACTCAATATGCGTTGAGCAATATCCAGAACGACATCATTGCAATTGATTTCGTTTGTGCGAACATGCCTTTCAATATCTTGGACAAAATCAAGATGCTTCGTGCAGACACAATCTACGAGCGTGTTCTTGTTACGTTGAGAGTTCTCAATCGTGAGATTCAGCTGCTCAATCTCAAGCAGAGCATTCGGTCAAAGACGCGAGAGGATATTGATGAACAGCAGAAAGAATACTTTCTCCAGCAACAGATAAAGAACATAAAGGAAGAACTGGGTGACGGGGATGGCTCTCCGGAACGCCACGAACTGGAGGAGGAGGCCAAGAAAAAGAAATGGCCGGAAGAGATAGAAAAGACTTTCAGGAAAGAACTGGATAAGCTGGAAACGCTTAACCCGCAAAGTCCTGAATACAGCGTACAGCTCACTTATCTTCAGACACTTGTCGGGTTGCCTTGGGGAGAGTACACAAAAGACAATCTGGACTTGAGAAGAGCGCAGGCTGTACTTGACCATGACCATTATGGAATGGAGAAAGTAAAAGAGCGTATCTTGGAGTACATGGCCGTACTGCAGCTACGTGGCGACCTGAAATCGCCCATCATTTGCCTTTATGGACCTCCGGGAGTAGGCAAAACCAGCCTGGGAAAGAGTATTGCAGCTGCCATGAAACGCCAGTATGTTCGCATTTCACTGGGCGGATTACATGACGAAGCCGAAATCAGAGGCCATCGCCGCACCTACGTTGGCGCCATGCCGGGCCGCATCATCAAGAGCGTTCAGAAAGCCGGCTCATCAAACCCAGTGTTCATTTTGGATGAAATAGACAAGGTAACACAGAACACGTTGAATGGTGATCCGGCTTCGGCACTGCTTGAAGTGCTTGACCCGGAGCAGAACAATGCTTTCCATGACAATTATCTGGATGTTGATTACGATCTTTCCAAAGTACTGTTCATTGCTACGGCCAACGACTTGAACACAATTCCTCGGCCGTTGCTTGACCGCATGGAGATTATAGAACTGAGTGGATACATCACTGAGGAGAAAATCGAAATAGCCCGACGCCACCTTGTTCCACGCGAACTTGAGAACACAGGACTTGATACCTACGAGCCAAAAATCAAGTTCACAAAGCCGGCTTTAGAGAAGATAATAGAGTCATACACCCGTGAGAGCGGTGTTCGTCAGCTGGAAAAACAAATTAACAAGGCGTTACGCAAGATGGCCTTCAATAAGGCTATGGATGGCGAACTTAGCTATTCGAACATTACGCCCAAAGAGTTGGAAAGCCTTCTCGGCAAGCCTCCTTTCTATAGGGATATCTATCAGGGCAATGCTTATGCCGGTGTTGTAACCGGGCTGGCGTGGACGGTAGTCGGCGGTGAGATACTTTTCATCGAAACTTCATTGAGTAAAGGTCGCGGAGGGAAGCTGACGCTCACCGGTAATTTGGGTGATGTAATGAAAGAAAGTGCTGTTATCGCTTTGGAATACGTGAAAGCTCATGCAGAGAAACTAAAGGTTGACAGCAGAATATTTGAGCAGTACAACATTCATATCCATGTTCCCGAAGGTGCAACACCCAAAGACGGCCCTTCAGCCGGCATAACCATAGCAACGTCTATTGCTTCGGCACTCACTCAGCGCAAGGTTCGCAAGAACACTGCCATGACCGGAGAAATAACCCTCCGGGGCAAGGTGCTCCCTGTGGGTGGTATCAAGGAGAAAATCCTTGCAGCCAAGCGGGCGGGCATTACCGATATTATGATGTGCAAGGACAATCGGAAGGACATAGAGGAAATACCTGCCATTTATCTCAAAGGCGTAACATTCCATTATGTTGAGAATGTGCAGGATGTGTGGGATTTCGCACTTACCGAAGAGTTGGTTGACAATCCTATCGCATTTAAACTTGAGGACGAGAGGAAATGACATTCGAGTTACAGCATACGGACAAGGCTTCTGATGCGCGCACTGGGCTCATTACTACTGACCACGGGCAAATAAAGACTCCCATCTTTATGCCTGTTGGCACGTGTGGTTCTGTGAAAGGGGTTCATTTCAATGAACTCCGGCAGCAGGTTCAGGCGCAGATTATCCTTGGGAATACCTATCATCTCTACCTGCGTCCGGGTTTGGAAGTTCTGCGGGCTGCTGGGGGGCTTCATCGTTTCAACGGATGGGATCGGCCTATTCTCACCGACAGCGGTGGCTTCCAGGTGTTTTCACTGACCGGAATAAGGAAACTGACAGAGGCCGGATGCGAATTCCGTTCACATATAGATGGCAGTAAACACTTCTTTACTCCCGAAAACGTGATGGATACCGAGCGTATCATAGGTGCTGACATCATGATGGCGCTCGATGAGTGTCCGCCAGGCAAAAGCGACTATCAATACGCCAAAAAGAGTTTGGAGATGACTCAAAGATGGCTCGACAGGTGCATACAACGATTTGAGGAGACCGAGCCGCTGTATGGATATCATCAAAGTCTTTTCCCGATAGTACAGGGATGTACGTTCAAGGACTTGAGGCGCGAAGCAGCAAAACACGTAGCTGACAAGGGTGCTGACGGCAATGCCATTGGTGGACTGGCCGTTGGTGAACCTACGGAGGTGATGTATGAGATGATAGAAGTTGTCAATGAGATTCTTCCCAAGGACAAACCACGTTATTTAATGGGAGTAGGTACTCCGCAAAACATATTGGAAGCCATTGAGCGAGGAGTTGATATGTTTGACTGTGTGATGCCAACGCGCAACGGCCGCAATGCCATGCTGTTCACCTATAACGGCACGATGAACATGCGAAACAAGAAGTGGGAGATGGACTTCAGTCCGATAGACGAAGAAGGTTGCGAGACAGACAAGGTATATACCAAGGCTTATCTTCACCATCTTTTTAAGGCACAGGAACTGCTGGCCATGCAGATAGCAAGTATCCATAACCTGGCGTTCTATCTCCGTTTGGTGACAGATGCACGTCAGCACATCGAGCAAGGCGATTTTGTACAATGGAAGTCCTCTGTCATCAATCAACTTGGCCGGCGCATATAATGTTTTCTAAATCCAAGAAGCAGCAATGAACATCAAACAACTTCGACGTCATCCGCGACGTTACAAGATACTGAGGTGGTTGAGCCAACATCCTGTTTGGCTTCACCGCATGATGGGCTGGTTGTATCTTCATACAGCCGGGCTGCGCAATGTGCTGCGCTGGCTGAAAGGAAAGCTGGGATGGATGCAGAAATTCAATCCTTTCCGCCATTTGCAGATTATTGACTGGTACATCATCCGCAAGTTTATTGGCACCTACATCTATTCCATTGCGTTAATTATTTCCATCTCCATCGTCTTCGATGTCAACGAGAACCTTGCCAAATTCACCCAGTATCATGCGCCGGTGCATGCCATCATTTTTGATTATTACGCCAACTTTGTGCCTTACTTCGCGAACTTGTTCAGCCCCTTGTTCGTCTTTATTGCCGTTATCTTCTTTACTTCAAAGCTCGCAGGCAATTCGGAGATAATTGCAATGCTGGCCACCGGCATTTCGTTTAACAGGCTGATGCGGCCTTACATGTTCTCCTGTGTACTCATTTCACTGCTTTCTTTCTATCTGACTGCTTACGTCATCCCGCATGGAACCGTAGTCAGGCAGAACTTCGAGTCCCTGTATAAAAACAACAAAAAGAACACTTCGGCCGAAAACGTGCAGCTCCAAGTAGACCAGGGTGTGATTGCCTACATTCAGCATTATGACAACAACCTGAAGAAAGGTTACGGTTTTCTTCTGGATAAGTTTGAAAACAAGAAGCTGGTGAGCCACATGACCGCCATGGAGGCTCAGTACGATACCATCTCCGACAGCAAGTATCACTGGACTCTGCGCGACTGGAAGATAAGGGAGATGCGTGGACTGCGCGAGCACATTACAAGCGGCGCCCAGAGAGATACCGTTATCCAGATAGAGCCTACAGATCTTGTGTATTCCAAAGGCCAGCAGGAGACTTTCACAAGTCCCGAACTCCGCGATTATATCTCCAAACAAGTAAACCGCGGTTCCAGCAATGTGGTGCAGTATCAGGTTGAATACCATAAGCGCATAGCTTCGTCGTTTGCCTCGTTTATTCTTACCATCATCGGTTTATCCTTGTCTTCCAAGAAACGCAAAGGCGGTATGGGCATGTACCTGGGCATAGGTTTGGCTTTAAGTTTCACCTATATACTGCTGCAAACCATATCTTCCAGCTTCGCCATTCAGGCCAATTTCCCTCCAATATTGGCTGCGTGGGTTCCCAATATCATCTTTGCCATTGTGGCGTATTTCTGCTACCGCAAGGCTCCAAGATAGTTTTATAAACAATGTGAGGAGGAAATAAATTTTGAATTATGTATTTTGATGAATTAGATTTAAATGATAACGTACTGGACGCGTTGTACGACATGCGCTTCGATGAATGTACTCCGGTACAGGAACAGTGTATT
This sequence comes from Prevotellaceae bacterium KH2P17, assembly GCA_900199655.1. Classification (GTDB taxonomy): domain Bacteria; phylum Bacteroidota; class Bacteroidia; order Bacteroidales; family Bacteroidaceae; genus Prevotella. The sequence continues at coordinate 73,713 of FZRE01000013.1, forward strand.
CCGGAAATTCTGAAAGGTAACGATGTGCTGGGAGTTGCCCAGACAGGTACCGGTAAAACGGCAGCATACCTGTTGCCCATCCTGTCAAAACTCGATGACGGAGGCTATCCCAAAGATGCCATTAACTGCATCATCATGTCGCCCACACGCGAACTTGCCCAGCAGATAGACCAGGCCATGCAGGGCTTCGGCTATTATCTGCAGGGCGTGAGCAGCGTTGCCGTGTACGGCGGTAATGACGGTAACCGCTATGACCAGGAGATAAAGTCACTGCGTTTGGGTGCCGATGTGATTATTGCAACGCCCGGTCGTTTTATCTCTCACTTGAGTTTGGGCAATGTAGACATGAGCAAAGTCTCGTTCTTTATCCTGGATGAGGCCGACCGCATGCTCGACATGGGCTTCTCGGAAGATATTCTCGCCATAGCCAAACACTTGCCCAGTACCTGCCAGACCATCATGTTCTCGGCTACCATGCCGGCAAAGATAGAGCAGCTTGCCAAGACCTTGCTCCACAATCCTGTTGAAATAAAGTTGGCAGTCAGCAAGCCCGCAGAGAAGATACAGCAGAGTGCCTATGTTTGTTATGAGCCGCAAAAGCTGGGCGTGCTGCGCGAACTGTTCAAGCATCAGGACATGAAGCGCGTCATCATTTTCTCCGGAAAGAAGACCAAGGTAAAAGACATTAACCGCGCTTTATGCAAGATGGGCGTGAACAGTGGCGAGATGCACTCTGACCTGACACAGGCAGAGCGCGACGAAATGATGTTCAGGTTCAAGAGCGGCAAGCTCGATGTGCTGGTTGCAACTGATATTTTGGCCCGAGGCATTGACATCGACGACCTTGCCGTGGTCATTAACTACGATGTGCCCCACGATGTAGAGGACTATGTGCACCGTATAGGCCGCACGGCACGTGCCGACCGCGACGGTGCAGCCATTACTTTTGTGAACGAGGATGACATGTTCTACTTCCAGCAGATAGAGAGATTTCTGGAAAAAACGATAACCAAGACGCCGCTTCCCGCAGAACTTGGCGACGGCCCCGAGTACAGGTCGCTTAGCAAGCCGATGAGAGGGCAGCGTTTTTCGGGCAAATCTGCCAGAGGTGGCAAGGGGCATGGAGCAAAAGGACATGACCGTAAAGCAAGCGGAAACCGCAGTAACAAGGGTACCACTGCACCGCTGGAAGCAAAAGCCGGAACAGCTGCAGATTCCGGTCAAGGGAACAGCCGCAAAGACAATCGTCAGAACCGGCGACGGCGTTCGCGCCAGCATGGCAAGGGAAACGAACGGAATGATAATTCCGGAGGTCAGACCACAGTTACCAATGAAGCCACGGAATAAATACGAGACGCATTTATATAATAAGGTATATACCTTATCGAATGGGAATCATCTTCAGGTGGTTCCCTTTTTTATTTCCCGTCTCGTTCTCCCTGAAGCTCATTCTCTGCCACTGATACATAACCAGCAGCTTCACTTCTCCGGCCGTCCATGCTTTTGAGACAGCAAAAACGCGAGAAATATACTAATCCGTTAATATTTATGCTGATTATCTAACAAAATCACACCAAATACGATATAAAAACTACTTTTTGTTTTGTAATTAGATAATTATATGTACCTTTGCAACGTAGAGAAAGTTTAATCAACCGTAAAAGCAAAAGAAGTTATGAAAGCAACAACCGTTGTAGAGAATCTCCAGCGCAGATTCCCCAATGAGCCTGAGTACATTCAGGCAGTTAGTCAGGTGTTAGGAACTATCGAAGATGAGTACAACAAGCATCCGGAATTTGAGAGAGCAAATCTTATCGAGCGTTTGTGCATCCCCGAGCGAATTATCCAGTTCCGCGTCAATTGGGTTGATGACAAGGGTAACGTGCAGACAAACATGGGCTATCGCGTCCAGCACAACAATGCCATTGGTCCTTACAAGGGCGGCATCCGGTTCCACGCATCAGTGAACCAGTCTATTTTAAAGTTCCTCGCTTTTGAGCAGACATTCAAGAACTCGTTGACTACGCTGCCCATGGGTGGCGCCAAGGGTGGATCCGACTTTTCGCCACGAGGCAAGTCGAACGCCGAGGTTATGCGCTTCTGTCAGGCTTTTATGATAGAACTCTACCGCCACATCGGTCCCGATGAGGACGTTCCGGCCGGCGATATCGGCGTGGGTGGCCGTGAAGTAGGCTTCATGTTCGGCATGTACAAGAAGCTGACCCACCAGTTTAGCGGCATCCTGACGGGCAAAGGTCAGGAGTTCGGAGGCTCGCGCATCCGCCCCGAAGCTACAGGTTACGGCAACATCTACTTCCTGCAGAACATGCTCAAGACCCGCAACATTGACCTCAAAGGCAAAACGGTGCTCGTTTCCGGTGCCGGCAATGTTGCCCAGTACACAATAGAAAAACTCATCCAGCTCGGTGCAAAGCCGGTGACCTGCTCCGATTCTGACGGCTATATCTACGACCCCGACGGCATTGACGCAGAGAAACTTGCCTACATCATGGAGCTCAAAAACATTGAGCGCGGCCGCATACGCGAATATGCCGAGAAGTATGGCGTTAAATACGTGGAGGGTGCCAAGCCGTGGTTTGAGAAAGGAGACATAGCAACCCCCTGTGCAACCCAGAACGAAATCAACGAAGAAGCAGCCAAGGCACTGGTCAGCAACGGCGTGATAGCCGTGAGCGAAGGTGCCAACATGCCTACTACCCCCGAAGCAACAAAGGTGTTTCAGGATGCCAAGATACTCTACTGTCCGGGCAAGGCAAGCAATGCCGGCGGCGTGGCAGTGTCAGGTCTTGAGATGACCCAGAACTCCGAGCGCCTGCGTTGGAGCAGGGAAGAGGTAGATGCAAAACTGCATGATATCATGAACGACATACACGCCAACTGCGTAAAGTACGGCACCGAGCCCGATGGCTACATCAACTACGTAAAAGGTGCCAACGTAGCCGGCTTCCTGAAAGTTGCAAAAGCAATGATGGCCCAGGGCATCATCTAAGTTTCCCCGTGTCTTCAGGCAAAGGAGGGCAGGAGCGCACAGCTCTTGTCCTCTTTTTGTTTACTGCCTTTTCCGTTCTTCTTTGCCCTCCGAATAATACCAAAAGCTATGCTTCGGGAACTTTCGACACATGTCGCACGATCGTGCGACATGTGTCACACATATATTCTACACTTGTCAAAAGTTCCGTTTCTTCATCTTTTTCTTTGTCAGTTCACCTAAAAAAGCTATCTTTGCGCATATACCGGGGCGTATTTTGCAAGAGGTTGCAAATGCCCTGCAGAACAGATTGCCAACTGACTCTAAACTAAAATTATATTGAAGCAATGAAAACAAAATGGATGATGTTGTTGCTGCCTGCGCTGCTCTTTGCGCTGGGTGTTCAGGCACAGCAAAACGTAGGATTCAAGGACGGTACCTTGGTATCACCACAGGTGAATTCCGACAACAGCGTAACTTTCAGGCTGAATGCTCCCAAGGCGCAGCAGGTAATGGTTATTGGCGACTGGGAAGCCAACGACGGTAAGGGCAACATGGTAAAAGGTGCCGACGGCGTGTGGACGTACACTACTCCTGTGCTGCCGTCGGAGATGTACACCTACAGGTTCAGCATCGACGGCGTAACGGGATTGGACCCTGCAAACCCCTTTACCAAAAGAGATGTGGGAACCATTTTCAGCATGTTCTTCGTTGACGGCTATCCGGCAGAGTTTTATCAAGTGCAGGACGTTCCTCATGGCACGGTGTTGCAGCAGTGGTATCATTCGGACAAAGCGGGCACCGACCGCAGAATGAGCGTCTATTTGCCGGCCGGCTACCAGACCGAAGGGCACAGCTATCCCGTGCTCTACCTGCTTCATGGCAGTGGGGGAGACGAAACGGCTTGGCTCGACCTGGGCATGACGGCCAGAATTATGGACAACCTGATAGCCCGGAAGAAAGCTGAACCCATGATAGTGGTCATTCCCAATGGCAACTTCGGTGTGCAGGCAGCAGCCGGTGAAACGAAAGACAACCTGCGCTTCCGCCCAGTAATGTCCAATCAGATAAAAGGCAACTACAAGAACGGCGACTATGAAATGGCTTTCCCCGAAATTATCAACTTCATTGAACGTACCTACCGCGTGAAGGCTGACAAGGCACATCGTGCCGTAGCAGGCCTCTCTATGGGCGGTTTCCACACACTCTACATCTCGGCCAACTTTCCGGAGAAGTTCGATTACATGGGGTTGTTCTCTGCGGGCATCCGTTTCAGTGCCGACGATGCCGCTAACCCGGTCTATAACAATCTGGACCAGAAACTGCAGACACTGCAAACCGTAGGCTATAAACTTTACTGGATATCTATTGGCAAAGACGACTTTCTCTATAAGGCCAACCGTGAATACATGCAACAGCTTGATAAATTGGGGTTCAAGTATGAGTATCACGAGAGCACGCGCGGCCATTTGTGGTGCAACTGGCGGCAGTATCTGCTGCAGTTTGCACAGCGGCTGTTTAAGGAATGAATAAGAGAGGGCAGGTAACAAGCTGCAGCATGGGCTCAATTGCTTGTTTCCTGTCCTTTTGCCATGGCGGAGTTAACTATTCGTGGTGGTAAGGTTCGCCCTTGATAATGGTGCAGGCACGGTAAATCTGTTCGGTAAAGATGAGCCTGATCAGTTGATGACTGAATGTCATCTTCGAGAGGCTGATTTTCTCATTGGCCCTGGCATAAACGGAAGGTGAGAAGCCGTAGGGGCCTCCTACAACGAAAACGAGGCGCTTGCAGCTGTTCTGTTTTTTCTGTATCCATACGGCAAAGTCAACACTTCTGAACTCGGTACCATGCTCATCAAGCAGTACAACGGTATCGGATGGTGCCAGATGCTTCAGTATCAGTTCGCCTTCCTTTTCCTTCTGTTGTTCTTCCGACAGGTTTCTGGTATTCTTGAGCTCGGGAATTACCGTGATGCCGAAAGGCATGTAGTGGCCGATACGCTCCGTATAGTCGGATATTCCGGCGTCCAAGTGCCTGTCCTGGGTCTTGCCTATGAGTATAAGCTCTGTTTTCATAGGCAGCTATTCTTCGTTATCTTTGGCCGCATAGATTGACTTACCCTTTGACAGAGGGCACAAGGTTTCGTCCTTGTCTATGGGCTGATACTCATTCTTGCGCTTTGGGTTCATGGGAAACCAGCCTTTCTCGACCCGCTTCTTCTGGGCAAAAAGTTCGCCGATAGACCACAGAAGACTGGCTCCGATGACACCAACGAGGGAGGACAGTATCTCGTCGGCAATGCAAACGGAACCGCAAATGCAGATGATACCACCTGCAAGAAACAGCCACCAGGGGCGCGTTCCGAAGCGGTACTCGGTCTTGATGACGATGGGATGGAAGAAGCCTATGATGAGAAAGGTGGAAATGGCGATGATGAGGCCTGTAAAATACATGATGACAAATAAATTGCTTAATGGTGAATATGCTGTTTACGGTGTGCAAAAATACAAAAAAATATCCAAAGCTGCACCCATTACCGATTTTTATTGTTATCTTTGCGGTATATATCACTTAAACAAACAATTAATAGTATGGAAAATAAATCAGAGCTCATTGCCCAATGTGAGGCCAAGGCAAAACAATGGTTGTCTCCTTCTTTTGACGAAGAAACACGCAAAGCCGTACAGGAAATGCTGGATAAAGAAGACAAGACAGACTTGATAGAGTCTTTCTATCGGAGTTTGGAGTTCGGAACCGGAGGCCTGCGGGGCATAATGGGCGCCGGTACCAACCGCATGAACATCTATGTTGTAGGTATGGCTACCCAAGGCTTTGCCAACTATCTGAAAAAGAATTTCAAAGATAAAGAGGATATCGCCGTGGTGGTTTGCCACGATTGCCGCAATAATTCCCGGCTCTTTGCCGAGACCGTTGCCAACATATTCTCTGCAAACGGCATCAAGACCTATCTGTTTGACGACATGCGCCCAACGCCGGAGTGCTCGTTTGCCATCCGGCACTTGCATTGTCAAGCTGGTGTAAACGTAACTGCCAGCCACAACCCAAAAGAGTACAATGGCTACAAAGCCTATTGGGAGGATGGTGCCCAGGTTCTTGCCCCACACGATACGGGCATCATTGATGAGGTGAACAAGGTGAAAATAGAGGATGTTAAATTCGAGCCCAATGAAGAACTTATCCAGATAATAGGCGAGGACATTGACAAATTATATCTTGATCAAATTCACACGCTCAGCATTGACCCCGAGGTTATCAGGAAGCAGCACGACCTGAAGATTGTCTATACACCCCTCCACGGAACCGGCATGACGCTAATTCCGCGCTCGCTCAAACTGTGGGGATTTGACAATGTGCACTGCGTGAAGGAGCAAATGGTCAAGGACGGCAATTTCCCGACGGTTAAGAGTCCCAACCCGGAGAACGGCGAGGCGCTGGCTTTGGCCATATGCGATGCCAAAGAACTGGATGCGGATATCGTGATGGCCTCTGACCCTGATGCAGACCGTGTGGGCATGGCATGCAAGAACGACAAGGGCGAGTGGGTACTCATCAATGGCAACCAGACCTGTTTGCTGTTCTTGTATTACATCATTACCAACCGCAAGGCTAAAGGCTTGCTCAAGCCCACCGACTTCATTGTAAAGACGATTGTTACAACGGAAGTCATAAAGAAAGTTGCTGATAAGGCAGGCATCGAGATGCGTGACTGCTACACCGGTTTTAAATGGATTGCCCGCGAAATTCTTTTGTCTGAAGGCAAACAGCAGTATATAGGCGGCGGCGAGGAGAGCTACGGATTCCTGGCCGAAGACTTTGTTCGTGACAAGGATGCCGTTTCGGCCATGTCGCTGTTGGCCGAAATCTGTGCGTGGGCAAAAGACCAAGGCAAGACCTTATACGAAGTTTTGATGGACATTTATCTTGAGTACGGTTTCTCGAAAGAGTTTACCATCAATGTTGTAAGACCGGGCAAGACGGGTGCAGAAGAAATTCAGCAGATGATGGCAAACTTCCGCAATAATCCTCCGAAGGAACTGGGTGGTTCTGAAATCTGTCTGTGGAAGGACTTCAGTACCTTGGAACAAAAGGACGCCTCGGGCAATGTGACTAAAATAGACATGCCTGCAACCAGCAATGTGCTTCAGTGGTTCTGCTCTGATGGTACAAAAGTAAGTGTCCGCCCATCGGGTACGGAGCCTAAAATAAAGTTCTATCTTGAGGTTAAGGGCCAGATGAAGTGCGCCGGATGCTATGACCGTTGTGACAAGGAAGGCGCGCTGAAAATAGCTGCAATTAAAGAGAGCCTGAACCTGAACTGAGAGGGATGTATTGAAAATGCAATCTGAAAAATAGTGAAAGGCCGGCTGCAGAGTCGGCCTTTCCATGTTTATGGCTCTTTTTAAACTTTCTGATACAACGGCAACTTTGTAAAGATGTTTAGATGGTTTTTGCTATGTGTTTGGCTGATGCTCATGCCCAGCAGTCTGTAGTAGCAAACTTGAATGTCACATCTTTTAAAGCAAACAAAAAGTTTCTTAAATTATAGGAAATAGGGAGCTGTTTTAATATAATTTAGATACTATCTTTCGCCTCTCTCTCCTAATTGTTGTACTTTTGCGTCAAAATAGAACATAAACTGAATAAATAATTATGGCAGAAGCTATTGATATCCGCGAATTAAACATCCGGATAGAACAACAGAGCGCGTTCATCAGCAATCTTGTGAGTGGAATGGATCGCGTCATTGTCGGACAGAAACATTTAGTAGACTCGTTACTCATTTCGCTGTTGAGCGATGGACACATCCTGCTGGAAGGAGTTCCCGGACTGGCCAAGACATTGGCTATAAAAACCTTGGCGCAACTCATTGCTGCAGATTATAGCCGCATCCAGTTTACTCCGGATTTGCTGCCTGCCGATGTGATAGGCACCATGATTTACAGCCAGAAAGAAGAGAACTTTCAGGTAAAGAAAGGCCCGGTGTTTGCAAACTTCGTGTTGGCGGATGAGATAAACCGTGCTCCGGCAAAAGTTCAGAGCGCTCTTTTGGAAGCTATGCAGGAACACCAGGTAACAATCGGTGAGAATACTTTCAAGTTACCTAACCCGTTCCTGGTTATGGCAACACAGAACCCGATAGAGCAGGAGGGTACATACCAGCTTCCTGAAGCTCAGGTGGATCGCTTTATGCTGAAAGTTGTCATAGGCTATCCTACCATCGAAGAGGAGAAACTCATCATCAGAGAGAACTTACAGGGCGAACTGCCGGTTGTAACTCCGGTTACCACCGCAGAGGAAATACTCAAAGCCCGCGAGGTGGTGAGCCAAGTATATATAGACGAAAAGATAGAGCAATATATTGCTGATATTGTTTTTGCCAGCCGCTATCCGGACCGTTACGGAATGGCAGAGCTGAAGGATTTGATAACCTTTGGCGGTAGTCCGCGTGCAAGTATCAATCTGGCTAAAGCTGCCCGTGCCTTCGCTTTCATCAAGCATCGTGGTTATGTGGTGCCTGAGGATGTCCGGGCTGTTGCACATGATGTGCTCCGCCACCGCATTGGCCTTTCGTACGAGGCAGAGGCAAGTAATGTAACTTCGGAAGAAATAGTCAGCAAAATAATCAATAAAGTTGAGGTTCCCTAAACTTTGCCATGTGCATAGCGGCTTAAACGGGAGAAAATATTGAAGATTGGAAACAATTGATATTTTAAAGAAGGTTCGTAAGATAGAGATTAAAACCCGCGGTTTGAGTCAGAATATCTTTGCAGGTGAATACCATTCGGCATTCAAGGGACGTGGTATGGCCTTCTCTGAAGTGCGTGAGTATCAGTTTGGTGATGATGTGAGGGATATAGACTGGAATGTAACAGCCCGTTTCCATCGTCCATACATCAAAGTTTTTGAGGAGGAACGCGAACTCACGGTGATGTTGCTGATAGATGTGTCGGGGTCTCTTGATTTCGGAACGACGCGCCAGATGAAGCGTGAATTGACAACTGAAATAGCTGCAACGCTCGCTTTCAGCGCAATACAGAATAATGACAAGATTGGTGTCATATTCTTTTCAGACCGCATTGAAAAGTATATACCGCCAAAGAAAGGTCGAAAACATATCTTGTATATCATCAGAGAAATGCTCGATTTCCATCCAGAAAGTTACAAGACCGATATCGGTATGGCGATGGAATATCTGACCAGTGTTATGAAACGTCGGTGTACAGCTTTTGTATTGAGCGATTTCTACGATAATAAGAACCTTGAGCCAACTTTCGATCATACTTTCGAGATTGCCAACCGCAAACACGATGTGGTTGCCATACAGGTGTACGACCCTCTGGCCAAGAGTTTACCGAATATCGGACTGATGAAGGTACGAGATGCGGAAACAGGTCACGAAACGTTTATCGACACTTCAAGCAGCAAGCTGCGTAAAGCTCACACCCGTTACTGGATGCAGCGCCAGGAAACTCTCACAAGAACCTTTACTAAGAGTAATGTTGACTGGGTTTCGGTAGCCACTAACGAAGATTATGCCAAATCTTTGCTTCTGCTGTTCAAGCAACGAGCCTGAAATTTGTAAAGAGGAATGCTAAAATGACAAACGACAAGTTGAAATATATATATCCGTTTCTGCTTCTATGGGTGACAATACTTACTTCTTCCGCTCAACCACGGGTAGAAGCGAGGATAGATTCTATTGCTATTATGATAGGGCAGCAGGCTCATCTTACGATAGATGTAATTGCCGGTAAAGGAGCTCAAGTTGTATTCCCGCAGTTTAAACCGTCGCAATATATCACTCAAGGCGTAGAGGTTCTTGAATCCACAGATCCTGTCACCACGCCCATGGATAATAATCAAGAGAAAGTAAGCAAGACATTTACCCTAACCAGCTTTGACGAGCATCTGTATCCGATTCCCGGCATGAAGGTCAAGGTTAACGGAAAGACAGTAGTCGGCAATCCCCTGGCCCTGAAAGTGGTTACGGTAGATGTAGACACGCTCCATCCGAACCAATTCTTTCCTCCCAAGGATGTACAGGATAACCCTTTCAAGTGGAGCGAGTGGAGTCCCTTGTTCTGGCTCAGCATGTTGCTGCTTTTACTTTGTCTGGTGTGCTACTATCTGTATGTTCGCCTGCGTGAGAACAAACCGGTCATCACGCGTATTCGGATTGTCAAGAAGGTTCTGCCGCATCAGAAAGCGCTCTCTTCCATTGAAAAAATAAAATCGGAGCAGTTGCAGATATCAGAGGACCAGAAAACCTATTACACCAAGCTTACAGATACGTTACGTCAATACATTGACGAACGGTTCGGGTTCAAGGCAATGGAAATGACCTCTGCTGAAATCATAGACCGGTTGAAGGAAACGGGTGACCAGAAGATGATTGATGAACTGAAGAGTTTGTTCCAAACTGCGGATCTAGTTAAGTTTGCCAAATACTCGACTCTCATCAACGAAAATGACCTCAACCTGGTTAACGCTATAAACTTCATAGATGAGACAAAACTTGAAGGAGAACCTACCGAAGAAAAGGTAGTACCGAAGTTGAGTGAGGAGGATAAACGTTCCAAGAAAGAACGGACAACCTTAAAAGCTGCAATTTACATATTGGGAAGCGTTATTGTGGCATTGCTTGCTTACATCGTTTATCATGTGTATGAGCTTACCCTATAGCAATTCGACCGCTGCAGAACTTATGTAGCCATCGGAAAAAGAATATTAAATATAGAGATACAGTGGAATTTGCAAATAAAGAATATTTTCTCCTACTTCTATTGATAATACCTTATGTGTTATGGTATTTTCTATACAGAAAGAGAAGTGAGCCGACCATCAGGATGAGCGACACTTACGCTTTTCGCGATGCGCCTAAGAGTTGGCGAATGCGTATCAGCAATTTGCCGATGTTGTTGAGATGCTTAACTTATATTCTTGTTGTAATCATCCTTGCTCGGCCACAAACCCATAATGCTTGGGACAAGAAGACGGTAGAGGGTATAGATATCATGTTGGCAATGGATGTTTCCACTTCCATGCTTGCCGAGGATTTGAAGCCAAACAGAATGGAGGCCGCCAAAGATGTTGCAACTGAATTTATATCGGGTAGGCCGAACGATAATATTGGCCTTACCATCTTTGCAGGAGAGGCTTTCACGCAATGTCCGATGACAACCGACCATGCCAGTTTGATAAGCCTGCTCCAGAATGTGCGCACTGATATTGCTGCCCGAGGACTCATTCAAGACGGTACTGCTGTTGGAATGGGATTGGCAAATGCTGTTAGCAGGTTAAAAGGCAGTAAAGCCAAAAGTAAGGTCGTAATTCTTTTAACCGACGGAAGTAACAATATGGGTGATCTCTCGCCAATGACTGCGGCTCAGATTGCGAAAAGCCTCGGTATCAGAGTTTATACCATTGGAGTAGGTACAAACAAAGTTGCTCGTTATCCTATGCCCGTTGCCGGAGGTGTACAATATGTTAATATCCCGGTAGAAATCGATACGAAGACTTTGAGCGATATTGCAGCTACCACGCAAGGCAATTTTTACAGAGCTACCAACAATGCCGAGCTGAAACAGATTTATAAAGATATAGACACGCTGGAAAAGACAAAGATGGATGTGAAGACTTTCTCCAAACGATATGAGGCATATCAACCTTTTGCACTTGCCGCCATCTTTTGTTTGCTGTTAGAAATACTTCTCAGAAATACTGTTTTAAGGAGAATTCCATAATCCACTGATGCAATGTTTAGATTTGAAGACCCCATATATCTTTGGCTTTTGCTGATAATTCCAATTTTAGCATTGGTAAGACTGGCAAGCTGGAGAACAAGAAAGAACAGACTGAAAAAGCTCGGAAATATCGAGCTTTTGAAACAACTGATGCCTGATGTTTCCAAATATCGGCCAACAGTTAAGTTCTGGTTTATGCTGTCAGCTTTGGCGTTGCTTATCATAATGTTGGCTCGTCCGCAGATGGGCACTACAATCAGTCACGAGAAACGGAATGGCATAGAAACCATCATTGCTCTTGATATATCCAATTCAATGAAAGCAGAAGATGTAACTCCTTCCCGCCTTGACAAAAGTAAACTGCTTGTTGAGAATCTGGTAGATCACTTTACTAATGACAAAATAGGTCTTGTTGTTTTTGCAGGCGATGCTTTTGTTCAGTTACCGATAACCAGCGATTATGTTTCAGCCAAGATGTTTTTGCAAAACATAGAACCATCTTTGATAGAAACTCAGGGTACAGATATTGCCAAGGCAATTAATCTGTCAATGAAGAGCTTCACGCAAGAAGACAAGATAGGTAAAGCTATCATTGTCATAACTGATGGCGAAGACCATGAGGGCGGAGCTATTCAAGCGGCACAAGAAGCTAAAAAGCGTGGTATCAATGTTTACATTCTGGGTGTTGGTGACCCTAAAGGTTCTCCTATACCGGATGCTGAAGGTGGCTATATGAAAGATAATTCCGGCCAGACGGTAATGACAACTCTCAACGAACAAATGTGCAAAGAGGTGGCTAAGGCTGGAAGTGGGAAATATATACACGTTGATAATACAAGCGATGCACAAGAGAAGTTGAATGATGAATTGACTAAACTCCAGACAGGCGAGTCGCAAAGTGTTATTTACAGCGCTTACGATGAACAGTTCCAAGCTGTGGGTATATTGGTTCTACTCATGCTCATCATTGAGGTTTGCGTTTTGGAATCTAAGAATCCTCTTTTGAAAAATGTCAAATTCTTCAATAAGAGAAAAGTAAGAAATTAACGAAATGTACAAAGAAATAAGATATATATTAGTAATATTGCTATGCGCTTTCTGCTATCAGTCATACGCGCAGCGCGACCGCCAGTACATACGAAATGGAAACAAACTGTATCGGATGCAAAATTATGCCAAAGCAGAAGTTCAATACAGGAAAGCCTTAACGGCAAATCCGCAGAATTCTCAAGCCATGTACAACTTGGGATGTGCTTTAATGATGCAACAAAAAGATTCGGCGGCAGTTATTCAATATAACAATGCTGGTAAGTTGGAAATTGGGAAAGGGCGTAAAGCAATGGTTTATCACAACTTAGGGACAATTTTCCAAGCGCACCAAATGTATGCCCAAGCGATACAAGCCTACCAGGAGAGCCTGCGCAACAATCCCAATGACAATGAGACCCGATACAATCTGGCTCTTTGTAAGCGCCAGCAGAAGAATGACAAGCAAAACAAGAACAAGAAGAAGCAAGATAACAAAGACAAGGATAAGGAAAAGAACAAGCAAAACCAAGATCAGAAGCAAAATCAGGAACAGCAACCAAAGGAGCAGATGAGCAAGGAAAATGCCGAACAACTCCTCAATGCTGCAGTGCAAGCAGAAAAAGCAACTCAGCAACGATTGAAGAAGAACATGCAACAGCCCCGAAAGCGAAGCCTGCTGAAGAATTGGTAAAGAACTGCCTTTATGAGTGAAGTATTTCCCAAAACAAAGGAGAATTAGAAAGAGACTATATGAAACGATATATACTTTTCAGCGTTCTGGTTTTATTAGCAACGATGGCAGTTGCACAGAGTATATCTGTGCAAGCACCTGACCATGTAGCTTTAGGAGAGAACTTTCGCCTCTCCTATACCATAAATACTCAGGATGTAGAAGATTTCCGAGCTGGCAACATACCGTCGGCCATTGAGGTCATAGCAGGCCCCTATGAGTCAAGGCAATCGAGTTACCAGATGATTAATGGACACACGAGCTCTTCATCTTCTATAACCTACACCTATACACTCTATGCAGGTAAAAACGGAACATATACCATTCCGGCAGCTCATGCCCGTATTGCCGGAAAGCATGTATCTTCGCAAGCAATCAGGATTACTGTGTCTGGTTCCGCCCGCAACGCAAACAATGTTACGCCTAAAATGCACAATGACTACGACGAGTCTGGCATACGCAGCGAAGGCAGTCGTATTTCCGGTAATGATCTTTTTATTAAGGTAAGTGCTAACAAGAAGAGAGTGCATGAGCAAGAACCTGTGTTGTTGACTTACAAAGTGTACACCACGGTTGACTTGACTCAACTTGAAGGCAAGATGCCTGATCTGACAGGATTTCACACGCAAGAGGTGAAACTGCCTCAGCAAAAGAGCTTCCATATTGAACAGGTGAACGGCAGAGCGTATAAGTGTGTAACATGGAGTCAGTACGTAATGTATCCGCAAATGACGGGCAGATTGACCATTCCAAGTATCACATTTAAAGGAATTGTCGTCCAGCAAAACCGCTCTGTAGATCCGTTTGAAGCATTCTTTAATGGAGGTTCCGGATACGTGGAGGTTCATCGCAACATTGTTGCGCCGGGGTTGGATATCCAGGTAGATCCTCTTCCCAATCGGCCGGCAGATTTCTCGGGTGGAGTAGGCAGATTTAATATTTCAGCTCAACTCAACAAGACCTCGGTAAAGGCTGGCGACCCCATTACTCTGAGGGTTGTTATCGGTGGAACTGGTAATTTGAAACTTATCAAACAACCGGTAATTGAGTTCCCCAAGGACTTTGATAAGTATGATGCCAAGGTAACAGACAAGACAAAGTTGACTGCTAATGGTATAGAAGGTAATATGGTATATGATTTCCTGGCTGTCCCTCGTAATCAGGGCACTTTTACCATACCGGCCGTGAAGCTCACTTACTACGATATAGGGTCCAATGCCTACAAGACGATTCAAACAAATTCATTTACTGTAAATGTAGCTAAAGGTGACGGAACGAGTGAAGCTGTATCCGATTATGCTGATAACAGCAACAAGGATATACATGCCATTAAGGAAGGCAAAACAGAACTGCATGCCATTAACGAATTCTTTTATGGCAGCACTGTCTACTGGATTGTTTTGTTTGTGCTCTTGGCAGCATTTATTACATTACTTGTTATTTTCCGCCAACGAGCCATCGACAATGCTGATATTGTGAAGATGCGTGGCAAAAAGGCTAATAGGATTGCCACAAAGCGATTGAAAACCGCCAGCCGATTAATGTTTGCAAACAAGCAAAATGAATTTTACGACGAAGTGATGAGAGCTTTGTGGGGATATGTCAGCGATAAACTGAACATGCCTGTCGAGCAATTGTCACGTGAGAATATTGCAGAAAATCTGCACCAGCATGCTGTTGATGAACAAACTATCACGAAGTTTCTCGGTGCGTTGGATGAGTGTGAATACGAACGCTATGCGCCTGGCGATCCTTCGGGTAATATGAGTAAGACTTTTGAAAGTGCAATGACAGCAATAGAAGAGATAGAAAACGTCATAAAGAATGGAAAACGAACGGCAAGCCATCATGCTACGGGCGTCCTTTTGCTGTTTTTGTTGTTCCTCTCTTTGCCCAGTTCGGCTATAACGAAAAGAGATGCTGACTTGGAATACAAGAAAGGCAACTATCAGCAAGCTATCAAAGATTATCAGGAATTGCTGAAAAAAGGCGTGAGCGCCGACCTTTATTATAATTTGGGTAATGCTTACTTCCGAAGCGACAATATCACGCAGGCTGTACTGGCTTATGAGCGTGCTCATTTGCTATCGCCGGGCGACGAGGATATTAGGTTCAATCTGGAGTTTGCGCGCAGCAAAACCATTGACAAAATAACCCCTGAAAGCGAGATGTTTTTTGTTACATGGTACAGGGCTTTGGTAAATTACACAAGCGTAGACTGTTGGGCTGCAGTTGCTATAGTTTCTATTGCTTTAGCTCTAATCCTGATGCTCGTCTATCTTTTCGCCACCCAGCTTGCCCTTCGTAAAGTTGGTTTCTTTGGCGCTTTATTATTTCTTTTGTTGTTTGCAGGCAGCAATCTCTTTGCCTATCAGCAGAAATCAACACTCGAAAACAGAAATGGAGCCATAGTGATAGCCCCTTCTGTCAATGTAAAGAAGACACCCGACATGAATGGAAGTGATGACTTTGTGTTGCATGAAGGCACTCGCGTCAACGTGACCGACAGAAGCATGAAGCAATGGAGAGGCATCCGTTTGGATGACGGACGTGAAGGATGGCTTCTGAACAATCAGATAGAAGACATTTGACAACATCCTGCAAACAATTAAAGCTGTAAAAATCAGATGAACTGGACCACATTAGACAGTATAGACAGGACTGTATTGGAAGTTTTCAACGGGAGTGACTCTCTCTTTGTAGATAGTCTTGCCCAAATTCTGACTTCTGGATACACCTGGATTCCACTGTACGCAGCTTTGTTCTATCTGATAGTAAAGAATAACGAAACAATGTTGCAGATAGCCTTTGCTATTGGTGGAGCTGTGACGTGTGTCATTTTAGCCGACCTTATGGCCGACGGCATCGTAAAACCTCTTGTAGGACGGTGGAGGCCGAGCAATGACCCCATTATCAAATATACGATAGATATTGTCAATAACACCCGTGGTACAGATTACGGTTTCTTCTCTGCACATGCCGCCAACACAATGTCAATAGCATTGTTTTTCTGCTTATTGGTCCGTAACAGGATTTTTGCTGCTTGCATGATAACGTGGTCTGTAATTAGCTGTTGGACCCGCATGTACATGGGGCTGCACTATCCGGGCGATATCATTGTAGGTCTTGCATGGGGCAGTGCAGTTGCTTGTGGAGTTTATTATATATATCGAAAGCTATATTATAAGGTAAGTCCTAAAATCAATTATATTTCGTCACAATATACCTCTACAGGTTATAGCCTGGTAGATATAGATGTTGTGGTTTGTACTTTTGCCTTTATTATGGTTTTTTCCATAATAGGTAGCATTATATACATATAACCAGTGGAAACAAAATATATTAAAATCAGCGATTACAGTTATCCATTGCCCGATGAGCGTATCGCAAAATTCCCGATTTCCGAGCGCGATCACAGCAAACTCCTGCTGTACAGACATGGCGTTGTCAGCGAGGATGTGTTCTACAACCTTCCCAATTACCTTCCTCGGCATGCGTTGATGGTATTTAACAATACCAAGGTCATTCAGGCTCGTATACATTTTCGCAAAGAAACCGGGGCGTTAATAGAAATATTCCTCATGGAGCCGGCCAACCCCGTAGACTACGAACTGATGTTCCAAACCGCAGGTCACTGTTCGTGGCTGTGCATGATTGGCAATTTAAAGAAATGGAAAGAAGGCTCGCTCGTGCGTGAATTCGAGATAAAGGGGAACCGTTTCCATCTTCGAGCCACACTCAATCATTCGCGAAGCGTACATGTATCTACCGGCACCAATTATTGGGTCGACTTCGATTGGAACAACCCTTCCGTCAGCTTTGCAGAGATACTGGATGCTGTGGGCGAGCTCCCCATACCCCCATATTTGAACAGGCAAACTCAGGAGAGCGACAAAACAACCTACCAAACGGTGTATAGCAAGATTAAAGGATCTGTTGCTGCCCCAACCGCCGGGCTGCATTTCACCGACTCTGTACTCAAAAATATTGATGCACACGGTATCGAACGCGATGAGTTAACCCTGCATGTAGGCGCCGGAACCTTTAAACCTGTAAAGAGTGAAGAGATAGCCGGGCATGAGATGCACTCGGAGTATATTGTCGTTCATCGGCATACGTTCGAGAAACTGCTCGCTCACGACTGTCATGCCATTGCCGTGGGAACAACCAGCGTACGCACACTCGAGAGTCTCTATTACATGGGGGTGAAGTTGCAAATCAATCCTCAGGCATCCGAAGAAGACCTGCACATCAACCAATGGGAGCCTTATGAGTTGCAGCATGACGGAGCTGGGTTGGCCATAGTTGGTGGCAGCGCAGTTACTCCACATACTGCAATCAGTAATATACTGGATTGGCTGACGCGTAATGAACTCGAAGCCTTACATTCCAGTACGCAGATAATTATCGCTCCAGGCTATGTGTACAAGATAGTCAACATGTTGATTACCAATTTCCACCAACCTCAAAGTACGCTCTTGCTGCTTGTCAGCGCCTTTGTGAATGGAGACTGGCGTAAGATATATGACTATGCTCTGGCTCATGATTTCCGTTTCTTGAGCTATGGTGACAGCAGTTTGCTGATACCCTGACACAAACGGAACGAACAAACAGGACAGCAGAAAACATACATAACGAAAAACGAAAGATGAAAATAGGAGATAAGGTAAGATTTCTAAGCGAAACCGGCGGCGGTGTTGTTGCCGGCTTTCAGGGAAAAAACATTGTACTGGTAGAGGATAAGGATGGTTTCCAGATACCAACACCCGTCAACGATGTGGTGGTAGTGGGAGATTCTAACGAATATAACACAGCCAACATCGTAGCTTCCAAAACAGGTACAGCTCAAAAGGAAACTTCTCCGCTCGCAAGAGATGGCAAGAGCATCAAGGCCATGATGTCCGATGGCTATGACGAGGCGGTAGATACTGCTGTTGATGCAGAGCCTGCCGACAGAGAAATTTCATTCCGGGCCCCGGTTGAAGAACGGCAAGGCGGTAACCTGCTGAACTGCTATCTGGCCTTTGTACCTGTGGATGAAAAGACCCCTACCAATACGCGCTTTGAGTGTTATTTGGTAAACGACTGTAATTACTATCTGGATTACACCTATCTGTCGGCCGAAGGTGCGAGCTGGTCGCTTCGTTCCCGTGGAGAGATTGAGCCTAACACAAAGCTCTTTGTCGAAGAAATAGGACACGAGGATCTCAACGACATCAGACACATTGCAGTCCATCTGTTGGCTTACAAGAAGGACAAGGCTTTTATCCAGAAGCCGCCTGTGAGCGTAGAGTTTCGTATCGACGGCGTGAAATTCTACAAATTGCACACGTTCCAGCCTACGGATTTCTTCGGAACTCCTGCCTTGCTGTTTACCGTTATAGAGAAAGACGTGCCCGCACGTCCACTGGTTATAGATGCAAACAAGCTGAAGGCAGAGTTGTACAAGAAGCCGGCCGAATCCAAGCCTGCCGAGAGCGACGATGCCGGGAGCCAATCCGGATATGTCAGCCGCTACGATGATGGCAAGCAGAAAGGCACCCCTTGGCTCGTCAAAAGGAAAGGAGATGAGGATATTGTTGTGGTAGACCTGCATATAGACGCGTTATTGGACACTACGAGTGGCATGTCGCACATCGACATCCTCAACTATCAGCTCAAGGTTTTCCGCGATACGCTTGCCGCGTATAAGAACAAGAAAGGCCAGAAGATAGTCTTTATACACGGCAAGGGAGAAGGAGTGTTGCGCCATGCCATCGTCAACGAGCTTAATTACCGTTACAAGAAATACCAGTACCAGGATGCCAGCTTCCAGGAGTATGGCTATGGTGCCACGCAGGTTACCGTCAGATAGCTTGCTTCAATCAATGTACTTAAACCTACTTGTCATGAATTACGGATTTATTAAAGTGGCTGCAGCAGTGCCGAGTGTTAAGGTAGCTGACTGCAAATACAATTTGGAGCAAATAGAGTTGCTCGTGTCTCAGGCCGAAAAACAAGCCGTTGAGATTGTGGTTTTTCCCGAGCTTTCAATTACGGGTTACAGCTGTCAGGATTTGTTCCGGCAAAACCTCTTGCTCGATGCTTCGGAGACGGCAGTCATGATGCTGCTTGATTACACACGCCATCTGGACGTAGTGTCGATAGTCGGCGTGCCAATAGCAGTTGGCGATTTGCTGCTCAACTGTGCGGTTGTCATTCAGAAAGGCCAGATTCTGGGCATTGTTCCCAAGGAATATCTGCCCAATTACAATGAGTTTTACGAGAAACGATGGTTCGCGTCGTCGCAGGATTTGCGCCCCACCGAAATAAGATATTGCGGCAGTACCGCCCTCATCACGCCCGAGCCGCAGCTTTTCAGGACGAGCCAGGGCGTTACTTTCGGCGTTGAAATATGCGAAGACGTGTGGGCACCGACTCCTCCGAGCAACCATTTGGCACTGGCCGGAGCCGACCTTATCTTCAATCTTAGCGCAAGCAACGAGCTCATTGGCAAGCACAAGTATCTGCAAACGCTGCTGGCCCAGCAGAGTGCCCGCACGATATCGGGCTACATCTATGCCGGCAGCGGCTTTGGAGAGAGCACGCAGGATGTTGTCTATGGCGGCAATGCCATGATATATGAGAATGGGATTTTGTTGGGAGAGGCCGAGCGTTTCTGTCTGGAGCCGCAACTCACGGCAGTGCAGATAGATGTGGAACGCCTGCGCAACGACCGGCGCAACAACACAACCTTTGTCAATGCACAGAGAAGGATGAGGAACGAAAACATCCACATCATCAAGTGCCAGCAGGCTGTTGCCCCGACAGCGGATTTCGTGCTCGAACGTGCGGTAAATCCGCATCCCTTTGTGCCGCAATCTACGGACATGAGTGCCGACTGCGAGGAAATATTCAACATTCAGGCAATGGGCTTGGCCAAGCGTCTGGCCCACATCAACAGCAGCAGGGTGATTATAGGTATCAGTGGCGGACTGGACTCTACGCTCGCTCTGCTGGTGTGTATCAGGGCCTTCGACAAGCTGAAATTAGACCGAAAAGGCATTGTCGGCGTCACCATGCCCGGCTTTGGAACGACCGACAGGACTTACGAAAATGCCGTAAGCCTCATGCAGACATTAGGCATCACGATGCGCGAAATCAATATCGCCAAGAGTGTTACCCAGCATTTTGAAGACATAGGCCATGATGCAAGCCTAAAGGATGTAACTTATGAGAATAGCCAGGCGCGCGAACGCACTCAGATTTTGATGGACCTGAGCAATCAGATGGGCGGTTTGGTGATAGGTACGGGCGACTTGAGCGAGCTTGCTTTAGGGTGGTGCACCTACAATGGCGACCACATGAGCATGTACGCCGTGAACAGCGGCATTCCCAAAACCCTCATCCGCTATCTGGTGCGCTATGCGGCCAAGCAGCTGCAAAACGAAATTGCACAGGCTGACGGCCGCACGGCGTCGGACATTTTGCTTGATATTGTAGACACGCCCATCAGCCCCGAGTTGACGCCGGCCGATGAAAACGGGCAAATTCAGCAAAAAACGGAAGACCTCGTAGGCCCTTACGAGCTGCACGACTTCTTCCTCTACTATTTCTTGCGCTATGGTTTCCGTCCGCACAAGATATTCATGCTTGCCCAGTCAGCATTCCGTCAAAATAACGTTAAATACGACGATGCCACCATCAAGCATTGGCTCAAGACCTTTGTACGCCGCTTCTTCAGTCAGCAGTTCAAGCGCAGCTGCCTGCCCGATGGCCCCAAAGTGGGCAACGTGACACTCTCGCCACGCGGCGATTGGCGCATGCCGAGCGACGCTGTAAGCAGAATGTGGACTGACGAATGTGATGCCTTAGATTAGTATCACCCGCATATAGGAAGCAGAAGAGAGCCGCCCCGCAATGGGAAACGGCTCTCTTTTGGTTTGCCCTCCATGCCAACAATACCGAAACGAAGTAGAGTTTCAAGTCCTTCCTGGTAGTGGTAAACCAATTACCAGATAGTGGTAAAGACTTTACCAGGTAGTTGGTAAAGTGATTACCAGATACATGTAGAGCCTTTACCAGATACATGTAGAGGCATTACCAGATACATGTAGAGGCATTACCAGATACATGTAGAGGCATTACCAGATACATGTAGAGGCATTACCAGATACATGTAGAGGCTTTACCAGATACATGTAGAGGCTTTACCAGATAGTGGTAAAGGCTTTACCAGATAGTGGTAAAACGGTTGTTCGATAAGTGCAGAGGGTTCAGAACAGCAATATACAGGTGCCGGACATCATTTCAAACAAGCCGGATAGAATGATATGTCGCAGGCATTGCTTTGCCAGTAAAGTGCAATTCGGAAACGTTGTGGCTCCTGACAATTACCTGGAGCAGGGACAAACATGTCCAGGAATACCTTTCATAAGATATTAATAACCAGCACTTTCTTAGTTGTTTCTCGAATGCTTACTTCATTACTTGCCCTGCGGGTAACTATCCAAACTATTTTGTCAGCAGCATCGGTGAGGACAAGCTGGTGACGCTTCTCGATTACATTCATCTTTAAGTCGGTCATAAAATCGCTTACCAGCTTGCTTCCCGTCATTCCGTAGGGTACAAAACGGTCGCCCTCCTTGGCGTACCTGATGTGAAGCGGGAACTCAACCTTGTCGGCATCCAGATGAATTTCGTCCGGTCGCCTGGATAATTGATAATTTTTGCCGATTTCATCGATACGAACGTTGAATTTAATCTCATCGTTGAACCGGTAGCATCCAGTCTCTGGTATCGTCAGTTCAGGGTATAGAGGCGTTATGGGTTCCACTATCAGCTGGCCACGGTCTATCAGTGCCTCGTGTGAACTCGAGCTGTAAATGGTTCCTGAAGGTGCATCAAGGTTCTCGGCTATCTGCTGCGAGACAGGGGCGGGGAAGTGGAAGTCTTTCAGCAAATACCAGACGTAATACTCGGGGGATGCGAATTTCCGGATGTCGGCAATGCTAACCGAGAGGCTGTCGGCTCGGTTATCGGCTTGCAGGTAATAGACAACGTGGCGCTTGATGTCTTTTTCCAGGCTGTCGGTTATTATCTTTTCAGCTTCCGACAGGTGTTCAGCTGCTTTCAGGATATTGTCAATGGCTGCCGGAGTAATTTGCAGCAGTTGCGGTACGACGTTCAGACGTATTTTGTTGCGCTGCACATCGTCTGTCAGATTGCTGCTGTCGGTAACATAATCTTGTTGAATGTTATCCAAATAACTGATTATTGCCGAATGGTTTACACATAAGAGCGGCCGTAATATGTACCCGTTCTTAGGCGCAATGCCGGTGAGTCCGTGTATGCCAGTTCCCCTGAGCAGGTTCAGAAGGATGGTTTCCAAGCTGTCGTCCTGGTGGTGGGCTACGCAGATACCATCAAACCCGAGGTCGTTGCGCAGCTGTTCGAAATACGTGTAACGCAGTTCGCGGGCGGCCATCTCTATGCTTACATGATGAAGATTGGCGTAAGTACGGGTATCGAAGTGAGCGATGTGCAGGCTTACTTGGTGCCGGTTGCAGAGTTGCCTGCAAAATGTCTCATCTCTGGCAGACTCTTGTCCGCGCAAGTTAAAGTTGCAGTGAACCGCCTCTATCTGATAGCCCAGCTGCAGAAGGACACGCAGCAATGCGACACTGTCGGCTCCGCCGGACAGGGCGACGAGGTATTTTCCCTTGCCATCCATTAACTCATGCCGGGTTATAAAATCAGATACGGTCTTATTCAACATAGAGTACGAGGCCCTTCAGATATTCGCCTTCGGGGTGATAAATGTTAATGGGATGGTCGGCAGGCTGGTGTAGCTGGTGCAGAATGCGGACTTTACGCTGCGCCTGAGCTGCTGCAGTGAACACCGCATTGCGGAATTGCTCCTTGGTAACAACTTGAGAGCAGCTGAAAGTGAACAGAATTCCGCCGTGCTTGATGCGCTGCAGACCTTTTACATTCAGCCGGGTGTATCCTTTGAGGGCATTGTGCAGGGCGCCGCGATGCTTGGCGAAGGCCGGCGGATCAAGCACCATCAAATCGTATTTATCGTCGTTTTCATCGAGATATTTAAATGCGTCCTCGCAAAAAGCTGCATGCCTGCTGTCGTTCGGGAAGTTCATGCTGACGTTGCTGTTTGTCAGTTCAATTGCTTTGGCACTGCTGTCAACGGAATGTACGAGCTTGGCACCACCGCGCATGGCATAGACGGAGAAGCCACCGGTATAGCAGAACATGTTGAGAACGGAGCGACCTTTGGCGTAGGCTTCGAGCAGCGACCTGTTTTCTCGTTGGTCCACAAAGAAGCCGGTCTTCTGTCCTTTCAGCCAATCGATGCGGAAACGGAGCCCGTTTTCCGTCGCAATATTATTGTCTGTGTGGCCGTAGATAAATCCGTTCTCCTGTCCTAAGTCGGCTTTGAAGGGTAGGGTAGTCTCACTCTTGTAATAAACATTGTCAATTTTGCCATCCATTACAGAAACCAGAGCGTTGCATATCTCCATCCGGCTCATGTGCATACCGACGCTGTGGGCCTGCATGACGGCTGTTTTTCCGTAGCAGTCGATGACAAGTCCCGGCAGGTTATCGCCCTCGCCGTGAACCAGTCGGTAAGTGTCATTGTCAGGATTGCAGGCTATTCCTGCAATTGCCATGCGCACGTTCAGCGCCGAGCGTATGCGTGCATTCCAGAAGTTATCGTCTATCGGTACATCGGTAAACGACAGAACTCTGACAGCAATAGAACCTATCTGATAATGACCCACGGCAATGAAGTCACCGCCGGCAGTAATAACTCGTACCACTTCTCCCTCTTCAATGCCGTCGTCCATGTGGTGGATGGCGCCGGAGAAAATCCACGGATGAAAGCGTTTGAGACTTTCTTCTTTTCCTTTTTTAAGATATACCTGCTTATACATGTGGCGTATAGATGGTTTCAATGATTTAAATCTGACAGATTTTTACAGTTTGCACAACTCGGCTTCTTGAAGTTTCTGTGGCTCTTGCCTCATGCGCAGCTCATATTCCCCGGTGTTCTTCAGCCTCATTATTTCCTCATATAGGTTGATACATGTCCAGGCATCGGTTGCTGCATAGGCCTTCTGCTTGTCGGTCAGTATGTCCGCATCCCAGTTCGTCAGGCGCTGGCGCTTACTGATTTTCTGATGGAAGAGGTTGGCGTAGAGCTTCTGTAAGGACAAATCTTGTATTCCGATGGCCCCAACCATGTCCTGAAGGTCAACGAACTTGCCCGGAGTAAATGCCGCTCTGCGGTGGAGTGATAGCAAGTCGTCATGTAAAGAGAGTCCAACCATAGGCACCTGCTTGTTTTCCAGCAGCCTGATGATGGCCGGCGTCATGCCCGTATGGTTCAGACGGAACAGGAAACAATTCTCACGATTGGACACCTGGAGTAGGGATACCTTGTAGTTTTGCCCCTTCTTAAAGGCCGGACGGGTCTCCGTGTCAATGCCTAAAATATCGCTTGTAAGCAGGTAATCAACCGCTTTCTCTGCTTCTCGTGGATTAATGACGACGATGATTTTTCCGGGGAAAAGTACCGTAGGTAATTCGTTTATGGCATGCTTGTCGAAAATGTTGTATATGACTTTCTTCATTTCCCGTTATTGTTACAATTTGCAAAATTAGGAAAAAGTTGCGAAAATATGGCTGGATATGACTTTTTTACACTATTTTTGCATTTAAAATTGATAGTAAAGACAAATGGCAAGAAAGAAATCTGAACGTAAACCAAAGAATGTAGGTGAAGCGGTCGGTTTTAAATCATATAATTTTAAAACGAACGAGAAGACGGATTTTATCCTTGGTCTTGTTCTCATGCTTGTTGCAATCTACATCATTATCGCGATGGTGTCGTTTCTTACAACAGGCCAGGCAGACCAGAGTCTTCTTGAAAGTCTGCGACCCGGAGAATGGATGAATACGCATCAGGTTTTTACAAACTACTGCGGTTCGTTCGGAGCCATTCTTTCGTATTTCTTCCTCTATACAACTTTCGGTCTGCCATCGTTCCTTATACCGGCTTTCATCATCCTTGTAAGCCTTAAATTGATGCAGGCCTATACCAAGCTGAACCTCTGGAAGTGGTTTTTCGGCATGGCATTGGTCATGGTGTGGAGTTCGATAACCTTCGCGAAGTTCCTTGCTCCTATCATGGGTGACCAAGTCTATAATCCTGGTGGAAATCATGGTGTGTTCTGTGTTCAGCATTTGGAGAACCTGGTGGGTCCTCCGGGACTTACTGCCATTCTGCTTATGGTGGCCATAGCATTCCTTACTTATTTGAGTGCAGAGACTATTACCGTCATACGCAAGGCTTTGAACCCCATCGGATACATATCTTCAAAGATAAAGATTTCGGTGACAACCGGCCCCGACAAGGACAGTTCTTCTGACGACCCAGCTGATAATGCTGAAACAGAGCTGGCCGAAGAGAAGCCTGAGGCATCGGAGTCAGAGAGCGAAAGCATTGCTTCCACGGTCGTAGACCTAACGCCAGAACCAGCTCCTGCTAAGTCTTCGCATGAACCTATTGGCCTTTCCATAACTCCAGCGGCCCGGGAAGACAAGGCGGAAACCAACTCCGACGGTAAGCTAACTTCCGTGCAAGTGGCTTCCAATGAAGAAGAAGCGTATGGGAAGACACTCAACGCGGAGGACATTTTAAAGACTCCAATCAATCCGTTAGAGCCTTTTACAAGATATAAATACCCGACCATCGATTTGCTGAAGACCTACGACAACGACGGTAAGCCAGAAGTTGACATGGAGGAAATAAAGGCCAACAATGCGCATATTGTCGAAGTGCTCAGCAATTTCGGAGTAACCATTAAGGAAATAAAGGCCACCGTTGGCCCCACCATTACCTTGTATGAGATTACCCCCGGCCCTGGTGTCCGCATTTCCAAGATTAAGAACTTGGAAGATGATATCGCCTTGAGTCTCTCCGCACTGGGTATCAGAATTATTGCGCCTATTCCCGGCAAGGGTACTATCGGCATCGAGGTTCCTAACAAGAAGAAGAATATCGTGTCGATGGAGAGCGTTTTGAATACAAAGAAATTCAAGGAAACGAAAATGGACTTGCCTATTTCGCTGGGAAAGACCATTACCAACGAGGTATATATGGTTGACTTGGCCAAGATACCTCACTTGCTGGTAGCCGGTGCCACAGGTCAGGGTAAGTCGGTTGGCCTGAATGCCATCATCACTTCTTTGCTGTACAAGAAACACCCAAATGAGTTGAAGTTCGTCCTGATAGATCCCAAGAAAGTTGAATTCAGCATTTATAATAAGATAGCGCCCCATTTTATGGCCTGTCTGCCAGAGAACGAGGACGAACCGATTATAACAGATGTGCAGAAAGTGGTGCGGACTTTGAACTCGCTTTGTAAGCTGATGGATCACCGCTACGACCTGTTGAAGATGGCGGGAGTCAACAAAATCAAGGATTATAACGACAAATTCATTCATCACAAGCTCGATTTGACCAAGGGACATGAATACATGCCCTACATCGTAGTTATCATAGATGAGTTCGGCGACTTGATTATGACAGCAGGCAAGGAGGTTGAACTTCCAATAGCCCGTATCGCCCAGCTGGCCCGTGCTGTAGGTATTCACATGGTGATTGCCACACAGCGACCCACTACTAATATCATTACAGGTACCATAAAGGCCAACTTTCCGGGTCGAATGGCGTTCCGCGTAGGTGCGCAGATTGACTCCAGAACCATTCTTGACCGCAAGGGAGCCGAACGACTGATAGGGCGGGGCGACATGCTCTTCCTGAACGGCGGCGAGCCTGTGCGTGTACAGTGTGCTTTTGTCGATACACCGGAAATAGAAACCATTTCAGATTACATTGAAAGTCAACCCGGCCCGGTAGCTCCAGTTGAGTTACCCGAACCGTCGGACGACGGTCAGGGAGGCAATGGAGGTGGTGGTGCCAACATGAGCAACATAGATCCGTATTTTGAAGAAGCAGCCCATGCCATCGTCGTATCGCAGCAAGGGTCCACCAGTATGGTACAGCGGCGCTTCTCGATAGGCTACAACAGAGCCGGCAGACTGATGGACCAGTTGGAAGCTGCGGGAATTGTAGGCTCTGCACAAGGCAGCAAACCGCGTGAAGTGCTTATTCAAGATGAGAACTCACTCAATGAACTATTGGCGCGATTAAGAAGTTAAAGGATAAACATTAGATAATTTAAGGAAGGATAAAGGATTATGAAGAAGATTGTTTTAGTATCATTCATGCTGCTGTTTGCCCTCTGTGGCAATGCTCAGAACGCAACACAGGCAAAGGCAGTCCTTGATAAAGCCGCATCTGTTGTTGGCCGTCAGGGAGGTGCCAGTGCCGATTTTAAGATAGCAAGTGCCAAATATGGCAATACTACCGGTACCATTTACATAAAGGGCAATAAGTTTCATGCACGCACGCCGCAGGCTGTAGTCTGGTATAATGGCAAAACCCAATGGACTTATATGAAGAATACCAATGAGGTAAACGTCTCTACTCCGTCCGAAGCTCAGAAGATGAGCATGAACCCCTACACCTTTATCACCATGTATAAGAATGGTTACAACCTGGGTGTCAAGACGCTTGGCTCCCGCTACCAGGTGCACCTGACAGCCCAGAATCAGAAAAGGAGCGTTCAGGAAATGTACATCATGGTTAACGCCAAGAGCTACGTTCCGACTGAAGTCAAGATGCGGCAAGGCAAAACGTGGACAACCATTGCCATCAGTAACTTCAAGGCAAAGAACCAGTCGGACAGTTTATTCGTGTTCCGCTCCAAAGACTACCCCTCTGCTGAGGTGGTAGACTTACGGTAACTTTGCCTGCTGCGCCCATCAACTCCATTAATCAAGATGAAGCCTTTAGCCTTATTCAACGCACTGCGCAGGCATCGGAAGCTGGCCGGGAAGCGTGCCGTCAACTTTGAGCAGAACAAAACTGCCCGAGGGATGGTTTATATTGCAGGGTCACTCATGATAGTCTACCTCGTTTTTATAGCCATCATGTTTGCCCTGATAGCCAATGACAGCAGTGACGTTACGGCATTGGAGCTGATGTTCGGACTGGCTCCGTTCATCCTGCCGATTGATTTTGGTGTCCGCTTCATGGCGCAACAGACCCCCGCCCAGCTGATTAAGCCCTACGTCTTGCTGCCGATATCGCGCTATGCTTGCATCGATACGTTTATTGCCACATCCCTCTGGAACAGCGGATACTTGATTTGGCTTGCCTTGTTCCTGCCTTATTGCCTGATGGCTGTCTTGTTCAGCTATGGCGTTTGGTGCACGGTGGGGTTCTTGCTCCTGTGGTGGCTGCTCATCATGTTAGACAGCCAGTGGTACTCCATTGTCCGTACACTCATAGTAGACAGCCAGTTATGGTGGCTTCTTCCCATTGCCGTCTATGCTCTCCTGGCTACTCCAATATTCTTGGGTCAGCATGCCGGCATCGAGAAATTAATGGAACTGTGGTCTGGCATCGGTACAGCCATCGAGCATGGCAGCGCTTTGCCTTTCCTTGTCGTATTCCTGCTGTTGGCAGGTGTTGTAGCCATTAACAGACTGTTGCAGTACAAACACATTTGGAGAGAGCTGGCTCATGTTGAAACCACCAAACTGCGGAGCGTCTCGAAGTTTGCTTTCTTAGACAAATATGGCATACAGGGCGAATATCTGAAACTTGAGATGAAGTCTATCCTCCGGAACAAGAACCCACGAAAGAGTTTCATTTCTGCATTCATGATAGTGCTCCTGTTCAGCGTCCTGATAGTATTTACCGATGTCTACGACGGGCAGTTCATGACCAACTTCTGGTGTATATACGACTATGTTGTGTTTGGCAGCGTGCTGCTGATTAAGATCATGAGCATGGAAGGCAATTATATTGACGGCCTGATGGTGCACAAGGAAAACATTCTCTCCCTGTTTCATGCCAAATACAGCTTCTATAGCGTCATGCTCCTCTTTCCCTTTGTGCTCATGTTACCAGTCGTTTTCTCGGGTAAGTGGAGTCTTCTGATGGTATTTTCCTATGGTGTGTTCACGGCTGGTTTCCAGTATTTCGTCCTCTTCCAGATGGCTGTGTACAACAAGCAGACCATCCCTCTTAACACCAAATTCATCAGTAAGAGCGGCATAGAGAACAACTATTTCCAGATAGCTGCACAAATGGTAGCGTTTATTGTGCCCGTGGCATTGGTATCAGTCCTGCAGAGCGTGGTGAGTCTCAACACATCTTATATCATCATGTTGGCTGTAGGACTGTTGTTCATAGCCACCAACCGCCTGTGGCTTCGCAACATTTATGCGCGAATGATGGTACGCCGATACGACAACATGGAATCGTTCAGAGCTTCAAGATAACTTAAAATACGAATGAAATGAAATACTTTATCGTCAATAATGGTAAACAGGAAGGTCCGTTTACTATCTACGAACTGAAGGATAGGCAAATAACATCCGACACGCTGGTTTGGGCCGAAGGAATGAAGGAATGGACTCCGGCGTGGGAAGTGAAAGAGTTGAGAGATTTGCTGTACGGCAGTCGTACCACCACAACATCCGACGGCACAACTCCTCCGCCACCTCCAGAGCAGGCGGTGTCTCAAACCGTCCCACAAACTCCGCAGCAACCGGAGAACGTCAATCAGCCACCAAGAAAGAAGAGCCATACAGGAAGAAAAATTGCCACAGCCTTCTGCTTCTTTCTCTTGTTTGCGGTGCTGCTGTTGGCTTTTACCCGTCCCGACAGGAGAGAACACGAGGACGCCATCAAAAGGAACCTTTGGGCAGCCCTCGACAAAGTTCAGGACAACGGAACCGAGGATGATATATTCGACATAGGGTTCAGTATGGTGCGCAAGATGCTGGGGCAACACATCATCGACGGCGCCCTTGACAACTTGCTGACCTATCACAACTATCTGCTGTTCTCCACAACCACGGCAGAGTTTGGCGGCCAGACACGCACCGTTTCTTATGGTGTACTTGGCAAGGTGTTTACAGCCGACGATGACGACATACTGAAAGCCTTGCAGAAAGCAGGCTTCACAAGCCGGCAGGAGCAAACAACGGTGGCGCCCGTTCCTGATGATACGGTCCCGCAGGCGGAAGATACAACTGCTGACGCCGATATGGGCAATGCCGTCAAGGAGCACATAGTGAACTCTGTAGGCAAGATGGTGAAGGAACAGGTAACGGCAAATACAGACAGTACCACGGGCAAGGGAGTAGGGAAGATAATAGATGATGTAGTCGACCTCATCAAAGGCAAATAGCTTTCAGCTGTCTTTCTGATTTCCTGATGCCCGGCCGTATCTCTTGACTGGATAACATCAAACAGCCAAAAGGCGTGTAGTCACTGTGTGATTGCGCGCCTTTTTGCGTTCCATCTGTATCTTTTCAGGGCGTTGGAGATATCCTTCAGGAACTTTCGACAAGTGTCGCACATGAATTCGACACTTGTCACACAATCGTGCGACAAGTGTCGAAAGTTCCAACAGGCAATCAAACAAACCGGAAAATGGACTGTAAAAAATCAGCTGAGTTCGCTCAATTCGAGCCATCTCATCGATTTTTCTTCGAGTATCTCCTGTATTTTGGGCAGCCGTTTGCTTTTCTCCGTGAGCACGTCTATCGCAAGGTTTCCGCTGCACAAGTCTTCCTCTATTTGCCGTTGTTCCTTTTCCAAGGCCTCAATGTCTTTGGTCAGCTGTTCAAACTCCATCTTTTCCTTGAAGCTCATGCGCTTGCGGGCATCGTGGTGGTAATCCTGTTTCTCTTTCGTATTGCCACTGTCTTTCTGCTTCTCGGTATCTTTGCTCTTCAAGGCCGCCCATTCACGATACTGTGTATAGTTGCCCGGAAAGTCTTTGATGACTCCTTCGC
The DNA here is from genome assembly GCA_900199655.1 of Prevotellaceae bacterium KH2P17. Taxonomy (GTDB): domain Bacteria; phylum Bacteroidota; class Bacteroidia; order Bacteroidales; family Bacteroidaceae; genus Prevotella. Next base: position 105,167 of record FZRE01000013.1, read on the forward strand.
CCTCGAATACCAGCAAATGGTCTACCACTTTATCCATGAAGTAGCGGTCGTGGCTCACGATGATGACACAGCCGGGGAAGTCCTGCAGGTATTCTTCCAGCACCTGCAACGTTTGGATATCCAGGTCGTTGGTAGGCTCGTCGAGAACCAGAAAGTTGGGATTGCGCATCAGTACCGTGCATAAGTACAGCTTGCGCTTCTCGCCACCGCTAAGTTTGTAGACGTAATTGTGCTGCTCCTCGGGCGAGAAAAGGAAGTACTGGAGGAACTGAGTCGCACTCATGTGCTTGCCGCTCCCCAGGTCTATGTAGTCTGCTATGTCGGTAATGATGTCTATCACTTTCTGTTCTTCGTTGAAAGTGAGCCCTTCCTGCGAGAAATAACCAAAGCGTACGGTTTCGCCGATGTCGAACTTTCCGCTGTCGGGAGGCACCGTTCCCAACAGCATCTTGATGAAAGTAGACTTGCCGGTGCCGTTGTTGCCTACGATGCCCATCTTCTCAAAGCGGGCAAAGTTGTAATAGAAATTGTTTAAAATGACTTTATCGTCAAACCGCTTGGATACATATTGGCACTCAAAAATCTTGGAACCGATGTACACATTGCCTGCTTTCAGGCGCATCAGGCGTTCCTCTATGCGCTGTTTTGCCTTGCTCTGCAGTTCGTAGAAGGCGTCTTCGCGGTATTTGGCCTTGTGTCCTCGCGCCTGTGGCATGCGCCTCATCCATTCCAGCTCCGTGCGGTACAGGTTGTTGGTGCGGGCAATCTCTGCCCGTGCATTGTCTATGCGCGCCTGCCGCTTTTCCAGATAATAGCTGTAATTGCCCCTGTAAGTGTAGATGCTCTTGTTGTCCAACTCAAGAATCACGTTGCAAACATGGTCCAGAAAGTAGCGGTCGTGTGTAACCATCAGCAGCGTTTTGTTGCCGTGAGCCAAATAGCCTTCGAGCCATTCTATCATCTCAAGGTCCAGATGGTTGGTAGGCTCGTCGAGCATCAGCATGTCTGGCTCCGTTATCAGAGCGTTGGCAAGAGCCACGCGTTTCTGCTGTCCGCCGCTCAATTCGCCTATCGGCTGTTCCAGATTGTCTATTTTCAGCTGCGTGAGTATTTGCTTTGCCTTCAGAATCTTGTCCGGATTTCCCTCGTGGTTGAAGCATGCGTCGAGCACGTTCTCCTGCGGGTTGAAGTGCGGAGACTGCTCCAAGAAACTTGTCCGGATGCCGTTGCGATATACGATGGAGCCGCTGTCGGCGCTTTCTATGCCGCAGAGGATGGAGAGAAGCGTCGATTTCCCGGTGCCGTTCTGGGCAACGAGACCAACTTTCTGCCCCTCGGCTATCGAAAAGGAAATGTCGCTGAAGAGCACATCTACCCCGAATGATTTGGTAAGATTTTGTACGTCAAGATATGGAATGCCTGCCATTGTTGTTTTAGGATGGGTTATAGGCGGTTCGGTAAAGCCCGTACCGCCTGCGGAAATATGTTTGTAAAAAGGCCGGATACAAGCTTTCCGAAAGCTATTCTTCGTTCATTGAGTTGTAAATTTCCTGTATGTAATCGAGTATTTCGTCGCGTCCGGTCTTCTTCTCTGAACTTGAAATAAAGTATGGGGGCAGTTCTTCCCAGCGGTCCTTCAGCTTGTCCAGCCATTTGTCTGCATTTTGTTTCGCTCTTCCTGCCGTGAGTTTGTCGGCTTTCGTAAACACAATACAGAACGGAATCTGGCTTTCTCCGAGCCAATCTACGAACTCGCGGTCTATTTGCAGTTGCTCATGCCGTATGTCTATGAGCACAAACACATTCGCCAGTTGGGGTCTTTGAAGGATATACCCGTCTATCATCTGCCTCAATTTTGCCATTACCGACTTGGAACGTTGTGCATAACCGTAGCCCGGGAGGTCGACCAGATACCACTCGTTGTTGATGATGAAATGGTTGATAAGCAGCGTTTTGCCCGGCGTAGATGACGTCTTGGCAAGTCCCTTGTGGTTGCAGAGCATGTTAATCAGGCTCGATTTGCCCACATTCGACCTTCCGATGAAAGCAAACTCCGGTTTATTATCCTTCGGACACTGGCTCACCGAGGGAGCTGACAGTACGAATTCTGACTTCTTGATTTCCATTGTTGTCGGTTTTATTTGCAAAGGTAGTGCAAATAATTGGTTTACCGAAGGGTTTTACTTCTGAATGATGCAACTCCTGAAAGTTATCAATCAGAAAATTTGTGTAATTCGATGAGATTATTTACCTTTGCTGAAAATAGGAGGTTTCCATGATTACACAAGACAATTTTAATATAGAATACATAGACCCAATAGAAGAGCAGCAAATAGACAAGTTTGTATGTGACGAGATGGGGCGCCAAATTCACCGGTACATCAAAGGCATGTCGGGCAGCAAGGCCATGATGCTCAAGTTCGAGGAGAAGCTGTCCACGCTTTCTGTCCCTGAAAAGGAAGAAGCCATAGCCCGTTACATCGACCTGAACAGAAAGGTTCTGAACGGTCTGGACTTTAAATTGGTGCTCACAAGAGCAATGGCCAATTACACCGATACCTTCAGTTATCTGCTCGAACTGGTCAACAACAAGCGCAAGATGGTTTATTATCTGCATCGTATTCAGGACAAATATATTCAGTATCACGAAGTCTTTGAGGAAAACGGAAAATTCGGGATTAAGGACCATAAAGGCGAAATTCTGGTTCATCCCGAGTACGAATTTCTCCGTACACCTTATATATATGTAGACGATTTGACCTTGATGCCCATCATAGCCGAGAAGAACGGCAAGCTGGGACTCATACTGCCAGACCGCAATGACACAGTGGTGGCCGACTTCATTTATGACGATATCTCCCTTCGTGATGAGTACCCGTACTTTGAAGCCATAAAAGACGGGGTAACAGGGTTCATTGACCGCAATGGAGAATTTCACATCGGTACAGGCGATTGAAGAGTTTGTACACCTCAATCAACAATAAAGACCTCTTTGCCATTTTAATTCCGGGCAAGGAGGTCTTTCCGTTTGGCATAGCCAGAAACAATGTCTATTGCTTGGCTTCCGTACACTCGTTGACAAGGTAGGCAATTCCCATGTATGGCACACCTCCGTTTGTTTGGAGTCCTATTTCGCAAGTACGGCTGTTGGAATAGCCAACTTCTATTCCTTGCTCTTCTATTTGAGGCCGTAACTTGCGCAGAGCAAAGCGATTGAGCTCCGGATGCGAGAAACCTTTGTCGCCTGCAAAGCCGCAACAGCCTACGCCATCGGGCACCAGAACGTGCTTGGCGCAGAGCTTTGCCAAGGCTATGAACTGGTCTGCGAGACCCATTTCGCGGGTAGAACAGGTTATATGAATGGCAATCTTTCTGTCCGTTGGGTGGAATACAAGCCTGTCTTTCAAGAACTCCATGATAAATTCTACCGGCTCGTAGAGCTTCATCTTGGTAAACACCCGACGCATGCGGTGCAGGCACGGACTTTGATCGCAGAGCACTGGATAGCGCCCGTGTCCTGATGCCTCCCATAAGGCATGCTCCAGTTCGGCACTCTTTTTGTCCGCGATATCCATCATTCCCTTGCTTTCCCAAATCTGTCCGCAGCACATTTGCTTCATGTTTTGGGGGAAGATAACTTCGTATCCGCCCTTTTGGAGCAGTTGGCACATCTCATCAACCAAAGAGTTCTTGACCGGAGCACCTTTGGAGAGACCCATCGTCTGGTTGATACAACTGGGAAAGTAGACAACTTTCAAATTCGATATGGGCTGCTGTAAATCAGCTGCTTTAGGCTGTTTCTCTTTCCGTGGCATGGCAGGAGTCCATAGAGGAACACCGACTTGATGCAGCCCTTTGGTTACTTTGCTCATGGCTGAAGTCCCTAAAACAGTGTGACCGAAGTTCGCCAAATCCAGCACTCCACGCAATCCGCTCTTTATTCCGGCCATGTGTTCGCCTGCAAATCTGCCAACGCGGTAGGCTGCAGGACGTTTTATCATGTTCATTTGCCTAATCATGTGGGTCAGATGTCCCGTGTTTATCTTCATCGGACACGAGGTAGCACACAACCCGTCGGATGCACAAGTCTGGTCACCGTAATACTCATACAGTTTCCGAAGACGCTGTGCCCGTTCCGGATCTTTGCCTGTTAATTCGAGATTGCATATTTCGCGTTGAACGACAATGCGCATACGCGACGACAAGGTGAGACCACACGAGAGGCAGTTGATTTCGCAGAAGCCGCATTCTATACACTTGTTGGCAGCAGCCACGCCGTCGGTCATCTCCTTGGTCGACGAGAAATCCTCTCCTTCCTGCTTCAGATACTGTCTTCCGTCGGGAATGTTGTCCGTATTGTAGCTCAGCACAGGCAATGGCTTGAGATGCCGGACAAAGCAATCGGGGTCGTCATTAAAGATAACTCCCGGGTTCAGCAAGCCTTCGGGATCGAACACATGTTTGAGTTCCTTCATGACGGCATAGGCCTCTTCGCCCCATTCATACTTCACGAAAGGAGCCATATTGCGCCCCGTACCGTGTTCGGCTTTCAGCGAACCACCGTATTCTCCGATAACAAGATGTGCCACATCCTGCATCATGTTCTTGTATCGTGCCACTTCATCCGAGGTCTCGAAGCTCTGGTTGAGAATGAAATGATAATTGCCTTCGAAAGCATGACCGTAGATGCAGGCATCCGTGTAGCCGTGCGCTGCAATGAGTTGCTGGAGTTTTACGGTTGCTTCGGGCAGGTCTTCTATATGGAAAGCCACGTCTTCTATCAGACACGAAGTGCCCACAGGGCGTGTTCCGCCTACCGAGGGGAATATACCCGAGCGGATTGCCCAGTATTTTCCGTAGACCTTTGGATCCTCGGTAAATTCTGCAGGCTTATACAAATGGAATGCGCCGAGGCAAGTATTGATGGCCTCTATCTGTGCAAGAAGTTCTTCATGGCTGATAGCCTTGGTCTCAGTAAGTATGGCCGTAAGGTTATGATAGTCGCCCGGAGCCACGCCGGGGATGTTTCCTGCGTCTACTTCTTTCTTGTATCGCAGGTAAACCGGGTCGTCAACGCTGCTCAGCGACATGTAATCAAGCATTTCGGCACTCTTTACCATCAAGTCTTCCGCACTCATTTCCAGGTCGGCAGCCGATGCTTTCAGCTGCTTGAGTGCCACAACGGCTTCGCAACTTTCTTTCATTGTGAAGAAGTAGACCATGGCAGAAGCCCTGTAATCGTACTCTTTCAAGGTCTTCATCGTTACGCCGGCGAGGAATGCGAGCGTACCTTCGGAGCCCACCATACAGTGGGCGATGATGTCGAACGGGTCATGGTAAGCAACAAAGGGGCGAATGTTCAGCCCCGTAACGTTCTTGATACTGTACTTGTGTTTTATCAGTTCGCTTAACTCCTTGTTTGAGTTTACGTTATCTCTTATTCTTTCTATCTCTTGTACAAACTCTGGATGGCTCTGCCTGAAGGCAGCTTTGCTGTCCTCGTTGCCCGTATCCAGCAGCGTGCCATCGGTCAGAATGATGCGTGCGCTTATCAACATACGGTCGCTGTTGGCATGAACACCGCAGTTCATACCCGACGCATTGTTGCACACTATGCCGCCAACCATGGCACTGCCAATGGAGGCCGGGTCGGGCGGAAACACCCGGCCGTAAGGTTTCAGCAACTGGTTCACCTTTCCGCCTACAAGCCCCGGCTGCAGCGTGATGCTGCTATGGTCGGGTGCAATCTCGTATTTCTCCCAGTTCTTGCCGGCCACTATCAGGACTGAGTCGCTCACGCTTTGGCCTGAAAGCGATGTTCCGGCAGCGCGGAAAGTGAAAGGCAACTTGTGTGCCCGGCACGATTTTACGATCCGTGACAGCTGCTCTTCGCCGTCGGAGCGGATAACCATCTTCGGTATCATGCGGTAGAAACTTGCATCTGTTCCCCAGCCAAGCGTCCGTAACTCGTCAGTATAAATTTGTTGCTTGGGTATATAGCTGCTGACCTCAGCTAAAAACTCATCATAATGTTTAGGCTCCATAGGTTTGAATTGCCAATTAGTTCTTAGGTTTTTCAGGCAGGCAGAAACCTTGCATACGCAAAGTTGAACCCGTCGTATGCAAATCTAACAAAAAAAGTTGAAATATCTTCTTGTTCCAAAAGAAAATGTTTGTTTTTCTTTTGGCAGTGTGTTGTGTTGCCGCCTGCAGCCAATCCGGAAGCAGGTCAGCCGCGGCAACACGCCAACCGCAGGCATCAGCGCCTGTTAATGGCGCATGATGCGGTTCTTAATCTCCTCGCGTTTCTGTTGTCGCAGCTTGGCATGGTTCTTCATGTCGAGGTAAGTTTTGAGGCCGAACCACACCAAGGCGATGGCAAGAAGCAGGAAAACGGCGATGAGCACATAAAGTAGGGCTGGTGACATGTTATGAAGTTTTAGATGGTTAGGGTTGACAATAACTCGCCGTTGAGGGTGAACATGCTGATTAGTCCGCCCTCATAGGTGCACAGGGTGGGCGGATTGCCGCCCTTGGGGAAGGTGACTGAGCCGGTGTTGCACACGGCCTTGCTGCCGTCAGTGTAGAGTTCCCACAAGTGGGTGTGCCCGTAGAAGACGGCATCGAACCGTCCGGGCGGCAAAACTTCTTTGTTGTAGACGTGTCCATGGGTAAGCATGAGCTTCTTGCCTTCGTCTACCAGGAGCATGTAGTCCTGCAGCAAGGGGAAATCCAGCAGCATCTGGTCTACTTCCGAGTCGCAATTTCCCCTCACGGCCACAATCTGGTCGGACATAGCATTCAGTTGTTTGGCAATCTCCTTGGGGTTCAACCCGTCGGGAATGGTGTTCCGCGGGCCGTAATTAAGTATGTCGCCTAAGATGCAGAGCATGTCACAACGCCGGTCGGCATAAAACTGCAAGGCGCTGTCCAGGGCGGGGAGCGACCCGTGTATATCGGAGATGATGAGGTATTTCATATTGTCTGTTTTCCTGCAAAGTTACAGTTTTTTGGCCGAAAACACCGTTTTCGGCCACAGAAATCTTTGCTTTTGAAGCAGAAACGGCACCATTTTATTTGACTGATTGCAGCGGCTGCTTTGCCGTTTGCCGGCCTTTTGCCGACTTGATTTGTACGGATAATGTCCGAAAAAGCATGCTTCGCAACTCTTGCTTGCAGCGGACAAATGGCCTGAAACCGACATGCAAGATTGTTGCTTGTGTCCTTTGGCACGCTTGGAAAATAGCTTTTGCCTCCTTGGAGCTATCATTCAGCAACGCTGTAAGTATGCTTCGGCAGGCAGTTTTTGCCGCATTGCAACGTAAAATGATGCTTTCAAGGGGTTCTACGGGCTTCTTTTTATCTGTTCTTCAACGATTGTTGGCCGTAAACAGCTGGTTTTCAAAAAGTTGTGAAAAACCAACAAACTTTGTTTTTTGCGGCTTCACATCCGGAAATCAACGTGAAGTTGCATTGGCAAAAGCACTTTGTAAACATCGTTGAAACTATGAAAGACAAGACGGAAGGGCCGTACAAAAACAATAAATCCTGACAAGAAAGGCTGTATCTTCTTGTCAGGAAAGTGGGATGTGAGATAGGGTAGGGACAATCGGGCTCGAACCGATGACCTCTGCAATGTGACTGCAGCGCTCTAAACCAACTGGGCTATGCCCCTATGTTCGGATGCAAAAGTAACCAAATAAATTGGTTTAGCCACAATAATTAGTGTTAAATTACGGCTTGAGGGCTAAAAAGTGTGACTTTATTGGCAAATTTCCGCCTGTTGCATGCACATCTGCCGGCTTGCTACAGCTTAGAGCCCGAGCAGCTCGCTGAAATCATCAATTAAATAGGTAGCCCCCGCTTGTTGCAGTTCTTGTAGACTTCCGTTGCCATAAGTTACGCCGCAGGTTCTGCAACCGGCATTCTTTCCCATTAGGATATCATATTCCGTATCGCCTACTACGAGTGCATCCTGAGGCTTCACCCCGAAGTGTTGCAGGGTTAGTTGTACCGGCTGGGCATCGGGTTTGGGCCGAACAACGTCGTCAACCCCGAGCACCAAGCTCACCAGTGGCTCCAGTTGCAATTCGCGGACAAACTCCATGAGCGTGTTGTGGCCTCTGCTGCTGGCTATCGTTATGATTGTTCCGTGGCGGTGCAACTGGCGTAACGTCTCCATGACATGCGGAAAGAGCGGCACCGTTCCGGGCTTTCGGTTCTCTGAAAATATCCTTCGGTAGGTCGTTTCACACCTTTCGGCCTCGCTGTCGGTAAGCGATGGCATGGCAACGGCAAAGCATCGGGCCAGCGGTAGGCCGATGGTGCTTTGGCAAACGTCACGAGTCGGCCGTTGCAAGTTTATCTCGTCGAAGGTTGCCATCATGGTGTCGACGATAATCCGGTTAGTGTCGCCGAGGGTTCCGTCAAAGTCCAGAATGACCATCTTTATCCTGCTGTTCAGCGAACGGAGAATACCGCGGCAGCCGTCTTCTATCAGGTCGAGCGCCAACTCGAATGCTTCGCCGTCTCCGTAGTAGGGGTCGGGAACCGAAGACGCATCCGCATGTTCAGCGAAATAGTCCGCCATTTTGCGTACTTTGTTTCTTTGAGCCGCGGTGCGGGCCGTGGATGTGATGGTGCGATAGTTATCGTTGTCCATGACGAAGATGTAATCAAAGCGGTCGAAATCGGTCTTTGGGTTAAATTGGCGTGCTCTGTGACTGATGTCGTAGCCGCGTTTTTGGCCGTGCTTCATCATCCGCTTGTCGGGCAGCTGCCCCACATGCCAGTCTCCTATGCCGGCAGAATCAACCTCAAAGCGGTCGGTTAAGCCGTGTTGTTCAATCATTTTCTGCATGACAGCATGCGCTCCGGGCGAGCGGCATATATTACCTAAGCATATAAACAGAAGTTTCTGTTTCATAATTAGTTATAATGTCGAGGCTTAAAACGTGCTCGACGAGGGCCGGATGTTATGTTACCAAAATCGTTTGTTCTCTGTGCTGTACTCGAAACCGGCAGCTGCAAGGCGCTCAACCAGCGCAGTCTTGTCGACATCGTAGGCATAGCAAATCTCTTCGAGGGTATCGAACTCCTCGTCGCGCAGCAAAAAATTGATGGCCGAAACCAGCATCGGTATGTCTTTGGGCAGGTGTTCCATTTCTCTATTCGTTTGTTTGACGGTTTCTTGTTAGCTCTATCGCTTCTTTTCCACTTAGTTTTTCAATCATAAAATCCATCATGAGTACGTGGTTGAAGTCTTTCTGCACTTCGTGTCGGAATCCTTCTTCGTCGTTCGGGTTGTACCTTTCGGCAAGCAGTCTGAGCGTTTGCAACTTGTGCGTATCATCTTCTACGATGGATATTCTGCCAAAAGCAATGACGCTGCGGAAATAGGTCGTAAACTCCTTAGGCTTCACGCAGTCCTGGTCAATGACACAAAACGAGGCCTTGTCGCACTGCCTGATGGCATCGACCTTGTGGCCTCGGAGGGCACTGTGGAAATATAGATGCCCGTCGCAATACACATAACTGAGAGGAACTGCATACGGATAATCATTCTCTCCCAGAAGAGCAAGCACTCCGGATGTGCCTTGTCGCAGAATTTCTTCACAAACTTCTTTGGGCAATTCCTGGCGTTTACGCCTCATGGGTCGAAAAACATTTTCTTTCATAACAGGTACAAAGGTAAGTATTCTCTTTCATTCTCCCAATAAAAACCGCTCAATACTTGGCTTTGACAGCAGGAAACGGCAAAGCCGAAGGGGGAGAAATGCCCCCGGATTGAAGTTTTATGAAGATTTGGCTCGTAATTGAAAAAAAATATGTAAGTTTGTATTTTCAAGCGCGGGTACTGCCTTTTTCGTCGAGGCAGTGGGTGATTGCCCCGTGAATTGCATAGTAAACACAAGTAGAATATGGAATATACTAACTTTAGTTTGATGGCTGCGAGTGGCATCTATCGTGTCATGAAAGCACAAACTGATGACCAGCCTGTAGTCATGAAGGGGTTAAGACAGGAATATCGCGAGCGCGGCCAGTACCAGAACTTGTTGAAGAAAGAGTTCGAGCAGGGGCAGAAACTTGACAGTCCTTATATTATTAAGTATAAGGAATTTGTGGATTTGCCGGAATATGGGAAGTGTATAGTAGAGGAATATGTAGATGGTCGTTCGCTTGCCGATTACTTGAAAGAAAACCTTTCTGATGATGAGAAACTGGCAGTCGTGGTTCAGATTGCCGAAGGATTAAGGTATATACACGAGAAGAACATTGTGCACAGGAACCTGAAGCCTTCCAATGTCCTGATAACCAAGCAAGGCAACAGGGTGAAACTGATTGATTTCAGAATGGCTTATGCCAACGATTTGCAGGTTCCTTTTAAGGCTCCGAAGTACGTGGCGCCTGAACTGAAAGACGAAACGCTCTCTATCGACGGCCGCTCCGACATCTATTCATTGGGTGTTATCATGAAAGACATGGGGCTCCCAAAATTCTATGATGCCATTATTGATAAATGTTGCAGCTACAGCAGGACCGACAGATACATGGGTGTTGATGCCTTACTGGATGCCCTGAACAGTGACCAGTCTCGTGGCGGTTTAAGTGCCAGATGGATACTTTTGGCAGCCTGCCTGCTTGCTGTCGTCGTTGGGTTGGTTTACTGGTTTACGACAAAAGACGGGAAAAAACCGGAAGAAATGCAGCAAACAGAAATAGTGGATTCCGTCCAAACAGCTCCCAAAGAGCAGGTGAAGCCCGCTCCGAAAGCCGCAACTGCTCCCGTAGCTCCCGTAAATCCCAAGATGGCTTTCCTGGAGCAGGTCAGAACCCAGATGTTTGCTGATATCGACCATATCTACCAGCCTTACATCACGGCGGCACAGAGTGGAAATGCCGTTGACCAGCGGGGACTCCGGAAGCGCATCAAGAGCTATTATCTCGGCATACTGGAGACATTCGGCAAGATTGATAGTGAGCAGCGCGAGGCTTTCGACAAGGTTTTTGCCGAATATAACCAGCGGAAAAGCCAGGAATTGCAGAGTTACATGAAATAAGACAGAGAACAATGAAGTATATTTCGTGGGGTTTTATCGGCTGTGGTGAGGTGACGGAGAAAAAGTCGGGACCGGCTTTTAACGAGGTACCGGGCTCTCACGTAGAAGCCGTTATGGGTCGCAATGAAGAAAAGACACGCTTATATGCCACCCGACACCATATCAGGAAGTGGTACACTGATGCGCTTGAACTGATAAACGACCCTGATGTAAACGCCATCTACATCGCAACCCCACCTTCCTCGCATGCCACCTTCGCCATCATGTCGATGCGGGCAGGCAAACCGGTGTACGTAGAAAAACCGCTGGCCGCCAGCTATGAAGACTGCGCACGCATCAACCGTATCAGCGAGGAGACCAAGGTTCCCTGCTTTGTTGCCTATTATCGGCGTTACTTGCCTTACTTCCGCAGAGTCAAGGAAATTATCAACAACGGCACGCTTGGCCAGATAACGAATGTGCAGCTGCGGTATTCGGTACCGCCGCGAGATTTGGATTATTCCTCCGGCCGTAATCTGCCGTGGCGTCTGCAGCCGGATATTGCGGGTGGCGGATATTTCTATGACCTGGCTCCACATCAGCTTGACTTGCTCCAGGAGTTCTTCGGAATTATCGTAAAGGCCCACGGATATTGCTCTAACCGGGCTCACCTGTACGATGCCGAAGATACGATTAGCGCCTGTTTCAGGTTCGAAAGCGGCCTTGTAGGCAGCGGCTCGTGGTGCTTTGTAGGCCATAAGAGTGCCCGCGAAGACGCCATCGAAGTGATAGGCGAGCGCGGATCCATGACTTTCTCCGTATATACTTACAACCCCATCAAGGTAGTTACCAGCGAAGGAACTACGAACATAACGGTTCCCAATCCGCCCTACGTCCAGCTGCCCATCATCAAGAACGTGATAGAAGACCTGCAGGGATATGGTGTATGCGGATGTACAAGCGTAAGTGCAACCCCGGTAAATTGGGTGATGGACCGTATTTTGGGTAAATTCTGACAATTAAACATGGCGTTTCGGGATAGTGTTTGCAGACATATCAACCACAAGAAGCGTATCGTCCTGATGGCGATAGGCTTGTTTGCGCTCTGCGCCAACGCCCAGGACTCTATCCCGCAAAAGAAAGGGATGCTGCAAGGCATCTACCGTTTTGTCAAGGAATTCAGCCGCGTTGATACCAATTACGTGGAACCCCAGCATTATAACTTCCAGCTGATGCTGCAAAACACGAACACGTATGAGTTCTACGAAATCGCCAACAAGAATAACCAGAGCATCCTCTTTGCCCCCAAACCGAGCATCAAGATTGGCCCTTACTTCGGGTGGAGATGGATTTTCCTGGGCTATACGCTCGACGTTTCGCACATGCACCACGCCGACAACAAGCAAGACTTCAATATAAGTCTCTACAGTAACCAGATAGGTGTCGACTTCTTTTGGCGCGAAACGGGCAGCGGGTATAAGATAAAAAGCCTGAAATTGGGTGAAGACATTGACACGAGTCCTATCAAGGACACCGACTTCCCCAACATTTCAGCAAGCATCAAGGGACTCAATCTCTATTATATCTTCAACCACAAGAAATTCTCCTATCCGGCAGCGTACAGCCAGAGTACGGTCCAACGGCGCAACGCAGGTTCGGCCTTGCTCGGCATAGGCTATACGCGGCACAGCCTCAAGATAGACTGGCAAAGCCTTGACGACCTGATAGAAAAGAAGCTGGGCACTGATGTAGCCAGCCTTGCGCTCGACAGTACGCTGCTCTTTGGCCGTATCCGTTATACCGACATTTCCGTTTCCGGCGGCTATAGTTACAACTGGGTGTTTGCTCACAACTGGCTCTTCAATGCCTCACTGAGTCTGGCCGTAGGCTATAAGAATACGGACGCGGATATGAAAAAGGAGCATTTCACCTTCGAGGAGTTTGATTTCAAGAACTTCAACCTCGACGGCGTGACCCGCTTGGGCATTGTATGGAACAACACCAAGTGGTATGCAGGCGCCAGTGCCATATTCCATACCTATAATTATCGTAAGAGTCAGTTCCGGACTAACAGCACTTTCGGCAATGTGAACATCTACGTTGGTTTTAATTTTGACAGAAGATAAACACACTTAAAAAGCAGAAATACATTACAGAGAACTATTCATCATGAAGCATTTATCAGTTTTGATAGCCGCAATCTGGATGACATGTCCGGTCCTGGCACAAGAAATCCAATACACGAAGACGGACAGCGTGAAGGTTGCCAGATTGCTGCAGCAGGCGCAGAAACTGGATTCAGCGGAGAATGTAGTCGTTTATTTTGCGCGTGAACTCAAGGGAATACCTTACGTAGCCAAAACTCTTGAAAAGAACGAGACCGAAAAACTGGTCGTCAACCTCCGCCAGTTGGACTGTACGACTTATGTAGAGAACGTGCTCGCGCTCTCTTTGTGCGCCAAGAACAGCAGAAAGAGGTTCGAAGACTTCTGCACTTATCTGAGGCTCATCAGGTACAGAAACGGTGAGGTCAGCTACATCAACCGCCTGCATTACTTTACGGAATGGATTGCAGACAACACGCGCATGGGGTATGTAGCCGAAGTTCAGGATCCCGACCCGCCCTTTACCGGCTTGCAGAAACTGATGATTAACTACATGAGTACCTATCCGCAATATTATCCGATGCTGCAGAAAAACCCGGCATGGATAAAGGGTATCAAGGCTATGGAAGACGAACTCAACGGCAAGGAGTACAGATACATTCCGAAGAACGAGATAGCCAACACGGCAATCTACCGCGAGACAATCCGGAGCGGCGATATCATTGCCATCATCACAAGCCGCAAGGGGCTCGACACCAGCCACATCGGCATCGCCGTTTGGCACAAAGACGGACTGCATCTGCTAAACGCAAGTTCCATCAGGCACAAGGTGGTAGAAGAACCCATGTTGCTGCGCACTTACATGAACAGGCATCCCTCGCAGGTTGGAATAAGGATTATAAGAATCAGATAGCTGTACTATGCGAAGTTTAAGCACATGTCCGAACAGCATTGTGACACCTTCATGTCGACAGTGAGACCATCTCACTTGGGTAGTGAGGCCATCTCACTTGGGTAGTGAGGCCATCTCACTACGATAGTGAGGCCATCTCACTACAATAGTGAGGCCATCTCACTACAATAAGGAGGCCATCTCCTTGCGATAAGGAGACCATCTCCTTACAAATCTAATGATTGCTTTTGTTCCCTCTCTTGGCATTAACGCCCATGCCGAATAAGGCAAAATCGGCTTTAACAGGGTCTGTAGGGAACACCGTTCTCATGGCTTCGGTAAGTTTGAGAGCCGTTGCCATGGATGATGTGTGCGTACGGATGAGCTGTAATTCGTTGGCTACCCGCAGCACGTGAGTATCCAACGGAATAATGAGTGACGACTTGGGAATGAACTTGCACCATAGTCCAAGGTCAACGGGAGAGTGGTCTCTCACCATCCATCTCATGTACATGCAAAGCCGCTTGCATGCTGACCGGGTATCTTTCGGTATGACCGACTCGATACCGCACGCCGAGAAATACCGGCTGATGGCATGCACGGCTTCCGGTGCAGTATGACATTTTTCTGTCTGAAGATAGCCGCCCATGCTTCCATAGTCATTGAGAAGCCTCTGATAGGCCACCAGCAGCTGATGAATAACGTGGAACGTGTACAGGCGATAGTAGCAGGCGGAGGTATCGGGTACGTCATGGACGAAGTCGCCACTTCTTATCCAGCCATCTACATTGCCCGCGGAACAATCCAGCAGATACTGAATTTTAGGGAAGAACTGCTTCCTGCTGCCGTAGCTCAGAGACGAGGCAAGAAAGGCGATGGCCTCTTGGTTGAGCGCACCCGCAACCTGGTGCATGAACCAGCTGGGGTCATCGGCAAGAAAATCCGCCGTCTCATACTTATCAGCATACAGGCGGAGTAGGGCGGCAGTCGGCTTTTCTATCACGAATTACCTCCGCTTTTCAGGCTCTCCTTGAGCAATATTTCTGTCTCTTTGATGTTTCCGTCGTTAGGCGCAGGCGTAATGCCAAGGAGCCGGCAGATAAGCGCATAGACATTTACGTTGTGGAAATGGGGCGCGGAAACATGATTGAAGTCGGGCCCGATGGCTCTGAAGAGCGCGTGCATGTCCTGCAGTTCGGGGTCGTATCCATGTGTGCCGCCGGCGTCGATGGTGTCTTCGATGATGTAATAGCCTACATCGGGCGTTGCCACCACATCGCCCACGCGCGGACTGCTACCGTAGTGGAGGTAGGCGGGTATGTCGGCTTTCTTCCATACCTTGATGTGGTCAACGTGCGAGAGAGCCGTATAAACGGAGTCGGCGCAGCCTTCGGCTGTGTAGATGTTGGCCGGAACATTGCCGGAAATCTTCCTAATCCATTCCTTTTTCAGATAAGGCATAACCCGTATTTGATGTTCTTTGGCCACCCAGGCCATGCCATGGTCGGACAATATAATCAAATTTACGTCGGCTGCAACGGGCAGTTGCTGTATTCGGTTATACAGGTTTTGCATCAGCGAGTCGATGATTGCCACCATCTTGCGGGTGTGCTTGTTGTGCGGACCGTACAGATGGCCGCTGGCATCAGGCTGGTCGAAGTAGGCCATAATCAGTTCCGGACGCGAGGAGGCTGGCTTTTCCAGTTCGTGTATAATGCTGTCAATGCGTTGGCTGTAGTCCAGCCGGGGGAGTTCATCATATTTAAAGAACTTGTCGGGATAGCTTCCTTTGACTTTAACATCCGACCCCGGCCAATAGAACACGGTCGTGTGCAGGCCTTGTTTCTGGGCGGTAATCCAGACGGGTTCGCCCCCGTAGAACCTTGAATCCGTTTTTGCAGCCTTGGAACTCAGAGAGAAAGACTCCTTGGTGACCGAATCATAGAAGTCGTTTCCTACAATCCCGTGGTGATCGGGATACAAACCTGTGGCCAGCGTATAGTGATTGGGAAATGTCTTTGACGGGAACGAGGGGATGAGACCTGACTCCACGCCTTGGCTGGCCATGTAATCAATGAAAGGAGTGTTGTATAGTTGAGGGTAGTCCCACCTGAAACCATCCAGCGAAACGACCACTGTATAATGCCTGGCATAGAGGTTTGCAGCCAGCGCAAGTGTGATAATAAAAGCGAAAAACTTCTTCATAAGGCAAAGATACGGAAAGAATTGCAAAGTAAAACCTTATTGATGATAATTTTATAGGTCCATGATAAAGACGGGAGTATCAACCGAACTATGTTCCGGTGCATACCTGAAGCCTTGATAGCTGAATGCTTCGAGGCTCTCCGGTGTGCTTATTCTGTTTTCAATCACGTAACGCGTCATGGCTCCCCGGCAGCTTTTGGCATATACGGATACCGCTTTCAGCTTGCCGCCTGTATTGACCAGGAATTGCGGCTGAATGATGCGGAGGCCCTTCTTTACGCGTTTCCAGTCGAAGAGCCTCTCCATTTCCTTTGTTGCCAGATGGAGCAGGAGGCCGTCATCTGCCGCAACAGACTTGAGTAACACATCAGTCAGCAACTCTTGCCAATAGGAGAACATGCTGTCGGCATGGGCAGATTGCAGTATGGATTTGCCCTCCAGCCTATACGGATGGATTCTGTCGAGCGGGCGTAACAATCCATACAGGAACGAGGTGATGTGAAGGTGCGATTGTGCATAATCAAAGTCCGGAGCTGTGAAGGTATCGGCCTGCAGGCATTTATAGGCTTGTCCGTAGTATGCCAGTATTGCCGGCAGCTTTTGACCTTCGTCCATGAACTGCATGTATCTCAGCTTATTCTCGGCTGCTATTCTTCTGTTGCAATGCAAAATATCTGCTAAGTCTTCAATATCCATCATGGAGAGTTCTTTGGCAAACAATTCTGCAGCCGCATTGAATAGGGGAGTGGTGGTGCCTGAAACCCGGACAGGAGTGTTCTCGTTCATGGTCTTGGCACAGGCTAATAATATCTGCATAGGTTGGGAATGTGGATTATAGCTTCAAAATATCGTGATTGTAGCGTATTCGATAAACAAAAAAGAGACTTAGCCCTGTGAGCTTCGTCTCTCTGAGTGGGTGGTGATGGATTCGAACCACCGAAGGCATAGCCAGCAGATTTACAGTCTGCCCCATTTGGCCACTCTGGTAACCACCCTGAAAGGTGGGCGTTGACGGATTCGAACCGCCGACCCTCTGCTTGTAAGGCAGATGCTCTAAACCAGCTGAGCTAAACGCCCTTACTTTCGTAAGCGGTTGCAAAGGTAACGGCTAATCTTAGAATACACAAATAAACATTCGTGTTTTTGCATATTTTAAGACTTTCTTAGCCCAAAATCTGCTTTGAGTGCTCTTTTACTTTGATTTCTTTGGGGGTGATGATGCGCTCAATTACTCCTTCCTCATTTGCTATGAAGGTTGTGCGGAACACGCCCATGTACGACCGTCCGTACATCTTCTTTTCACCGTACACGCCCAGTTGCTCAACCAACTTGTGGTCAACATCGGCAATCAGAGGGAACGGCAAGTTGTTCTTCTCAATGAACTTCTGGTGCGATTTCTCGTCCTGAATGCTTACGCCAACGACCGCATAGCCCATACTCAAGAAGCGTTCGTAATTATCACGCAGGTCACATGCCTCGGCCGTGCAGCCGGATGTGGAGTCTTTAGGATAGGCATAGAGCACCAGTTTTTTGCCCTTAAAATCACTCAGTTTAATTTCTTGCCCGTTTTGGTCTTTCCCAAGGTACTCGGGTAACTTTTGTCCAACTTCCATGTTTCTGTCTTTCTGTTATTTTCTATTAGGCTACAAATATACAATATTTTTGTCTTTCTTCAAAGTTTTGGGCTCTATGTTATGATAAATATTTCAGATGCAGTTGGATTTTTGCAACCTTATTTTCGTCTTGCGTACCACAGTCAATTGCCTAAAAGCTATGCTTCTGAAACTTTTGACAAGTGTCACACGATCGTTCGACACTTGTCGTACGATTATGCGACAGGTGTCAAAAGTTCCAATAGAGTTCTTGTCAAATTTCCAATTTGTCCTGTCCTGGATTTAGTTGACAGTTTTTGTAGTTAAATGTTCTTTAGGTTGACAA
>FZRE01000035.1 GCA_900199655.1 Prevotellaceae bacterium KH2P17
CTCCTGCCGGTTTGCTGCTTATTTTTAAAGACAAAGTAACAGAGTATTTTTTCTGCTGTTGCAGGTTTGCCGGTTCATGGAAAAGTGCAAGCAACGGTTTGCAGAAAGGCTAACCGGTAACCTCCCCTTGGAAAGGGGAGGCGGAGGAGGGGATGACTTGTGGGCAGGCTGTTGGCAATCTTCAGGCAGTACGTTGGTAATCATTGGGTGCAATCATCCCCTCCTAACCTCCCCTTTCTAAGGGGAGGAACCGCTGTTGCAGGTTTCCTGCCGGTTTGCTGCTTATTTTTAAAGACAAAGTAACAGAGTATTTTTTCTGCTGTTGCAGGTTTGCCGGTTCACGGAAAAGTGCAAGCAACGGTTTGCAGAAAGGCTAACCGGTAACCTCCCCTTGGAAAGGGGAGGCGGAGGAGGGGATGATGTGTTGGCGGGAATTGCCGGTGGTTCCGGGCTGTCAGCGTGCCCGTGCGGGCTACAAGTCCTTGTGCCTGAACACGCGCAGCGACAGCAGGTAGGGCACCACTATCCATGCCGCAAGCAGCAGGGCCGACACCACCACGCCCGCAGCGGCACCCAGAAACTCCTTGAAGGCGGCACCTGAATAGCCCATCATGGCCGCCACGTCCATCTTCAGAATTACCTGAAAGCGGGCCTGGTCGAGCGGGTTGAGCATGAGCAGGGCCATGACGGGCTTCTCTACCGGCCACGAGGCAAACACCATGAGCACGTACATAAGCAGGGCATCCCACACGATGGTGAAGAGCAACCACAGCAGGATGGCCGCACCGATGCCGCGGGTCTTGTCGGAAGAGACTATGGCCGTGAGGAATGCCACGGACACGAAGACGAGCGTAACGACGCTACCCATGAGCACAATCATGGCCGCCGTGCCCGCGTTGCAGTATAGCGCAACGGGCAGCCCCGCCCCGGCAAGGAAGGCAAGGAGCAGACTGCCCGCCACGCCTGCATAGAGGCTGTGCCATATACGGCCGCGGCGCAGGGGCTGGCTGAGCAGCAGCACAACGAAGTCTCGGGAGTTGTAGAGGTACGTGGTGGCGTAGAGCAGCGACATGAGGGGAATGATGAAGAGCACGATGTTGAGGATGGTGAGCGACCCTTTGGCCTCGCTGTCCTCCAGAAGGAGTGACGTCCACGACAAAAGAGCCAGCATCAGGAAGTAGATAATCACTATCTTGCTCTTCACATTGTCCAGAAATATGGTCTTAGCGATTGTTTTCATTGTCATTGAGTATTTGCATCACGGCCCGTGCCACGGTGCTTTCGCCGGTTTGCCGCTTCAGTTCATCGACCGGTTTGTAGAGCAGTATGCGCCCTTCTTCCATGAACACGATGTGGGTGGCGATGTCTTCGAGCTCGCTCAGGATGTGGGAAGTGATGAAGATGAGCCTGCCCTGCTCCTTCTCCTTGCGTATTTTGGCCTTCAGAACCTCGGCTGCCATAGGGTCGAGGCCGGCTGCGGGCTCGTCGAGAATGAGTATCTGCGGATGGAAGAGGAAAGCTATGGCGGCGTTCACCTTCTGCGCCGTGCCGCCCGAGAGGGTGTTGGTGCGCTTGGAAGCGATGGAGGCAATGTTGTAGCGGCTGTAGAGTTCGAGGTCTGGCTGGGCCTTGCAGGCCCGTACCTGCATGATGGTGTCGATGGTCTGGCCCACGGTCATGTTCTGCGGAAAGCTGCCCTTCTGGGGCATGAAGCCTATGAGGGAGCGGCTGGCGGGGTTGTCCTGCACCTCCATGCCGTTGATGCGCACGTGGCCCGACTGTGGAGTAACGAGCCCGAGGATGCACTTCATGAGCGTTGTCTTGCCGCAGCCGTTGGGCCCCACGAAGGCTACGCACTGGCCGTTGGCCAGCTCCAGGTTCACGTCGCGGAGCACATGCAGGCGCCCGTAGAATTTATTGAGGTTCTGAATGGATATCATACGCTGAATGGTTGCAGGGAAGGCAGGTTGTCGACGTAGTTGTCGGGGGTGATGGAAGGCAGCAGGCGCTCGCTCTCATCCATGAGGTTCATCAGGAAACTGTGGAAGAACAGCAGGATAGACTGGTTCCGCTCGGCCAGTGCAGAGAAGAGGCTGAGCATGTGGAAGGGCACATCGCCGGTGCCGTTTCTGTCGAGGTCGTAGCCGTTATACTTGTCCCAGTAGTTTCCGTCGAACCTGTTGCTGTTGAAACTGCCGTTGGTCGAGATGTCGAAAGTGTTGCCTATGAAGTTGTTGGAGCTAATGGTATCGTTGGTGGAACTGGCCACCACGCGCATTCCCCAGCCGTTCTGGCGGAACAGGTTGTGGTGCAGGTGCAGCTCTACGCCGCCATCCATGAACACGCCAACGGTGTTGTCGCTGAACCGGTTGTGGGCTATGGTGCCGCGTTGTATCTCCTTGAGCAGCAGCCCATACGAGGAGGAACCGCGGTTCTGGTCGAATACGTTGTTGAGCATCTGCACGTCGTGGGTGTACATAACGGCCACTCCGGCCAGGTTCTTGTAGAAGTGGTTGTGGCTGTAGGTGCTGAAGTGGGAGAACATGAAGTGCAGTCCGTATCGCTCGCAGCCGCTAACGCTGTTGTGGTCGATGCGTGAATCGTAGACAAACTCAAGGTAGATGCCGTCGCGGTTGTGGCCAATCGTGTTGTGATGGATGCGCAGATGCTCCGATTTCCAGCAGTGGATGGCGTTTCCCATGACCTGCATTTCCATGATGTTGCTGGCTATGTCGTTGTATGCTACATCGCAGTAGCGGCTGTTCTGCAGCATGATGCTGAACTGGTTGGACCGCAGCAGGTTGCCCGTAAGGTGCACGTTGCGGCTGTCCTTGACCAGGATGCCGCAGTAGTCGCGCAGCGACGAGCGGGCCGAATTGATGATATCGAACCCCTTCAGGGTTACATCATCGGACGCGATGGTAATGACGGTGCCCCTTTTCTGCCCGTCGATAACGGGGCGGCGGGCACCGATGAGCGTGAGAGGCTTGCTGATGGTGAGGCGCTCACGATAGCTCCCGGCGTACACGATGATGGTGTCGCCGGCCTTGGCCTTGGCCACTGCAGGGCCAATAGCGGTGTACGGCTTGGCCGGCCCCACACTAAACGTGGTGCTGAAAACTGATGATGCCGCCAGCAGAGCCGGCATCA
The DNA here is from genome assembly GCA_900199655.1 of Prevotellaceae bacterium KH2P17. Lineage (GTDB taxonomy): Bacteria > Bacteroidota > Bacteroidia > Bacteroidales > Bacteroidaceae > Prevotella. The sequence continues at coordinate 3,151 of FZRE01000035.1, forward strand.
GGAGCTTCAAACGGAGTTGTATCATTCGCTGCCTTTTTGTTTGCTGAAGGTTGGTAGCTGGTTTACTCGTGGTGCTGTTGCTTGAGTCGCGTCCACGAATCCAGCAGGATAGCCTGGTGCTCGACGGCAAATTTCTCGGCTGCACGCCTGTCGCCAAAGGCTGCAACGCCGCCGTTCATGGGGCTCTTGATGTCGTCGCCCAGTACAAGTCCGGCCGTCTTGATGTCTATCAGCGTGCCCGGATGCTGGTAATCGCTCACGTATATCTTCAGTATCTGGCTGTCTGTAATCTCGTTTTTGCCAATGTAATGGAAGAGACACGACAGGTCGTCGAACTTCAGGCAGCGCCCCTTGTCGGTTATGAACTCACAACCGAACTGCCCGTCGGTGATGGCCATCTTGCATCCTGCGCACTCGTCTTTGCCCAACTCAATAGCTTGCGGCTTGTCGTCTACTGAACATGAGGCCAGCAGAAACATCAAAACCAGCGCCAGCCGGTATGCCGGCGCTGATAATCTGACACTGAACAGATTTCTCATTATGCGGTTTTTGTTTTCTTCTTGAATAGCTTATCAAACACTCCTAACTCATAGAATACGACCAAAGCCACCAATACGCCGGCCCCCACAAGCAGATAGCCGCCGGTATCGGGCCAGGAGAAAGCCTCGAAGTTCAGCAGTTTCTTGTAGCCGAGGATGGGAGGCTGGTAGGCCATTCCAGGCACCTGGATGGGTGCGCTGGGGTCAAGATTGTGGCCGTAGTTATAGGTCCAGTAGTAAAAGTCAACGAAGCTGAGGATGCCGAAGATAACAAACAGCCCGAAGGAGCCGTAAGTGAGCTTCTTGCTGCGTATCAACGCGCTGACAAGAAACAGCAACGCGAAGCCACAAAGAATGTAGGGAAGGGCTTGAAACTCCCAGAAATTCTCCGGAAAAATCTTCTCCATGCCCACATAATGGTTCAAGTCGTTGATGGGAATGATGTCACCGGAGATGCCGCTCGTGCCGCCGATGAGCAGCACAAGGCCTTCGGGATACTGCGGTGCCTGCAGGTCGATGCGCCAGAGAGGGATGAACGCGCTGATAACTGTCAGCACTGCGGCTGCTATCATCAGCCACATTCCGAATTTGGAAAGTTTATTTGTCATGGTTGCTTGTCGTTTTGAGAAGTTTCGGGAACGGCGTTTCCGCGCCGTGAAAGCCGGAGGCCGTGGGGCCGCACCTTACCATTGGCATGGCAGGATGCGTGCCCTCAGCCTCTCTTGGCTCCTTGTTATCCCTTAAACTTCGCCATTTATATTGAATGATTGTTTTACTTCAGGTCTTTTGGACTCTTGTGATCGATGGAATACTTCAGCGGAACAGCGCTTCCGGCAGGGCTCACGCGCACGTATCCCTGCATCTCCTGATGGAGTGCCGAACAGAAGTCGGTGCAGTAGAACGGGATGATACCCACCCGGTTAGGTACCCACTTGAGCGTGCAAGTCTCGCCCGGCATGACCAGAACCTCGGCATTGTTGTTGCCTTTTACAGCGAAGCCATGCGGTATATCCCACTCTTGTTCAAGGTTGGTGACGTGGAAGTACACCTCGTCTCCCATCTTGATACCTTCTATATTATCAGGAACAAGCCGCGAGCGCACGGCACCCAGATAAACATCCACGCGGTTTCCCTTGCGCTCTACACGAGCTTCCTTGTACGAACTAATCTTGTACGGGTTGTGGTTATCGGCCAGTTTGGTGAACTTGAGCACGTTGGGTTCCACCTGTTTGGCCGGTATCGCCACGGCATAGTGAGGCTCTCCGATGGTTGGGAACTCAAGGATGAGCTTCATCTTGTCGCCGCTGATGTCGTAAAGTTGTGCGGCCTGGCACAGCTCGGGGCCAGTGGGGAGGAAGCGGTCCTTGGTTATCTTGTTGTACGCAATCATGTACTTGCCGTACGGTTTCTTCGTATCGCCGCCCATGACCGAGAGGTGTCCGATGGAGTAATAGGTGGGGATGCGGTCCAGAATCTGCAAATCCTTGAGGTTCCACTTCACGATTTCGGACGAAATGAAGAAGCTCGTGTAGGCATGACCCTCGGCATCAAACTCCGTGTGCAGCGAGCCCAGGCCCGGCGCCTTTACCTCTCCGTGCAGTGCGGCCTCGTATTTGATGACGTTGATGCCGTCGACCTTGCCGTCGAACTGCTTGTTCTCAATGGCCTTCTGTATCTTGGTGAAGCTGAAGACGGGAATGTTGGACGACAGCTTGCCATTGCCCACGATGTACTCTCCTGTCGGGTCAACGTCGCATCCGTGCGGAGATTTGGGGCAGGGGATGAGATACAGGAAGTCGTTTACTTTCTCCGTATTGATTACTTTCACCTGATTAAGGATTTCCGACTTGGCCGTGAGCGTGCTTTCATCCCACTTGTTGTGGGCGTACTTCACGCTTTCAACGGTGCAGTCTCCCTTTACAGCGTGCTCGGCGGCCTTCTTCCAGTTCACTGCCAGGATGTAGTCCTTGTCGTTCTTGGCTGCATTGATTTCGAGCAGCGTATTGGCTTCCTCGCTGTTGTAGCAGGTAAAGAAGCTCCAGTCGCCAGAAGCATTCTTGCCGCTGTGGCTCAAATCGTAGTTGAAGGGCGGCAGACGGAGCTGGAAGTCGAGGCTCATTTCGCCGCTCTGCGGGTCAATCTTCACGAAGCTGATGTGCCCGTGGAACTTCTCCTTGTACTCATCGAGCGATACGTCGCCGTTCTCATAGTCGGCCGGAACGCTGAAGCGGGTGCCTGCCACCAGGTATTCGGTGTTCTGGGTCAGGAACGGCGAGGCGTGGTTACCGGCCGAGTTGGGCAGTTCGATGATTTCGGCCGTGCGGAAGGTCTTGAGGTCTATGCGGGCCACGCGCGGCGTATTGTTGGCGTTGATGAAAGCCCAGCGGCCGTCGTACATGGCATCGGTCTCGGAGAGTGTCATGTGGTGGGAGTCGTCCCAGGGCACAAAGCCGAACGAGGTGTTCAGCATCGGCTTGGTTTCCTCGTCGTAGCCGTAGCCGTTCTCACCGTTCTGCGAGAACACGGGGATAACTTTCAGCAACCGTCCCGACGGTATTCCGTAAACGCTCACCTGGCCGTTGAAGCCTCCGGAAACGAAGTTGTAGAACTCGTCATACTGCCCCGGAGCCACGTAGGTCTTCTGGGCTGCGTCGGCATCTACCTGCGGTCCCGACTTGTCAGGCCTGCATGAGTACAGCGTGCTGCCTGCTACAACCAAGGCAGCCACTGCGAATGTTAGGTTTCTTTTCATACTATATTATTTAATAAGGTAATAAATGTCATGTTCCGGCCTCTGTTTCAGAGGCCCCGGATACTACAGTCTGCGCAGTGCCTGCATGTCGCGTATGGTTATGCGGCGCCCTTCGACCGTTATGATGCCTTGCCCGGCCAGCTCTGAGAGGATGCGCGCAAGGGAGTACTTCTGTATGCCGAAGCTGTCGGCCAGCTCCTGTCGCGAGCATCCCAAGTCCACTATGCTCCCGCCCTGCTGCCGACAAAGCTCCTTGAGGTAGCTCACCACTTTCTGCCTGGCCGTCATCAGGTTCAGCATGTGTATCTTCTGCGTGAGATGCACCACCACTTCAGAGATGCAGACAATGAAATTATGGCGCACGGTAGCATTCCCGTCGATGAAGCGCAGCAGTTCTTCGGGGCTCATGCGCAGCACTTCCGTGTTCGCGTCGGCCTTCACCGTGACGGGCATCTTGTGGCTCTTGGCATACACAAACGCCGGGGCTATCACCGCGCCAGCGCCTATCTTGCCCATGAGGAGCGACTTGCCGGAGTCGCCCACCATATAAGCCGTTACGCAGCCACTTAGCACCAAGTCCACGTGACAGCAGTTCATTCCCTCAAGCGTATAAATTTCATTTCTCTTGTATCTCAGAATCTTGTATTTCACATTCAGCAACAGACCTTCAATCTCGTCAGTCTTCAATCCGTGAAACAGAACGCTTTCGCTCAGAACTCTCAATGTCTTCTGTTTCTCCATCAGGCTATCTGTTCATTAGTAGGATATATACATTCTCATGGTTTTACTCATTGCAAAGATAGCCGGCATAGCTGTTTGCCGATGATAACAAATGTTACCCCCGAGTGTTAAATATGAATAATTTACCGTAAACGTACCTTTTTCGTGGGCATTTACGGGGTTGCGGACAGCGTTACGGTGTGTTTTTTGAGTCCAACAGGCTGTACCGCAATGATGCCCCGGCAGGGTTAAGACAGCCTGACGAGTAATCTTTATGTCACGGAGCTATCGGTCAAGGCCCTCGGAGCTATCCTTCAAGCGCCTTGAAGGTGCCCTTCAAGAGGCTTGAAAGGCACCTTTTTCTTCCTTGCTTGTAACTTACTGATTTCCAGCAGTTTGCCGATTGTTGGTTTGAAGAGCTGTTTGCGGGTTCATCATCCCCTCCTAACCTCCCCTTTCTAAGGGGAGGATACGCTGGCGCCTGTACTTTGCTGCCGGCTCACTGTATGTATTATAATAGGTGAAAGGCTAACTGGTAACCTCCCCTTGGAAAGGGGAGGCGGAGGAGGGGATGATGTGTTAGCAGGCTGTTGGCAATCTTCAGGCAGTAAATTGGTAATCATTCGGTGCAATCATCCCCTCCTAACCTCCCCTTTCTAAGGGGAGGAAACGCTGTTGCAGGCCTCCTGCCGGTTTGCTGCTTATTTTTAAAGACAAAGTAACAGAGTATTTTTTCTGCTGTTGCAGGTTTGCCGGTTCATGGAAAAGTGCAAGCAAC